>DAITMF010000001.1:0-150459 GCA_036835325.1 Flavobacteriales bacterium
CGTTTCCTAAACGTTTGATCCGAGTTCGAGTCTCGGCGGGGCTACTCTTTTTTTCGCTTCGCGGATGAGAGAATGGCAATTCACCAACAACACCGTTTTCAGAAAACGCCGAACCACCGCACTGCCTTACCTTCACAAAAAAAATTTGATGCGCTTCTCTGCTCTCGTGGTACCGTTCTTTCTTTTCGGATGGATGACCCCGCTCTCTGCACAAATCAATGTGCAACTGCACCGTGATTCAGCCGCCATTGCCGCGCAATTCCCCGGGGCACAGATACAATCAACCGGTGATTATCGGTCAAAAGAACGTATCCTTCTGGTCAACACCGAAGACTTCACACTCCGGTTCTACCTCGCCACCAATGGCCTTGCTTACGAGTGCTACCTTGAACCCAAAACAGCCGACGTGGCACTCAGGCAAGCACATCTAATCAAAGAAACGATGCCACATGACGTGGCCAATGTGTACATCGCAACACGCTTCGAAGCAGGCACCGACAGGGTACTCATCATCAACGAGCCCAAGACCAACAACCAAGGGTACCCCCATTTCCTTTACCGCTTTTTCGAAACCGTAACCTTGAGCGAAGAACTCATTTTGAGCGACGACCTGATCTCCATCGAGAGCACTGACCACGTCATTGCGGTCGAAGAGCCTGATGTTGACCCGAACGAACCGCTGCCCATCGCTGTGGTGTCGTCACCTCCGCTGTATGGAAAGTGCACCGCAAACGACCCCAACCCGATGCAGTGCTCGTACGATGCCGTTCAGCAGCATATCGCAAAGAAACTCCGTCTTCCAAAGAGCGCTGCCGAACAAGGCATTAAAGGTCGCGTCTTCGTGAAACTCATCATCGGCCAAAACGGTACAGTTGAAACGTGTGAAATCCTCCGCGGCCTCTCTCCCGAGATCGATCAAGCCGTGTTGAACGCGTTTCAGTCTCTGGGAAGCTTTTCACCGCCTTCCAACCGCAATGAACCGTGCCGGGTGCAAACGGTTATCCCTATTACGATTGAGTCGTGACGCGGCGAGATAGGTTTACCGTTCATTTTATTCGCTGCGCGGATGAGGGCGCTCGGTTCCATAAAAAATGTTTTTGAAAACAGCGGAACCACCTTCACCGCCGCATCGCCATCCATCTCCAAAAAAATGTACCTTAAGAGCACCAATCGCTTCACCATGAAAGCGCTGCTCACTGCCCTGCTGCTTACCGCCTCCACCCTCGTGCTCGCACAAAACTGCTCTCCGGGAGGCAACATCGCCATCTTTGCCAACTACGACGGCGGCGTCCTCAACATCAACTGCGATGCCAACATCCCTAACCTGAAGATTGGGGTAGTGACTTACGAATGGACCCAAATCAACATCTCCGGGCCGTTCGCTGCCAATGTTACTGAAGTAGTATATGCCGGCTTCAATGCCCAAAACGGACACTGCGGCCTCGGCAATCAACCCACTTCAGTTACCGGTGTCTCGCCCGCCATCGTTAACATTCTCTTCGCGCCGCCCGCCACCATCGAAGACCCCAACGGCAACAACTCCATCATCTGCGGCTACACCTGCGACAGCAACAACCAAGGTGGCTGCAACACCGCGCAGCAAATTGTCGCCTACTTTACCTCAACACTCGGCGGCTCACTCTACTCCTACACCACCCAATACGGTTGCTGGAGCGGAAGCTACACACTCAGCGATGGCATCTGCTGCGGTCAACCCAGTCCGGTCACACCGGTCACGGTGAACATCAGCGCCAGTGACCCCATTGTGTGCGTTGGCCAATGCATCAACTTTACTTCTACCACAACCGGCAGCCCCACAAACTTTGCGTGGACATTCACCGGGGCGCAAACCCCTTCTTCAACCTCGGTAAGCCCTACTCAAATCTGCTACCTGAACGAAGGGGTGTTTCCGGCAACCCTCACCGCATCCAATGCAAGCGCCTCGGCAAGTGCAACGGTTGACATCACGGTCATCGCCTGCGGTATACCCGGTTGCACCTACCCCGATGCCACCAACTACAATCCTGCCGCCACTGTCGACAACCTTTCATGCCAGTTTGAATGCGACCCCGTACCAAGCAGTTGTCCGTCTGACCTCAACTACGACGGTATGGTAAACGCTACTGACCTCAGCGTTTTCCTTTCCGATTTCGCCACCTTCTGCCAAGAATAAGAATTGGTTCAACGCTGCGTTATTGATAAATGCGGTGATTCCTCCTTTACCTGTGCCAACGAACTGTCGTAACTTAGCGGTTGAATGACGCTCTTCAATCACATCGGTAAGTACTTTATGCTGATGCGTTCAGCCATGCGACGTCCCGAAAAATGGGGCCTGCTGCTGCGCATGACCATTCAGGAGATCGATAAAATCGGCATCCAATCCGTTGGCATTGTGTCGCTCTTGGCTCTGTTTATGGGTGCGGTCATCTGCCTGCAAACAGCAGCGCAAATTGATTCCGGCTGGATTCCCCTCTACACCATCGGTTTCACCGTGCGGCAAACCATGATCCTTGAGTTTGCGCCCACCATGATTCCCGTCATCATGGCCGGAAAAGTCGGGTCAAACATCTCCTCCGAAATCGGCACGATGCGCATCAGCGAACAAATCGATGCCCTCGATATCATGGGCGTAAACTCGGCAGGCTACCTCATCCTTCCAAAAATCATCGGCGCAGTAGTGATCTTCCCCTTCCTCATCATTGGCGGTATGTTCCTCGGCATTGCCGCAGGTGCCATGATCGGAGAAATCGGTGGCGTCATCTCCTTCGCCGATTACGAGGTGGGCATTCAGTACGATTTCCGGCCCTTCCAAGTGGCCTACGCCCTTATCAAAACAACGGTATTCGCCTTCATCATCGTTACCGTATCAGCCTACACCGGCTACTACACCCGCGGAGGTGCACTCGAAGTGGGCCGCGCCAGCACACAAGCCGTGGTGTACAGCATCGTGCTCATCATGATCACCAACCTGGTGCTGACCGAACTGCTTCTGACATGATCGAGGTCAAAAACGTCAACAAATCGTTCAACGGTCGGCAGGTATTGCACGATGTGAGCGTAAAATTTGAATCGGGTAAGGTGAACTTCATCATCGGTCGATCCGGTTCAGGCAAATCCGTGCTCACAAAATGCATCGTGGGGCTGCTCGAGGTCGATAAAGGCGAGATTCTTTACGACGGACGAAACTTCTCGGCGATGAACCAACTCGACCGGAAAGAAATTCGCAAAGAAATCGGCATGCTCTTCCAAGGTGGTGCGCTCTTTGACTCCATGACCGTTGAAGAAAACGTCGGCTTCCCATTGAAAATGTTCAGCTACGCCTCCGAAAAAGAGCGCAAAGAACGGGTGGCCTTCTGCCTCGAACGGGTGCAACTCACCGGAGCCGAAAAACGCTTCCCCGCAGAAATATCAGGCGGTATGCAAAAACGGGTCGGCATCGCTCGCGCTATCGCCATGAACCCGCGCTACCTGTTCTGCGATGAACCCAACTCGGGGCTCGATCCGCAAACCGCCATCGTGATCGACAACCTCATCCGCGAAATCACCTACGAATACAACACCACCACCGTCGTCGTTTCGCACGACATGAACTCGGTCATTGAAATTGGCGACAACATCAACTTCGTCAATGAAGGTACCTTTTGGTGGAGCGGAAACCGCGAAGAGATCCTGCGAAGCAGCAATCAAGAACTGAACGACTTCGTCTACGCGTCTGACTTCATGAAAGTCATCCGAAAAAACCTCTAAGCGCGGCTCAGGACTCGTCAGAAGGCGCTTCAGCAACCGCTTTCTCTTCCTTGGGGAAGTAGGCGCGCTGGCGGATTAAAATCCAAATCACGCCTACCGTAATCGCTGCATCGGCCACATTGAAAATGGGCGGAAAAATCTCCGCGCCCGTCCCACCGAAATACGGAACCCAATCGGGCCATTTCACCGTGAAGTGGAACATGTCAACCACAAACCCTCTGAGAAATCCGGCGTAGCCGCCATCGGCAGGCAGAAAACCGGCCACCTGGGTGTAGGTGCTTCGTCCAAACAGCAATCCGTACACGGCGCTGTCAATGATGTTGCCAAACGCTCCGGCAAGAATCAGCGCCACCGAGGTGATAAAACCCTTGTGCGCACCTGTTTTGATAAGACCCAAAATGTACCAGGCAATTGCGCCCACGGCAACCAAGCGAAACAAACTCAACGCAATTTTGCCCCAATCACCGGGCAACGCCATGCCAAAGGCCATACCGTTGTTCTCGATGAAGTGCAGCTCAAAAAAACCGGGAATCACGGTCATGCGCTGGCCGATGGTCCATGTGAGTTTAATCCACAGCTTCGAGAGCTGGTCAAGCAAGAGTACGCCAAGTACAACGGCGATGACGCGTTTTAACATAAGCGGAGAGAAAGGCCCGAAGGCCTTCGTTTGGTTCCTTATTGACGGTTCTTGGCTTCAATGCTCAAGGTTGCGTGAGGCACAAGGCGCAAACGCTCCTTCGAGATGAGCTTACCGGTATCACGGCAAATGCCGTAGGTTTTGTTCTTGATGCGCATCAATGCGTTCTCAAGGTTCATGATGAACTTCTCCTGACGTGCAGCAAGCTGCGCGGTTTCTTCACGGCTCATGGTTTCTGAACCGTCTTCCATCATTTTAAACGTAGGAGAGGTATCGTCGGTGCTGTTGTCGTCTTCATGCGAAAGCGAGCGACGCAACTCATCCAAGTTGCGACGTGCTTCTTCAAGCTTCTCGTGGATCAACGCCTCGAACTCCTTCAAGTCATCATCGGAATAGCGAATTTCGGCCATAACGAATCGTTTAGGTGTTTACTAACTCTATTTCTATTGACGTGTTCACGCCATCTGCAACTTCTACGTCTTGGCCGGAGCTAACACTGCCCACAAGCTCCAGTTGCTCTGCCAGAATCTCCCGGCAAATGTAGTCTCGATTACTCAGAACGGCCGCACGCACGGCTTCAGTATCCAAAATCCGAACAGAAATGCGGTCGGTCACTTCCAAACCGGTGTCTTTGCGCAAATTTTGAATGCGGTTCACCAGCTCACGGGCAACGCCTTCCTGCTTCAATTCATCATCCAACGTAACATCCAAGGCTACGGTTACACCGGCCTCAGCTGCCACCAACCATCCGGGGATGTCTTGGGAACTGATTTCCACTTCGTCGCGGTTTACCACCACTTCGCTTCCGGCTACGTTTACAGCAAACTGCCCCGTGCGCTCCAGTTCGGCAATGGCCTCTTGCGGCATCGCGGCAATGGCAGCCGCCACTTCCTTCATCTGCTTGCCAAATCGCGGACCAAGCACCTTGAAATTGGCCTTCACCTGCTTCACCAACACGCCCGTGTCGCGCAGGTACTCCAACTCCTTTACATTGACTTCGCTCAGAACCAAATCTTCTACGTGGCGCAGTCTTTCCTCAAAGGCTGAATTCAAAACAGGCACCATAATGCGCTTCAACGGCTGTCGAACGCGTATTTTTTCGCGCTTGCGGATGCTCAACACAAGAGTAGTCAGTTGCTGTGCAAGTTCCATACGGGCTTCAAGCTCTTCACTGACCAAGGCTGCATTGGAGGATGGGAAATCAGCCAAATGCACACTGCCGTGCTTCGATCGGCCCGTTTGACCGGTCAAATCGCCGTACAGTTTCTCCATGTAGAAGGGCGCAATGGGCGCAGACAGCACCGCAATGGTCTCCAAACAGGTGTACAAGGTCTGGTACGCCGAAAGCTTGTCGGTATTCCCGGCATACTCGCCCTTCCAGAAACGACGGCGGCCCAATCGCACATACCAGTTGCTCAATTGATCAACCGTAAAGTCGGTGATCAATCGTCCGGCACGGGTGGGCTCAAACTGCGCATAGGCTTCGTCAACTTGCGCAATCAATGAATTCAACCGCGACAAGATCCAGCGATCTAGCTCAGGCCGCTCTGAAACCGGCACCTCCGGCTCGGCGTAGCTGAAGCCGTCAATATTGGCATACAGCGCGAAGAAATTGTAGGTATTGTACAAGGTTCCGAAGAACTTGCGCTGCACCTCGGTAATGCCGTCGGCATCGAAGCGCAGGTTGTCCCACGGTTGGGCATTCGTGATCATGTACCAACGCGTGGCGTCAGGGCCATACTGCGCCAAGGTCACAAACGGATCAACGGCATTGCCCAAGCGCTTCGACATTTTCTGTCCGTTCTTGTCCAACACCAATCCATTCGATACGACATTCTTGTACGCCACCGAGTCGAAACACAGTGTGGCAATCGCGTGGAGTGTGTAAAACCAACCACGCGTTTGATCAACGCCTTCGGCGATGAAATCAGCCGGAAACGCTTTGCGCTCATCCACCAACGCTTTGTTCTCGAAGGGGTAGTGCAGTTGCGCGTAGGGCATGGCGCCTGAGTCAAACCACACGTCAATGAGGTCGCTTTCACGGCGCATCGGCTTGCCGCTGGCGCTCACCAACACAATGCGGTCAACGTAGGGCTTGTGCAGGTCAAACTGCGCGTAGTTGGCGTCGCTCATGTCTGTGGCGTCAAATCCGGCCAGCGGATTCTCGTCCATCACACCGGCCTTCACAGCAGCAGCGCAGGCTTCTTTCAGCTCGGCCACCGAACCAATGCAGCAGCTTTCGCTGCCGTCTTCGGTGCGCCAAATCGGTATCGGAATGCCCCAAAACCGCGAGCGGCTCAGGTTCCAATCGTTCAAATTCTCCAACCAGTTGCCGAAACGTCCGGTGCCGGTCGCGGCGGGCTTCCAGTTGATGGTGGTATTCAACTCGGCCATCCGTTCGCGTGCGGCGGTGGCGCGCACAAACCATGAGTCAAGCGGATAGTACAAAATGGGCTTGTCAGTGCGCCAACAATGCGGATAGCTGTGCTCGTACTTCTCGACGTTGAAGGCTTGGCCACGCTCTTTCAGCAAAATCGCGATTTCAACGTCAAGTGATTTCTCGGGGGCTTCGCCGTCGGCGTAGTACTCGTTCTTGACGTAGTAGCCGGCAAAAGGCCCGGCCAGCACCCTTCCCTGCAAATCAACCAGGGGCACTCCGTGTCCGTTGCCGTCGTCTACCAGCATGGCGGGCACGCCGGCTTCACGGGCCACTTGGGCGTCATCCGCACCAAAGGTGGGCGCGGTGTGCACAATGCCGGTACCGTCTTCCGTGGTCACAAATGATCCCGGAATCACGCGGAAGGCCTTCTCAGCGCCTTCCATCGGCGTAGCCCAATCGAGCAGCGACTGGTAGCCAAGGCCTACCAATTCGTGGCCTTTGAATTTTCCGATAACCTCAAACTCGGCATCCTTCTTCACGGGCAAATGCTTGTGCAGCAACGCTTCGGCAAGAATCACCGTGTTCGGTTCATCGGTGTATTTGTTGGCTGTGTTCACCACCACGTAATCAATGTCAGGCCCGACCGTAAGCGCCGTGTTCGAGGGCAGCGTCCACGGGGTGGTCGTCCACGCCAAAAAGGCGGTCTTGGGGTGCAAGGTGGCTTCGGGCATCCGCGAAGCGAGCGCCATCCGCGCAGCGTCATCAACCAAAAACAAAGCCACCACGGTGGTGTCTTTTACATCGCGGTAGGTGCCGGGCTGGTTCAACTCGTGCGAACTTAAGCCGGTGCCGGCCTTCGGCGAATAGGGCTGAATGGTGTAGCCTTTGTACAGGAGGTTTTTGTCGTACAACTGACGCAACAACCACCAAACAGTTTCAATGTATTTGTTTTCGTAAGTGACGTATGGGTGCTCCATGTCAACCCAGTAGCCCATGCGGCGGGTAAGGTCATTCCACACGTCGGTGTACTTCATCACGGCCGTGCGGCACGCGGCGTTGTACTCTTCAACGGTGATTTTCTTCCCAATGTCTTCTTTGGTAATGCCCAACTCTTTTTCAACCCCGAGCTCAACGGGCAACCCGTGGGTATCCCACCCGGCTTTGCGCTCTACGCGGTGGCCTTTGAGGGTTTGGTAGCGGCAAAAAATGTCTTTGATGGCGCGGGCCATGACGTGGTGAATGCCGGGCATGCCGTTGGCCGAAGGCGGACCTTCATAGAACACCCACGGACGATCGGCAGGACGTGTTTCAATGCTTCGGGCAAAAACATTTTCATCGTCCCACTTTTTCAACACCTCTTCGGCCGTTTCGGCGAGGTTAAGCTGCTTGTATTCAGGATAGTTGACGGCCATCGTATGCGCTTCTCTTTGAGGTGCGCGAAGATAGCATTTTTTGACAGCTCTTTTTTTGTTTTTGGGATGGATGGATGAGGCCGCTCAACGGCGTTTAGCCCCAAATATTCATCTCTTCGAGGGTGATGCGTTCTTTGAAAAAGATGCGGGTGCTCTTTTCGAAGGCCGAAGTTTTGTCGCTCACCATGAAGTGCAGCGCGGGTGTGCCTTCTCCGGCTTCGAGGTTTCTACGAGCCAATTCATGAGCGAGCTCCTCGGCCACCAAGGATGTGGAGTCGAACACAACAATGCCTTTCTTGTAGTAGGCATTGACTTCCTTTCGGATGAGCGGGTAGTGCGTACACCCCAGAATCAGCGCTGAAATGCCATTCAGCACCGGCTTGCTGAGATACGAATGGATGATGGTTTGGCTAATGCTGTTGCTAAAAAAGCCTTCCTCAATCATCGGTGCCAAGAGCGGGGTTGCCAGTGACGCCACTTTCACATCCTTCGCCAAGCGAGCAATTCGGCGCGGATACACGCGCGATTCAATCGTTCCTTTGGTGGCAATCACACCAATGCGTTGGCCCTTCAGGGCAGGTGTACCGGCAACCGCTTCAGCAACAGGATCAATAACGTTGATCACGGGAACATCGGGGCCCACCACCGAAGCCACTGTTTGCGCGGCATGCGAACTGGCCGTGTTGCACGCAATCACGATGGCTTTGCAGCCCTTCGACTTCAAAAAATGGGCAATGTTGGCCGAATAGTGGCGGATAAGCTCGGGCGATTTGTCGCCATACGGCAAGTGTGCAGTATCACCAAAATAAAGCAGCGATTCGTTCGGCAAGCGCTTGCGAATGGCATTCGCAACCGTTAAACCGCCGATACCTGAGTCAAAAATCCCAATCGGACGAGTATCCATAGACAAAAAAAGGCCTGCCCGAAAGGGCAGACCTAAAGGTGGTGATTTTTCGCTTACTGCAGCCCGAGTTTGGCTTTCACAAGAGATGTAACATCTTCGCCGCCGTTGAACAAAGTTACTCCTGTGCTCGCGTCGAAAATGTAGGTGAACCCGTTCTCGGTGCCAACGTCTTCAATGGCCTTCTTGGCGCGCTCAATCATGGGTGTGAGCAGCTCTTCTTCCATTTTGGCGAGGTCTTGTTGTGCAGTCGCAGAGAAGTCTTGCATGCCTTGCTGAAGTTGGTTGAGCTCTTTCTCTTTGGTAGTGCGAATGGCAGCAGGCCACGTTTCAGATTTGGCGAGGTAATCGTCGTACTTCGTCTGAAGCTCGGTTTGCATAGCCTTCATCTGCTCTTCGTACATGACTGCTTGCGATTCGAGCTTTGTTTGAGCTTGTTCACGTTCAGGCATTGATAGCAAAAGTTGCTGAGAGTCAATGTGACCGAACTTTTGTGCGGCGGCCGGCAGGGCCAGGGCTACGCTCGCGAGGAGAATAATTAAACTGCGCATTTGAATCGTGTTGTTTCGTTTATGACTGATTGGTTAGCGTGGCTTTACAGTTTCACCGCCACGAGTGCTTCCGCCCCTTGAGCCGCCTGCCGGAACTGTGCCACCGCGACTGTCACCGGCATCGCGCGGACTAGCGCCGCCTTCACGTCCTCCGGCTTCTTCCCCGTCTTTGCCACCGGCTTCGATGGTATCTCCGGGCTTGTAGCCGAGCTTCTTGATGACGTCATCGCTGAGGTCGAACTTGGGGTTGGTGTAGAGCATGTTGCTCTGATTGCTTTTATCAAAAACCACCATGTAACCGCGCTGCGACGCGAGTTCTTCAATGGCAGTGTAAAGGGCGTCTTGAACAGGTTTGATAAGCTCTTCGCGGCGCTGGAAGAGTTCCCCTTCAACCCCGAATTTGGCTTTCTGCATTTGCTGAGCTTCTGCGCGCTTTTGCTTGATCTCGTCTTCGCGGCGCTGGCGCATCTCAGTAGTCAAAAGAATCTTCTCGGCCTGGTAAGCCTGTTCAAGCATGCGAATCGCTTCGTACTTGCCTTCTATTTCAATTTGCCACTGGCTCGACATGCGGTTCAACTCATCTTGCGCCGCTGCATATTCAGGCATGTGACGCAAAATGTAATCGGTGTCGATGTACCCAAATTTCTGGGCGAGCAGCGACAACGGGAAAAGAAGCGCCAACACGGTAAGGGTTCGTAATGTGTTCATAATCGTAAGCACGAATTCAACGAAATTAGTACATCTGGTTTACAGTTCTCCAATATTCATGCCAATACTGAAGTGGAATTGGCCCCGGGCCATTTGAGGTGCCTCCGGAATGTCGTCAAACCTCCATCCGTAATCCAATCCCAACAAGCCAAACATCGGAAGGAAGATGCGCAAACCAACACCGCCTGAGCGACGCACATCAAACGGATTGACGTCGCGCAATCGGCCCCAGGTATTGCCCGCCTCCACGAAGGTGAGCGCGTAAATTGTCGCCTGCGGATTGGTTGACAGTGGGTAGCGCAACTCCAAGCTGTACTTGGCAATGCTCGGCGCACCTACGTTGGGGTTCGGGAAGGTCACCGACAAGTCGTCGTAACCTCGAAGGTTCACAATCTCCCGTCCATCCAAAATAAATCCTGACAAGAATACACCACCCAAGTAGAAGCGCTCAAACGGCGAGGTGCCCACTTCGCGGTTGTAAAGCCCGAGAATACCAACACCGAAATTGGCGTTCAAGACCAAACGGCGCGGATTCTCTTCGCTCGACCGGGTAAGTGGGGTGTACCAGTTGGCAGTGAACTTCCACTTGTGGTACTCAACCCAACGGAAGCGTTCAGCATCGGTTAGGTTGGTGTAATCTTTCCCGTTGAACAATGAATACGGTGGCGTAGCCTTTACAGTAAAGCGCACGTTCGAACCCCACGCAGGGAAAATCGGGTCGCTCACCGAGTTGCGCTGTAGCGACCACGACAATGCGAGGTTGTTGGCCTTGCCGTTGGCAAACGAGAAAAAGCTTTGGAAATTGTCGAGATTAAATTGCTGAAAGCTCAAACTGGCGTACATCAAAAACCAGTCGTCGGGTCGCTGCCAGCGTTGACCAAAGCCTACACTTGCTCCTGAAATGAACAGCGATTGGCGCAAGGGGTTGGGGTCGCCTTCTTCGGTTTTCTTGGGCTGACCGTTGGTTTGCACCGAGTGGAACAAACCGAAGGTCAATGAGTTCGGTTTCTTACCGCCCAACCAAGGCTCAGTGAACGATAGGTTGTAGCTCTGGAAGAAAATACCGTTTGACTGCGCGCGAATACTCAACTGCTGGCCGTCACCTGATGGAATTGGTCGCCACGCATCTTTCTTGAAGAAATTGCGCAACGAGAAGTTCGTAAACTGCAAGCCCAAGGTACCAATGATGCGGCCAAAGCCCCAACCGCCCGAAAGCTCAATCTGATCGGAAGGCTTTTCCTCAACAACGTACTCAATGTCAACCGTGCCCGCTTCGTTGTTGTTCTTCGGGTTCACCTGGAAGGCTTCGGGGTTGAAGTAGTTGAGGCGAGCCAATTCACGCTGGGTGCGGATGATGTCAGTGCGACTAAACAAATTCCCCGGACGTGTGACAATCTCGCGGTAAATCACGTGGTCATTCGTCTTGCTGTTGCCCAAAACACTTACGCGGCCAATTCTGAACTGATCACCTTCAGACATGCGGATTTCAATGTCGATTGAATCGTTCTCCACCAGCACCTCAACCGGAAACAGACGGAAATTCAAATACCCGTCGTCTTGGTACAGCGAGGTAATGTCAAGCCCTTTCGGGTTCATGTACAATCGGGTCTCCAACTCTTGGCGGTTGTAGATATCTCCGGCATTGATCTTCAAAATCGAGTCAAGCTGACTGGTGCGGTACTTCACGTTGCCGTTAAACGTTATGTTGCGGAAGTAAAAGCGGTTGCCCTCTTCAATCGTCAAATCAATGGCCACGCGGTCTTCAGCTGTGCGGTACACACTGTCGCTCACAATGCGGGCATCGCGGAAACCTTCGGTGTTGTACTTGGCGATGATTTTGCCTTTGTCGGTTTCGTAGTTCTCGTCGATGAACTTCGAGGCCTTGAAAAAGCGGTACAGGCGTTTGGCCTTGGTGTCTTTCATCTGCCTCCGAATCTTAGCTTCGCTAAGCGCGTTTGCTCCGATAATATTGATATCAGAAATACGAATGCGCGAACCTTTGTCAACATTGATGACCATGGTCACGCTGTTCTCTACCACTTCGTAAGGCTCAATGGCGATGTCAACCTTGGCGTTGTAATAGCCTTTGTCAACGTAGTATTCGATGATTTTGGCGCGGGTCGTGGTAACCACGTTCTCGTTCACGATGCGTCCGCGGATGAGATCAACTTTTTCCCTGAGTTTTTCGCGCTCTGAACGCGGCAAGCCAGGGAAGGTGTAGCGCCCAAGGCGGGGCATTTCCTCAACTTCGATGATCAGGTAGATGTCATTCCCGCGAATCTCAGAGGCGTAAATGGCCACATCGGCAAAGAGCTGCTGGCGCCACAGATTGCGGATGGCCGTTGACACTTCCTCGCCCGGCACGGTAATTTCATCGCCCGTTTGCAAGCCGGCAAAGAGCTTGATGGCCTGCACGTCGGTAAACTCTGCCCCAAGAACGGTGATGCCGGCAATTTTATAGGTCCCCGGACGGCTGTAATCGACCGATTTTCCAATCGACGACACTTGCGCTGTCAGCGGCGCAACCTGAATGAGCAGCAGGAAGAAAACCAGTAAAAAACGCGTCATCATTCGGGATTGCTAAAGGCGATTTGTTCGGTGGTTTTGCCGAAACGGCGTTGACGTTGTTGGTAGTCGCGAATGGCATCGTAGAAATCGTCTTCACGAAATTCCGGCCAGAATTTGGTCGTGAAGTACAATTCGGCATAGGCGATTTGCCACAGCAAGAAGTTGCTAATTCTGCGTTCTCCGCTGGTGCGGATGAGCAACTCAGGGTCAGGAATGCCGGCCGTACACAAACGGGCCTCAATGGCTGCTTCAGTGACGTCATCGGGCGCGGCGCCTTCTTCAATCAATTTGCGGGCCGCTTGGAGAATTTCCCAGCGGGCGCTGTAGCTCAGCGCAAGGATGAGTTCAATGCCCGTGTTGCTCTTGGTGCGCTCCATGGCGTTGCGCAGTTCTTCTGCACAGCGCGAGGGAAGCTCATCGATTGCGCCAATGGCGTTGAGTCTGACGTCATTCTGATCGAGCTCGTTGATCTCTTGCACGATGGTTTGCACGAGCAAATCCATAAGGGCATTGACCTCTTCTTTCGGACGGTTCCAGTTCTCTGTGGAAAAGGCGTACAAGGTGAGGTGGCTTACGCCCACCTTTCGCGCAGCCTTGAGCGTGGCGCGCACGGCTTCAACACCATTGAGGTGGCCGTAGATGCGCTCCTGCCCTTGGTTCTGTGCCCATCGTCCGTTGCCGTCCATGATCACAGCCACGTGTCGAGGCACACGTTGAAGATCAATTCCTTGAATGTCGCTCATTGCGGGTAAGCCGTTCCGGTCATTCACAGTAAACGCAGCCAAGGCGAAATTATTCGATGGCTGCTTTTTTTAACATTCGCACTCAACGAGTTGAACGCGGGCGCAAATGTACCGTAAAATTAAGACTTACTACTGATTCCAACAGGTCGTTGGTGCTTTACCGAGTCGGAGCGACAGTGTGACGGTGGTAAAGTTGTACCAATCGTTGCGTCCGGAGTCGCCGCGCTCCATGCCGGTGAGGTTCTCACGACCTTCCGGAATCACTAAACTGCGGTCAGCCATGGCGACCGTCAACGGACCGCTTTCATCGGCCAAAACAGCAGGGTCAGCATACATCCCGCTCACATCATCGAGGTAGTCGGTCCACACTTTGCGCATGCCCCACTCGACGTTAATCGCCAAGGTGCCAATGAGGTTCAGTTTAATACCTACTCCAAAGGGCACGGCCAATCCGCGCAGCGCATAAAAATCACCTCCTTCAGAAGTGCCCTGGCCTTCTGTACCCAAGGGCTGCAACTCGACCCAACGGCCGTTAAATTCACCTTGCGGACGGTGCGAGTAGATTGCCAGGCCCATGAAAACATAGGGTGAAAAACCGTCGCCTTTGGTTCCGATTTGGTAATTTTTGTAGTTCAGCTCAACCGTGCAGCTTCCCTCGATGATTTCGTTTCTGAAGCTGAGGTTTCGGTTTTGACGCCATGCGTTGTCGGCATCGGCATCTGATGCGGCAATGGTTCCGTAAAACACTTGGCCTTTAACCGACCAGCGCCGCGAGATGTTTTCGCGGTACATAGCACCAGCACCGAGCGAAAGAATGCCTCCGAAGTGCCCGTACGGATTGATGTCTCCAATGTAATAGCCCGTGCCGCCGACCAATCCGAATTCGCGGCTTTGCTCAAATTTCTTCTGAGCAAAAAGCGGGGAAAAGGAAAGGAGCAGTACAAAAGTTACTAAGGCGATGTGGCGTGTCATCAGTGCTTCTAACGCAAAAAGCGTCAATTTGTTGCAAAGGTAGTGCAAAGCTCAGTTTCGCTTGTCGAGGCCCCACAACAACTTGTTGCGAATGGTACTGAAGAAATGCTGGTGTTCGAGGTTGAGCAAATTGAATTTGAACCGGGCATTCGATAGCCGTACTTCAGCGCCTTCGGGCAGGTCAAAAGGCCGAGCATCAAGGGTGAGTCGGTGAACAGGTCTACGACCTTCAGCCGAAAGCCGCAAATCAGCGTGGTTGGGCACAACCAGCGGACGAACGTTCAGGTTGTGCGGTGCAATCGGGGTAATCACAAAGGCTTCAGAGCCTGGCATCATAATCGGTCCGCCGCAACTTAATGAATACGCGGTTGACCCAGTTGGCGTGGCCACAATGAGGCCGTCGGCCCAATACGTATTAATAAAGCGTTCGCCCATATAGGCGTGCACGGCCACCATAGAGGCATCGCTGTGTTTCTGCACCGTTATTTCGTTGAGCGCAAAAGGAAAGTCGTCGAAAAGCACGGCGTCGCTTTCGACGCTGATGAGTCCGCGCTCGTCGAGGTAGTATTTCTTGTTTTCAATTGAGGCGAGGGCCTCTTCAATTTCCTCGCTTGCCACGTTCGATAGAAAGCCCAAGCGGCCGGTGTTCAAGCCGAGTACCGGCACATTGCTGTCGCGCACCAAACACACTGAATCGAGAATGGTGCCGTCACCCCCGATGGAAATGAACAGGTCACAATCACGCACTTCGTGGTGGTCATTGAACACATCGAACCGAACATCGGGCAAGGTACCGCGTTCACGCAAGAAGCCCAGAAAGCGGCTGTACACACGCAGACGGTGGCCGCGCTCAACGAGTCGTCCGAGCAATTGGCCTACTGTATGGTCGTAGGCTGCGTCAAAGTGCTTACCAAATACGGCGATGTTCACACTGCGAAATTCGTGAAATGCCGCCGATAAATCACCACACGACCTAGATGTTCAAGTAACGCATGAGCTCGTCGTAGCGCCGCTTGAGGTCGTCTTCGTAAGTAGGCGCGTCGTAAAACGCTTTGATGGTGTAGTCGTAACGCTGCAGCGTTTGCACAATGCCGTGAATGTCGGTTTGGTTGATTTTAAGCGAAACCTCAACCGTGCGGCTGTTCTCAAAGTTGGTCACCGAAGCACTGAGAATTTTGGCGTCGTTGCCCTCAATGTGCCGTGCAATTTCAGCCAATGAATAATCGACATCGTTCATTTCAAGCACAAGGATTGACCCTTCTTGCCGCACCGATTGCAAATCGGCCATGTACTCAATGATCGATTGCAGGCTGATTTCACCCAAGTAGTTGGCCTCTTTGTCGGCCACGGGAACCGTTGTCAGCTCATTTGCCGAAATCAATTCGATGACTTCAAAAACGTGCTGGTCAGGGTACACAACGTGCGAAAGCAGTGCAAAATCACTCACCTTCGCCGTGCGCCCTTCATAGCCGAGCAGGTCTGACTCATCGAGCAGCCCCATCAACTTCCCTTCACTCACCACGGGCAAGTGGCCTACCTTCCAATCGTGCATGTACTGCAGTGCAGTGTCAAGACTGTCATTGGGGTCGAGGTAAGGCAGGTCGTTTGATATGATCTTATTCAGCAGCATCGTGTGTGGGCAGCGTCGGAGTTGGTAACTTTGCTCTGCCAATTTAACGGCTGCGCAGGGCGGTCTGTTTCGCCTACCGCGTTTTTTTGAACAAAATGTTCACCAATGCACAATTCCCGTACCCGACTAAGCGTCAACGTCAACAAAATCGCCACCCTTCGGAATGCCCGTGGAGGCAATCGTCCTGACGTTATTGAAGCTGCCAAAGCCATCGAACGCTTCGGCGCAGAAGGCATCACCGTTCACCCTCGGCCCGATGCCCGTCACATCACCTACACCGATGTGCGCCAGCTGAAGTCGGTCGTGAATACCGAGTTCAACGTCGAAGGCTTCCCTGACCCGTCGTTCATTGCCTTGGTCAAGGAGGTAAAGCCCCACCAAGTGACCCTTGTGCCCGACGCTCCTGATGTACTCACAAGCAACGCGGGTTGGGACACTGTGCGTCAGGCTGATTTTTTGAGGATGGTCGTGGATGAGTTCAAGCGCGAAGGAATACGCGTGAGTTTGTTTGTAGATCCTGATGAGACTTTGGTGGAGGCAGCATCCGAAACAGGCACTGATCGAATTGAACTGTATACCGAGGCCTATGCTTCGGGCTACATGAACGACCGTGAAGCCGCCATCGGCCCCTACATCCGCGCAGCGAAAAAAGCCAACGAACTCGGCATTGGCATCAACGCCGGACACGACCTTGACCTCGTGAACCTCCGATACTTCGCACAGAACATTGACGGTTTGCTGGAAGTTTCGATTGGGCACGCGCTCATCAGCGATGCGTTGTACTACGGGCTTGAAAACACCGTGCAACTCTACCTCAACGAACTGCACTTCTGATGGAACTCTTTTTCCGTGAAATGGGCGCCGGAAAGCCGCTCATTATTGTTCATGGCCTCTTCGGCTCAGGCGATAACTGGCAAACGCTGGGGAAGCGCTACGCTGAGCACTTTCACGTGTACCTCGTTGACCAACGCAACCACGGACATTCAGCGCACGCCCCCGAACACAGCTACGAAGTCATGGCCGACGATTTGCTTGAATTCTGCGAAGCACATGGGCTCAACAATTTTCACCTGCTCGGGCATTCAATGGGCGGAAAAACCGCCATGCGCTTCACCTCTGAAAACGGAGCAATGGTTGACCGCTTGATTGTTGCCGACATTGCCCCAAAACCCTATGGCGTGCACCACCGTGCCTTGGTCGATTGCCTTTTGGGCGCTGACCTCAGCATCATGACAACCCGGCAGGAAGTCGAAGCCCACCTCGAACGCGGCATTGCCGACATCTCAACCCGCCAGTTTTTTCTCAAAAACCTCTATTGGAAATCTCCCCGGCAGCTTGCTTGGCGCTTCAACCTTGAAACCCTGTCTGAAACCCTCGCCGACATTAGCGGCGATGCCGGTCAGCAGATTTGCTTAAACGAAACGCTGTTTATTCGAGGCGGAAAATCGAACTATGTCGCTGATTCTGACGTAGAATGGTTAAACCACTACTTTCCGCACAACCGTTTGGTAACGATTGCGGATGCGGGGCATTGGCTGCATGCCGAATCTCCAGATGCTTTTTTCGATGCAACTCTTGCTTTCCTGAGCTGATTCGACGAAGCTATTGCGCAGTTGGTCGATTTTTTTTATACCTTTGTCGTAACAACTAACACCTGATCTAATAAACTTAATCATGCAACGACCAAATTACCTTGTGGTGGCGCTCATTGCGGTGGTTTCTATGTCCTTCGCAGGATGTAAGAAAAACCGCATTGATGATTTGCCCGACTCGGCGACGCGGAACTACGACGCCGAACTGCGCCAACTTTTAGAGGCACAAAGCAACGGTGCCGGGCTTTCGTTTTACACCATGCCCGAGAGCAACCAGTTCAACTTGATTCCGCAAGACCCGCTTAACCCGCTGAACTCAGCCAAAGTGCAATTGGGCCGTATGCTTTTTCATGAAGCCGGATTGGGATTGGACGCTCGCATTCCCGAAGAGGGCGCGCTGACCTATACATGTGCTTCGTGCCATTTTGCTTCGGCCGGTTTCCAAGCCAACCGCGCTCAAGGCATCGGCGAAGGTGGTTTAGGCTTTGGCATCAACGGTGAAGGACGCAATCCGCACCCTGCCTACCCGCTCGACAGCATTGATGTACAGCCCATTCGTACGCCCACAGCCATGAACGGCGCGTGGCAAGAACTTATGCTTTGGGGAGGTCAACTTGGTGCCGTTGGCGCCAACGAAGGCACCGAAGACCGTTGGGCAATGGGAACACCCATTTTCAACAACTTTTTTGGTCACCACGGCCTCGAGACACAAGCCATCGCCGGGATGACCGTGCACCGTCAGTTCTTAGACGAAGAGGTGTGCGAACAATATCCTATGTACGAAGACCTATTCGATCTTGCTTTCCCGGAGTGGCCCACCACCACACGCTATTCAAACCGCACTGCCGGTATGGCTATCGCGGCGTATGAGCGCACTGTGATGAGCAACAAAGCGCCTTGGCAAGAATACCTGAAAGGCAACACGTCTGCGCTCAGCGAAAGCGAGAAACGCGGTGCCGTGCTTTTCTTTAGCAAAGCCGAATGTTCGAGCTGCCACACCGGTCCGGCAATGAACAGCATGACCTTCCACGGCTACGGCATGAACGACCTAAACGGTGCAGGCATCATCAACGGCGCAACCGACGACAAAGGCCGCGGCACCTTCACTGCGAACCCCGAAGACAACTACAAATTCAAAACGCCACAGCTCTACAACCTGACCGACTCGCCATTCCTTGGCCACGGCAGTTCGTTCCGCAGTGTGCGCGAAGTGGTGGAGTACAAAAACAATGGTGTTCCTCAGAATCCAAACGTGCCTGAATCGCAGTTGGCTGAGCAATTCAGTCCGCTTGGTTTGACTGAGCAGGAAATTACCGACTTGGTCAACTTCATTGAAAACGCACTGTACGACCCGTACCTTTCACGTTACGAACCGCAGACCCTGCCTTCAGGCTTTTGCTTCCCGAACAACGACGTGATGTCGCAGATTGATCAAGGCTGCGTGAACTAAGCGGTTCATCAACACATTAAAAAGGCCTTACCGGTGTGGTAAGGCCTTTTTGTTTTTCTAGTGTTCTACTTACAGCGTGCCGCGGCTCTCTTGCTCGCGTTCAATGGCCTCGAACAGGGCTTTGAAATTGCCTTTGCCAAACGACTTCGCGCCCTTGCGCTGAATGATCTCGAAGAACATCGTGGGGCGGTCAAGCACGGGTTTGGTGAAAAGTTGCAAGAGGTAGCCCTCGTCGTCGCGGTCAATCAAAATGCCGAGCTCGGCAAGTGGCGCGAGGTCTTCATCAATCTGGCCTACGCGGTCAAGCACGGTTTCATAATAGGTCGCCGGAACCCGCAAGAACTCAACACCGCGGTTGTTAAGCTGCTTCACGGTTTCGATGATGTTGTCGGTGGCAACAGCGATGTGCTGAACACCTGCGCCGTTGTAAAAGTCGATGTACTCTTCGATTTGCGACTTCTTGCGGCCTTCTGCCGGTTCGTTGATGGGGAACTTGATGCGGCCATTGCCGTTGCTCATCACCTTCGACATCAGCGCGGTGTACTCGGTTGAAATGTCTTTGTCGTCAAAGCTCACGAGCTGTGCAAAGCCCATCACCTTGGCGTAAAACTCAACCCATTTGTTCATTTCGTTCCAGCCGACGTTGCCCACCATGTGGTCAATGAACTTGAGGCCAACTTCTGACGGACGGTACTCGGGGTTCCAAGCGCGGTATCCGGGCAGGAAGAGTCCGTTGTAGGCGCCGCGCTCAACAAACACGTGCACGGTTTCACCGTAGGTATGGATGCCGCTCAGCACCACATGGCCGTGCTCGTCTTCGTGTTTCACGGGCGCCATGTACGACTCGGCGCCGCGCTTCACGGTTTCGTTGTACGATTTGGTGGCGTCGTCAACCCACAGGGCCACCACCTTCACGCCGTCGCCGTGCTTGTTGATGTGGTCATTGATGGGCCCTCCCGCACCAAGCGGTGAGGTCAGCACCAAGGTGATTTTGTCTTGGCGCAGCACGTACGATGTACGGTCTTTCACGCCCGTTTCGAGTCCGGCGTACGCCAGCGGCTGGTAACCCCACGCGGTTTGGTAATAGTGCGCCGCCTGCTTGGCGTTGCCTACATAGAGTTCAACGTAATCGGTTCCGAGCAAGGGCAGAAAGTCTTCGGCCTCGGGAACAATCTTCTCCAGTTGGAGCGATGAGTTATCGGTAATCATGGTGTTCTTTTTTTGGATGGATGAGGATGCGATCACTCAATCCACGATTTGTGGTATCCGGGGTTTTCGATTTCGAGCGCTTGCTCAGTGACCATGAGCGGACGGAAGGTATCAACCATCACGGCCAACTCGTGGGTGTCTTTCTTGCCGATGCTGCGCTCGTAAGCGCCCGGGTGCGGCCCGTGCGGGATACCCGCAGGGTGCAGCGTAATCATGCCCCGACCGATGTTGTTGCGGCTCATGAAGTCGCCATCAACGTAGTACAGCACCTCATCGCTGTCGATGTTGCTGTGGTTGTACGGCGCGGGAATCGCCTGCGGATGGTAGTCGTACAAGCGCGGACAGAAGCTGCAAATCACAAACGCATCGGTCTCAAAAGTTTGGTGCACCGGTGGTGGCTGGTGCACACGGCCGGTGATCGGCTCGAAGTCGTGAATCGAGAAAGCGTAGGGGTAGTTGTAACCGTCCCAGCCCACCACATCAAACGGGTGGGTCACGTACACCAGGTGGTGCAGCATGTTCTCTTTGCGCACCTTCATCACAAACTCACCCGTTTCATCGTGGGTTTCGAGTTCATGCGGCGGACGAATATCACGCTCGCAAAACGGCGAGTGCTCGAGCAACTGGCCGAAGTGGTTGCGGTAGCGCTTCGGTGTGTACACCGGATGCCGCGAGCTCGTGATGAACAGGCGGTTGTCGGGCGTATCGAAGTGGATTTGGTAAATCATGCCACGCGGCACCACGAGGTAGTCGCCGTAGCTGAAGGTGATGTTGCCCAGCAGGGTGCGCAGGGTTCCTGAGCCCTCGTGGATGAAAATCACCTCGTCGCTGTCGGCGTTTTTGTAGAAGTAGTCGGTCATCGACTTGCGCGGAGCAGCGAGTTCAATGTCGACATCGCTGTTCACGAGCACCGGCACACGGCTCTCGAGGTAATCGTCTTTCGGAGGCACTGAGAAGCCATTGAGGTTCAGCGCCTTCATGTTCTTGGCGACCGCTATGCGCGGCGTCATATCTACCGATTCGCCCACCTCTTTTACCGCGGTAGGCGGGTGTACGTGGTACAGCAGCGATGACATCCCGGCGAAGCCGATGGTACCGAACAATTGCTCTTGGTACAGCTTGCCGTTGTCTTGCCTGAACTGCGTATGGCGTTTATGGGGGAATTTCCCGAGTTTATGGTAAAACGGCATGGGGTTCTTTTTTTTGGTTGGATGGATGAGAAGGGTACTCAACGCGAGCACCTGCACCGGTTAATCGACGGTGGGCTCACTCTGGATTGCGCTTCAGGCGACGCTTGGGGTTAGTCTGCCGAATCTTCTGCATGGTTCAAATTTACGAAATGCCGCGAAGCGGTTAACGGCCTAAAGGTGAGATTTGTCAGTCGGCGGCTCGCCGCGAAACTGCAGCAAAACTGAAAATTAGTCCGGTTGATCGGGCCAATTCACGTAAATTAATCCGGTTGACCGGACTAATTTTCATTTTTTACCCTTTAGGTGCGTCTGAGCACCGGCCCAACGCATCCGTACTTTTACGTGAAATCGCTGCCCCGCATCGCTCAACACTTGCATTTCACTACATTGTCAACGCAAACACATCCATTTACTATGAAAACGATCATCCCCTTCACCGCCATCTTCTTCGTTGTTCTCTCAGTTTCGACGCAAAGGACCACCGCTCAAGAGATTAGCTACATGAACGAGTACCGCGAAAGCCATGGTTCGGCTATTTTGTATTTACCCGATAACCTGCCGGGTGTTCTCGCCTGTGGCGGATGGACCGGCGAAGAGGTGACTGCATCTGCCGAATTTATGTCTCCGTTGTCCAATGAGTGGGTTCCTATGCCCGACATGCTCACTCCACGTATGGATTTCGCAATGGCGAGCATTCTCGGAGAATCTAAGGTGATTGTTGCCGGCGGCTACGACGGAATCGGTCCGCTCTCGCTGGCCTCAACCGAGATTTTCGACCCTCAAACCAACGAATGGACTCCCGGTCCGGATCTAAGCGTTGGTCGCTCGTTTCTTCGTGTAACTGAACTTGCCAACGGCCGATTGCTGTTTACCGGTGGCTACGACGGGAATGAACAGGTCGCCGCCGTTGATCTGTATGACCCTTATACCAACACTATGACCGCGATGGCACCTATGAACTTCGCACGTAGCTCGCACACAGCAACCTCCTTTTACATAGACTGGAACAATACGAATGTTTTGGTGGTCGGAGGATTCAATCCGGAGTTCGGTTTCCAAATGAATCAATGCGAAGGATACGAGGTGGAGACCGATACGTGGACCGTGATCGCCCCACTGAACACCGGCCGTGACAACCATGCTGCACTTCGAGTCGAAGGTTTGTTCTACGTCACGGGCGGCCGCGTCTACGACCCCGTACTCGACCACTTTGTGGGACTGGCTGAAGCCGAAATCTACGACCTAGACCAGGACACGTGGACCACTGTTTCGCTGCCATCGGCCATGAGCTACCACCACATGTGGTACAAGGACCCGCCGTCGAACGATGACCATATCATGGTCCTTGGTGGTGCCAACCATACCGGAATAGGCGTTGAAACCACCTACGACCCTCCATTTCGTTGGGAACTCCCGGAAACCATGACGCCTACCACTGGAACGGAATACGAAAACCGTCTACGAAGCAGCTCGTGTAGCGGTGATTTTGTTACCCTTGGTTCATTCCACGGCATCGTTGTTTCCGGCGGGGATCAAAACGGTGTGGGCACTTCGGAGGCATGGGGCTGGACGGTTGGAAATGTGCCTGACAATGCCCTACCCCGCAACGGCCTTTTCCCCAACCCGGCGGTTGACCGCATGCGCATCACCGGTGAGCGCTTCGAACGCTGGGAGGTCATCGATGCCAACGGCAAAATCGTGGGTGCCGGCAATGAGTGGTACGTAGAAGTCGCCCACCTCGCAGCAGGCAGGTACAACCTCACCATCTACACCGACGGCACTGCAAATACCTACGGCTTTGTTAAGGTGGGTCGGTAAGTTGGCTGCTTGTTGGATTCACCCGAGCGAAAACCAGTGATTTTTGGAGTCTATTCCCAAAATCACCCCCTTTTTTGCGAATTGACTCGGATTTCTTTGTGTTTGCGAGGTGCCAACTTCAGAGCAGCGAATCGCGAAAATTTATTTCACGAATTGGCGCGCTGGCAAACAGGTTCTCAACTGTTCCGGTAAGGCTGTGTTCTCTCGTAGCTGCCGTGTCATACCCCCAGTTGCCGCATGACCTCGCTGCGCTTGCGCGACGACACCGGAATTTCACTGCCGTCGCTCAGCTTGAGGTAGCCGCCATCGCTTTTCACAAACGAGCGAATGAACTGCTCGTTCACCAAATGCGACTGGTGCACGCGAATGAACCCATCGCGGCTCAACAGGTCGTCAAACTCTTTCAAGGTGCGGGTGATGAGAATCTGCTCGCCGTTCTTTAAATGGAATAAGGTGTATGCCCCCGACGACTCCAAGCGCACAATGTCGTCGATGGCAACGCGGTCAATCTTCTCTTGTGAATTGAGGGCGATGCGGCGCGGTCCGCTCCCCAGGTTCGAGCGCAGCAACTCAAGCCGTGCGCTGCTCATGTGTGCAGCACGGTCAACGGCTTCTTTCAATTGTTCGCAGTCAACCGGCTTGAGCAAGTAATCAACCGCCGAATAGCGGAAGGCCCGCACGGCATGGTCGTTGCTCGAGGTGGTAAAGATCACCGCGAAGTTGACCTCTCCAATGATCTCGAGCAAATCAAAACCGTCGCCATCGTTCATGTGGATGTCGAGAAACACAATGTCGGGCTTGAGCTCGCGGATTTTTCGCGCTCCGCTCACAACGCCATCGGCCTCGCCCACGACTTCCACATCCGGACAGTAATCTTCGAGGTCTTTGAGCAAGCTGATGCGTGCGTTGGCAATGTCGTCAATGATCAGGGCGCGTTTCATGGTACAAGCTTTGCTGCTAAGGTAAGAAGAGCCCTTTGCTTGGGGCGTACGAACGTGGAAGTGCGGCTACTTTGCAACTATCCGCCCGCGAGGGCGAAAAAACCGCAAAAAAAAGGAGCTCACTGCTCCCTTTCTTGCTTTGTGCAACGCTTGATTCACCCATTGCGTGCTGTTGCGGCCCGTGGCGCGCCTATCGTTTCTTCTCGTTGGTGGTGGCAACCTGCATTAGAGGTCGCTGAAAATCCAGATGCGTGATACGCTGGACTGAAACACATTGATCGCTTTCATAACATACAGTTTTAGAGGTACTTCGAAACAAATTGACCCGAAAGCCATGCTTGAAATTACCTCTACGCTACTGCATACAAAAGGGCCGTTTTGGGAACGGCACCGAATGCGACCGTTTTGTGAAGCCAAGGTTCACGAACGGAAACCTACGTGTTACCGCTGAATGGTGAAACTGGCCGCCGCGGCGGTTCGTCCGCGTGCGCCGAGCACACGTGCGCGGTACCACCCCGAAGGCAATGCGCTGATATCAAGGGTTTTCTGCTGTTCTTGGTTCAGTTGCACCGACAGAACTTCCCGACCGGAAGCATCGACTACGGCAATGCGTTGCGCATCGTTCAGCTCATTGCCCCAAGCGATGTCGAGCGTGGTTGAGGCCGGTACCGGCCAGAGCTTCAACTCAGCTGTACCTTGCTCAAGCGATGCAATTGCCGCCGCAACATCTCCATTCGCAAAGCTGTACTGCCCCGGCAAGAAGGTGTGCACCACAAATTGCCCGTTTCCGTCAAAATTGTTGCCCGATTGCAAGGTGTAATCGGGATGGATAACCCACGGCTCTGAAGCATCGCGGCGGTACACCAGCATCAGATCGTTCTCGTTGAATCCGGTGAGGTCGTAATCGAGATCGGTTTGGTTTGCGCCGAAATACGAAAGGCGACCACGCTTCTGCAAGCTTTCGGGCCACATACCGTCGATCGTCCAATAGTGGGTTGAGCTCACTTCATCAATGTACGGCGCAAGGTTGTTGTTATCAGGTGCAACCCAGTGGTGCTCGATGCGCACAAAAGCGCTGTCGCCTTCGTTGATGTTGTCAGTTGCCGTGCGCATTGCGACATACGGACGTTGTGCAAGCACACTGGTGTCGTCAATGACAAACTCGTAATCCATACGCGCTTGGTTCAGCACACCGTTGGAGTTCAGCGAAATGAACACCGGATCGAAGCTGGTGGAAATGTTCGCCGTGCTGTACTGGTCGCCCACCATCACTGTAAAGTTGTGCTTCACCCAGTTGGCATCCATGGCAGTGACTTCGAGGGGCACGTTGGTGTAGAAATGGTCGCACTCACGAAGCTTCTGCTGCAGGTAAAGCGTGGTGGTGAAGTTGGCTCCGCTTTGGGCGGTTACCGCAGAATCAAGCACGAAATTGCTGAAGCCCGGCGAGAGAATGTGGTCATCGAAGAACGCAGTGAGGTCGTAACCGGTGGCCTCTGTAAGCTCATCGCGGAAGATTTGCGGCGTCATGTTGCCAAAAGCCATGTTTTCTTGTACGGCCTGCATGCCTTGACGGAAGAGCTCATCGCCCAAGTATGCGCGAAGGTTGTGCACCACCGAGGCCCCTTTGTTGTAGGTGTGCCGGCCGTAGATGTGTTCATCGGGCATGGGCGACATTGGGTGGAAGCCCTCGTCGTCGAGGTGAGCGCGTTCAAGCACAAACAAATGGTTGTCTTTCACGGCGTCGATGAGGCCTTCTCGTCCGTCGCGTGTTTCATAGAACAAGTGGGCGCTGTACTCAGCCGGACCTTCTTTGAGCCACATGTCGTTGTGCACGACCATGGTCACCACGTCGCCCCACCAGTAGTGGCCGAGCTCGTGTGCAATGAGTTCGCCATTGCTGTTGAGGTTTTCATTGGCCATGAAGGCCGGGTAAGCGATGTTTGTGGGGATTTCAAGCGCCCCGGCAGTGGTGTACACATAGCCCACACGCGACCAAATCATGGGGCCCCACCAGTACTCAAGGCCATCGATGATCAGGCCGAGTTCTTGGAACGTGTCAATCATGTCGCTGAGGTCGCCGTTTTGTGCAGCAAGCTGCACGTCTATGTCGCCGTATGCCCCTTCATGGATGTAGGTATGCACATCGTAGTTTGAAGCAGCGATGGCCGATAAGTAGGTCGGAATCGGAATATCAAGGTGAAAGCTTCTGCGGAGGGTATCGCCTCCAAGTTGCACCTCATCAAACAAATCTCCTTGGCACACTGCCACACGCCCCCCGGCGGAGGTCACGTGGTAAGTGTAGGTCGCACGTTCGAGGAAGGTGTCGAAACAGGGGTACCACACCTTGCCAAAGTTTGGAGGGATGGTTGTTAAGCCGATGCCCAAATTGTAGATGTAGTTGCTGGCGAAGTAGAACCCGCCCCAGAACGGGTCGCGGTGCGGCTCTCCTTGGTACCACACGGTCATTTGGTACTCGGTACCTATTGCCGGCGATTCGCTGAAGTACACCTGCAAGGTTTCACCGTCGTACGTATAGTTGAGGTGCGCATCGCCTTGCTTCACGCTGTCAACGGTAAGTTGATACAAATCGAGCAAAATGCTTTCGCGATCGGGCTCGATTGGCGTGTAGGTAATTGTAGTGGCCGCCGTAATCTCTTGCTGCGCGTAACGCGTTACATCAATGTCGATTTCGTAATGGAGAATGTCAATGGTGTCACTTCGCAAAATCGAGTTTTGCAGCAACTTGGCTTCGGCTGCGCTGAGTTTTTTGGGTTTGGGATGGGGATGGATGTTTTTGTAAAAGTGGCATCCGTCGTAGTCGCGCTGAGCGACAGCCGCTGTTACAGCAATGGTCGCTGCAAGAAATGTCAGTACACAGGCTTTCATAGCGACGAAGATAGCGATGAAACTCTTTTGGTTACAATCCGTTTCACAACCAAGCAAGGATGCCTGACCGCATTTTGGCAAAAAATTCACAAGAATGTGGATGGAGTGTTGAAAACCCCTACATTCGTGGAAACATATACGGCGTAACCGATTAGTATTCATTTAGTTTTCCCATCCATCACCCCAGGTTTATGCCGTTTCCCCTTCCCTTGTATTCTTTTAATTCCTTTTTATAATGAACATTTTTGTTACCAAACTGAGCCCTAATGTGACTCAGGAAGAACTCCACAGCCTTTTCGCGCAGTTCGGCACAGTTGCCTCGGCTAAGGTTATTATTGACCGTGAAACCGGGAACTCTAAAGGCTACGGCTTTGTCGAAATGGAAGACGAAACCGAAGGTCAAACTGCTATCGACGCACTCAACGACACTGAAGTTGATGGCCGTCGCGTAGTGATCAAAAAAGCTCGTCCGCGCGAAGAAATGGGCGGCGGTGGCGGCGGTGGTCGTCGTCCGTCATTCGGTGGCGGCGGCGGCGGCGGTTTCAACCGTGAGCGCAGCGGCGGTTTCGACCGTGACCGTGGTGGCTTTGACCGTGACCGTGGCGGTGATCGCCGTGGTGGTAGTGGCGGCGGTGGTTTTGACCGTGACCGTGGCGGAGATCGCCGTGGTGGTGGTTTTAACCGCGGTGGATACGACTAAGCAGTTAATCAACCAACATACAAAGGCCGTCTTTCGAGACGGCTTTTTTTTATGCTTCTTTTTTTGGGGATGGATGGGCCACCGTGCTCACAAAAACCGGCACGAGAGCAACGCCGTGTCGTCAATGTAACCACGCGCTCCGCGAAAGCGGTCAAAGGCCCTAAGGATGTCGGCGTTGAGAACGTCAACATTGGCCTCACCTGATAGCACAAACTGCCTGCCAAGCTCGGCCAACCGGTGCTCACCAAAAGCTTCGTCGTTCTCGTTCTCTTGTTCAATCAAACCGTCGGTGTAACACATCACCAACGAACCCGGGTCAAGCGTTAACTCGCCTTCCTGAATTCGCGGAATAACATCCCACATGCCCACACCAATCGACCCCAAGGTGAGCAATTCGCTCTGCCCGTTCGGATGCACCAATACCGGCGGCGGGTGACCACAATTGATGTAGCGCAATCGGCGCGTGGCGCGGTCAAACACAGCAATGAACAAGGTGATGTATTTCTCGCCCATTGCGCTGGTCAACACCCGCTCATTGAGCAGGTTCACCGCCTCTTGAAGCGGCGGATTGACATAGCGAAACAAGGCATTCAGTGAAGCTTGGAAGTTCGACATCAAAAACGCCGCTGATAAGCCCTTGCCCGACACATCGGCCATGCAAAACAGCATGCGCCCATCAGGAAGTTCGAAGAAATCGTAGTAATCACCCCCAACCTCAATGTGCGGCTTGTACACCGCTGACACATCGTACATGTCGTTGCTTGGCAAACTCGAGGGCACCAACATGCTCTGCATTTCAGCAGCAAGTTCAAGTTCTTTGCGAATCCGCTCTTGCCGTAGTTTATCTTCTTCAAGCTTGCGGTTTCGGATGGCGACCAAAATGATGTTCGTGATGGTTTGAATGAACTTCATGTGCTTGATCACCGGCGAGGTGCCTCGTTTCTCTTCGAGGTCTCCAACCAAAACACAAGCGAAGGGTTTCCCATCGTTCATTACCGGAATGGCAATGTCAAACGACTCGCGTTTACCACGCGACGTCACATTGAACGAACCTCCAGAAAACAACTGGGCTTCATCTTCAGGCTGGATGTCGGGCGGTGAACCCTTAACACCGAAATACAAAGTAGGCTTCCACGTGGTTTCGAGGTGATACAGAATGAGCTTTTCTATGCTCAAATCGGTTTCCAACACACGGCGATAAAGCGCAAGAAGCGCGTCAACCTCGATGCGTGCATTGATGGCGTGGGTGATTTCCAGCAATGCATCGAGTTTGAAGTCTTTAAGTTTTAAGCGCTTTCGGTCGCGTGAGTCAGCTTCGGCCATACCGTTTCAAATCGCGAGCAAGATAGCCTTTTACCGTTGAATGGCCTTACTGTCGCCCGAGATCTCATCCATCCAAACCCAAGCAAAAACAAAATACGTGAACGGCCGTTGAACAAACCAAAAGTGCCGTATCTTCGATACAGTATTGGGCATTGGTGCAGCCCACCCCTCTTTCGATCACGAAACGCGAAACGCACCTGCAACGAAGCAAATGAACAGCGTGCTGGCCTCCGGGTGGAGGTCTACGCCGGCAGGTGAGCCGTCCGACCTGCCAACCCCGCTCCTTCAGGACGTTTTATCATTTGCTTTTTCCATTTTATGATTCACCCGCACACGGAGGTGCGTTACATCTCCAAAGACAAGGGGTACGGCCTTGTGGCTACCCAATTCATCCCAAAAGGTACCATCACTTGGGTTATGGACGCCCTTGACCAAGTATTTGTCCCCGCCGAAGTTGCAGCCATGCCCGACGCCTACCGCGAAATCATTGATACCTATACCTTTCGCGACCACAAAGGCAATTTCATACTGTGTTGGGACAATGCCCGCTTCGTCAACCACAGCTTTCGCAGCAACTGCATGACCACCGCCTACGATTTCGAAATCGCCATTCGCGACATCGAACCCGGTGAAGAATTGACCGATGATTACGGCTACCTCAACATCACCGAGCCTTTTCAGGCGCTTCCCGAGCGCGGCGTTCGTCGACGAGTGGTTCGTCCGGATGACCTCTTGCATTTTCACAAAACGTGGGACAAAAAACTCCTTGCTGCATTTCGCCACTACAACGCTGTTGAGCAGCCGCTTGAGCCGCTGTTGCGCAACGATGTAAAACAAAAGGCCCGCGGCATTGCCGCAGGCCAAGAGAAAATGGATTCGATTCTCAATTGCTTGTACCGTGAAGCTCTGAGTGCCTAGTCGGTGCCTACATCGGCAAGAGCAAGTACACCACCAATAGCGCCGTAAAGCTCACCAAGAAAGTCGCAAGGGTCACCGGCCTGTTGCTGCTTTCTTGGTACTTCCTGAAAAAGTACATTGGCAAGTAGCCAAACAGCAATACGCCGCCTCCAAAGCTAAGCATCGCAGTTGCGTAAGGCCAATGCTGAATCTTAAAGAGTGACCCTGCAACCAACACACTCATGCCCAAGTATCCCACCACGTGGAACGCTCTCACTGCTGAAGTCTTCGCTCCGCGCAAGTTGTGAATTAACAGAAGGGGTAAAAACGGCATGACCAACAGCGACATCCCCAGCACAATTAAAACTGACGCTAAGGGCCAATGCATCACTTTAAAAATGACGCCCACGAATGAGAAGACAGCCACCACGCTGCCCATAATTACAGTGATGTTTTTCATGATCATTCGATTTGGAGTTAATACGGAGTAGGTTTCTTTTTGAATGTTCCTGAGGCCCTCTGAGCCGAAGCGCTTCAAGGCCTGGTTCAACGCGTTCTCAAACGACTCGCCCGCATCAAGCCGCTCTTCGACCATGCTGCACACATGGTCAACCAGATCAAGCTGAAGGCCTTTCTGTTCAACACCGCTCATGGCAACACAGGTGTCGATGAGCGCAATTTGGGTTTCGTTTAGGCGATGCATGGCGAAGGCGATTGGGGTGGGACAAGACCTAGCAGCCGCTGCATGGTAGCGGCGAAGGCATTGAACTCGTTTACGCGCTCGATGGCCTCGGCCTTGCCTGTGGTGGTTAGCCGGTAGTACTTGCGCTGACGTTTGCCGATCATTTCGACTTCGGTGGTTAACAACCCCTCCGCCTCAAGCTTGTGCAGGGTGGGGTACAAAGCCCCTTCAGTGAGCTGTATGCGGTCGTCGGTTTGCTCTTTCACGTGGCGGGTAATCTCGTAGCCGTACATGCGATCATTGCCGGCGAGCAGGCTGAGGACGATCGTCCGAAGCGTGCCTTTTATCAATTCATTTGAATACATAGCGCTCAATTGCATCACTAATTTATACATTAGATTCTTATGTATAACGAAAGGTGAAGAAAACTTGTTGCGCTTGCACCTAAAAAAATCGGAAAGCGCCTTTAGGCATCATGGGGAAGCCAAGAATAGGCATTCATCAACGGACGAATACACGTACATTCGCACCATAGTATGGCTCATTTGCTCAGAATCATTGCGCTGTCATTCGCCATTGGATGCGCGCTGCATGCCTCCGCACAAACACAAGAACCTGCGAGAAAGAAGAAGTTCTTTGGCTTCGCAGCCCTTGACGACACCCTTGCCACTGAAAAAAGCGGCACGGTTGCCATTCCGTTGCTGTACTTCACCCCCGATACACGGTGGGCGTTCGGTGCCGCAGGCGTGCATTACTTCAAACTCACTCCGAAAGACGGCACTGGCACCGAAACACGCATGTCGTACATCCAGTTTTTGGCCGACTACACCCAGAACCGTCAGCTCGACCTCTGGAGCGTTTGGAACGTGTTCACCAACAACGAAGACTACCTGCTGAAAGGCGAGCTTCGCTTTCGCAACTTTCCTGACCGGTTCTACGAAATCGGCAACCGCAGCCGCGTTGAAACCGAAGAGTTCTACTCATACGACCTCGTAAGTTTAAAGGCCCTGTTTCTTAAAAAGGTGCACCCCGGCTTATTTGTTGGCTTCGATTACCACTACGAGTACGAATTCGGGTTCAGGTACACCGAAGGCGGCTTGCTCGCCAGCGGGGCCATCCCCGGCTCTACCGGAGGAACCGGATCGGCGTTGGGCGGTGTTGCGGTGCTTGACACCCGCGACAACGTAATCAACGCCTACAAAGGCCGTTTGGCCGAGTTTTCAACCTATTTCTACCGTCCGGCCATTGGTAGCACATTCAATTTTACCGTCGTCAACGGCCTCTACCAGCAGTATTGGCAGGTGAGGCCCAAGCACGTTTTGGCGCTGCAAACCCGAATTCGTTTGGCGTATGGTGGAGTACCCTTTCTCGACATGTCAACCCTTGGAAATGACGATCTTCTGCGGGGCTACCCCAAGAACCGTTACCGCGACCGTCACTTTGCAGGCACACAGCTTGAATACCGTTTTCCTCTTTTTTGGAGGATTGGATGGGTGGCCTTTGCCGGAGTTGGCGACGTGTTCGACCAAACCACGGATTTGTCATGGGGCGCTGCCAAATACTCTCTCGGTACCGGGCTGCGCTTTCTTGTTAACCCCGCCGAACGCCTGAATGTGCGCCTTGATTACGGTCGTGGACGGGAAGGAGGTTACTTCTACTTTATCGTTTCAGAAGCCTTCTGACGGTGAACGAAAAATCCACCTACCTTTGAACCCGATATCACTACTTAAATTTCATACGTTATGAAAGTCCAAAAAGGCAAAATGGTGGCCGTACAGTACCGCCTCCACGCCGATGGCCCAGAGGGCGAATTGATTGAAGAAACCACCACCGATGCGCCGCTCGAATTCATCTTCGGCCATGAAGACCTCCTCGAGCACTTTGAGGCAGTTCTTTTGGACAAGCAGGCGGGTGATGCGTTCGAAGTACACATCAAGGCTGACGATGCCTACGGTGCTGAAGACGAAGACGCCATTGTCGAAATGCCCCTTTCAACCTTTGTCGTTGATGGTGAAATTGACACTGAAATGCTTCAAGAAGGCGAGATGGTGCCGATGGTTGACGAAGAAGGCAATGAATTGCTCGGAGTTGTCGTTGAAGTTGACGAAAACAACGTTGTTCTTGACTTCAACCACCCACTTGCGGGTATTGACCTCTACTTCAATGGAAGCGTAATTGAAGTGCGCGAAGCGACTGACGCCGATTGGGAAGCGTTGGAAGCCGATGACGAAGAGGAAGACGACGATTACTGATACAGCCTATGGCGCGATCTCCGTTCAGAACAACCCGAAGCAACTGGAGCACCTCCCTGTCAACGATCGTGGGGATGACGCTCACCCTAACCATGCTTGGCCTGCTGAGCCTCCTCTTCTTGTTTGGAAGGCAGTGGCAACAGCAACTCCGCGAGCAGGTTATGGTACAGGTGTTTTTGGAGCAAGAACTTGACGAACCCGCCGTTGCACGTGTAAAGAAGCTCATTGAAGCACAAGCCTTTACCCGTGACGCCACCTACATTACGGCCGAACAGGCCAGCAGGCAAATGGAAGAGGAACTCGGCGAAGAATTCGTTGGCTTCCTGGGCTTCCTCCCCATTCCGCCTAGCATTGATGTGAGCATTCACCCTCCCTACGCCTCGCTTGACAGCTTGCAAAAAGTTAGCGACTTCATTGGTACCATCGAAGGGGTGACCGAAATCGAGTACCAAAAAGTGCTGCTCGGCAAGTTGGAGGAGAACATCCGGCAGCTCAGTTTGCCGTTGATCGTGCTTGGAGCATTGCTTTTGCTCATCGCCATTGCACTCATCAACAACACCATTCGACTGTCAATCTTTTCGAGCCGATTCCTCATTAAGAGCATGCAGCTGGTAGGCGCTACTCGTAGCTTTATTCGGCGGCCATTCATTTTGAAAGGCATCCGCTACGGTATTTTATCTGGCCTTCTGGCCTTCGGGCTGATTCTCTCTTTGCTGAGTTTGTTCCGCAGCATGGCAGGCGACTTGCTCGACCGGCTTGAGCTCGAAACCTTTGCTCAACTCTTCGGTGTGGTGATTGCACTCGGCATCCTTATCGCATGGCTTTCAACCCACTTTGCGGTCAACAAGTACATCCGCCTGCGGCAAGATCAACTCTACTGAGCCTTTTCATCGAATTCGATTATCTTCGCTGCATGGACAAGCATCGCTTCCCTTTTTCACGTCAGAACTACATCTTCCTGCTTGCTGGGCTTGCTGTGGTTATTGTGGGTTTCATCTTGATGTCAGGCGGAAAATCTGACGACCCAAAAGTCTTCAACGAGGCCATTTTCAATAAGCGCCGCATCGTACTTGCACCACTGATGGTGTTGGCAGGCTATGGCATCATCCTGGTCTCCATCCTCAAAAAACCCAAGAACTCAGATTCAGGCGTTGCTAAACAAGGCTAGGCGTGAGTATCATTGAGGCCATCTTACTCGGCATTGTTCAAGGACTAACCGAGTTTCTGCCGGTATCAAGTAGCGGTCATATCGAGCTGGTTAAGGCGCTTTTTGGCGTTGACCCGGGCGATGACAACCTCGTGTTTACCATTGTTGTACACTTTGCCACCGCTATGAGTACAGTCGTTGTTTTTCGCAAAGATGTGGCCGAGATCTTTCGAGGTTTGTTTGCCTTTAAAAACAACGAATCACTGCATTTTTCGCTGAAAATCATTGTGTCAATGATCCCTGCTGTTTTCGTTGGCCTCGCGTTCGAAGACAGCATCGATGCGCTGTTCAGCGGCCAAATACTCCTCGTTGGCGCACTATTGATCATCACCGCACTGCTGCTTTTGCTGGCCGACAAGGCCAAAAACACCGACAAGCCCGTGAGCTACATGAACGCGCTGGTTGTTGGCGTAGCTCAGGCCATTGCCATTTTGCCCGGCATTTCGCGGTCAGGCGCCACAATCTCGACAAGCGTACTGTTGGGCATTGACCGCTCACGGGCGGCGCGGTTTTCATTCTTAATGGTTGTTCCCCTCATTTTTGGCAAAGTCGCAAAAGACCTCATCGACGGCGGCGGCGCCCTTGTGGCAACCGGCAACGCCGGCATCTACATCGGTGGGTTTGCAGCAGCTTTTGTAACCGGTTTATTGGCGTGCAAACTCATGATTGCCTTGGTGCGAAAAGCTCAACTCAAGGTATTCGCCATCTATTGCTTCGCCGTGGGTTTGCTTGCGATGCTCGTTACCCTATGGGCATAAAAAAACGCGGAGCTCTCACCCCGCGTTCTCATCCTATTTTATTGACGTTGTATGCGCCGTATCACTGTGCCATCGGCCGAGGTGATTGTGGCCATGTAGGTGCCGCTTGCCCACGCTGAGGCATCCAATTGGGTGCGCTGCGAAAGCGGGAATTGCTCGGCTACGATTCGTCCATCCATCCCAATCACTACCACGTGCGAAATGGCAGATGCCGCTTCAATGGTCAGGCGATCTACGCACGGATTTGGGAAGCTCTTCACCGAAATTTCGGTTTCCAAATTGGCAACATCCACCGTACTTGCCTCAGGCAACGACAAGCTGGTTGCACCCACATTGTCACCGCTATTAGCATTATTCTGGTTCACTGCGTTGCCTGATGCAAAGAAGTTGACCGCACCGGTGCCCGCTTCGGGGGCAGTCCAACTGAATGTGAATACATTGTTGGTAGTGACCCCGTCTTGTTCTACATAGGTACGGCCTGACTGCGGACCTACGGTCACTGTCTTAAGTTTTACGTTAGAAGCAAGATTGCTGTAGCCACTCAGCGGTTGGTTGCCATTTGCAGTAAGCGCGGTCATTTGAAATCCAAAGCCGTTGGGGTTACCGGCAGCGTTGCTAATGGTAACCGCCATGTCATAGGTAACACCCGGAGTGTATTGAGACACCGGGTTGCCAACGCCCACGCCACCCTCGAAAATCTGGATGGATGCGGTAATCGACCCGAAAGAACCGCCGCCGTGGCACTGACCACAGGTGTTCTCTCCCGGAGCCCCGGTATTGCCCGCATTGCCCTGTGTTGCCCGTCCGTTTGAGTTTGAGCTAAGGACAACTACAAGAAATGCTAGGACGAGGCCAACAGCAACGAAGTGATGCTTGCGCACCGATTGAGTAAATGTTTTGGTCATAATCGACGGTATTTGGTAATTCTTAAACACGTGATGCAGCAAATCGTTCAGGCGTTGCACCTTCAGCGTGAAATCTACTTGTAATTCGCTTGTAAACTTGGATTGTTAAGGCAGGTTTAGCGTTTTGAAATCCACAATTCCGGATTCTGCGGTGTGCCACCGTCTTTGGTCATTTTCCAAATCTCAAGATGGGCCACGTGCCGTTTCCCGGAGGGCATTACTTGTCCCAATGATTGTCCGGCAATCACTTCATCGCCCTTCACCACGCTCACGTTTTCGAGGTGGGTGTATACGGTTTTGTAGGCGCCGTGGGTGATGATCACGTTTTGGCCTGCACCGGGAATGCTAAATACGGTGGTGACCTTTCCGCCAAACACAGCACTGACCTCAGTACCTGCTTCGGTCGAAATGTCAATTCCGTTGTTTTCAAGCACGATTCCGGGTAGGGTTTCGTGCGGTTGTGTTCCGAAGCGGCCCACAATCACGCCTCGGCTCACTGGCCAGGGCAAGCTGCCTTTGTTTTGCTCAAACTGTTCAGAAACGATGCGGCCTTCGGGTGTTAGTTCGAAGCGGCCGTCGTTTTTCTTTTTTTCAGCAGCAAGTTCTTCCTCGATGATTTTCCGAATGGCGGCATTGATGCGCTGCCGCTCGGCTTCTTGCTCTTGTTGCTGCTTGCGCAACTCCTGTTCGCGGCTCTTGAGGTTGGCGAGTACCTGCTCACTTTCGGCGCGATCGGCACTCAGGGCTTCAGCTTCCTTTGCTTTTTCGACCATCAATGCTTCTTTGGCCACGCGATCGGCCTCAAGAAGGGCAATGCGCTCATGGGTGCGTTCTTGGGTTAGGCGTATTTCGTTGGCCTGCCGTTTGCGGTAGTCGGCGTATTCTTGAAGAATTTTAAACCGTTTAAAAGCTTGGTTGAAATCGTCGGCTGCAAAAATGTACATGAGCTCGTCGTGGCTTCGCCTTCCCTTGTACGCTTGGTACACCATCGCCCCGTATTCTTTTTTCATGGCCTCGATGCGGGCTTCGAGTTCGCGAATGGCCCGTTCAGATGACGCAATGTCGTCGTTGATTTTCGCTACCTCAAGCTCGTACGTGCGCTGAAGCTGTTGCCTGTAGCGGATTTGCTCTTGGAGGATGCGCAGCTGACTGTATGTGCTTTCTTGGTTTTGACGCGATTCATCAATCAGCTTCCGTGTAAAAGCAATCTTGTTGTTGATTTCGTCGCGACGTCGCTGAAGCTCGGCCTTGCTTTGTGCAAAGAGCGGCAGCCCCAGAACGATGAGCATCCCCAGAAGAAAAAGACTACGGCAATGACTTGCGCTCATAATCATCGGGGATTTCAAACGGAAAGTCGAGTCCGTTTGTGCGTTTGATTCGATTCACCTCAATCGAAAACTTGGCGAGGCCTTCGGGTGCACCTGCGGTCAGCACCGTTTTCGCCGGATAGAGCATCGCGTCAAGCTCTTCGTACTCGCTATGCTCGATCTGCAAAAACCGTTTGTAGTAGAGGTCATCAAACACCGTTTTCACCGGACGGTAATGGTCTCCGCTCACCCAGTAACGCTTCATGAGCAACTCATCTTCTTCCGACCTCCGCACAATGCGCTGGTAGCGTCTGTCGTTGATGTCAACCTCCAATGAATCGTCAGGCTCGAGCTCTTTGAGGTCGGTTCCTCCGACCACGCGTTTTAACCGTCGGTTGTAGCGCGAAAGCAAAACGTACGACCGCTCATCAATGCGGCTGGCAAAACGGTCTTCATCTTCGTTAAGCTGCACCAGGTTTCCGACCAACAGGTTCTCAATCATGGCGTAATCGAGTTCGCTCTGTGTCATGTTGGCGAGTTCGGCGTATGTTCCGCTGAAGTAATGTTTGTCGCCCGGAATCTTGCTCACGTAGCTCACGCTGTCGCGGGTCATGAGTACCCGCACCATTTCTACGCCCATGAGCGGCGCAACGCTCATCCATATCAAGCTGTCATGGGCAATGCGCAGATTTGCCTTAAATCCTTGGCTTTGCTGAGGCGTTACCACATCGGCCGATATGCGCATGCTCAGTTGCTCGAAGCGAAACCGTTGTTCATCGTAGCGGTTCAGAATGTTTCCTGCTGAACGGTTCTTCAACGGTTTTTGCTCCGGTGACACCTTTCGACTGCACGCGCCCAACATCAGCATGGCCAGTAGTGCAAGCCATAGCACGCGGTATGTTTCAAGGCTCCTGCGCATCGTACCAGGTGCGGTCGTTTATTTTTTTCTGGATGGATGAGCCGGCTCCACCCGCCTGTAGTGCCTGTTCCCAATATTCGACGGCTTCGTCAACCCGGTTCAAATGGAACAGTATGTCGCCATAGTGCTCAAGCACTACGCCGTCGTTCGCGCCTCCGGCGATGGCTTTACCCACCCATTCGAGGGCCTGTTCGTGCTTGCCTTGCTTGAAGAGCACCCACCCATAGGTGTCTTGAAAGGATGCTGTGCCCGGCATAAGCTGATTGCTTTTCAACGAGAGCTCGGCTGCGCGCTCAAGTTTGCGGCCTTGCAACGCAAGGTAATAGCTGTAATTGTTGAGTACGAGCGGGTCGCTCGGTGTGAGGGTCAGGGCCTTTTCGTAGGCCTCATCTGAGCGCTTATACTCGCCGATTTTGTAGTAGGCTTCGCCCAGCGTTGACCAGAAATTGGCCATCAACATAGGCTCATCGAGCACATAACTCTTGCCCACATTAAGGTTCTTGATGGCATCATCGTGCTGGCCAACCTGAATCTGACCAATGGCCATCATAAGGTAAAACACCGGCTGCGCCGGAAACACGTTGCGGGCATTGGTTGCATCTTCGACCAAAAGATCCCATTCGTAAAGCTGCATGTCAAGCTCGGTCAACTGCGCCCAAATCAATTGGTGGTTCGGGTCAATGCCTACCGCTTGTGCAAACCGGTCACGCGCTTCGCGGTAACGGCCCTCACGCAAGAGGTAATCGCCATACATGCTGTGCGTTTTGGCATCATCAGTATGGGCAATGTCCAATTTTTCAAGCAAGGTGTACGCGCGCTCAAGCGACGCCGGGTCGCGCTCCGATGCACTGAAGAAGCGCAGCAACACACCGATTTTCTCGTCAATCGAAACATCTGCAGAAAGAAAGGCCTTGGTCAAGGCATCCCATGAGGCGTCTTCTCGTCCGTCTCGGGCATAAATCCGTGAAAGCATCAGCCAGGCGTTGCCGTTGGTGGCGTCAAGCGCGAGCACTTCTTGCAGCGCACGCTCGGCCTCATCCATCCTCCCCAAATCCATTAAAACCGCGGCCTTGTGACCGTAAATTTCGGGTTCGGGAAAGGCCGCTATGAGGCGATCAACTTCAGCCAAGGCCTTTTCGGTCTCGCCCATGAGCAAGAAGATGCGCTGTTTTTGAAACGACACTTCCGGATCAATGCCTATGCGTTCTTCAAGACGTTCGTAGGCTTTGATGGCCCCTTTGCCGTCTTCGCTGTACAAGTAGCTGGCCGCGAGGTCATAGTAAGCCTGCAACTCATCAGGATGGTCTCTGATCAACCATTCAAGTTCTTTGCGGGCTTCGGCATACATTCCGTATTCAAGCAAAAAACCAGCATACGCTTGGTGGTACCAGTAGTTCGCCGGATCAAGCTGAACCGCTTTGCGGATGTGTGCAAGTGCCAAATCTTGGCGCTCCTTCAAGTGGTCAAGCCGTGCCATCTCGTACCATGCCACCGCATTCCCAGGCGAAAGTTCGGCGCATTTGCTGAAGGCTTTGTATGCACCTACATCATCGGCCAATGCTTTGCGCTCCATGGCGTCAAAAAACGCCTTGTCGAATTCTTTGCCTTCTTGGTTGGTTCTGACAGCGTTGCCATCGCCGGCGGCGGTGTCTTTTCTTAACCAGCAGGCATTGAGGGTCAAGGCCGCCAAGGCAACCAAGAAAAATCTATGTATGTACGCCTTCAATTAAATCCCTAGGGTTGAGTAATCGCTCAAACTGTACGCGTCAGGGTGGCCTTTTAATTCAACGTGTTTGCCAAGCATTGTGTTGTCGATGTTCACGTTGCGAAGCGCACTGTTCTCTTGCACAATGCAGTTGCGTACAATGCTGTACTCAATAATTGTGCCGCTTCCGATGGAAGCATGCGGACCCACCACGGCGTTGCGTAAAGTTACACCTTCTCCAATGTAACATGGCGCTACCACGACGCTATTCTCAATAACCGCTGAAGCGGCCACAAGGTTGGCCTCGTTAGCGTGGTAATCAAGTATTCGGGCATTGGTCTCAACGGTTGCGTTTTTGTTGCCGCAATCCATCCAGTCATCAACCGTACCCGGGACGAACTTCGCTCCTTTGCGGGTCATGTTCAACAAGGCATCGGGTAGCTGGTATTCACCGCCCTTCACAACGTTGTTGTCGATCAGGTACTGCAATTCTTCAGCGAGGACGGCGCCGTCTTTGAAGTAGTAGATGCCGATCATCGCAAGGTCTGAGACGAAGGTTTTCGGCTTCTCTACAAAGTTCTGTATGTGGCCTTCGGCGTCAAGCTGCACTACTCCAAAGGCTTCAGGATTTGCGATTTGCTTCACCCAAAGCACGCCATCTTTCGACGGGTCGAGGTTGATTTTCGCTTTGAAAAGGGTGTCTGCAAAGGCCACAATGACCTTGCCTTTCAGGGCTTCACGGGCGCACAAGATGGCGTGCGCGGTGCCCAAGGCTTCGTCTTGGTAGTGGATGCTGCCTTTCGCACCGAGTTTCGCGGCAATGTCAATCAGTTCGTGCTCAACGGCTTCGCCAAAGCGACCGGTGATGAAGGCGATTTCTTCAAGCGGTTCGGGACTAATGGCGGCAAGCTCTTCAACGAGGCGTTGCACAATGGGTTTGCCGGCAATGGGAATGAGCGGTTTTGGCACAGTGAGCGTGTGCGGACGCATCCGCTTACCCATACCCGCCATAGGGACAATTATCTTCATACGCTTAGTGGGTACCTGTGCTGCCAAAGCCGCCTGTACCTCGTTCGGTTGTGGTTAGTTCTGCGACTTGGCTCCACTGGGCGCGTGCATAGGCCGCGATGACCAATTGTGCAACGCGGTCGCCATCGTTGATGGTGACGGTGCGGTCAGAAAGGTTCACCAGCAATACGCCGATTTCACCTCTGTAATCGGCATCGATGGTGCCCGGAGCGTTGAGCACGGTAATGCCTTGTTTGTAGGCCAAACCGCTTCGTGGCCTCACCTGCGCTTCAAAACCTTCGGGCAATGCGATGAACAAGCCCGTGGGAACAAGCGTTCGTTGAAGCGGGGCAAGTTCAATGGGCGCGCTCAGTTCGGCGCGGAGATCCATGCCGGCGCTTAAATCGGTTTCGTATTTCGGAAGCGGATGCTTCGAGGTGTTGATGATCTCAACCTTCATGGTAGCAAGTTAAGGCCGTTTTTCGTTGGGTTCAACCGTTCGGTCAACAAGGATTCTCACGCAAGACTGTTAAATCACGCGCCGGTAAATGCAGGCTTGCGCTTTTCAATAAACGCGGTTGTTCCTTCTTTGAAATCTGCCGTGCCAAAGCATTTGCCAAAGGCCTCAATTTCAGCCTGCAAGCCGTCGCCGCCGGGTTCAAATCCGGCGCGTACAGCATCCAATGCATAGCCGATGGCCGTTGGCGACTGCTGTGCAATTTTCGACGCAAGCTTCATGGCGGTCTCCTGCAGGTTCTCAGGCGCAACAACTTGGTTCACCAATCCCCACTGAAGGGCCTCGTCGGCTTTGATCATGCCGGCTGTGCAAATCATCTCAAGCGCTTTGCCCATACCCACCAAACGCGTTAACCGCTGTGTGCCGCCGTAACCGGGAATAACGCCCAACGACACTTCAGGCAGCCCCAAGCGAGCATCGCTTGATGCAATGCGCATGTGCGCACTCATGGCCAGTTCGAGACCTCCGCCGAGCGCATAGCCGTTGATGGCCGCAATCACGGGCTTGTTGAGGTTCTCAACCTTGTTGAAGAGTGCGTGGTGGCCTTCCGCGCTGAGCTTGCGGCCTTCCTCAACGGAGAAATGCGCAAATTCTTTGATGTCGGCTCCGGCTACAAAGGCCTTCTCACCGGCTCCGGTGATGATTACAGCGCGCACTTCTGTGTTGACGCGCAGCTCATCGAGAACACCGCTCAGCTCGCTGATGGTGGCGCTGTTCAATGCATTGAGTTGCGACGGACGGTTCACCGTGACCACGGCGACCGCATCGTTGATGTCGAGCAGTACATTTTCCATGGCGCGAAGGTACAAAAAGGGCTTTGGGCTCTGAAACTCCGTGCGGGCATCAATCGTCAACTACAGCGATGCACTTCAGCTCAATGGCAATCGGTGTTGGCAAGGCATTGATGCAAACGGTTGTGCGGCAAGGCTGATGCTCCATGTGGGCAAAGTACTCGGCATAAATGCGGTTGTACGCCGCAAAATCGCGTTTCATGTCAACGAGAAACACGGTCACATCAACGAGCTTATCCCATGATGAGCCGGAGGCCTCCAAAACGGCTTTCACGTTGGCAAACACGCTGTGCACTTGGGCCTCGAAATCAAAGGCCTTGAAATTGCCGTTGTGGTCGAGTTCGAGGCCGGGCACGCCGCTGTCGTTCGCATCGCTTTTCGGAATGCGCGGCCCAACGCCCGATAAAAACAAGAGGTTTCCTACGCGGCGGGCGTGCGGGTAGCTCCCTACCGGCTTCGGTGCATTTTCTGCATTGATTGACATTCGTTTCTTTTATTGGATGGATGGGGATGGTTGGTCACCCTTCGGTGTGTCAACACCCCAAGCCGGGTTTGTGTTTCATTGCGGGTGTGCCTTTATGGCGCGCGGAAAAACGGCACACGGTAATGTGCTCCTTCTACCTCAAGGATGCCATTGTACATCCCTACAGGCACGTCGTGCACGGAAATCTGAAGCTGATGCTCTGCGATTTGGATGCGTTTTTCAATGACCATGCGGCCGTTCAGGTCGTACACCCGAAACACCGCCACGGCATTTGAATGGTTCAGCTCTACCGTTAGGGTGTCATTGGTTGGGTTGGGCCATGCCTTGAGCGACTTGCTCTCTAAGGCAGGAACAGCGGTTGCCACCCCTTCAAAAAGCCACGTGTAGGTAGGCGTGTACTCACCCGCCCAGTAGTTTTCGTTGTGTTGGCCGTAACTGTGGGCTTCGAGGCGAAGGTTTTGCTCGGTGTACCCTCGTTCAACCAAGATGGCTTCCATGGCCTCCATGTTCGAGACCATGGTGGTACTTTCATTGGTTCCGCCCAACATAAAAATGCGGGTATCGGGCAGAACGGTGTGGCTCTCAGCAAGTGTGTAAATGCCGTTGGTGAACCAGAACGAGGGCGACATCACGCCTGCTTTTCCGAAGGTTTCGCCGTGTTCGAGCACCAAGTACATGGCCATCAGGCCACCGAGCGAACTTCCCATCACAGCCGTTGTCGTACGGCCGGGTTGAGTTCTGAACAGGCCATCAATCAAGGGTTTTAAATCGTTAACCAAGAAATCTGCAAATGCCGCTGCATCGCCGCCGCCGTACTGAGGGTTTTCCCAGGCGCTGTACTCGTTGATGCGCTCGGCGCCGCCGTTGTCAATGGCCACAACGATCGCATCGACAACACCGTTCGGAAGGCTTTCCATTGATTCGTCGACGCCCCACTCACCGGCAAAGCTGGTCGCGGAATCAAACACGTTTTGTCCATCGAGCATGTACACCACCGGATAGAAGTTCGCGCTCGTTGTGTAATCAGCCGGCAAATACACCCACACACGGCGCGTGCGGTTGAGCTGCGGAATGGGGAGCACTGTACTCAGCACGCGCAGGTCACCGCTGGCCGTTGGCGTTCCGGGAAAATCTTCCCATCCTGCGATCGACAGGTCAAGCACGCCGCCGTTCACGAAAACGACCGAGCGATTGGCAAGGAATCCGCCGGTTGCAGTGCCTTCAACGCGAGCCCAATCGCCTCGGGTAAACTTGAATTCGAAAGGAGCGCCGTCCGTCCATCCATCCAAAACAAATAAAAATGTCCCATCCGACTGAGGCACAAGCACATGGTTAAGCGAAGCCGGATTCCAATCGTTGAATTCACCCGCCACATGCAGGGTCTCCAATATCGGGGTGTAGTACTGCGGCACCGAAACCGATAAGGTCATTTGGGCCGTGATTGCCGAGGCAAACAGATTGAGAAACAGAACGAAAGCTACGCGCATTAACGAATTCATTTGCCTTGCCAAGTTACGCAAAGCGGCGGTACCATGGCAATGTGTAACTTGCGGCAAAGAAATTGAAGCCATGCGTTACCAAGCCCTCCCCGCCGAAATGTACATCAGCAACCGTTTGCGTTTTGTTCAGCAAATGCAAGCGGGCGGATTGGCCGTTTTTTTCTCAAACGACATCATGCCAACCAGTGCCGACGGCAGCATGCCGTTCAAGCAGGCCACTGACCTGTTTTACTTGACCGGTGTTGACCAAGAGGAAACGATTCTCATTCTCTTCCCGGATGCCCACATTGCGCGCAACCGCGAGATCCTTTTTGTGCGTGAAACCAACGATGAAATCGCGATTTGGGAAGGCGCAAAGCTCAACAAAGAGCAAGCTTGGACCGTTTCAGGTGTGCGCACCGTGCATTGGACAAACGATTTCGACAAGGTTTTGCGTCAGCTCATGGCTGAGGCATCCTGCCTGTACCTGAACAACAACGAGCACATGCGCTCATCGAACGAAGTTGAAACGCGTACTGAACGACTGAACGCCAAATTGCGTGCAGCGTATCCGAACTACCGCGTTGAGCGCAGCGCGCCGCTCTTGCACCGCATCCGCGCCGTTAAGACATCCGACGAAGTCGAACAAATGCAACGCGCCTGTGACATCACCAAGGCCGGATTTGAACGCGTGCTGAAGTTTGTGAAGCCGGGCGTGATGGAGTACGAAATCGAGGCCGAATACGCGCATGAATTTCTGCGTCGCGGCTCGCGCGGTTTTGCCTACACACCCATTATTGCGAGCGGATTTAACGCATGCGTGTTGCACTACATCGAGAACGACGCGCAATGCAAAGCAGGAGATGTTTTGCTCATGGATGTGGGCGCCGAGTACGGCAATTACGCCTCAGACATGACCCGCTGCATACCCGTGAGCGGACGGTTCACCGACCGCCAAAAAGCAGTGTACAATGCAGTGTTGAGCGTTATGCGCGATGCCATGAAACTGCTGCGTACGGGCGTCTCATTGCACGATTACCACCGTCAAGTGGGCGAATTGATGACCGAGCAACTGCTGCTTTTGAAGCTCATTGATCGCCACGATGTGGAGAAACAAAATCCCGAATGGCCGGCGTACAAGAAGTACTTCATGCACGGCACCAGCCATTTCTTGGGTCTTGATGTGCACGACGTTGGCCTGTGGCATGAGCCCATTCAAGCAGGCCATGTGTTCACGGTTGAGCCGGGCATTTACATTCGTGAGGAGTCGTTGGGCATTCGCTTGGAGAACGACATTGTGATCACGCAAGAAGGTTTCATTGACTTGATGGGACACATTCCGCTCGAAGCGGAGGCGATTGAAGAGGCAATGAACAGCTGATTCGCACCCCCGGCGTACCCAAAGCCACCGACTGCTCATTAAAGCGTTGGCCTTCGCGAAAGAGCATCGAGTTTTGCATAGTAATAATGTGAAACACGATGAAACGCTTTATCTTCATGGCTTGCTCGGCCGCTTTGTTTTTGGTTGGATGTGAGAAAGACGACGAGTCAAATACGCCAACCCCATCACCCCCTTCGGTTACTGTTGCGCACAGCTATGTCAACAGTGAAGAGGGCTCTAGCTTCACGCTTACCCTTCCTGACGGCTCGATTGAAAACCTAAGCGGCAGCACCATCATTGGGTGGGACACCGGCTCATTGCTCAATTTAAATTACTTCAAGCAGTTGCGCATTTCAAGCGGTGGCAGAACATTTTACCTCAGGTACAATTTGGTCAATGGAAGCACCTGGCGCGATGAAGTTGAACAAACCCACAGCCTTTACAACACACCATTTTTACTGCAGTTTTCTTCTGACATGAGCGATACGGTTGTTGAGTGGTACTGTCCGTCATGCCAAGACATCAACGGCAATGCTTCCGGAACAGTAACACTGCTGCTCGATGTAAACACGCCTCTTGGTGTGTACGACATGGTCGGCGAGGTTGATGCAACGTTCACACAAGGCTGGGATCAATACCATGTTACCGGCAAATTTTGGGCGCAGAATCTCGACTAAGCGCTTACACTGAAAAACGAAAGGCCCACCCTTTGCGGGGTGGGCCTTTCTTGTTTTCTACTCGAATTCCTTTCAGAGAAAGGCATGCGTTTTATTGGCGAACGAGTCGCTCGATGTGACGTTCATGGCCATTGAGTACTTGCACGAGGTAAACACCTGCGGGGAACTGATTGGCATCAAAAGTGACACGCAAACGCTCTTGGTCAAGACCAAATTCACGTGTGAACACCACACGGCCTTGAAGGTCAAACACGTGAACGCTCATGGCTTCATCGCCATTGCCGTTGAAAATATCGAGGTTTACGTTGCCCTCAGCCGGATTCGGGTACAGATCAACCTCCATCGGGTCGAAGATTCCATTCACCGATGGTCCGTTCTGTGAATGAAGGCATGAGCCATCGTCTTCGGTGGCAGATGGGTTGTAGTTGAGTGCTGATGGGTCAGTACATCCCGCAATTTCAGCGCCTTCACATTGGCTGTTGATGGCCACCGGAATTGACGTGAAGTCTCCACTTGCAAGGGTTCCGCTGGCGTAGTTTCCTCCGTTTACACTTTGCAAAACGAAGCTGCCACCGTTCCAACCATCGCCAAACGAATCGTAGAGTTCAATGGTGTAGCAGCCGTCTTCGATGCAGAGCAGCTCAGTGGATACCGCGTAATTGTTGTAGGCGTCTCCCTCGGCGGCTACGGTGCCATCGGCAGCAATGAGCGCCCAGCTAACCTCATAGCCCCAGGCTTGGGTGCTGATGATCATAATGACTTCATTGGCGGTGCAAGGCCCCGGGAATTCGCATGAACCGTCGTCTTGCGTTGCTTCAGGATTGTAATTGAGCGCCGATGCGTCGGTGCAGCCCATCACCGGAATGCACTCGTTGACCTCGTAGTTGAGGTAGCAGGTGCCCATGTCGCCGAAGTAGCCGTCGACCATCAAGATGTAGGTGGTATTTGGCGCAAGTTCTCCGCAGCCAAAAGTGAAGGCCGAGAGCAAGCCCTGTCCGCTATTGCCGTCGCAGTAAATCATTTCACCGCCGCATTCGGTAAAGAGGCCGAACTGAGTGTCAGTGAGGGTGTTGGAGCCATCAGCAATGGCTTCAATGTGGATGCTCGCTGAATCAGCCGGTGTTGTAAAAGTGAACCATACGCTGGTTTGCTCGCCCTCACCGCTTCCGAAGGCCCAGCACTGACCCCAAACGTTCTCGTTCTGGAAGGCGTTTACGTTGCTAATTAGCTGAATGCCAGGAACCAGCGCTGTGGCATTTGCGCACAAGTCGTTATCAGGCGCCGGGTAGGTGCATGAGCCATCATTAAATTGCGCATTGGCATCGTAGTTGGTCGCTGAAGGGTCAGTACACCCGAAAGCGAGTTCATCGCATTCGCTATTGATGCTCACGACATACGCCATTGAATTCGCTCCGAAGCCGCCGCCGATATTGTCTCCCGGTAACAGCTGGTATACACCTGAGAACCCGGTTGTTTCAAGGATGAGCGACCCTCCAGGTGCATTCTGACCGCCAACATTCTGCAGGTACAGCGTGTAGCAGCCGTCTGCAAGGCAGAGTGTATCCATGGCGATGGCACTTCCAAAGTTGTTCACACCCGTTGCAACCTGTTGTGAATTTTCATCGGTGAGGAACCAGAAAATTTGATTGAGCGGTGAAGAAGACCAAAGCGTTGCCGTTACGGTGTTCAAGCCCGTACAATCAATTGGGTACGCGCAGCTTCCATCATCAAACGATGCGCCAGCATCAAAATTGAGCGCATCTTGGTCGGTGCAGCCACCGTACGGACATGCAGTTCCGCTAAGGGAGAAGGCCACTTCACCGAATTGCTGACCCGGTTGCAAGCTTCCGGTCACTACTTGGTTTCCGTTGTAGTTGACCCAGAAGTAACCGTTGTACCATCCGTTGGGACCTGTAGTATTGCTCATCAGTGCGTTCAAGCATTCGCCGGGCGGCAAACACAGCTCGAAGTATTCAATGGCTGCGTTACCGAGGTTGCTGGCTTCAAACAAAAGATTGCCGTTCTCGCCAAACAACTCGAGCTGTACTTGGTTTCCGTTCGAGAAGGTGCAGATGTAAAGCGAAACCAACACGCCCTCTTCGCATTCTTGCGAATACTGGCACGAGCCGTTGTCAACCGTCGCCCAAGGTTGGTAGTTGATGGCTGAAGGGTCAGTGCAGCCGGGTATTTGGTTGCCGGTTGAACCGCCTCCGCAGCCATCGGTGTAAATGCCGAAGCCCACGCTGCCGAATTCACCATCGGCCAAGCCGGGAAGGCTCACCATGGTGCTGTCATAGCTCAAGGTGATTGAGCCTCCGTTCCAGCCGTCGCCAAAGCCGTCGTATTGGTTGAGGATGTAACAGCCTACAGGCAAACAAAGCTCACCGGTGTAGGTCGTGTAGTTTTGAGGGTTACTGGTCAGGTTTTCAAGAGAGTAAATAACAACACCGCTATCATTGACAATGTCGAAATCAATCTCAAAGGCCCATTGACCGGTTTGAAGTACGAAGGTCGCATTGACGCCTTCGCATTGTGCTTTGGCTGATTGGCTCAAAAACAGAGCCGAAATGGCCAAAAACAGGGTAACGATTCTCATGGTTTAATTGGTTTTGGTTGGATGTGGAAGGTAATCTTCCCGCCCTGTATCAGCCGCACAAAGGAATGACGTCGCCAAAACCAAAAAAGTTGCCTCCAGAACCCCAAAAGGCATCTTTATACTCGGATGCTTTTCGTTTATGGTTCCATGATGCGGCCCATGAAGAGCACGTTTTGAGTCGTGTCATCCATAATGAAAAACAAAAACGGATGGTCGGCATAAAAGCGTTTGGGTAGTTCCATGGGCTCAAAGTGTGCTGAAGAAGTGGTCATCATCACAATGGCGGTAGCTGCAGCCGCCTCGGTGCCTTTCTCATCAACCTCAACGAAGGCTTTGTGAACCACTTCTGAAATCTTGAGGCCTTCTTTGGTGCTCATGCCTGAGAAGTTGGCCCCGTCGCTGAAGGCGATTTTCATGTCCATCGCTTTGAGCGTTTCGCTTAGGGTAATGGGCTGGGTCATTTTGAACTTGGGCAAGAGTACATCGACTTTTTCACGGTTCATGTAAACCTTTTGAAGATCCGCCAACTTGAGGTTCTCTTCAAGCTTGGAGATTTCGCCGCGTTGGTGGGGAAGCGCGATGACCATGCTGTGCTTGCCTCCCTTGTAGGGGATGCGCAACCACTTGGCCTCTTTGGTTTCGGCGTAGTTGAGGTGCTCATTGCGCGACATGAACTTGCGTTGTTCAGTGCGCCCGTCAACCGTGTAGAAGCTTTGTTCGCGGGTATGGTCTTCGTTGAAGGCTTTCTCCCAGTCGGCTTTGAAGTAAATGGCATTGGTCAACACCATGCGGGTTTGAGGCGTAATCATGCCCGGTTGCAGCAGGTCTTTGATGCGGTCTTTGGTTTGATCGGCCACCCAATCGTTGATTTTGATGCGCGAGGCCTCGGTTTTGGTAGCATAGTCGAGGTTCACCAACGGAGCTCCGTAAGCAAAGCCGGTTTTGGCAAGGTATTCAGGCGACGCTTCGAAATCGTTGGCTCCCCACAGACGGTTGGCGATGTTGAGTTCAATCGTGCCGTCTGCTGACCTGAGCAATTGCTTCAGGTAATCACCGTAGGCCGCGTGAAAAGCACCGGTATTGTCGCTGAAGTGCATTACGCGTTGAATTTCTTCGCTCGTGCTGCCTTCTGCTCCGGCATATGCCATTGCGAAAGCGGTTGAAATGCTGAATGGCGAAAAGAAGAGGTTGCCCTCTTTTTCGGTACGCAATTGGTGGTACAGCGCCTCGGCAAAGCGGTTGTTGCCGGCCGCAACCGAAGCTACGGTAGGTTTGCCGGTGTTAAGCGGCTGTGACATGAGCATCATGGGCGCAAGCGCTGCTGTGGAAAGTACTACGGACAAGCTTCGTTTCATTGTTCTTTGTTTTGGGGAAGGATGGTTTTACATAACGCAAATGCTGTGCCGAAAATTCCGATGGCCACCAAAACGGAGCTGTATCGTTTTCTTTGAGGGGATAATTCCGGTTCTGATTTCGGGCTTTTTGGCCTTGCCATCCTTCAGTGGCATTGCCCCAGAGCTCAATTTTACACCACAACAGAGCCCATGAAATACCTCATTGCCCTGCTTCTATGCCTTCTCTCAGAAGCGGCATCCGCGCAGCGAAAATTCGAAAAAGAAGTCAGAATTCGCAACCGCGAACTCAGCGAACAGGTGCCCAAATCAGCCCTCGATTTCGTTGATGCTTTGCCCTGCGACCGACGCATCCGCTGGTACCGTGAAGAGGGCTATACCGGCCATAGTTTTGAAGCCAAAACCAAGGTTAAACGTCAGCGCATCAGCATTGAATTCAGTGCCGATGGGACCTTCGAAGACATTGAAGTGGCCATTTCACCCAAAGGTGTATTGAAGAAAGAAGCACGTTCCGCCATGGAGGCCTACCTGAAAACGTCAAATGGCGGATACAGAATTGAGAAGATCCAGCTTCAGTTTAGCGGAGACCCTGAATTGGCGCGCAAATCATTTACTGCCAGAGCGCCGCAAGCAGGCACAACGGTGCGGTATGAATGGGTGGTGTCATCAAAGGTCGACGGAGAATTTGTGCTTTTTGAGTATCTCTTTGATGAAGACGGGGGTTTTTTACAGCGCACTCAAATCGATGTGGTTCCGGCTGATAACATTGAGTACTGATGCGCCCAATCGCACTGCTAACATTCTTGATCGCAGTGTCAAGCCTGTGGGCCCAGGTGCCCCAATGGCGCTTGCTGCCCTCGGTCAACGTGAACAAAAAGTTCGTACGCGATTGGTCGGCCAACCTGCGGATTGAGTCTCGCCAAGTGCTTTTTGAGGCTCCGGAACGCTTTAACTATGAACTCACAGATATTGCGCTAGCCGGAGCCAAAAAACTGAGTTTGCGCACCTCGTTGGCTGTAGGAGCGTTGGTGCGGCTAGAAGAAGACGCCTCCGCGTTTCGCAGCTTCCAACAATTCACCGTCGTGCGGCGCTATGGCAGTTTGCGCGCATCGCACCGCTTCGCAGCCGACCAAACCTTCAGCGCTGTTGAATCGCCTGAGTTTCGGGTTCGTTACCGCTTCTCGGGTGAACGTGCTTTGAACGGTGAAACGGTTGACCCACGCGAGTTGTTTGCCAAGTTCAACAACGAGTACTTGGGCGGTATGCAGGGTGGTGAGTTCGACCGAGAACTGCGCTTGGCTGCCTTTTTGGGCTACGCCATCACACCGAGCAAGAAGCTCGAGTTGGGACTAGAAAACCGGCTCGACGGGTTTCTTAGCGATGCCCTACGCCAGCGCTGGTGGATCGGCGTGAACGTGTTTGTGAGTTTGTGAGGCTGTTAAAACAAGAGCCGGTGCACATCATTCACCTTGCCCACTTGAATCACTTCCAAATCGCCGTAGCGCGGCTTGAGGTTTCGGCTAAAACTACTCACGAAGATGCGGGTGAAGCCCATCTTCGCTGCCTCGGAAATGCGCTGATCAATGCGCGCCACCGGACGAATTTCACCTGACAAACCGATTTCACCGGCGAAAGCAGTGTCGCGTGGAAGCTCCAAGTCAAGGCTGCTCGACAAGCAAGCCGCCACCACGGCCAAATCAATGGCCGGGTCTTCGACGCGCAAGCCCCCGGCAATGTTGAGGAAAACGTCTTTCATGCCCAGTTTGAATCCGCAACGTTTCTCGAGCACAGCCAGCAGCATGTTCAAGCGACGCAGATCAAATCCGGTGGCGCTGCGCTGAGGTGTACCGTAAACGGCAGAGCTCACAAGGGCCTGCACCTCTAGCAAGAGCGGACGCATGCCCTCGAGCGAAGCTGCAATGGCAGAGCCACTAAGGCGGACCTCCTTTTCTCCGATGAGGACGGCGGATGGATTGAGTACCGGTTGTAGACCATCGCCGTTCATCTCGTAAATACCCAATTCATGGGTGCTTCCAAAGCGGTTTTTCACGGTACGAAGGATGCGGAAAGCGTGGTAACGGTCGCCCTCGAATTGCAGCACCACGTCGACCATATGCTCAAGCACTTTAGGGCCAGCCAATGAGCCCTCTTTGGTGATGTGGCCAATGAGCACTATCGGAATGCCTTGTGTTTTGGCGATGGTGAGCAGCTCGGCGCTTGACTCACGCACTTGGCTTACGCTTCCCGGCGACGACTCAAGATTGGGTGTATGCAAGGTTTGTATCGAGTCGATGATGACCAACTCGGGCCGCACCACCTCGATTTGCTCGCGAATGACCGCTGTGTCGGTTTCAGGAAGGATGAAGAGGTTGTCGTTCAATTCGCCTATGCGTTCAGCGCGCATGCGCACTTGTTCGGGGCTTTCTTCACCCGAAACGTAGAGCACAGTGCGGTCGCCGAAGTTCATGGCGAGTTGAAGCAAAAGGGTTGACTTACCAATGCCCGGTTCACCGCCGCATAAGATCATGCTTCCGGGGACGAGACCGCCACCGAGCACACGGTTGAGCTCATCATCGTTGAGGTGAATGCGCACGCCTCCTGAACTTTCGAACGATTTTAGAGGTGCCGCTTCGCGGGATGTGAGCGGACTGTTCTTGCGGGCTCCCGGCTTCTCGCTGAGCACGAGTTCTTCAACCAAGGTGTTGAATGAACCGCACGAGGTGCAGCGGCCCATCCACTTCAGGTGCATGGCTCCGCATGACTGACACACAAATTGGGTACGCTGTTTTGCCATGGGTGCAAGCTAAAAAAAAGAGTCTCCGCAGAGACTCTTTGAATGAATTATGACGTTGCCGATTACCTTGCGGTAGCAACGTTTATGGTGCCTTTGAATTCACGTCCATTGGGCAATACCAAAACATAGAAGTAGGTGCCGTCGTTTACATCGGCGCCGTTCCAGTTGTTCAGGTAGTTCGCGCTTTCGAATACGATTCCTCCCCAGCGATCGAACACGGTGAGTGCGACATTGCGGTAAACGCTCAGGCCATCGATGATGTAGGTGTCATTCACCCCGTCACCATTGGGCGTAAAGATATTCGGAATGTTGATTGCACAGGCGTCGACAACTACAGGCCATTCAGCGCTGGTTGATCCGCAAGGGTTGCTTGCGGTACCTGTAAGGATTAAGGGTTGGCCGAAGCATTCAGGCGAGAAGCTTGAAGAGTTCACATCCAACGAAGCACCGCCTTGAAGGTCGACGCCAATGTCGCAGTTGATGCTCCAGCTAAAGTCGGTGCCGTTGGTGGTTCCTAGGTTGAAGGTGTTGTTGATTTCAGGGCAAAGGAACAATGGCTCAGCCAGCACAGGAGTTGGTGATGCTACCGGCGCCACACCCAAGAAGAGGTTTGTTTGGTAGGTCGTAGTTCCACAGTTGCCTGGGTCAGTGACTTGCACTTCGTAAATCCCGCCTTGGGTTACCGTGATGCTGAACTCGGTTGATCCGTTCGCCGGCCAGAAAACCGTCCACTCATCCGAAGGCAGATCAACCGCGAGAACGCCTTCACCGTCACCGTCGCAGTCAGCGCGGAATGGGTCAATTGGTGTAGCGATTTCATCGAGCAATGAGATGTTTGCACAATCGGTAATGCCTTGCGGGAAACACGCGTTTGAAACGGTGATGCAGTAAACACCGCTTTGCACCGCAATGATGTCGGCTGCGTCACTAATGAACCCGTTGTTGAGGGTCCACTCGAACTCCAAGTCGCTTCCCGGATTGGTGAAAGGTGCGAGTTCAATCGAACCATCCTCGCAGAGGATGGCATCATCAATCACCGGTGTTTGCGGGATTGATTGGGCAGTAACCTCAACGGTATCTTCATCAGACCCACAACCGTTTTCAATGGTCACAACGAGATCGTACTGACCGGGGTTGCTGAACGAGTAAGTATTTGTGAGTACGTTATCGGTGCCCGGCGTAGGCCAATCAATGGTCGCAGTGCCACCAATGTCGTCAACATTGGCAGTAAGAGTTACTGATTCATCACCGCAGAGCAGCACTTCTGACAGGTTGAGCGAGATTGAGGGCTCAAGGGTGTACTCGAGTTGGTAGCAGTAGGGGGTTTGGCAGGTGACGTCGTAGAAGCACACTTCGTACATTCCGTAGCCGCCGGGAGTGAACACTGAGTTGAACTGATTCGTTACGGAGAATGATCCGCCGGCAGGGCCTGATTCAATGACCCACTGACCGAGTGCCGGTTCAGCAGTGCAGCCCGCGGGGGCTTCGTACACGATTCCGTTTTGGAGATTCGAAAGTGTGGCTTGGTTGCTGTTGGCACAGTTGAATAGCTGCACACTGTAGTTTGCATCGTTTCCGATGCCAGAGCTTACGTACTCGATTTGAATGTCTTGGCCTGCAACAATCGGCTGTTGGATCAAGGTAAATGCCTGAGTCGAAGTGAGTGTACTCACCACTTCACCGTCAATGATGACGTTGATAAACGAACCCTGCCATCCAACATCTACGCTCGAAATCAGGTAAATGGTCAATGAGCCCTCAGCAGGGTTGCTGAATCCACCTGAAAAGGTTACTGGAGTCAAGCCCTCGCAGTACGCGCCGCTGATTTCGTCGTCGGGAATAAACGCGTCAAGCGATTCAACAACGAAAACGCGCTGACCGAAGCAGCCTTCTTCGTTTTCAACAAGCACGCGGTAAGTTCCGGGAGTTACTTCAACGAAGGTGTTGTTGTTTTCAACGATGCTGCCTCCGAGGCCGTTCCAGTTGGCATCCCATTGGTAGCCTACATAATCGGGTTCCTCTTCTTCACAGATGGTAACAATGGCTGTTTCTGTGGAGCAGATTGGGTTTTGGCTAATTTCAATGCACGGGAGGAAATACGGCGTCACCTCAATGTCAAACACCCGTGTGGCTTCGCATAGCCCCAACGATGCCGTGACTGAAAACTGCCCATTGCCGAGCACGTCGCACACCTGCGTGTCGCAGCCGGAAGTCCACGAGTATTCATCAAAGCCCGGAGACGCTGTGAGCGTTGTCGGCGCACCGGCACACGTTGTGAAGTTACCTGAAACGGTGAGGAGGGGCAATTCGACTGGAATAACTTCAATGTTGACCACGATTTCAGTCGATGCTGCCGGTGAACCACTATCGGTTGCGGTAATGGTTAATGTGTGCATACCCACATTGCCGGCAGTACCAACGAAGCCACCGATAATGGAGGCTATGTTTCCGTTAACGAGGCTGGTGGTGAACAAAGAGCCTGCATCGCCGTCAACCGAGGTGGTGATGGTCACGTTTTGTCCGGTTTCCGGCGCGAGAAACTGCAGGTTAATGTCAAGTGTGTCGTTGATGCACAGAGTAATGTCATCACACCCGAACGACTGTGTAGCAATCGGAGGAATGTTATTTACGGCTGAAGTTGTATTGATGTTCAGCGTTTTGTTGTCGAGCCAATTCACCCCGTCTTGTTGGTTTGCTGCGATGCCATAGGGGCCATTGTAGGTGCTATTGTTGAGGTTGAATCGTCCGTACTGAATGTGGGCGCCGGTGCCTGCAGCGCGGTCGCATCCTACTGTTGCCGGGGTAGGTCCGCCAAAACCTCCGTTGCCGCCTACATCGCCGTGTGCCCACTGCATGTCAAGGTAGCAGAATTGAACGTTGTAGTCATCACCCAGTGCGCCGTTTTGCGTTGGTGTGAAAACAATTTGGAAGGTGTTGGCTCGGTCATCGTGGTTGTTGAAATAACCCACCTCAATGAAGTTCACATAGACTGCACTTGGGGTGACCTTGTACCAAAGTTCCCCGGTTGCTCTGAAATCCGAATCGGCCCAGAAGGCAGCAAGCTGATCGTAAATGCCTGCAGGGAATTCAGTGGGCGTCCAGTTAATGTAGCCATTTCCAAACGAAACGGTACCCTTCGAGTTGATGAAAAACTCGTTGAAGTTGGTGCCGTATAGGTTGAACTGCCAGCCGTTCATGGAGATTGGCCCTATGAAACAGTCGACGTCAAGACCAGCTCCGCCGGATTGCACCCAATCGGCGGTGGTCACTTGGCTGTAGGTGTTGTCAGGCTCAACCCAGCAATCGCATTCGCTAGCTCGCGCAATGCGCGCCTGACGACGAGCTTCACGGTTGGCGTTGTACTCGGCTTTGCGGGCTTGAAGTATTTCGATGTGCGCACGCTCATCGTAACCTTCCCACGCGTGAAAGACTTCCCACTCTTCTCGGGTCATGTTGAGCACGGCCCCTTCAAACGAGTGGTATTTCTCAATGAGGTCTTCACCGGTCATGGTTGGCGCCAAGCCCGCCGTTGTGGGCAGAAGTTGGGCGTTAGCCAGTGTAAATGAGCAAAAAAACACAGACAAAGCGAACAGGGTTCTCATAATGGTCTGAGAGATTACAGTGGTTTTCATTTCGATTATCGACGACGGAGTCGGCAAGTAAGTCAGCAAAGATAATGTTTAACACTTAACGTTCGAGGCGCACGACCGTACTCTCGTGCATGCGTTCACCGGAGTACGAAACTGCGCTTACGATGAGGCGGTAACTGCCTGCCGGAGCGGGTTCTCCAGACTGTAGCGTACCGTCCCAACGTGCATTGGCTCCAATCGCCTCGTACACTAAGCTTCCTGAACCGTCGATTACAACCATGCGTTCGACGGTAATGTTCTGCGAATCAGGCGCCACGGTCAAGAAATCGTTTCGGCCATCATTGTTTGGAGTGAAGATATTGGGAAGGATGAGTTTGGGGGTTCTAAACACATCAACCTTGGCCTCGAATTCAGCCAGGTGTCCGTCGTTGTCTTCAGCCAACACCTTCACAATGTAGCTTCCCTCAGCTTCGAACCTGTGCGACAAAGAAGCGCCAAATGCGCGGTTTCCGTCGCCAAAGTCCCATTCACAGTTGGCTTCCTGCGGTAATATCGCATTAAATTGGACTTCCAGCTCATCGTGTTCATTGAAAACCACTTCGAAATCAACAGCAAACACTCGATTAACGGCTGTTTCTCCGGCTGGAGAAACTTGGTTTCCTTCGGCTGCGACCGCTGTAGCGGGTGGGGCTTGGATGGATGAGGTTTCCACCTGTGCTTGTTCACTCAAAGGCAGGGCATTGCTTTCTGACGTCGGTGTTTTAGGCGCTAGTGAAGATGCTTGAGCGGTAACTTTCGTTGGTTCAGTTGATGCAGGAGTGCTGTTTTCAATGGTTCGACTGGCCGTTTCCATAGCTGTGTTCGGCGTGTCTTCGGTCTTGGTAGAATCGGAGATGATTGTCGTTGTGGGGACTTCTACCCTTGCTTGCTCAACCGGAGCAGGGCTTTTCGCCTTTGGGTCTGGTTTCGTTTCACGAACCACAACAACGACGGTGGCGACCCCAATGGCAGCGGCACCCACCCAAAGTGCGATTTTGGTGAAAATCCCGGCAGATGCGGCAGCGCCGCCTGCGGTGGCAGAGGCACTCACCTGTGCTGAAACAGCTTGCCAAACGCCTGGGTCAACCGGCCATTCAGCAGCTTCAAGCTTCTTGCCCAAGAAGCCTTGTTCGTTCGAGTTTAAGTTACGGTTCACGTCGTTCTTCCAATTGTTCAATTTGTGCACGCAGCTGCTGCTTTGCTTTGTGAAACTGGGTCTTGCTTGTGCTTTCGGTGATTCCGAGTTGCTCGGCGATTTCTTTGTGGCTATAACCTTCCACAGCGTAGAGGTTAAATACGGTGCGGTAACCCACGGGGAGCTCAGCAATTAAGCCTATGAGCATTTCAACACCCAATGCGTCAAACACAGAGGCGTCAACCGGCGCATCGTCGTTTTCTTCGTTGATTTCGTCGATGTTGCGGTGCCGCTGGTGTTTTCGCAGGTAAATCAACGCCTCGTTCACCATGATGCGGCGAATCCATCCGGCTAACGGACCCTCACCGCGAAATTGACCCAGTTTTTCAAAGACCTTCACGAAACCCTCCTGAAGCATGTCTTGGGCTTCCATCGGGTTTCCAGCATAGCGCATACACACCGCCATCATCGGTTGCGCGAACCGGTCAAAAAGTGTGCGTTGTGCAACACCATCCTGCCGAAGGCAGCCCCTGACCAATTCCTCATCTGACATGACGTTACCCTTCTGATGCATTCAGGTTGTAAAAAGTTGCCCACGCGGCACCGAAAATGATTTCGGCGAGGCTGCAAAGAACTAATTTCGGGAATCACCGTTAATTCGGGAAACTGAGCTATTTTTGCAGTCAATGAAAAACATCCGCAATTTCTGCATTATCGCCCACATCGACCATGGTAAAAGCACCTTGGCCGATCGCTTGCTCCAGGTTACCGGAACGGTTTCTGACCGCGACCTGCAGGAACAAACGCTGGATGACATGGACCTCGAGCGCGAGCGTGGCATCACAATTAAGAGCCACGCCATTCAAATGCGCCACACACATGAAGGTCAGGAATACATTCTAAACCTGATTGACACTCCCGGGCACGTTGACTTCTCGTACGAAGTTTCGCGGTCAATTGCGGCTTGTGAAGGGGCGCTGCTCATTGTTGACGCGTCGCAAGGCATTGAGGCGCAAACCATCTCAAACCTGTACCTCGCCATCGAGCACGACCTTGAGATCATACCGATTTTGAACAAAATGGATCTTCCGAGCGCTGACCCTGAGTCAGTGACCGACCAAATTGTTGAACTCATTGGCTGTGACCCTTCTGAAATTATACCGGCAAGTGGAAAAACCGGCTTGGGTGTTGACGACATCCTGACGGCCATTGTTCAGCGGGTTCCGGCGCCGAAAGGCGATCCTGAAGCACCTCTGCAAGCAATGGTGTTTGACTCGGTGTTCAACTCTTTCCGCGGCATTATTGCCTACTACCGTGTATTGAACGGCAAAATCAAAAAAGGCGATTTGGTGAAGTTCATCAACACCGGCCGCGAATATTACGCCGACGAAATCGGTGTTCTAGGACTTGGACTCATCCCTCAGCCTGAGCTCTCTACTGGAAACGTAGGATACATCATCTCCGGAATCAAGAACGCAAAAGAGGTGAAGGTAGGCGATACCTTAACCCTGAAAGAGCGCCCTTGCGCCAACGCCGTTAAGGGTTTTGAAGATGTGAAGCCGATGGTATTTGCCGGTATTTACCCTGTTGATACCGAAGACTACGAAGAGTTGCGCACCTCCATGGAGAAACTCCAACTGAACGATGCTTCGTTGGTATTTGAACCCGAAAGCTCGGCTGCGCTTGGCTTCGGCTTTCGCTGTGGCTTCCTCGGTATGCTGCACATGGAGATTGTGCAAGAACGCCTCGAGCGCGAATTCGACATGACGGTGATCACCACCGTGCCCAACGTGTCTTACAAAGCCACGACGAAAAAAGGCGAAGAACTCATCGTGAACAACCCGAGCGACCTGCCCGACCCGTCGAAAATCGACCACGTACTCGAGCCCTACATCAAAGCGCAGGTCATCACCAAATCAGAATACACGGGCGCCATCATGAGCCTGTGCATTCAGAAACGCGGTATCCTCACCAATCAGGTGTACCTCACGGCTGACCGCGTTGAATTGAGCTTCGATATGCCGCTTGGTGAAATTGTATTCGACTTTTACGACAAGTTGAAATCGGTCTCTCGCGGCTACGCCAGCTTTGACTACCAGCCGCTCGAATACCGCGAATCGCAATTGGTCAAGCTCGATATCATGCTCAACGGCGATCAAGTTGACGCGCTGTCAGCCTTGATTCACCGCGACAACGCGTACGACTTGGGCAAGAAGATTTGCTTGAAACTGAAAGAGCTCATCCCGCGCCAGCAATTTATGATTGCGCTTCAGGCGGCCATCGGTGCCAAAATCATCGCGCGTGAAACCATATCAGCGCTTCGAAAAGACGTTACCGCGAAGTGCTACGGAGGTGACATCACCCGTAAGCGTAAGCTGCTCGAGAAGCAAAAGAAGGGCAAAAAACGCATGCGTCAGGTTGGCAACGTTGAGGTGCCACAAGAAGCGTTTTTGGCGGTTCTGAAGCTCGATAGTTGATTGCGGCTGCTCATCCGCGCAGCGAAATCACTCCTCCAACCCGGCCAACACAACCACGAATTCGCCTTTCGGCGGGTGCTCGGTAAAATGCGCCTTGACCTCGGCCAAGCTGCCGCGCACCGTTTCTTCAAAGCGCTTGCTGATTTCGCGGCTCACCGACACGCGACGGTCTTCACCGCAATGTTCAATCAACTCGCCCAATAGCCGCACGACGCGGTGCGGTGACTCAAGCATCACCACCGTGCGCGGCTCGGTAGACAGCAGCTTTAATCGGGTTTGCCGCCCTTTCTTGTGGGGTAAAAAGCCCTCGTAAGCGAAGCGGTCGCAAGGCATGCCCGACACCACCACCGCCGGAATAATGGAGCTTGCGCCCGGCAAACATTCTACCGCAATGCCCCGCTCAATGCAGGCCCTGACCAGCAGAAAACCCGGGTCGGAGATACCCGGCGTGCCGGCATCGCTGACCAAAGCCATTTCAATGCCTGAAGCCAACTCATCAAGCACGCGCTCAAGCACTTTGTGCTCATTGTGCGCGTGGAAGGGCCTCAATGTTGTTGCTATTTCGAAGTGACGGAGGAGGTTGCCACTGGTGCGGGTGTCTTCAGCGAGCACCACCGAGACCTGTTTCAGCACCTCAACGGCTCGGTAGGTCATGTCTCCAAGGTTGCCGATGGGCGTAGGGACAAGCGTCAATTTGCTCATAAAAACCGGCGTTCAACAAGTTGCAAAAGGGCGTGCGCCACTGCATCGTCGTCATCAGGTTGTGCCAGGCGCTCATTCACCGCCGCCAAAATGGTAAGTGCCGCGGCCAGTGAATTGGCGCTGTTGACCTCGTCAACTGTACGAACGTAGCGTTCATTGTCGCCCGAAAACAGGTCGTTCAAGAACTGAAAGCGCTGGTTGATGCCAATGGCCTTTCGGAGGTCTTGAATGGGGGTGCGGCGCAAGCGGTCGGCAATGGTTTTGTCGCCCTGTTGCTGGTTTTTTTGGGGGGATGGATGTGCACTTTCGGTTGCCGTTGGCGCCTGAGTCGCGGGCACAACGGGCTCTTCCTTTGCGGGTTTCGCTTCGTTTTGGGGGATGACGGGTGGCTGCGAAACAGGCTCGGGAGCAATCACAGCCACTGCGGTTTCTGCGATTTCTTCTTCGGTTACAGCGTCGTCAACCTCTTCGTCAGACGGATGTGCGTGTCCGTTTTCACGTTGGATTTCTTCGATGGCATCGATGAGCGAGGTTTGACCGGGCAGTACATCGCCTATGCGGAATGCCACGCGGTCATCGTCGGCACCGTCGGTATGGTCGATTTCATCTGCCTGGTCACCTTTCACCGCGCGTTCAATGGCCGCATAGCGCAGGGCGATGAGCCGCTCATAGACTTCGCGGGCATCGTCAACCAGGGGCGCAACATCATCCATGCTGAGCATTCCTTCCTCGAGTGCTTCGAGTTTCAGGCTCAAATCTTTGGCAATCTGCTGAATCGACTGTTCCATCGGTCAGTGTTAGGGTGCAAAAGTAAGATACTTTTACTAGGTCAGTGCAGAACACGTTTGGCGATTGGCTTGGGTGGTTAGAGTCCGTTCGCTTCGCGGTGTTTGCGGGTCATGGAAGCAACCACGAGATCGTAGCTGTTCTTGATCCATTCTTTGAGCAGAGCGTCGGGTATGCTGCCGTCCATATCCACCGTGTTCCAATGCACCTTGCTCATGTGGTAGCCGGGCTGCACGGCCGGGTAGCGTTCACGCAGCTCCACCGCCAGTTCAGGGTCGCACTTGAGGTTGATGCTCGTAAAGAGATCAACGTCGGCAAGGGCAAACATCTTGCCCGCGACCTTAAAAACCAAGGTCACTTCGTCAAACGGGAAGGTTTCTTCGGTGGCGGGCAGCGAGAGGCAGAAGTTGCGGAAGTGTTCGGTATTCATGAATAGGTAGCCTTATGTTCGACGGGTGTTGAAGATTCCGGAGTGTTATCGAAGCACAAGGCCCATGTTCTTCACAGCAAGCTGCGCCGAACATGGGCCATTGGATGCAAATCAGAAGATTAGTTCGGCTGCTCTGCTGTTGGTTCGATCACCTCTGTAGCAGTGCTGTCGGCAACAACTGGCTCTTCGGCGATTGGCTCTGCTGCAGGCTGTTCAGCCGGTTGTGCAGTTTCGGTTTCGGTAGCGGCCTCTTCAGTGGCTGCTCCGCCTCCACATGCAACTGCGAAGAAACTTAGGGTCAAACCTGCGATAAACAGGCGCGTGGCTTTGGTTGAAAACATAACTTAACTGTGTTTTATACACCAAAGGTAGAAGGAATCCAATTCCATTGAGCGCCTGTGTTAAATATTGTCAAATCGCCCGCTGCAATCTTCAGCCGAAGATTTGTGCTATTTTCGGCCCACATGAAATTTCGCATTCTCCTAGTGATCGCTACAGGTGCGCTCCTGGCAGCATCCTGCGGTAGCCTCCGCCAAAATCAACCATCGAAAAGCGATGGCGTTGTTTGGGAGGTGCTTGATGCCGTTGAAGTCACCCCCGAACCGACCATCCGGCGGCAGCCGAAACCCAAAGTCAACGACCTCATTCACACCCGGCTCGATCTTCGCTTTGACTGGAAAAACCGGCACCTGCTCGGAACAGCCACCCTCACCCTCAAACCGTGGCTCTACCCCTCTGACCGCGTGCAGCTTGATGCGCAGGGCATGGCGATTCACAGCATCACGATCGAGGGCGACACCACACGGTTGACCTATGATTACAACGGCAAAATCATTGACATTCGTCTGCCCAAAACCTATTCACGCATTGAGCAATACACCCTCGTGATCGACTACACCGCGCGGCCCGATGAACTCGAAGTCGAAGGCGGCCAAGCCATCACCGACGCGAAAGGGCTCTACTTCATTAACCCTGACAGCATCGAAGTGGGCAAACCCACGCAGGTGTGGACGCAAGGCCAGCCCGAGTCGAACTCGGTGTGGTTCCCGACCATCGACTCGCCCAACGAACGCATGACTCAGGAGGTCTTCATTCGCGTGAGGAAGGATTTCCAAACCCTCTCCAACGGCACCCTCGTGTATTCGAATTACCACGACGACGGCACACGCACCGATTACTGGAAGCAAGACCTCTCGCACCCACCCTACCTCGCCATGCTCGCCGCCGGCGATTTCCTTGTTGCGCAAGATAAGTTCACCCGAAGCGACGGCAGCACCATCCCGGTGACCTACTACCTCGAACGCGAATATGCCCCTTACGCCTGGAAAATCTTCGGCAACACACCCGAAATGATGCGCTTTTACAGCGATTTGCTCGGCGTTGAGTACCCGTGGGAGAAGTACGCGCAAATCGTGGTGCGCGACTACGTTTCAGGCGCCATGGAGAACACCACCGCAGTGATTCACGGTGAATTCCTTAACCGCACCGACCGCGAATTGCTCGACGACAACGACGAAGACATCATCGCCCACGAACTGTTTCACCACTGGTTCGGCGATTTTGTCACCTGTGAAGACTGGTCAAACCTGCCCCTCAACGAGTCGTTTGCCACCTACGGTGAGTACCTCTGGGAAGAATACAAGTACGGCCGCGACGCCGCCGATTACCAAGGCTGGCAATCGGAACTCGGCTACTTGAACGAGGCCCGCATTGTGAAGTACCCGCTCATTCGCTACGACTGGGAAACGCCCGACGACATGTTCAACGCGCACTCGTACAACAAGGGCGGACGTATACTGCACTTTCTCAGGGAGGTTTTGGGCGATGAAGCGTTTTTCGGCGGACTGAACCGCTACCTCACCCAACATGCCTACACCGATGTCGAAGCCGATGAGCTTCGCTTGGCGTTGGAAAGCTATTCCGGTCTCGACTTAAAGTGGTTTTTTGATCAGTGGTTTTTCTCGCCGGGTCACCCTGTGATTGACCTCAGTTACTTTTACAACACTGCTGCCAACGAACAGCAAATCGTAGTTACGCAAAAGCACGATTTGAGCAAATCACCGGTGTACCGCTTACCGGTTGACATTGCCTTGCACTACCGTGACACCGTGGTTACGGTTTCTTACACCGTGACCGAATCGCAAGCGGTGATTCGCATTCCGTCGCCTGAAGCTCCGGTGTGGATAGGTTTTGACGCACGGCGCAGCCTTTTGGCAGTGCGCAACGACGAAAAGCCGCGCAGCTGGTGGCGCTACCAGTTGGCCAATGCCGGTTTGCCCTTCCGAGATCGAGCCGATGCCTTGGAGTTTATCGCTGACAGCGCCGTATTGGGCGATTACCCCGCGCTTGAAGCGGCCTTGGCCGACCCGTTTTGGTACATCCGCTTGCGGGCCATGCAAGTGATTGACCAGCTTGATAGTTTAAGTGATCGCGCGGCTGAGCGCATCGCTGCCATGGCGCGAAAAGAGCAGAACACCGGCACCCGTGCCGAGGCCATTCGCATACTCAGCCGTTACAGCGACGTGGCCGGTAGCTTGAGCGAAGACGAATTGAAGCGCTTTTACACCACCGAACGTTCGTACAATGTAAACGCAGCCGCCATTGAAGCCCTTTATGCCGTGCAACCTGATGAAGGCCTCAAGCTCGCACGCGAAGCCATGGAGCGCTCTGATCAAGAAGCCTTGATTGAAGCCGCCTCAACGGTGTTCATTTCATCGGGCGACCCCGAATTGCTTGGCGCCATGGGGGCACGCATCTTGAACAGCGCCGATGTGATGCGGTTTCGGCTCTTGCAAAACTACAACGCGTTTCTTGCCCGCTTGCCCGATGGCTTCCTCAGCAATGGCGTGAGTTTGCTCGAAACGCTTTTTGAAGAACCGATTCAAGAAGGCTGGATTCGCTACATGGCGTACAACCTGTTGGGCAACATCCGTATGCGCAGCGGTAAAGGCAGCGAAGTGCATTTGCGCACGAGCGCGCTTCTTGACCGCTTGATCCCACTTGAGGAGAATCCGCGATTGGTGCGTCAGCTCGAGGGGTACCGGTAGGTTTTTCTTTTTTTGGGGATGGATGAGCGGCCTCCATCCTTCCAAAATGTCCATCCGAAAAATGTGCGGTTTCACATTTTCTCGTACGACTTTTTGTGAGTGGACACATTTTTCTTTGGGAGCCCTCAAAAAAACAGCATTTCTGCTGTTCATTAAAAACACTTTTGTTGTATATTTAAGCAACAACTGTTGCCATGGCGCCTCAACTACCCAAAAAAACACTGTCATACGCCCTTGCCGACGAGCCTAAGAGCTACGTCCTCGAGTCCGGTGCCGTCGCCTACCAGTGGTCAAATCCAATCGAACGCATCGATGTCATCCGCAATCGCGTCAACATTTTGGTCATCGAAACCATGAGCGAGCTGCTCAGCGTCCCGGTGAAAGAGGTCTTGGCGTTGATCGGCATGCCCCAAACATCGTACAACAAACGTAAGAAAGAGAATGCGCTGCTTGACGTGCGCGACTCTGAGTGGGTGATTGTGCTCAATGAACTGATTGCCTTTGGCGCAGATACCTTTGGCGATGAGGGTGCCTTTTTGCGTTGGTTGCACAAGCCCAATGCATCACTTGGAATGCGTGTTCCATTTACCCTGCTGGATACGCATACCGGCATACACGAAGTGCACGGTGCATTGGAGCGTATTGCATACGGCAATTTGAGCTGACATGATGGTGTTTCGCATTGAACGTCAACGCCACCTCGACGCCGTGCTTTCCGGCCAAGGAGCCGCGCTCTCATCATCGAACCGCTGGAACAGCAAAGGCACGGCGATGGTGTACACCGCCGAAAGCCGGGCATTGGCTCTGCTGGAACTGGCCGTCCACCTCGATATCCATGAAGACCTACCAAACGACCGTGTTATGGTGACCATTGAGATTCCCGACGATTGCACCATTGCGACCATCGACATCCAAACGCTGCCTCCAGAATGGGATACCAAGCCTCCGGGAGCGGCTTCGCAACGCATCGGCGACCGTTTCATTGCACTGGCCGAGCACCCTATTTTGCGTGTTCCAAGCAGCATTGTGCCGCTTGAACACAACTACCTCATCCATCCAAACCACCCACAATCGAAAACCATCCGAGTGGTCGATGTGTCGCCCTTGCACATTAACAGCCGCCTGCGCGGTTAATCGCAATACCTTTGCAGCATGCCGCGTCTCTACATCCACATCCCGTACTGCAAGCAGGCGTGCCATTACTGCGACTTTCACTTTTCAACGACGATGGATACCCGCGCACGGCTGGTGCCTGCGCTCGTTGATGAGTTGCGCTTGCGCGCGGATGAGTGCACCGGTAGTGTTGATAGCATTTACTTTGGCGGCGGCACGCCCAGTTTGCTCTCAGCCCAAGAGTTGGAGCTTCTTTTTTTGGGGATGGATGAGCTGCTGACGCGGCACCCCGAAGCTGAGGTGACCCTTGAAGCGAATCCTGACGACCTGAGCGCAGAGAAACTCGCCTTGTGGAAGTCTGTCGGTGTGAACCGCCTCTCAATTGGCATTCAATCGTTCCATGAGGATGACCTGCGGTGGATGAACCGCGCCCACACGGCCGATGAAGCCTTGCGCGCGGTTGACCGCGCACGCACAGCTGGATTTGTACGGCTCACTTTGGACCTCATCTACGGATTGCCCCATTGGACGAATAACCGCTGGGAGGCCAACCTGCGAGAGCTCTTCGCCCTGGCGCCCGATCACTTCTCGGCGTACATCCTTACCGTAGAGCCCAAAACCGCTTTGGGTAAAAGGGTAGCTCAGGGCAAGCAGCCCGTGGCCGACGATACCCAGATTGAACGCGAGTATGCCTTGCTGTGCGCCATGGCCGCAGATGCGGGTTACCGGCATTACGAAGTCTCCAACTTCGCCCAGCCGGGCAAGCGCGCCGCGCACAACAGCGCTTACTGGGAGGGCGAGACCTACGTGGGCATCGGACCCGGCGCCCACTCGTTCGACGGCCAGCATCGCCGGTGGAACATCGCCTCGAATACCGCCTACCTGCGCCACATGTCTGCCGGCACCCCATTCTGGGAAGGCGAAACACTCACTCCAACCGATCGCCACAACGAACGTTTGCTCACCGGCTTGCGCACTGCGCGCGGCATCTCGCTTGATGACTTCACCGAATGTGGTTCACCGGCTGATCACCCGGCAACCTCTGCCACTTGGCAGCGCTTGGTCGATTCCGGCGATCTGGTCAAAACCCCCGATGGCCGCTACCGCATCCCCGAAGACCGTTGGTTGATGGCCGATGGGGTTGCCGGGGAGTTGTTTGTGGTGTAGAACGGATTCCAATCCGCATCGCTGACCTCAAAGACGAAATTCAGTTTTTGAGGGGGGTGTTAAAGGTGTGAGCGCGCCCAATACAATGACCTTCCATCACGTCGCCAGTTGTTCAGCGCGTCACCTAACCGTGTAAATCAAAAACTATTTTTTATATCTACACGGTTATTTTGGCTTTGCCACCTCGAATTGTCACCCCGAAACTGACAGAATTGCTCGGCGAATTCCCCGCTGTAGCCGTGATTGGCCCGGGAGCTTAGCGATGCGCGATCTCAACCTTGACCGTTGGTTTGTGATTATTCCCGGCCAAGAGAACTATCCGCTGCGAGAAGGTGTCGACGTCACAGGGGTGGTGAGCTTCATCGAGCATGGCATTGCATGGCAACTGGGAGTATAAAACCTCCAGCAGGTCATCGCCACCTGCGAGGCCCGCATCGGTAGCCAATTGCTTTGCTCACTTGGCGCTGTTCGCCAAATCGACCGCCCGACGCTTTCTCCGCTTCAACACCGCATCGGCAAACAAGGCCAAAAGAATCAACAGCGCACCCCAGTAGAACCCGGGCGACATCTTTTCCTCATCCCCAAAAATCAACAGGGCAAGAATGATGCTGTACACCGGCTCAAGGTTAATGGCCAAGGCCACCGTGAACGGCGTAAGCTCTTTCATCACATCCACCGATACCACATACGCAAAGGCTGTAGCAACGGTGGCCAGCAATGCAATCCACAGCCAATCGTTTGCCGACAAAACAACCACGTCGGCGCTCCATCCTCCCGTTACCGCCAGGTACACCGCCACCAACACAGCGGCAGCGGAAAGCTCATAAAAACTGATGTTAAGGGCATCGTAGGTTTTGATTTGGATGGAGTTCAAGGTGCTGAACAACCCTGCCAAAAAAGCCGAGATCAATGACAACACAATGCCGTTGATGTACCGCGTTTCAACCGACAAGATGATGGAAACCCCTACGATGACCAGCAGGCCCAGCACACTCTCCCGCCAATCGTATTTCTTTTTCGTCACCAACGGCGCCGTAACCGAAACAAACAGCGCCGAAGTCGCCAAGGTCGCCAACGCCACCGAAACGTTCGAGACCTTGATGGCTGCAAAAAAGGTAATCCAGTGTGCTGCCGCAATGCCGCCAATGCCCGCCCAGCGCAGCATCACTGAAAGCGGATACCTCCGCAAGCGCGACCTGGCCGCCATGTAGGCTCCCAGCACCGCCGAGGCGATGGCACAACGCCAAAACACCAGCGGTTCAGCACCAATGCTGATTAACTTCCCCAAAATCCCGGTGAAGCCGAAAATCAACACAATCAGGTGCAGTAAAATCAGGTTTCGGTATCTCCCCACCTCCGTTCAATGGTTTCGCCAAAGGTAAACTGAAATGCTTCTCACCGACCATCCGCCGCAGGCGTAAAAAAAAGGACCACAACGGTAAAATACCCAGCCTTTCTTACGGTCGCCGTAGAGAATGTCACCTTACCTTGCACCCATGAACGTCAGCGCAACCGTTTTGTACGACACCCTCTCTGCGGCCTTGCAACAGCCTGAACAGCGGCAACGCGTTCGGGCACTGCGCAATGCGCTCAATTTGATTAGCTCTGTATTGCTTGAAGAAGAGAGCATACGGTTTCCATCGTTGTTTAGCCGCATCTCATACCTGTGCCGAACCCACCAGTTGAACCGCGATGTGAGCGGGCACCTTCAGCAGTTGCGCATTCGCTCGAAAAACGACGCGTTGGCTCAAACCTTTACCGACGATGAGCTCGTTTTCGCCGGTCGCGCCCTTGCCCGACTCGTCAATGCAGCAACCGGAAGCCCTATACCCGACGAACTCAAGGGCGAACTCGGCCGCATCGCCAATGCGCCCAAACAGCACTACACCGGAGCCTGCCTCCGCGCGGTTGTCACGAGTGCCAACGCTACCCAGCTCGTCATCGAACGTGAAGATGGCAACGACGAAGGAATGGAGTTTGTACTGCATGCCGACGACCATCCCGCTTTTCAATCCTTGTTTGACGCGGTCACCTCAAATGCAACGCTCTCATTGGTCGATGTTCGGCCCAATGACGCGCGCGGTGTGCCTTACCTCGTTGCGCGCATGCTCATTTACGAACCCGATTACGTGATTGACGTGTCATCGCTTTCAGCATGCTGCATCAAACTGGCCAATCAAACCGTTTTGTACGAAGGCTTGTGGTTCGTAAACCGGTACGACCAGGCCGACGGCTCGGAGGCCATTTTCCTTGGTAACCTCGTCAACAGTTTCTTCGACCGCATGGTCAACTCAGACCAGGGTTTTCCACGATTTGAAACGCTTTTTCGCGAGAGTTTTACCGCGTTTCCGCTCGAGTACCTCCACTATTTCAACCACGACGCCCAGCTCATTGAGTTCATGAACACCAAGGCAAAGGTGCAGTGGGCCAACCTTGAGCGGGTAATTGGCCATGATTTCGCAACCTTGAGGCCGCCTATACCCTGTGCCGAACCGCTGATTGAGCCCGGTTTCATCTCACCCGAACTGGGCTTGCAAGGCCGGCTTGATCTTTTGCACCAATCGGGCGATTCGGCCACGATTGTTGAATTGAAATCGGGCAAGTTGCCTTGGCCCGAAACCAACCCAGACGCAGTCAATGCTACGCATGTCGCTCAAGCGCACCTGTATCAAATGCTGATCAACCGCATCCTTGGCGTGTCGTTCCGCGATATGCACGTGTATTTGCTGTACAGCTCAGGACGTGTCGCCGGCTCGAACCTCCGTTACGTTGCCCGCAGCGTGGAGGCCGACCTGCAGCTCATTGCTTTACGCAATGCCATCGTCATGGCCGAGCAAAGGGTTGGTTTATCGGCTTCGCCGGATGCGACCATTCGCTTGCTCAAAGGGTTCACCTTGGCCGGTTGTGGCTTAAGTGATGAGGCGAGGATTCCTGAATGGTTTGCTGGCAAATTCAGCGCGTTTCAATCAACACTCAAAAAACTCGGAGCTGTTGAGCGCGATTACCTCGGCGCGTTTATGAGCTTCATTGCCCGCGAACAATGGATTGCCCGATTAGGCGATGGCGATCAACGGTACGGACATTCAGCCCTTTGGCGCAGCGACATGGGAAGTGAACGGCCAGACAGGCTTGGTCCGCTGCGCATTGAACGCAACGAACTCAAAAGCGATCCGCCGCGCATGGCCCTTCGCTTTCAAGCTGAACAAGCACCTGACCACGATTTCAGACGCGGCGACATCTGTGTGTTGTACCCGAGCGACCATGATGACCAAAATGCAGTAAGCCAGCAAGTCATTAAGTCATACCTCGTTGAAGAGCCCAATGACAAAGGCGAGCTTGTGCTGGGTTTTCGAAATCCGCAGCACCACGAACTTTTCTTCAGCGTGCACACAAAGTGGTACATCGAACACGACTACCTTGATCAAAACTTCGTGCAGCTACAGCGCGAGCTGTTTCGGTTTGTTTCAAACAGCGACGAGAACAAACGCTCATTGATTCTGGGGCAGCGGCGACCGAGGGTGGGGCCTAACCTCAATTGGGACGATGCCTTGGCGCTCGATGCCATTCCCATCGAAGAGAGTCGGCGTGACTTGCGTGACTTGCTGCATAAAGCGCTAAACGCGCCGGAGTACTTCCTATTGGTTGGTCCGCCGGGCACCGGGAAAACCTCCCTTTTCCTCGCGAACTTTGTTCGGGCAGCGGTATCGAAAGGCGAGCAACTGCTCTTGCTCGCATACACCAATCGCGCAGTTGACGAGATTTGTGAAGCAGTTGAACTGGCCCTTGGCAGCAATGACGGGTACTTCAGAATTGGCAGCAGTAGCGTAGGAGACCCCCGTTTTGAAGACAATTTACTGCACAAACTTGCCTCAACCGTTAGTACCCGCAAAGAACTGATGGCACTCATCGACAAGCGCCACGTGGTGGTATCAACCGTTTCGGGCATCTTGTCGCGGTCATCCATTTTTGGACTGAAACGTTTTGACCGAATGGTTGTTGACGAAGCATCGCAGGTCATCGAACCCCTTTTGGTGAACCTTCTTATGCTCGTCCCGCGGTTTGTTTTGATTGGCGATGACCGTCAACTTCCGGCCGTTGTTCAACAGAATGCCCGCTGCAACCGATTGATTACCGACCAGCTCAAGAGCATTGGATTAACCGACTTGCGTTCATCGCTTTTTGAGCGTCTTTTGCGCAAGGCGCAGCATGAATCGCTCGACCACTGCATGGGTACTTTGCGCTTTCAAGGCCGCATGCATCCGGTTATAGGGTCATTGGTTGGAGCGCTCTATTACAACAACGGGCTGCATCCAGCCGGCAAGGCCCACCAAAACGAAGCCGAGCACTTGGGGTCAGACCCCATGGTTGGTTCACGGCTCGTGTTTGTTGAAGGCGGCTCCCCATCTGACATCCATCCAAAAGTAAATCCGGAAGAGGCCCGAATCGCCGCTGCACTTACAGCTAAAATCATTGAGGTATACGGGTACGAAGCGCCTGAAAAACACATCGGGATTATTGCGCCCTACCGCAACCAAATCGGCCGAATACGGCAAGAACTCTTGAAATCAAGCATTCGCGGTGGCGCAGAAATCACTGTTGACACCGTTGAGCGCTACCAAGGAAGCCAACGTGACCACATCATTTACTGTACATCTGTAACGAACGTACAGCAGCTCAGGTTCTTAACATCAAATACCTTGCCGGGAATTGACGGTGTGCATGAAGTTGACCGCAAACTGAATGTGGCCCTGAGCCGAGCACGCAAGCAATTCGCTATGATTGGCCAAGCCGAATTGTTGAGCCAAAGCACGCATTATGATGCCCTCATCAAAGCCATTCGTTTGGGCGGTGTACACGTTGATCGCTCAAGTTTCACCGGAGAATTCGTCGCGTTGGTAACGCCTCCATTCTGACAAGGATTTTTGTAAATTCGCGGCCACGATTGCGCGCCTATAGCTCAGTTGGTTAGAGCAACGGACTCATAATCCGTGGGTCCCAGGTTCAAGCCCTGGTGGGCGCACCAAAAACGCTTCTTCACGGAGCGTTTTTTTATTGCACATACTTTTTAAAAACCGTTTCTTTCGCTGTCCAAAACATCGCGAAATTGCTTTTCTTTAGTCAAGAAAACGCGTGAGTATTATCCGTTGTATCGTGTTGATTTTGTGCTGCTTGCCGTTTAGTGCCGCAGCGAAATCGCAGGTTGTAAACCGCGATAGTCTTTTGCACGTCCGAACTGAAGCTGTGCTTCGGCACATTCCACCATCACCAACAGTTTCGGATAGCCTCAGAAAAGTGGTGCGCCAAGCCATTGGCGAAACCTCTGGCCGTTATTCTGAAGAAGGCGATGATGCAGGCCGCTTGCTTTGGCCACAGCGCTTGCAAACCTCAATCAAGTCGGCTGAACTCAAGTGGGAGGTTGAACGTGAATACTTCTTGGTTGATACTGTAATTCCTTCCCGAGAACGTTTCGAAGAGCTTGTCAACCAGCAAGATGTGCCCGACTCTTGTGCCCGCTTTGAACACCTCAACGCACTGTACAATGCCGGGTTCAACCGCTATGCCGACAACCTCGAAATCTTTTTTGTAAGCCGCATCAAGGCACTACAGCAAAAGGCACTCGACGAAGGGTGCATTGATGGGTATGTGCAGATGCTTGTTCTTGAAGCCCGAAGATTTTCACTGCTCGCCGCCCACTCCAAAACCGATGAAACCCTCAAACGAATTGACGCGTTTGTGAGCGAGCGCACCATCAGTCCACAGCTTCAACTCGACATTCTTCATGTAAAGTCGCAACACCTCCTTGGCATTCGTGCCTTTGCTGATGCTGCGGGTGTTTACGACCAAATGGTGGTGGTGCATCGATTGTTGAATGACACCGCAGGCTGGGTAGGAAGCATCAACAACAAAGGTGTATGCCTCTACCGAATGGCAGAAAGCAGCGAGTCGTCTTACGACGCCGCTGAACCGGTTTTTCTAAGTGCTCTCGAATTGGCGCAAAGCGCCAACTTGATCCGGTGGGTAGGTATTATCAAAGGCAACCTTGGTGTACTTTACAAAAGCCTCGATCGGTGCACCGAAGCCATCAAGTACTTCGAAATTGACTACGCGTTAACTTGCCGAACATCTGACTACGGCAGCGGAGTAAATGCCCTGCTATCGATGGCCGGCTGTTTGGTGCGCCTCGGTCAATACGACGAAGCCGAAGAGCGCATTCGATTGGCCAAGGAGCTCTTGGGCGGACGTGAACCCGGCAAACAAATTCGCCTCAAAGCACGCGCAAAACTGGCCGAAGCCGAAGCGCAACTCTTTGAAGCGCGTGGTGACTATGGCAGTGCCCTCTTGGCATACCAAGAATTCAAGGCCTTCAGCGATTCACTCGATGAGCGGCGCAACGAAGCCAGTTTGCGCGAAATACGCATGGCCTACGATGTTGACCGCATTGAGAATGAAAAACTGCTGCTCGAAGAACAAAACCGCTTCAACGCCGAAATCATAGCCAAACAAGAAACCATCAACCGATGGAGCATCATAGCCATTGTGCTTTTGGTCGTTGTGATGGCGATTCTTCTGCTGGCTGTGCGCAGCAGCCGTAAAAGCCGAAAGCACATTCAACGTCTGTTTCAAACAACACGCCGGCAAAACACAAAACTCTCAAGCTTCACATACATCGTGTCACACGACCTCCGTTCGCACGCGACCAACATGACCTCGCTGCTTAAAATCTTGGTCAAAGACCGCCCTGAACTGCTCGATGAAACAGCGTACGCTATGCTTGAACGGTCGGCAAGCAACATGGCGCGCACCATTGATGACCTCCATGAACTGCTTTCAACCGAAGACCTGCACAAAGCCGGAAACCTGCAATCAATCGCTTTAATCGACGTGGTGACCCGTGTTGCCGACAACCTACAGCTCACGGCCAAAGAGAACAACGTGCAGTTGCACATTGATGTGCCAGCACAGCTGAGCTTGCATACCATTGCTCCCTACATTGAAAGCGTCGCGCACAACCTGCTCAGCAACGGCATCAAATACAGCGCGCACGACCGCGACGCTTACGTTGACCTGAGGGCTGAGACGCGCGATGGCAATGCTGTCATCACGGTGTCTGACAATGGCTTGGGCATTGATTTGGTCGACAAGGCCCGCACACTTTTTCAGCCTTACCGAACCTTTCACAGGCACCGCGATGCACGGGGATTGGGCCTGTTCATTACACGAAATCAGGTTGAGGCCTTAGGAGGCAACATATCTGTGGAGAGCACCCCCGGCGTAGGCAGCACCTTCACCGTCATCCTTCCCCTAAATCCTGATTACATTTTCGCTACCGACGAAAAAGCGTAATCGCGGGCAGCAGCGTCGCTCTCAAAAAGGTCGTCAAGCGATGGCCTTGCAATGAACGGAATGCGCTCCAAGCAGTCTTCAACCAACTCGCTCATTGCCAAAAACCCGATGCCATCGTTCAAAAACAGCTCTACAGCTACCTCATTGGCAGCGTTCAGCACGCACGCAGCATTGCCCCCCCGCTCCATGGCCATGTAGGCCAACGCAAGGTTTCGAAAGCTCGCTTTGTCGGGCTGCTCAAAGCTCAACGAAGGGTAATCCATAAAGTTGAACCGAGGGAAGTCAGACGGCACCCGCTCAGGGAAACCCAAGGCATACTGAATCGGCAGTTTCATGTCAGGAAGCCCCATTTGGGCCTTCATTGAGCCGTCTTCAAACTGCACAATGCTGTGAATAATCGATTGCGGGTGCACAATGACGTCGATTTGCTCAGATTGCAACCCGAAAAGCCACTTGGCCTCAATCACCTCAAGGCCCTTGTTCATCAAACTCGCCGAGTCAATGGTGATCTTCGCGCCCATGTCCCAATTCGGGTGCTTCAGCGCCTGCGCCTTTGTAACACCGGCCAATTCGTCGCGCTTCTTGCCCCTAAAAGGCCCTCCTGAAGCCGTCAAATAAATCTTCTCGATGGGGTTGTGCCATTCACCAACGAGGCATTGAAAAATCGCAGAGTGCTCAGAATCAACCGGGTAAATGTTCACGCCCTTCGCTTTCGCGCGCTGCGTCACGATGTCTCCGGCCACCACCAAGGTTTCTTTGTTGGCCAAGGCGATGTGTTTTCCGGCATCGATGGCGGCGAGCGTCGGTCGCAATCCGGCGAAGCCGACAAGCGCAGTCAAAACAATGTCAATCTCCTCAATTTCAACCACCTGACTCAAGGCCTCCGCACCGGCATACACCTTGATACCGGCATCCCAAAGTGCGTTTTTCACCAGCGCGTACTTCGATTCGTCGCCAATGACCACGGCATTCGGCGAAAACTTCAGCGCCTGTTCAATCAGCAACTCAGCATTGCGCTGCGCTGTAAGCACCTCCACCTGAAAACGGTCAGGGTTGGCAGCAACGACGTCGAGAGCTTGGGTTCCGATTGACCCGGTTGAGCCCAAAATAGCAAGGTGTTTCTTCATGCTGATTGATTCGCCTTCGGCGGATGGTCACCGAACGATTCTAACCGCCAAAGATACGACTTGTTCAGGCCCTACGCGCTCGCGTCCGTTCGGAGCCGCACTAATGACGCGGTATTGTTAACATTCTTCCCGCAAAGCGGGATGAGTTTCGACTTGTTTTAAGAGTTTTGTTACGAAACCCGAACGATGAACCGCGTGCGCCGCAAAATTCCTCTCTTCGTTGCTGTACTCTGTGTGTTGTGCCAACTGCCATTGGCGGCGCAAGACGAAGCGTACTCGGGCGATGCTGCGTTTTTTATCCGTCTTGAAACCGATTACGCCATTCAAACCCTGTTGTTTGAGTCGCGAAATGTTGTGGCCGAACTCGAGCGTGTCGGTGTGCTCCCCTTGGTCGCACGCCAACTGCGCGATGTGCCGGCACGCCCCGAACCCGAAGATTGCATCGAACGCTATTTGGCCGAATCCGTTGCCAAAGCGTGGGTCGACAGCACCATTATGGGCCTGTACGGAGACGCGTGGGTGGGCCAACCCTGCCGCGCACAATTTCTGAAATCGTCGCTGTACGATCAGGTCGACACGGCCCACCACGGCTTCCTTCGCGAAATCACCCTTGAATTTCGTGAACTGGCGCGCATACACGGTATAAGCGTGGCAGCCGTATGGTTCATATCGGAGTTTGCGCAAATCGCCGCAATTACCGTGCTCACCGCTTCGGGCCTTGGCGAACTGGCGCTTTTGGCGCCTGTGATACCACTCAGTTTTGTAAATACGGGCATTGCCATTCAAGTGAAGGCCTTGCGCCATTCGAGCCGCGTGCGAAAGGGCTACGGAGGTAAGGCCAACAAACGTCTGGCACTCCAAACCGAAAAGGCACTGGCCCAACGCTACCATTTGAACTACCGATCGGCCTTGCTGACCGGATTCGGCACCGATGTGATTGACACCCTCCAACTTGCCGCGATTCAAGACCCTTCGCTGGTTTCACGCGTATTTCGTGGCGGACGACGCAACAGCGAACGCATGTACTACGGTAAATTGAAGTGGTTCGTGAAAGAAGAGGGGTTAAAAAACTGCCGCTGTGCCTCGCTTTTCACGCTGAAAGAACACAGCCGTCGGTTGAGCACAATGATGGCACTGCGCTGCTTGCACGACCATGAACCCGCTGCATTCGCAACGTTTGAGCAACGCTTCCCGGAGGTGCTTATTAAGACCCCGGGCGATGCTTGGTTATCAGCAGCGGGCGACGTTGACGCCAAAGAATGGGTGTACTATTTGCTTACACGCGACTACCCTGAAGAGCTGCGCGATGGCTTAGCGCGAATTCCGAAAACCTTAACCGTTCGCGAAGTGTGTGATCTCCTTGAGCGCTTGGTGTACCCCTTTTGGGCACGAACCATGAAAAAGGCTGATTTCAAGGCCTTTCGGCGCATGGTTAAGGGCACTCAGAGCTTTGTCTACGCCACACTCGACGAGCAAAACCGAAACTGGAACTTTGGCTACACCCAGCGATTGCTCACCGAGTGCAGACTAAACGACTTCGGAAATTAACACCTAGTGCTTCTCGGGCCGAAACACAAAACGGTAGGTGTACACCTTGCTCTCATCGGCATCTTCGAAGGTGATGCGTTGCAAGCGCTCAACCACATGGTTTTCGAGGTACGCGGTGTTTCCCTCCACATCGAGAATGTGCACCTTACCGCTGCAATCAAGTGAGAATTGAACGAAAACAGCGCCAAATCGTTCAGCGGCTTCCCCGCTAACAGGAGCAATCACGTACCGCTCAATGCCCCGCTTCACAGCGCGGTCTTGCGCGGTTTCGGGGGTGCGGGCTCCGGCAGTCACTGAAAGCAAGAGGCCCAAGGCAAAAAGAATCGTTTTCATGGCAACAAATTTGGTGCTATGACGAACGACCCTGAAGAAGAGTTACAGGAACGGCGTGTCGTTCAGGTCGTTATGTGGTGAGTGGTCGCTTTCTGAGGGTGTACGGCTTGCGCTGCCCCAGAGGTACTCAAGTTTGCGTCGCAGCTCATCGCTTCGGCGGACGGCCATCTTTACTTCACGGCCGGAGTCAAGTACACAGCTCTTGCGCATGAAACTGCACGAGGCAATTTTGCTGATGTTAACGAGGTAGCTGTTATGGATGCGGCAAAACATTTTCTCCCCGAGCTCGGCTGTCATTGACTTGATGTTGCGTGAAACAACCAAGCGTTGACCGTATTCGCGATGAATTACGCTGTATGCGCCCGAAGCCTCAACCATAACAATGTCGTAAAGCGGTATGTAATATGTTCGGCCGCTCGAAAACACCTCAACCTTTCTCCGCGACTCGGGTAAAAAGTACTCAAGCTTGTCTTGCACCGCCGTTTGCACCTTTGCCAGGCACCTGTTGAGGTCGTCAATGGCCCAAGGTTTCTCGAGAAAATAGAGCACATCTCGCCGAAACCCCTCTGCGGCTGCACGCTTGTCGCCGCTACAGAGCACGGTTATAAACCGGTCTTTATCGAACCGGTCTAGCAAATCAAACCCTGACTTGTCAGGCATGTTTACATCAAGAAAAACCACATCAGGCCGCAGCGACTTAATTTTGCTGTACGCTTCTGCGCAATCAGCAGCTTCGCCAACGATGTTAATGTGTTGATTCTCGTTCGAGAAGTAGGTCGCCAGCGTTTTGCGGCATACCGCCTCATCATCAACGATGAGCACGTCGATTTTACGTTTCATAGGCAATCCAATTTTCCAAGGGAGGGAACAAGTCGGAAATGACCGGGGTGACCCTTGGATTTGTTTAGTATTTAAGGTTTTGTGTCTAAACGAAAATAAAGCACAAATCCAATGTTCGACATTCACCCCTCAAAAAATTATTAACAGGGCTAGTAACAATTCCTCTCCCCTGTTCGTCATACCCCTGAACATTCAATTTCACGGATATGAAAAAGCTGCTTACCGCAATCGCCCTCGCCGCACTTACAGGCAATCTAGCCTTCGCTCAAAACGAGGCGAGTCCTGACACGGTATACCTCCCCTCCCAAGCCGACACAACCCGCATCATGCTCGGTGGTACGCAAGTCATCCTTATTAACTCGAACGACAAAAGCACCACCGTTGATCTCGACGACGACGACGAAGCTATGACCCCGCGAGAACTGTCGCAAGAGCTCACCTTCTGGGCGGGCATTGACCTCGGCGTAAACACCTTGTTCAACGCCAATGGTGTAAACGCAGCCCCTGACGATGCCCCTTGGCTCGACACCGAAGAAATCCGCTCGCTCAGCTGGAGCTTTAACTTCTACGAAGAGAAAATTCGCTTAGTGAAAAATTACGTGGGCATTCTTACAGGTGCTGCACTTACCTACAACAGCTACGGCATCAAATCAAACTCGCGCATTCAGCACAACGCTGACAGCACCTTCGCCAGTGAAGTGCCCGACTCGCTTTACCGTTTCTCTAAAAACAAACTCCGTGCCACCTACCTACGCGTGCCGTTGATGCTTGAATTCAACACGAGTGAAGACCCTGACCGCACCTTCCACATTGCCGTTGGTGCCATCGGTGGTCTCCGAATTGGGTCAATCACCAAGCAGTTCTATGAAATTGACGGGCAAGAATACCGCGATCGTGTAAAGAGCGACTTCAACCTCAGCTCGTTCACCCTCGACGCAGCCGTAAGGGTCGGATACCGCAACTTCACCCTCTGGGCCAACTATGGTCTAACACCGCTTTTCGAAGACGGCAAAGGACCCGAAGTTTACCCGCTCTCTGTTGGCCTTTCACTGGCCATGTTCTAAATCGGCTTTCAGGGACTCTCAACTCCCAAAGCGACATACAGTTTCAGGTTTGACCCCGTTAGGCAATGGCTTAATCGGGGTCATTCATTTACACCACCTGCACGGCCTCCTCTTCAATCATGGGTTCTCCCCTGTATTTGAGAAGCAATTGCGCAGTGGCCAACACGTCTTTCCGGCAATACAATTCAATGCGGTCGAGGTCGCGTTCTTCGTAGTATACACGTGCCACCTGGCTGCCGTCAATGTCGTCTTTCGGTGTGGGTATTCCAAACAGCTTGGTGAGCAGTTTGAGCGATGTGTAGTTTTTGTAATCGCCAAACTTCCACAGTTCCAAGGTGTCAAGGTGATTAACTTCCCACGGTTTTTTGCCGGCGGTGTCAATGGGAGCAGGTAGTTGAACCCCATTCACCAACATGCGGCGTGCAATGAACGGTAAATCAAACTCCTTCACGTTGTGGCCGCACAGCATGTGGTCACGCGTGCTGAAATGGTTGTTGATCAAATTCGCAAAGTCACGAAGCAGTTGTGCTTCATCATCCCCATAAAAAGATGTCATTCTAAACCTTCGCTCCCCTTTGCTCTGCCGCAAATAACCCACCGATATGCACACGATTTTGCCAAACTCGGCGTACACCCCGGCACGCTCGTAAGAGTCAATTAACCCGATGTCTTCGCGCTCTCTGAAAAAACGCGACTTGTCTTCCCACAACTTCTTCCAATCGTTGTCAAGTGCATCAAACTGCTGAACGGCAGGCACCGTTTCAATGTCTAAAAACAGCACCTTCTCAAGGTCAATATAGCGTACCATGGCCTTTATTTAATCATTACACCTTCTAGGTCAACGAAAGGTACGGTGATGTAATTCGATGGGTCAATACTCCCCGGCACAAAAACATATTTTCTGTCGTACAAAACTTTACCGTCGTAAAAACTCACCCAGTACTGGTTGCTTAAATGAAGCGCCTCTGCCAATACGGGCTCAATCTTAATGGCCGCGTTGGGTTCAATGCGGTCGTAAAACCGCCGAAGCTCGGTTGTTTCGTATTTATTGCCTTCGTGCACGCCATAGCCGCTTGACCTGATCAACACATTCTCCAAGGCGTCGCCTTTGAAGTTAATGAGCCAAGCGTTGTATTCTTCTTCGTTCAATAGGTTGACCTCGCGGGTGATGGCCACAGCGACTTGATCAACCTTTGGGACATCAATGTCTTTCAGCATATCTGTTTTTCAATTTCATCCCCATCTCAACCCAACGGGGCAGGTCAGGGGTCATTCCGTCGTTCGTTTGTGCTTCAATGCGCTTGCTGCCGAAACGCACCACTACAAGCTCTTCTTCTGGCAGCACAACAATGTACTGTCCGCGCATGCCTCTGGCTGAAAAATGCCACGGTTTTACGCGCTGCGGTGCAAGCCACCACTGGAACCCATAGTTCTCAACAAGCTCGCCATCAACGTCACGAATACCCACGGGCTCCAATGACGCGCTGACCCATGCTTCGCTCAACAGTTGGCGGCCATTCCAATTGCCCTTGTGTATCATGAGGCGTCCGATGCGTGCAAAATCACGGGCCGTTGAAAAAAAGGCTGAAAAGGCCCGCTCGTGGCCGCCTTCTCGGTCAATTGCCCAATGGGCATCGGCCTCTGCGCCAATGTGCCGCCAAATGTCGCGGCTAAAAGCCTCACTCAGTACATCGCCGGTCGCTGCGGTCAACACCTCGTTCAAAATTACGGTGTTACCGCCTTCGTACTTCCACTCGGTGCCTGGCGGCTGCGATGCGCGGTACGGCTGGGTAAGTTCCCAAAGCTTCTTTCCAAAATAGGCCTTGGCCTGGTACCCGAACGGATTGGCGTAGCTCTCTCCAAAATCAATCCCTGAACACATTTGCAATACGTGGCGCACGGTCATCTGCTTGCTTTCGCCCTCATTGAACCGCGGAAGGTAGGTGGCAACCGGTTCGTCAATGGCTACCGCGCCGCGATCAACCGCCGCGCCAATGGCCATGGAAGTAAAGCTCTTGGCCATCGAAAAAGAATTGATCAGCGATGTTGGCTGGCAGCCTTCGCCGTACCATTCAAAAATCAAGGTGTCGCGGTACACCACGAGAAATGCGGCACTTTCCAAACTATCCAGAAAACGCAGGTCGGTTTCAGGCAGCGAAGCGGTTTCGAGCAGGCGCTCACTCCACGGCTGGGGGTCACCGGCAATGACACGACGCACGGTATGGTGCCTGAAGTCGTTGATGTCGGGACGAGAGTTGCCGCTGAAATACGTCGACGGCAACCCGTAAAGAATGTGCTCGTTTCCTGTCGCCATCAGCCCTGCCACAGCCAAAGCCAATACAACAAGTATTCCTAAAACGATGCGCGCGAACCGCTTCATAAACTTCCGATTTGAGTATACGAAGGTAACCATTCACTCTGTGGAAACCTTTTACGCGCTCTGGCAGTAAAATCAAGCATGAAGAGCTTCTTCTCACTTGCGTTCCTTTGCGCTTCGCTAGGGTGGCCAATCGCCGCTTATTCCCAATCGCTTGAGGCCATTGCTGCCATGTACGAAAACGGGGAGTACACGCGCATTGTCGCCGAAGTCGCTCACACAGAATCAGCCGAAATTGCCCGTCTCCGAGCCGATGCCTTGCAAAAACTGGGACAGTTTACCGCCGCGATGGAGGCCTACAACACAGCCATCCAAATGAATCCGGCCGACGGAGAAGCACACCTCAACCGAGGAATTTGCGCCATGTCGCTGAACAACTATGCCGGTGCCAAAGTCGACTTGGCCACTGCGCGCCGCATCCATCCATCCAATCCAAAAACCTGGTACTGGTCAGCAGCCCTTGCCTACGCCGAAGGCGAAAACGAACCCTGCCTGAATCACCTCGCCGAAGCCGTGAAACTAAAACCCGATTACCTTGAGGCGCATTACCTGGGTGGTGCGCTGTTCTACGATCTCGGCGCTTTGAAAGATGCTGAAAAGGCTTTTGCGCGCTGCCTCGAGATCAACCCCGACCATGCGCTGTCACAGCTCAGCTTGGCCATGGTATTCACTGAGCAGTTGCGCTACAGCAAGGCGAATGCTATACTTGATGCGCTCGCTGACAGCGCTGACGATACGGTGCGCACCCATGCGCTCTACCAAAGGGGGGTTAGCAAATACGAATCGCGCGACCGTGAAGGTGCCTGTGCCGATTGGGAAACTGCGGCAAGCCTCGGTGATGCTGACGCCCAAAACCTCGTTGACACCGCTTGTGCCGATGCCAAAAAGAAAAAGCTTGAACGCCGCAGCGTTCACGTAGAGTTCTAGGCGCCGAATACCAGATCAGCGTCGAAAAGGTTGGCAATGTGCACCCTTAGGCGCTCCTTCACCTCATCCATCTCAACAGGCTTACCGAGCTCGCGCTCCATGCTGGTGACGTCTTTGTCGTCAATTCCACACGGTACAATGAGCTTAAAATCATCGAGCTGACTGTTCACATTCAATGCAAATCCGTGCATGGTGACCCAACGGCTGCACTTCACGCCCATGGCACAGATCTTCCGCGGATTGTCGGTTCCCATGCCAATCCAAACGCCTGTAAGGCCGTCAATGCGGCCGGCTTCGATGCGGTACTCTGCCAAGAGCAGTATCATGGCTTCCTCAAGGGTGCGCAAGTAGCGGTGGATGTCGGTGAAAAACTGCTCGAGATCGAAAATGGGGTAGCCTACAAGCTGACCCGGACCGTGGTAGGTGATGTCGCCTCCGCGGTTGATTTTGTAATAGCTGTAACCGGTTGCAGCGAGCTCTTCGGGTGTGCGAAGCAAATGCGCTTCATCGCCACTCTTGCCCAAGGTAAACACCGGCGGATGCTCAAGAAAAAGCAGGTGATTAAGCGGCGCTTGCTCATCTTCACCGTTTCGAATGGCAATTTTCCGGCGCACCGATTCGGCAAACAGCGTTTCCTGATACTCCCAACAGGTTTTGTAGTCAATCAGGCCAAGATCACGGTACTGCAGTTGCCTCACTTCAGCGTGCTCAGTGCGTTTTTAAGGTAATCGATGGCGACAATCGATACCGGGTCAATGGTGTTTTTCTCTGCGAGGATGAGCGACAGCCAGTCGCCCAAATGAATGAGGTCGAAACTTCGTTCGAGTCTGTTCTTTCCGCCGGCGAGGATGTTGACGATGCGCGCTCCTCGATCGGCCATCATGGGCTCGGTAATGTTCATTCTGGCTACGCTGCGCGGATGGTCGTCATCTGACCTGAGCATCAAAACTACAAAGCGGTGGTCACCGCCTTCCCAACCCACGAGTTCGTTGTGGTTCATTTCAGGGTATACATGGTGCCAGCAGAGCTGCTTGCTGTTTTCATTGATTTGCTGCCTCCAACGGATGGCAATGCCTTCATTGCGGCTTTCAGCGTAAATAATCGGGATACGCTGGTCCATTTCGCCGGCAATCTCCTTGGCTTTGGCTTCGTTCTCGGCCGAATGTTTGCGGATGAAAGCGCCCAACTTTTCTGCACCATCAAAGCAGTTTGACGATATGCCGTAGGCATCGAAAATGCGCAACAGCGACATGGCTGAGTACCCGAACTGCGACCGTGGCGGCTGTCCGCCGGGAATTGAAACCACATCAAGTTTGTGCTTGGCCGCCAATTGCGCAACTTCACCTCCCGATGTGATACAAGCCACGCGCGCGCCTCGTCTCAACGCCTCTTTCATCGCCGCTACAGTTTCCTCGGTATTGCCCGAGTAGCTCGACACCACTACGAGTGATTTCTCCGAAACAAAGGCCGGCAGCAGGTAGTCGTTGTTGATGCTTATGGGCACCCGTGCGCTGTCTTGGACGAGCTGGGCGATGATTTTGCCGCCAATGCCGGAGCCCCCTAGTCCCGTTACAACAACGTTTTGAATTCCGTCACCGGTGTTTTGAAAGCGTGTGTTGACAGCGATCGAAACAGCGTGGTCGATTTGATCGGCAAATCCTGCAATCAGTTCGCGCATCATACTGCGATTGGGTTTTGTACAAAGGTACGCTTCCCGCGCAATTGTTAACGCACAACGATCACGTGGCCATTGTACCGCTCGCGAATGCGGTTCTCAACGGTTCCTACCTCAAGTTGCCAAACGTAAGCCCCAGACTGAACATAATGGTCGCCGCCTCTGAAGTTGCCGAGCCACCCTTCTGACGGGTCTGTGCTGTCAAAAACAACTTCTCCCCAGCGGTTAATGATGGTGAAGCGGTAATGGTTCAGCGACGCACCGAAAAGCACTGGTTTGAAGACTTCATTGAGACCATCATTGTCAGGTGTAAAGGCGTTCGGCACATGCACCAACAACTCGGGTTCAAATTCTACCTGTGCATGCAGTGAGTCAGTGCATCCGAATCCGTTGGTAACAAATTGGGTGATGCTGTACAAACCGGGCACACTAAACTCGTGCGTAAACTCGGCATCGGTATACACCGCACCATCAGAAAGGGTGTACAACCAACTCTCGGCATCTTCAGAGCGGTCAGTGACGTTGATGAAGGGGGCAGCGGTGCTTGGCATACCTTCGGGCACGAAGAAGTTCGCAACCGGGTTCGGCCAAACCTCGACCAAACCGGGCAGTATGATGGCATTGCTGCAGCCCTCTTCAGAAAACACCACCAAGCCAATGCTGTACTCTCCGGCTTCCGTTGCTGTGAACACGGCTTCTTCGCCAATGGCAAACGGGTCGCCGTTGACGCTCCATTCCCACGCTGCCACTTCGCCCCAGGCGATGCTCGAGTTGTCGAAAAGGCTCGTGCTTGCATTCGCACAAAACGCGGCACTTTCCCATGTGAAACCGGCTACCGGAGTCGGATTCACCGTCAGCACGATTTGCCCTTCGGCTGAACAACCCGGTCCGCTGGAGGCATTCAGTACCACGGCAAACTCCCCCGGAGTACCGTAAACCGAACTTAGGTTTTCTGTGCTGATACCCGTGTTGCCTTGACCATCCGTCCACGAATAATCAATGTTCCCGCCTCCGGGAACTACAGTATTGGCGAAAACGACAGCCGTTTCTCCGGCGCAAATCGCTTCGGCCACCAAATCAATGATGGGAAAGGGCGACACGGTCGCCGTGATGGTTTCGGTATCTGTGCAGCCTTCCGGACTTTCAACGGTAAGTTCAATCACGTAGGTTCCCCAATCATCAACGGAAAGCGGATTGGGTTGTGCCGCGTTGCTAAACAGCTCGCCGTTGACCGACCAAACGTAACCGGAAATCGGTTCGCCTTCTGTACTCGAATTCTGCTCGACGACCAGCGGAGTGTTCTCACACACATCTTCAACGCTAAAGGCCGCTACCGGGGTTGCATATACAGGAATTTCAAGGGCCACACTCGCTTCGCACCCTTGGTCACTCGTAACGGTGAGCGAAACGTCAACGCTTCCCGGTCCGGGAGTGGTAAGTGTAGCTGTTGACTGCCCTGTATCTGGTCCGTTGCCGTTCAAGTCCCACGAATAGCCCACAATGCTTCCTTGGGCGATGGTTGAGGTGCTTTCGACCGTTAGTTCAGGTTCCCAACAGAGTATCGGCGGTGAAACCACAGGTGCAGGACTCGGGTTCACCACAAGCACGGCTTCGGCTGTCGACGCGCATTGATTGCCATCGGTAAAAGCGTAACCAATTGCATAACTACCAAAACCATCTGACGGGTCAAAGCCTGCGGCCGTTTGACCATTCACGGTATAAACGCCGTTCAATGGACTTCCTCCCTCCAAGATGATTGGGGCATCGAGCTCACATAGCGGATCAAACGCGGCAAGTTCGACGGTTGGCAACGCCCAAATAGTTACAGCCGTTGTGTCGGCATTTATACAGCCATTTCCATCGGTGTAGGTGTACACGACCTCGTAGTTTGCGTTTGCCGGCATTGAAGGGTCGAATGCAGTCTCCAGTGCGCCATCAACCGTGTAAAAGCTGCTTGGCCCCGCAGGAAGGCCGCCATTCAATGCAATCTCAGGAGCACCGAAGCACACGCCCTCTTGCATGCTTAACTCCACTTCCGGCAGCTGATAGATCTCGACGGTAATGCTCTGTGTATCCAAGCAATCCGCAAATGTTCCATCGATGGTAATTACGGTGGTTTCAGGCGCGGTTATGGAATACACTCCGCCGCCAAGTGCTTCAATCATTTCAGGGTTGCTGAACGTGTAGGCATCTGCACCCGAAACCTCGATTAGGGTTGCCTGTCCAAAACACACGGCTTGTGGCGGCGTAACGTCGATCATAAACTCCGTAACGACAATGGGTTCTTCGCTTGTTTGAAGAAAAATACATCCGTTTGGATCTTCCATGACCAAGGTCGGGAAGTACGAGCCGGGTTCTATGTAGGCGTGGGTGGTAACGGTGTTGTTGTCGGGGTCTCCTGATCCATCCCCAAAATCCCAGAAGTAGGTAAACTGCTGGTCAGTGATGTTGTAGGCTGAGAAATCGACTTGGTACGGCGCACAGTCAAATGCATCCAGCCCTAATGTGAAAGGCCCAATGACATATGAAAGGTTAAAGATGTCAAACACCGTGGTAGTATCATAGCAACCAAATTCGTTGCACACCACGAGTTGCACGTCGTACACCCCGATGGAGTAGGTGTGGTAAGGGTCTAGCCCGCCTCCAAATTGCCCATCACCAAAACTCCACTCCGAACACACCAACTCGCCTTGGGTTGTGTTCTCAAACTGAACACCAAAGAGGCAGTTGGCAATCTGTGGTGTGTAGGTCATTTCAGCGACTGGTGAAATGATGTTTACAGCATTGTCAACGCAGGCCGATTGCTGGCAGCCAGCAGTGTTCTCAGCTGTCAAACAAATGGTGTATGAGCCGTTGTTCAAGTATGCGTGTGTCGTGCTGTTCTCTGTGCTGATGTTGTCAGGGGAGCTGGGGTCACCGAAGTCCCATTGAAACCCTACAATATTACCTGTGCTCGTGTTCACAACCTGCACTTCTTCGGAAATACATGAAGGGTCAGACAACACTTCAAACCCAGGCACAGGAGGAGCTACAATGGGCAAGGTACTGGTCACCGTTGATGAGCAGCCAAAATCATCGACTACGTTGAACGTTGCTGTAAACTGATAATCCCATGGCGCTGTAAATTCGTGGGTTACGTTCAAGCCGGCTTGCACGTTCCCGTCGCCAAACGTCCAAGTACCATTGTCGAGGAAGTTGCCTGTGGGTGTGAATTCCACAATAACTTGGTCGCAATCGTCGATGACATTGGCGTTAAACTGCGCGAAAATGGGGTCATTGTAAACCGTCACCAGATCTTCGTATACGTAGGTGTATGAGCAACCACCCGGGTCAGTTGCGGTAACGGTAACGTCATACGTGCCTTGGTTTTGGAAGGTAATTTGCGGTATCCAATTCTGTAAGAAACCGCTGTTGTAACTGGTTGACCCTGCTGGTCCACTTACAGTGGTTTGCCAATATCCAAGCGGATGAAGCGATGTCATGCTCGAAAAACCATTTCCAAAATCAAACACCCATTCTACGTATTGCTGAATCTGTGGCGATGTGAAGCCCGTTGTGTGTGGGCCGCAGCCTGATGGATTTTGCGCATTGAGCGCAATCGGGGTTGACGTATTCACAACATTGATAACCTGGTCATCTTCACAGCCCGTATTTAGGTTGAAAGCCGTCAGAGTAACTTGCCAAGTGCCTGGGCCAGGAAATGTATGTGTCGGGTTCAACTCGTTGTACAGAAGGGGGGAACCATCGCCAAAATCCCAAACCAATGAGTCTGCACCTATTGAGTTATCCGTGAACGCTACCGTATTCAAGTCGGCACAGTCGAGTGCAAATGTGAAATCTGCAACGGGTGGTGCAATGTAAATATGGTCTTCCAAAACAATTAATGCATTGCACGCTGTGTTGTAAACCGATAATGTTACATCGAAAAAGCCCGTGTCTTGGTAAGTATATTCGACACACTCGTTGGGAAAGCCAACGTTCTGCCACAACCCTACTCCAAAGTTCCAAGCATAAATGGTGTTCTGAACCATGTTCTCGACACAGAATTGAATCGGTTCACCGGCGCAGCTTACTTGGTTGTTTGAGGTAAAATCTGCTACAACTCCCGGCTGAACAGTAATGCTCGAACTCGCCGGAACAACGTTTGTGCAGCCAGACTGGGTCTCTAGGTATACATCAACAATGTAAACACCGGGTGTGTCGAAGGCGAACGTTGGATTCATACCCACTGCATCAATGATGCCATCTCCATCAAAATCCCACTCAATGTTCGTTACCGGGTCGTTGCTGTTCAGCTGAATGTTCGAAACCGGCACAGGGGTTCCCGTACAAATCTGAGCGGGTAAATTAAAGGTCACGGTGGGTGGCTGAATCACGATATAATCTTGTGCAAACAAGGTGTCAACACACTGTGCCGTCTCCACCACCAACCCTATATCGTATGTGCCTTCCCCACCGAATGTGTAGGTGAAATCAACTCCTACACCTTCTTGAACACCATTTACCAACCAAGAAAACGCTGTAAAACCCGACCCGGTGCTGGTATTGGTAAATTCAACCGTAAACGGAACCGCGCACGACACCGTTTCCGTTGAACTAAATGATGTGCTAAGAGTAGGGAGAACCTCAACACCCGCACCCGAGGATGTGCCTACACAGTTGGCTGAATACGTTGCGGTAATTGTCGGATTAAATATCCCCGGAGTTGCGTAATTCCATGATACCTGATTGCCCGTTGCATCTTCAATGCCGTCTCCATCAAAATCCCAAGAAACCGAAAGAGGCATGGGGTCACTCGTGTTCACGAAGTCTACGTATCCTCCAGCGCAAATTATATCATCTGAAGCTGTGAGTTCCGGGGTTGGCGCACTCACTATGCTGATTGTTTCGCACGCAACTACTGCACAACCAATGTCATCAGTTACCGTCAAGCACACCTCGTAGTCACCAAACGCGCTGAACGTGGTAGAAACCGGCGATGGTGACACTGTGCTCTGACTAAATCCATTGCCAAAATCCCATGAACTAACGATCCCATTTCCTAGGCTGTTGTTGGCGAAATTGACCGTCGACGGTGGATTGCAATCGGTGAACGTGTCAGGCGTGAAGGATGCCTGCGGCTGGTTGTTGGTCACGCTCACCAACTGGGGCATTGAAACTGAACTGAAACAGCCAAACTCATCGGTTATCGACAAAAACGGAGTGTAATTTCCGGCATTCTGGTAGCAATAGTCAGGGTTCTGCTGGTTCGACAATGCTCCATTTCCAAAATCCCATGACCAAGCCACCAACTGGCCTGTACCTGCTGTGCTTGCATCGCTGTACGACACACAATGCGGCACACACCCCAATGGGTCATCTACCGAAATCGCGGCTACAGGTGGCTGGTATACTGTGATAAATGCCGTTTGGGTTACACTTTGTGCCGGGTTGCCATTCAAGGTTAATGAAACCGTATACGAACCCGGAACCGTAAAAACACCAATGAACTGACTTCCGGCTGATGTCAATGTTGCTCCAAGGGGGGTCGTTACCGTCCATCCATACGTCGAAATCGACGAAGCGTCAGGCGTAACAACCTGAATTACCACCGGCAATGGCGCGCAGCCAGCTGTATTATTGGCCGAGATAACCACTTGGCCGTAGCCACGGAATCCCAGCAATAACAATGCAATTGCGATGATAGCAGTTCTGATCACAGTCTCTCTCCCTATTGGATGCTACTCAAATTTACACAATTTGTAGCTTCGTTGTTCACTCCCTTACGGGCAGTGTAGACGAACGGTAAGCGCAAAGAGTTGCCCCGTTCTTGACCTTCGTTCGCTATTTTTGCACCAGTTTTTATCTATCCATTCCCCGAAAGGACATGCAGCAACCATCAGAACAGGAACGCTTTCGCCGTGAAGCTCTCACCGAAATGCGCACACTCGGAATCGACCCTTACCCCGCAGCAGCGTTTGAGGTCACGCACAAGGCAAACGCACTTGCCGCCAACTTCGAGAACGGAATCGAAGTAAAAATGGCCGGCCGCCTGATGACGCGCCGCATCATGGGAAAGGCTTCTTTCGCGACATTGCTCGATAGCTCCGGCCGAATCCAAGTCTACGTTAACCGTGATGTGATTTGTCCTGATGAAGACAAAACCCTCTACAATTCGGTCTTTAAGAAGCTCCTTGATATTGGTGACTTCATCGGCGTTGAAGGTGTCACATTCACTACCCAAACCGGCGAGCCTTCTGTTGAGGTCCGAAAGCTCACCGTGCTCAGCAAGTCGCTCCGTCCGCTGCCCATTGTGAAGAAAGACGAGGAGGGCAACGTGTACGATGCCTTCACCGACCCCGAACTGCGTTACCGAATGCGTTACGTTGACTTGGTCGTGAACGATGGCGTGCGTGAAACCTTCATTGCCCGAACAAAGGTGGTACAATCAATGCGCAACTACTTCAATGGCCACGGCTACCTTGAAGTTGATACTCCGGTTCTCCAGTCTATACCCGGAGGCGCGGCCGCTCGTCCGTTCATCACCCACCACAACGCACTCGATATTCCCCTCTACCTGCGCATCGCCAATGAACTTTACCTCAAGCGACTCATCGTGGGTGGCTTTGAGGGTGTCTACGAATTCTCCCGCAACTTTCGAAACGAGGGGATGGACCGCACCCACAACCCCGAATTCACTGTGATGGAAATCTACGTGGCCTACAAAGACTACCACTGGATGATGAACTTCACCGAAGAAATGCTCGAGAAAATTTGCCTTGACCTCCACAGCTCAACAAAAGTCGAGTTCGCTGGCAAAACCATCGATTTTAAAGCGCCTTACCGACGGGTATCCATGATCGATGCCATCAAAGAACACACCGGAATTGACATCACAGGTATGGACGAAGACGCGCTGCGCGCGGTGTGCAAAGACCTTGGTATCGAAACCAGCGCAAGCATGGGCAAGGGAAAACTCATCGATGAAATCTTCGGCGAGAAGTGCGAAAAACATTTCGTACAGCCCACCTTCATCACCGACTACCCTATCGAAATGTCGCCGTTGTGCAAGCGGCACCGCAATGACCCCGAGCTCACCGAACGCTTCGAATTGATGGTCAACGGCACCGAAATCGCCAATGCTTACAGCGAACTCAACGACCCGATTGATCAGCGCGAACGCTTCGAAGAGCAGTTGCGATTGTCAGAACGGGGCGATGACGAAGCCATGTTCATCGACAACGATTTCTTGCGCGCGCTTGAATACGGCATGCCTCCAACCTCGGGAATGGGCATCGGCATTGACCGCTTGGTGATGCTCCTCACAGGCAAAGAAACCATCCAGGAAGTGCTTCTGTTTCCGCAAATGCGGCCAGAACAACGCTGATTTTTCAGGGTTTTTTGGATGGATGGAAAAGCAACAGCTCTTCCACAGGTGCGCGTTTATTGCGCAGTTCAAACTGAGCATCGGCGTAACGGTACCACCCCTTTCGAGTGGTTAATGAGATGTCGTAGGCTTCTTGAACTCCCAATTCGGCCAAATCTTCACCGATTTGACGCAGGGAGTACTGTTTACTGCTGATGGCCAAGTGCCAGTCGTTTCCTCCATCTCTGAACAGAACAGTACGAAACTCAACTTTCGGACTCCGGTGATTGATGGCTACGCCCTTGCGCACAACGATGGGAAACAACCGGTCTTCTCCTTGGCCTTCGGCCGATGCCTCTACGAACGAAAGCTGCCCGTTGGTCACTTCCATCCGCGCCAAGGCGGCACTGGCCTTCGCTTCTTCGTGTTGGCGCGGCAAAGGCAGGCACATGAAGTAGTTCTCAACCGACGGAGTGATTGACGGATTCGAAAGCTCCGCATCCATCCCTGAAAAATAAATAAAGGTGTACTGCCCGCCCGAAAGCGCTTTCTTCACACTGTGGGTGCTTTGTGCCGCGGGGGCCGCGCATCCACCCAAAACCTCAATCAGCAGAAGCAGTAAAGAAAGGGGCAACAGTTGGCGCATCGTAACCATTCAATTGGGCATTGTAATTCAGCATAAGCTCGTTGAAGGCTCCTCGCAGTTCAAGAGCAATTGGCTCAGCCGCTGGAAACTCTTCTTTCAGGTGATCAACCTGCTGGCCGTTCTTCCAGAACCTGAAGCACACGTGCGGTCCGGTGGCCAAGCCGGTGCTGCCCACGTAACCAATTACCTCGCCCTGTTGAACGCGTTGGCCTTGCTTCACCGCACGCTTGCTCATGTGCAAGTACTGGGTTTCGTAAGTTCCGTTGTGCCTAATTTTTACATAGTTGCCATTGCCCGAGGTGTAGCTCGAAGCACTTACAGTACCATCGCCCACAGCTACAATGGGCGTTCCATGTGGCGCTGCATAATCAGTGCCCAAATGCGCTTTGTAGGTTTTCAAAACAGGGTGAAAGCGCTTGCCGGTAAACCGGCTCGAAATGCGGCTGAACTTCACCGGTGCCTTTAGAAATGCCTTGCGTAAACTTTCGCCGGTTTCGTCAAAATAGTTTACCCCGTCTTGGGCTTCAAAGCGGTAGGCTTTGCGTTCACGACCACCGTGGGTAAATGAGCACGCCATCAAGGTGCATGCGCCTGTCGGCTCACCGTCAATGAGCTCTTCTTCGTACAAAACGGTAAACGCATCTTGCGGCTGCAAGCGGTAAAAGTCAATCGTCCACGCGTAAATTGAACTCAACTCTATGGCCATGTCAAGCGGAGCGCCCAACTCAGCCAAGCTTTTCGAGAGTGAGTGGGTGATGCTGCCTTCTACCCGTCGGATGATCTTCTCGGTAGGTTTCGAACCCGCCCAAACCGACAAGCTATCTTTCACTGAGAACACGACGTAATCGCGTTGGCTGCGCTCAAAAATAAAGAACGACGGTGTTGACGCCGTATCGGTTTCAAACAGTGATACCCACCGTTTGTCGGGCTGAATTCGGCGGACATCAAACACGGGTCGGCTGAGCTCAACAAGTTGTTCAATCTCACGTGCGGGAACCCCCAACGGCATCAAAACCTTTGATAGCACGTCGCCTGCTCCAAATGCGCCTTCAACCACATGAAACCGGTTGAGGTCAAAGCCATAGGCGAGCAATGGCTCGGGCTGTTCTTCATCAACAGCGGCCAAGGCCAACCGTTGATCATAATCGGACGATGACGTTAGGCAAGCTGCCAGCCCTGTAGCCAAAGCAAAGCCAATTAGAAAGCGGTTCAATCCTTGCATGGTTAATTCAACGTAAAATGAACGCGAATGGTTCAAATGTACGTTGCGCAATCTTAAAAACCGAGCCTACCGGTAATCTGTGTTCACGTAGCTGCGTTGAAAACCACCGATTCAACCCAACCGCGGCCCCAGTTGTCGATTTCGTCTTGCGACCAGTACTCAGGGTAAAACACGCGCTTTTGAAAGCGTGGCGGCAAGTATTTCTGCCAGTTCGTGCCTCCGGTGGCGGCGATGTCTTCAGGGTTTCGTTGGAGGTAGCGCACAGCCGATTTGTAGTGTACCAAAGGCCAGTTCACATTAACATTCACATCGAGCCAGCGGAGCGCTTCTTTCAGGCGTGCATCGTTGCGTTCGTCGTCGGTCAATGCGGCTACACGCGAGCGCAAGTTCGTTTTGAACAGTTTGGTTGCCAGTGCTACGAGCTCTTTGCTGTATTTGCGTTCAAACTGCTTGAGCGTGAGGGTTTTCTTTCCGCTGGAGAGTTCGGTTGCGCCTTTCTTCCAGTAAATGTAGGCATACATTTCAGCGATGTCGTCGGCCGTAAACCCGTCAGAATAGGTGGGGCGTTCTTCAGCCTGCAGCAAGCGATCAAAGCTAGTGCAGAAGATTTCAATTTTGCGGTATTGCCCGCTTTGAAAACCACTTGCCGGCAACAATGACATACGGAACTTCAAGAACTGCTCCTGTTCCATACCGTCGACCATGATGTCGAAGCTTTTGGTGAGTGCTTCGAAGTACCGGTTGATGCGGTTCACACGCGCAATTAAAAATTCAAGAGAGAGGTCATCGTTCTCGGCAATTTGCTGCAATTCGTGCAAGGAGAGTTTGAAATACAGTTCGGTGATTTGGTGGTACATGATGAAGATTTCTTCATCAGGAAACGGCGTCACCGGGGTTTGCAAACTCAACAAGGTGTCGAGGTGGATGTAATCCCAATAGGTTAAGTAATCAGCATAGAGCAAGCCGTCGAGGTACGACTCAAGGTCTTGACCCATTGCGGCATACTTGGCCTGCAGCAGTTGTATTTTCTCAATAATCGCCGGGTTGAGCTCCATGGCGTTGGTGTTTGGTGCCGCAAGTTAAGAAAAGCGCGGCGCCCAATTCACTGCACCTGTGCAATGGGGTTGCGCAGGTTGGCGTAGTCAACCACTTGCATTTTGATGCTTCCAACCAAGAGCTCGCTCTTCACAAGAATCGGAATCTTGTTGGCATCATCGGTGATCCAGACCTGAAGGTCATCTTCGCTTTTCCAAATGCGGCCTTTTTGAATCACCGGCACAAACTTCATGCAGCGGTATTTGCCTTTGCGCAATTTGATGGTTTCTTTGCCCACATACTTGATGCGCAGCGGGTACACTTCACCGTCAACAAAGGTGGTGATCTCGAACTCATCGCCCAGCTTCACCTTCGACATGTCAAGGGTGCGTGCAAAGTAGAAGCCTGAAAGCAAGTCTTGAATAAAGTCTGGCGTTACAAACTCTTCTTTTTCATGCGTGCGCAACCCACGTTTCTCGGGGTAAAACTGATAGTCTTGGAAGATTTCATAACCGCCTTCATTGACGTCGCGAATGAAGCGGTACGGGAAAATGCCCTCCTTATCAACGTAGGTTTCATAGCGGTCGCGGACTTTAAAAAACCAGTCGAAGGCGCCCAAGCTTTTGCCGGTGCCAACGATGTGGTAGGCTTCTCGTCCGTTAAAGCGCGAAGCTGAATTTCGCACTTCGAGTGTTGCTTCACCGGCATCAACCAAACCGTAGTGAATGCGGTAGGTCAGCCGTTCACCCACGCCGAAGGCGCGGTTGGTGATGGTTCTTAGCCCGTTATTGGGCAATGTGTCAAGGTCGGCTTTTGCCGGTTTGGTACCCTGAGCCCAGCTTAGCTGGGTAAGCACCACTGTGATTAGAAGTACTGCGAACTTTTTCATACACCTGCCTTCGCAACTTCCGTGCCACGCTTACCACTGTTCGTTTTCGGCGGTCAATCCGCGGTTCAAAAAGACGAGGAACGGTGTTAGGGCCCTAAGCCGTTCAGCCACGAAATCAACGAGCCCGGCGTTTGTGTACAAAGCATCAGGAAGCGGCGTTATGGCAATGTAGCTTTTTAATTTTAGGAACTCAATGTGCGGGTGATCAGCGGAGTAACCTTTGGGCGGACGTGAAAGCACCATTTCCCGTTCCAAGTTGCCGTAGTGCTTTTTGAATGCCGGTTCTGCGATGATGGCCTCGAGGTCTTCGCCAAAAACATCCATTTCTTTTCGTATGCGCGCCATTTGTTCGGGCGATGGCATGTAGATTCCTCCTCCCAAAAACCCTTTACCACCGGGCTCAATGTGCACATAGTATTCGCCCATTCCCGACCGTTTGCCGTGGGTCGACATGCCGATGCCGAGGTTGGTTTTGTAAGGCGACTTGTCTTTCGAAAAGCGAATATCGCGGTTGATTCTGAAGCTGCAGTCTTTCTCGGTCACTGTGGCCAGCGAGGCATCGTGCTCTTTCATTGTGCTGAGCAACTTCGCCACAAGTGCCTTGTAGTCTTTCTTCACCTTTTCGTAGCGCGCCTTGTTGGCGTGAAACCACTCGCGATCGTTGTTCTCGCGCAATTCGTTCATGAAGTCGATGGTCGCTTGGGTCAGCATGGTTTCTTTTTTTTGGGTGGATGAGATTCGGTTTGCGCCTTGCGTTGCTCAGCGTTTCGGTCTGCGATCAGGGTCTTCGTGGAAAAAGTAGCGGAAATCAAAGGTGAAGTACGCGCCGCTCAATGCGGTAATGGATCGGCGCACGCCGCCATCCCAACGAATCACCGATTCGCTGATGGCCATGTCAGAAAACGGCTGGTGGTAGCTTGCACCCAAGTAGAAATAGCCGCGCTCTTTGGTGCGGTATTCAAAGCCGTAATTGGCTTGCACGGCAATTTGAAGCCAACTTCGGCGTGCTGTGAACTGCTCAATTTGGTAGAAGGTGGTGTCGCGTTGTGCCTGAGCAGTTGAGAAGGTATTGCTAGGGTACATGTCAAGCGAAATGCCCCCGGAGGCGTTCATCCACAGCTTGTCGCCGAGGCGCACGTAATACAACGCTTGAATCGGTATTTCGTAGCCGTCAAAACGGTTCACCACGCCTTCGTTCAAGCCGAGGTCATCGGCGACAGCAAACACAGTGTAACGGCGACGAATGACGTTGATGCCCGATTCAATTGAGATCGCACGGGTGATGCCATAACGCACCACGCCACCAAAGTTGAGCGACAACTCCGGACTCCAAACGCCATTCATGCCTTCTCCCTCAACCACAAGGTCACTGAAATCAACGAAGCGATTGGGTACCAAGGGCCTGAATTGCACGCCAAACGTGAGCACTCCTTCTTGCGCCAATCCTGAAAGGCAGCCAATCGCAAACAGAACGGTGATCAGGATTCGCATTAGTGAGATTTAAAGTAACCTACCACGGCCAAAGCGATGAGGGCCACCGTGAAGAGCAGCACAAACCACCGGAAAAAGGTATTGGAAATAAACGGTTTGCGGTGCTTGGCATACACCATATTGTTGCACCACATTGCATCTCTAAGCCGATCGCGGTGGATGCCAAACAGCACATTTCGCGATTCTTCGGCATCAAAATGCCGTTCAAACACTACGTTTCGCGCGCTCAACAGCGTCTCGAATTCATTGGCGAGCTCGTCGCTTGAGAATTCAAAAACGTAGTAGCGGTTGTCGCCCGAATGCTCGTAGTAATTGGTCAGCCTCATTCAGTGATCCACTCTGTGACGTACTCAAGGGGTTTGCGGTGCGATTTCGGCCAATCGCCTGCGGGGTAGCCCATGTAGAACAAGCCCAAGCACTTGTCGGCTTCTCCCAAATTGAGAAACGCATTCATTTCGGGCGTGTACACAATGCCCGGCGTGCCCCAATACGCGCCAATGCCGTAGGCTGTGCAGGTGAGGTACATGTTTTGAACACCACACGCCACCGCTTCAATTTCTTCAATCTCAGCAATCTTGCGGTTGGGGTCGCGTTCCATGCAAATGGCGACGACAACAGATACCATAAGCGGGCGTTGGCCGAGTTTTTCGTACTTCTTCGGTGAAAACGCTTCTTCGGGTGTTTTCGATTTGTAGAGTTCCGGCAAGAACTCAGCCAATCGCTTCAGTCCGTCGTCCATGAAAACACGAAAACGCCACGGCTGCGTCATTCCGTGGGTAGGTGCCCAGGTGGCATTGGTGAGCACATTCTCAACAATCTCGCGGTGCACTTTTCGGGTGGTATAGTTTTCGGGTTGGATGGTGCGCCGATCGCGAATCACGGCGTTGATTTCGCTGAGGTTGTATTTCATGCTGATTTCCATTTGATGTTGCATCCCATGCTTGGGATTTGATTTTCTGGGGATGGATGCGCTCCGCGAAGCAGTAGGTCAAGCACGGCGGCCAGATCAGCGCCGGTCACCGGATGGTCATTGCCCGGTCGCGACGCGTCGAACTGACCGCGGTACACGCAGCGGTCATCGGCGTCGAACACATTGAAATCGGGCGTGCACGCCGCGTCATACGCTCGGGCAACCGATTGGTCTTCGTCGTACAAGTAAGCAAACGGAAAGTCCATGGTCAGCGCCAACTCGCGCATTTTGTCAGGATGGTCAGCCGGATAGTTGACCACGTCATTTGAGCTGATGGCCACAAAACCAATGCCTTTCGGCAAGTACTCGTGGGCCACGTCGATGAAACGATTGAGAATGTGCACCACAAACGGGCAGTGGTTGCACATGAACACCACCACGGTGCCGGCTTCGCCTTTTACATCGTTGAACGCGGTCAACTTTGCCGACACAACATCGGGAAGCTCAAAGGGCGGGGCAGTGAATCCGAGTGGAATGTGATGGGTGAGTGTTCGTGCCATGGCACAAAAATACGACCAAATTCGCGGTTAAAACGCGGTGCGCACCCCTATACTGAACGCCAACATTGGCAGCAGCGCATCGTTGCGGTAGAGGTAGTGCTGCATGGCCAGTGCGCTCACAACCAGGCCATCGCTCACCTTGTAGAGCACACCTGCACCTGCGGCGAAGCCGAAATCAAGATTGGCATCCGAAACTTCATTGTCGGCCACGGTGCGGCGAATGTAAAATCCGGCATCGACCCGCGCAGTTGGAGTGATTCGTTTATCAAAAAAGCGGTACTCAGCAAATCCGGTGATGGGGTTGAGCGATGACCGCGCACCGTCATCGGTTCGGCTGTAGCGGCTGTACGTGGCGCCCGTCCACAACCGTTTGAGCACCTCGGCCCTGAAAGACAGGCTGTAACCTATCCTAAGGCTATCCGAAAAGCTGCTGCCGTTTGGAGCAACGGTACCCCCGTCAACACCGAACGCAAATTGGTTTTGTGACCATCCGCCGAAGGCGAGAAATAAAAAACAACCAAAAAGAATGCTCCGTAGTTTCACGCAATGAAGTTCGTCAATTCAACGGCATATTGAGACGCTTCGTATATTCGGGATTATGACTACCATTTTAGCGGCATTGCTTTCGCTGTCACTGAGTGCCCCACCTGACAGTTTGGAATGGGCAACCTTTGGAAATGGCCGAGGGTTTTACACGGTTTATGAACGCGACGTAAGCGATACAACCGTGCTGCACGGCTCATATGTGGTGCAGTTTCAGGGCCGAAAAGTAGTTGCCGGCAGCTTTTTTGAAAACCGCAAAAACGGCCTTTGGGAGCATTACGACCACACCACCGGCAAGCTCACTGCTCGCGGTTATTATACAGGAGGGCGCCGCAGCGGACGGTGGGAGTTTTACACCTTCGACGGGTTTCGCAAGGCCACAAAAGACTATGATTTCGGCAAAATCGTTGGTGAACAAGTGTCGTATTATGTCAACGGCAAGCCGCGGCTCATTGTTGATCAACCGCTAGATACAGTGGTTCGTGCGGTGAAAGTGTTGTATCCAAACGGCGACACCTTGCTGCGCCGGACCTACAGGCCCGATGGCGATTTTTACCATGTTGACCATGTTTCGTACTATGAACGTGGGCCTCGGTACGAAGAATACAGTTTTCTGCTTCGCAAATCTGACTCGCTTCTGATTGACTACGGGGCCAAATGGCACGATTACTTAGTTGACATTGCGCTCATTGATCCGGTGCGCCGGCACCGGTTGGCCCGTTCACTGTCACTGTTTGATGGCGCTTACCGCAAGTATCACCCCAACGGCCGATTGTGGGAGCAAGAATACTATGAGAAGGGCGTGATTATAAATAAAATGAGCACCTACAATCAGCGCGGAAAGCCCGTTGATTGCGGCGATTACGAAGATGGAAACGGCACGCTGGTACGGCTTCAAGAGCGCGGCGACACCACCTCAGTGGAAACCTTTCGTAATGGATTGCTGGAGGGGCCGGCGCGCTACTTTTACGAGCGCAACGTTGTTCGGGCCAAAGGCCATTACCGAAAGGGGGTGCCGGTGGGCCGGTGGACGCTGCACCAAAACGACGGCAACCTCAGTGAAGAACTTTACTTCCATACCCCTGATTCCGTGTCGACGAAAGGCGCCCGTCAATCGTACTTTCCAGGGTTCACTGGGCTCTATCTCGACGGACGAGTACACGGCCAATGGGTGTTCACCAATGCGCTGAACGATACCACCGAAATGATTACGTTCAAGAACGGACTGCTTCACGGGCAGTACTGTTTGTACGACGCCGGGCTTCGCTACGTGTGCGGAGAGCTCGTCGGTGGTGTGAAGCGCGGGTCATGGCCAACCTACAACCGCAGCGGAAAGGTAACCTATGAGCGCAATTTCGACCCGGTATTCACAACCGGAGAACTGCGCATACGGCCGAAAGACGACTTTGTAATTGACTTTCCTGTGCTCACTTCTTTTAAAAGTGCACGAGCCGTGCAAGAAGTCGAGCCCATTGAACTGCTTCAAACCAACCCGCCCGAAGCCATCAAAATTGACGATCATACCTTCACCGTGGATTTCAGGATTGGCCGGTTCGACGGCGATGCCAACTTTATTGTTGTGGTTGAAGATACCGGACATGTAACGGCCATTTGGTTTCAGATGGCAAGTCGCGAAGACTTTTCCGAACTTGCCCTCGGATACCTGCAGCGCATGACCTGCTTCAAACCGTTTGCAATTGAGGGCCTGCCGCGTCACACCCGAGTGCCCATTGCGTTTTATTTTACCGAAATTCGCTGACGCCGCAGGGCATCATCCAAGGAAAAAACCATGAAAACCGTTATCATCACAGGCGCCGGAACCGGCATGGGCAGCGCCACTGCCCGAGTTTTGGCCGAGCATTCTGACCTCCACCTTGTACTCATTGGGCGCAGGGCCGATAAAATTGACGCCGTTCGGAACGCCCTTCCAAACCCTGAAAAGCACACCGCTCTTTCGGTCGATATTGCTGACCGCAAAGCCCTTCGCGAAGCATTGGCCGGGTTGGCTTCAATTGAACAGCGCGACATCTTTGCGATTTTTGCCAATGCCGGTATCGGCGGCGAAAACCACTACGGCGACGACGACCGTTGGCACGAAATCATCACCACCAACCTCACCGGCACCTACTACTCCATCATGGAAACGCTGCCCTACTTGCGAAAAAGCAAGCAGGCGTTCAAGCACGTTCTGATGACCTCATCGTGCTTGGCGCGCTTTGGAGTGCCCAATTACACTGCCTACTGCACGAGCAAAACAGGGTTGTTGGGCCTCACGCGGTCGCTCGCGGTTGAATTGGCCTCAGAGCGTATTTTGGTGAACGCATTGTGCCCCGGTTGGGTTGAGACCGAAATGGCGCAGGCCGGCATCCAACTGCTGGCCGATCGTGCCGGGCAGCCCTACCAAGAAACCTACGACCAGCAAATGGGCTTCGTGCCGCTAGGTCGTATGAGTCTCCCTCAAGAAGTGGCCCACTTGGTTGATTTCCTGTTCTCGGGCAAACAAGTATCGATGACGGGCCAAGGGATTGACATCAACAACGGATCATGGATGCAATGATGCGCCGCATAGCCCTTTTAGCCGCTGTTTTTTTGGGTGGATGGATGTCTGCCTCCGCTCAATCAACGACCGATTCACTGATGCTCCGCACGATTTTTTCAGAGGCGCTCAGCAACGGTGAGTGCCATGAAAACCTTCGTGAGCTTTGCAAAGACATCGGCCATAGGCTGAGTGGAAGCCAACAACTCGATGACGCTGTCACTTGGGGCGCCAAAAAACTTCGCGGCTACCGCGCTGACAGCGTTTGGCTGCAACCCGTTATGGTACCCAAATGGACCCGCGGCGACCGCGAATACGCCAGCTACCGTGTTAATGGAACCGATTACCCCTTGCGCATTTCGGCCTTGGGCGGCTCGGTAGGCAGCAACGGTAAAATCACCGCTGAAGTGATCGAAGTCAAACGTATAACTGACCTTGAAGAGCTGCCGCGATCAGCCGTTGAAGAAAAAATTGTGCTCTTCAACCGGCCGATGGATCCGCTTCTTATCAATACCGGTGCAGCCTACGGCGGTGCGTTTGACCAACGCTCTGACGGAGCAAGCGCAGCAGCGCGGCATGGCGCCGTGGGCACGCTTGTGCGGTCACTTACCCATGCGCTTGATACCTTTCCACACACCGGAGCCATGGACTACGCCGATGATGTGAAGCCCATTCCGGCTGCCGGTATCAGCACCGTTGATGCGCAGGCGCTCAAAGATGCGCTGAAGCAACACCCCAAACTTACTGTTACACTTGAGTTGGCCTGCAAAGCTTACGACGACGTGGAACAGGCCAATGTGATTGCTGAACTCCGCGGCAGCGAATTTCCCGATGAATACATTGTGGTTGGCGGACATTTAGACTCTTGGGACATTGGCGAGGGCGCACACGACGACGGCGCCGGCATTGTGCAAAGCATTGAAGTGCTTCGCATTCTCAAAGCCATTGGCTACCAACCGCGGCACACCATCCGTGTGGTGCTTTTTGTGAACGAAGAAAACGGTAACCGCGGCGGTGAGCACTATGCCGCAGAGGCAAAACGCAAAGGAGAATCGCACCTTGCCGCGATTGAAAGCGACTCAGGCGGGTTTTCACCGCGTGGCTTCAGCACCGAAGCCGATGACGCTGAATACGCTGTTTTCGCATCGTGGTTCGACCTCTTTGAACCGTACAACATTCACCAAGCGCGGAGGGGCTGGAGCGGAGTTGATATTCGTCCGCTCAAAGATGGCGACGTATCTCTGTTTGGATTATCGCCCGACCCACAACGCTACTTCGACTACCACCACAGTGCCCGCGACGTTTGGGAAAACGTAAACAAACGCGAATTGGAGCTCGGCGCTGCAGCCATGACCTCTTTGGTGTACCTGATTGACCAAACCCGTTTGGGGCGCTGAGCATGACGGCTTTCTTGAACACCTTGCAACGCCTCGCTTGGTCAAACTGGGGATTTGCCGTGTTCATCGGGTTTGTACTGGTGTTGGTGAATGCGTGGTCGATGTTTGTTGGTCCTCCCTCGGGCATTCATTTTACCCGCCAAACCGATAGTTTATCGTTTGTTGCCAACTTCGCCGCCGGAGCGCCTTTCACAGAGCCCGAAGTGTACAATTTGAACAGCATTGAAGGCCGGTCAGGTGCTGAATTCCCCCTGCTGTATTGGCTAAGCGCACAAGCTTGGAAACTTTTCGGTGATCAGGAGTGGATTTTGCGCCTGTTCACTGCGGTGCTGTGCATGAGCGGCTTGTTTGCACTGCTGCGCATAGCTCGCCGATTCATCGACGACAGGTTTATGGCTTGGTCGGTTGCCGCGCTTACTGTATCGTCGCCCATTCTCTTCTACTACCTCCCCAATTTTTTGCCGGATGCTTCAGCCTTGGGGTGCGCATTGCTCGGGTGGGCCGCTTTTTTTAGGTATTGGATGGATGAGCGGCCCCGCTCAGCCTATGTCGCTGTTTTTTGGTTCACACTATCGGGTTTGCTCAAGATCACCTACTTCATCCATCCGATAGCTGCGCTTTCATCGTTGGCTCTGATTGGATGGATGGATGGCGTGCGCACCGGTCACTTGCTCAAACGCCATGCCGTGCTCATCATCGGGTTAGCGCTTGGCGCAGCAGCCACAGCCGGCTGGAACCTTTACGCCATTGCGTACAACACGGCCTACAAAAACTACTACTTCTTGGTAGAATCACGTCCGATTTGGAAGATCGACCAAGCTGCCATTGCCCAGGTATGGGAGTACATGACCGAATTCTGGTTCAAGCACTACTACTTTGGACACTTCACCCGCTTGTTCTGGGTCTTGTTGTTCGTTTCACTTGTTTTCATGAAACACGGGGCACGCCGCTTGCAAGCTGTGGCATGGTTCAGCGCGCTCGGAGGGTTGGCCTATGCCGCGCTCTTCTTCAAGCAGTTCCGCGACCACGATTACTATTTCATGGTGTTCATTCCGATTGTCGGCTTGAACCTCATCAACGCTTTCGTCACACTGAAAAACCGCTTTGGCGGCGTGGCGTACGGACCCCTTGTCAAGGTGTTTATGTACCTCTTTTTGACCGTGGGCCTTTGGCAACTCGACTTGGTTGATCGTTACCGAAAAGTCGAAATGGAGCGCCGCTTTGACGACACCTCTGCGTTGTACTCAGCCGTGCGCGAGGCCTTAGATGAAGCAGGTATTTCGCGCGATGCGCGCATGCTGGTGGTGGCTGACCCCACTGAAAATGGCTCGCTGTACTTCCTTCGGCGCAAGGGTTGGACGGTCGGCGACGCATCCGCCTTCACCGATGAGTTGGCTGAAATTTACCGCGTCTCGGGAGCTGAGTACCTCGTGTGCTCACCCGGAATGAATCCTCCCCCATCCATCCAAAAACAACTGCTCAGCTTGAACGGAGTGAATGTGTACGTCTTGAATTAAGCGTTTGAGCGCAGGCGGACGTCGAGGTTGAGTTCGTCGAGCTGCTCTTGATCAATTGGCGAAGGCGCATCGATCATCACATCGCGGCCCGAATTGTTTTTCGGGAAGGCGATGAAGTCACGAATGCTCTCACTGCCTCCGAACAACGAACACAGGCGGTCAAAACCGAGCGCCAAACCACCGTGAGGTGGCGCTCCGTATTCGAACGCGTTCATAAGGAAGCCGAACTGAGCCTGCGCTTGCTCGCGGGTGAAGCCCAGCAGGTCGAACATACGCGATTGCACAGCACGGTCGTGAATACGGATGGAGCCTCCACCCACTTCAACACCGTTGATGACCATGTCGTATGCGTTGGCGTTTACTTTGCCGGGGTCAGTTTCGAGAATCGCCAGCTGCTCAGGCTTGGGCGAGGTGAAGGGGTGGTGCATGGCGTGGTAGCGCTGGCTGTCTTCATCCCACTCCAACAACGGAAAGTCAAGCACCCACAACGGTTTGAAAACGTTCGGGTCGCGCAGACCAAGTTCTTTACCGAGGTGCAGGCGCAGTTCATTGAGCTGCTTGCGGGTTTTGTCGAGGTCGCCGCTGAGTACGAAAATCAAGTCGCCCGGTTTGGCACCTGAGTGTTCGGCCCATAGGCGCAGGTCGTCTTCGCTGTAGAACTTGTCAACGCTTGACTTGAGCGTGCCGTCGGTGTTGACTTTGCAGTACACCAAGCCTTTTGCGCCGATTTGCGGACGTTTCACGAAGTCGGTCAGCGCATCGAGTTGTTTGCGGGTGTATTCGCTGCACCCCTCAGCAACGATGCCCAATACCGCCTCGGCACTATCAAACACCGCGAAACCTTTGTCTTTGGTGACCGTGGCCATGTTAACGAACTCCATTCCGAAACGAATGTCGGGCTTATCAGAGCCGTACTTTTCCATGGCTTCGCTGTAGAGCATTCGTGGGAATGGCCCTACTTCGAGTCCTTTTACAACCTTGAACAAGTGACGAACCAAGCCTTCAAAGGTGTTGAGCACATCTTCTTGTTCTACGAAGGCCATTTCGCAGTCGATCTGGGTAAACTCGGGCTGACGATCGGCGCGCAGGTCTTCATCACGGAAGCACTTCACGATTTGGTAGTAGCGGTCATAGCCCGAAACCATCAGCAATTGCTTAAAGGTTTGCGGCGACTGCGGCAATGCGTAAAACTCACCCGGGTTCATGCGGCTAGGCACAACGAAGTCGCGCGCACCTTCGGGGGTTGACTTGATCAGGTAGGGCGTTTCAACCTCCATGAAGCGCATAGAGTCAAGGTAGTTGCGCGTTTCGATTGACATGCGGTGACGCAGCATGAGGTTGTTCATCACCGGCTTGCGGCGCAAGTCGAGGTAGCGGTACTGCATGCGCAGTTCATCGCCGCCATCGGTATCGTCTTCAATGGTAAATGGAGGCGTTTTTGACGCATTCAGCAGGGTCAACGCGGTTACTTCGATTTCGATCTCACCGGTGGGGATGTTCTTGTTCTTGCTTTCGCGTTCAATCACGCGGCCCTCAACCTTGATTACGAACTCGCGGCCCAATTTGCGCGCACGGAGACAGAGGTCTTGGTCGGTATCCATGTTGAAGGCCAGCTGCGTGATGCCGTAGCGATCGCGGAGGTCGACGAAGGTCATGCCTCCAAGGTCGCGTGAGCGTTGCACCCAGCCGGAGAGGGTGACGGAGGTTGCGATATGGTCAAGGCGGAGTTCACCGCATGTGTGCGTACGATGCATGGTTACCGTGGTTTAGGCGGCAAAGATACAACGAACACAGAAGCTTCGGTGCCTCGCGGGTAAAGTGATGGGGTGTGAAAATGACTTCGCGCCGCTTACACGGTCATGATGTCTTTCTCTTTTCGTTCGAGGATTTCTTCAACCTTCTTGTTGAAGCCATCGGTGAACTCTTGCACCTTGGCCTCGGCCCCTTTGGCGAGGTCTTCGCTGAGGCCGCCTTTTTCTTCGGCTTTGATCATGTCGTTGGCCTCTTTGCGCGCATTGCGAATGCCGACACGCGCTGACTCGCCTTCAGCGCGCACGCGCTTCACGAGGTCTTTGCGGCGCTCTTCGGTAAGTGCGGGGACGTTGAGGATGACAATTTCGCCGTTGTTTTGTGGGTTCAGCCCAAGGTTGGCGTTGGTGATGGCCGTTGAAATGGCGTCAAGCAGACCGCGTTCCCATGGTTGGATGGTGATTGTGCGGGGGTCAGGCGTGGTAACGTTACCGATTTGCTTCAGCGGCGTCAAGCTGCCGTAGTATTCAACCATCACGCCATCGAGCATTGACGGGTGGGCTTTGCTGGCGCGGATTTTGTTCAACTCAAACTCGAGGTGGTTGATGGCCTTCTCCATTTGTGAGCGGGCCTCGTCAAAAATCATTTGAAGTTCTTCGGTCATAACGCTACAGTCTTTATCAACGGGAGCAAATGTACGGTTTTCACGTTTTGCTGCTTAATGCCGCGACGTGCTTATTCGTTGTAGTTGAGGATGGTGTAACCACCGTCTTTGAGGTGTTTCTCTTTTCTGAACAGTTCGAGGTCTGCGACCATCATCTCCTTTACCAGGTCTTCGAAGCTGCATTCGTGTTTCCAGCCCAATTCGGTGCGCGCTTTGGTGGCATCGCCCACAAGGAGGTCGACTTCAGTCGGACGGAAGTATTTGGGATCAACTTCTATCAACGTTTTGCCTGAGGCCTTGTCGATGCCTTTTTCGTCGACGCCATTGCCTTTCCATTCGAGTTCAATGCCGGCATGGCGAAAAGCCAGTTCGGCAAAGGTGCGAATGCTGTGGGTTTCACCTGTGGCCAGCACGTAATCGTCGGGCTGGTCAACTTGCATCATCATCCACATGCCTTTGACGTAATCGCGGGCGTGGCCCCAGTCGCGCTTGGCATCGAGGTTTCCAAGGTAGAGCTTGTCTTGCAGGCCAAGGCTGATTTTCGCTGCGGCGCGGGTGATTTTTCGCGTAACGAAGGTTTCTCCTCTAAGTGGGCTCTCGTGGTTGAACAGTATGCCGTTGCAGGCAAACATGTTGTACGCTTCGCGGTAATTCTTCGTGATCCAGTAAGCATATAGCTTTGCCACACCGTAAGGACTGCGCGGATAAAACGGCGTTTTCTCACTTTGCGGAACCTCTTGTACCAAACCGTACAACTCCGATGTTGATGCCTGATAAAACCGCGTTTTTTCAGTCATTTTCAGGATTCGGATGGCCTCCAGCAAACGCAAGGTGCCAACGGCATCGGCATTGGCTGTGTACTCAGGGGTTTCAAACGAAACCATGACATGGCTTTGTGCTGCGAGGTTGTACACCTCGTCGGGCTCGGTTTCCTGTACCAACCTGATCAAGTTGGTGCTGTCAGTGAGGTCGCCGTAGTGAAGAAAGAAATTAACGTCTTTCTCGTGCTGGTCTTGGTACAAATGGTCAACGCGATCGGTATTGAAGAGCGAGCTTCTGCGCTTCACACCGTGCACGATGTAGCCCTTTTTCAGCAACAAGTCGGCGAGGTAGGCGCCATCTTGCCCTGTAATTCCCGTAATCAGTGCGGTTTTAGCCATGGGATTGAATTGGGGGCTAAAGCTACGAAAATCGGCGCAGGACGTATTCCTTAGCCTGCTTTCGGCGGTGCATCGGCGATTTTCACAGTTTTGAGGATGGCTTCCGCTTCGCGGATGTATTCGCGCTTGTTGAAGTACGGCGCATAAGCGTAACCCTCCAGCGTTACGATGCGTTGATTGGCCTCATCGAAAAAGGTCATCATCACAAACGGGCCGCCCATGAAGTCTTTCTCCATTTTCCACAAACCACGAATTTCAGAGGTAAACCGTCCGTCAAAATTGACTTCTTCGTAACTGGGTATGAGCTCCATCTCGGTGGTCATGAAACTGCCTTCGGGCTGGCCATGAACGTAGCGGTAGAGCATATCGTTGCGCTTCTGTATTTGCCATTGAAAGCTGAACACCGAGTCACTTTCGTACGGATAGGTGTACACGAAAAAACCCTGCTTGATGTCGTGGTTATTGCCGCCCTTCATGCGGGTGATTTCGCGCTGAACCCACAAGAAGTTTTCGTTTTCTGTGACCTTGCGCGCATCTCTGGGGAAATCGATGTGCAGCTTCCAGTTCTCGGCCACTTCAGCCCGCAAGGCCTCATTGATGTTTGAGCGTACAAGGTCGGCTACGCGTTTAAGCTCAGCCGTTTGAATGGCCCTTACCAACTGTTCTCCCTGGTTGCGAATTACCTCGGCCACCTCATCGGCTGTTTTGCCTTTGGCTTCAGCATAAATCTGGTCGCTCGCGTACTTGTTTCGGTACACTTTCAACGACGGCTCTTGGGTATCAACCCGGTCAGCGAGGTCAACTACAAGCACGTTGCGGTGGGGCTTCCAAAACCGGTCGAATTCTGACGGGTCAAGCAGGGCGACGTCGACAGAGCTTTCGGCTTGCGGCAGCAATTCGTACGGACGATCAGTGATTGAGCGTATGGCCTCTACAATGGCACTATCCCAGTATTTCTGGGGAAGAACAACCACCATCTCGCCCACAGGCCCAACCCTGCCGGGCAAATACGTTTTTTGGTCAGAGCTTCCGCATCCACCCAAAAAAAGAAACGCCAGCAATGCAGCAAAAACCGGTTTCATAAGCAGCTTGATTTTAGCAGACCATTTTCAAACTAACGAAAAGAACAGCCCTGCAGTGCAGCAAGTTTACTGCAATTATCACAGCTGAAACGCTATTTGTGGCACTACTTATAGATGTAGAGTTTTTGGCCCGGACGGATCATCGAGCCGCGAATGTTGTTCCACGCCTGCAATTGAGACACCGAAACCCCGTGTTTGCGGGCGATGGCACTCAGCACATCACCACTGCGTACAACGTAGACAATGGCTTCGGGCTCGACCACAATTTCAGGTGTTTCGTCGGCCTTGTACTGCTCGATGCTGTCTTTCAATGCGATAAAGCCGGCCACCTTTTCGTAGGGGAGGCGCAATTCGTAGTTTCCACCGGCGGGGATCACTCCTTTTCGGTAGGTAGGGTTGTACCACGAGAGCGTTTCGCGGTCGATTTCCATAAAGGCTTCGAGCTGGTCAAAGCGCACGGTGCTGCTGATCAATAGCGTGTCGGTTTCGGCCCATGCACAGGTACTCTCAGCAGGGAAAATGTTGTGCTCTTCGTGGAAGCTCATCAGGTAGTTTACGGCGATAAAGGCCGGCACGTACCCGCGGGTTTCTTTAGGAAGGAAAGGACGAATTTCCCAGTAGGTAGTTTTGCCTCCTGAGCGACGGATGGCTTTGTTCACATTGCCCGGGCCCGCGTTGTAGGCGGCTAGCGCTAGGCTCCAGTCGTTGTACAAACTGTACAATTTTTTGAGGTAGCGGCAGGCGGCATCGGTGCTTTTGACCGGATCCATGCGTTCGTCAACGTACGAATTCACTTCGAGGCCGTACATTTTGCCGGTGCCGTACATGAACTGCCACAACCCGGTAGCGCCAACGCGCGATCGGGCCCGTGGATTCAAGGCCGATTCAACGATGGGGAGGTACTTCAGCTCGAGCGGGATGTCGTGCAAGTCAAGTTTCTCTTCAAAGAGCGGGAAGTAGTACGGTGCGAGTCCGAGCATGCGGCCGAGCATTTTATTGCGGCGCATGGCGTAAAACTCGATGTACTCAAGGATGGCGGCATTGGGTTCGAACACGATGGGTGTTTCTTCATTGAGCATTCGAAGGCGGGCATAAATAATTTCGGCATCCAACCCGGGTTTGTCGCCGGGTGCGAAATCGTAAATGTTCCAAAAGCCGGTATCGGTGCTGAGGCAAAACTGATCGCGGAGCGATTGCTGCCACACCTCATCGATGTCGTTCAGAAAAAGGCCGTTTACTTCAAGGGAGTCGGGCACCCACGTTGTTAACAGCGCGTCTTGGGCGCGAAGAAGCGGCGAGATGATTCCCGACACGCAAAGTAACATCAGCTGTATCCAGTTCCGCATACAGAGCTTACGTAAACAACCTCTCAATTGATGTGAATAACGATCAGTCGTTGATGCGATCGTTGTCGCGGCGACGTTCGCGTTCACGGTCGTCATCGTCTCTTCCTTGGGTCGCGTCTTTGAATTCTTTCACGCCCTTTCCGAGGCCACGCATGAGTTCAGGAATTTTACGGCCGCCAAAAAGAAGAAGCACAACGGCGACGATGAGGACGACTTGCCATGGTCCGATACTACCCATAGTATTGTTTTTCTCGGTTGGAGGAGGAATGTCTCCGCCAAAACGTACTGCAAAGGTATGGAAAATCGCTGTCGTTAACGCATCAGTTCTGAATACGCAGGTTGTCGATCAAGCGCACGCCGTCGACCCAAAAGGCCGCTAAAATTCGCGCGTTTGCGTCGTTAAAGCGTTCGATGGGCATGAAGTTGCGTTCGTCGATGATGGCGAGGTATTCGAGGTTTATGGATGGATGGGTGGCAAACCGTGTTGTGCCCCACTCAATGAGCTCATCCGGCGCTAGCCGAGAAGCCGATTCATTCATTTCACGGAGGATGCGGATGCCGTTCAACGCTACTTCGCGGGCTGAAGCTGACAAGCGAATGTTGCGCGAACTCATGGCTAAACCGTCGGTTTCACGCACCAAGGTGCATCCACGCACATCGACGGGGATGGCTTCGCGCTTGACCATTTCGCGCAGCACGGCCAGCTGTTGGAAGTCTTTCTCACCGAGGTAGAGCACGTTCGGTTTGATGGCTGTGAGGAGTTTTCGCACAATGGCGATAACGCCGTCGAAATGGCCCGGACGCATGGCCCCTTCAAAGGCATCGGTGAGTAGGCCGTAGCTAATGGGTTCAGCCACAGCATGGTTGCCGTACATGGTTTTTACCGATGGGACGAAGAGGTAGTCGCACCCGGCCGCCTCGGCCGCTTCAATGTCAGATTGGAGGGTTCTTGGGTAATTAACGAGGTCATCGGGTTGGTTAAACTGCGTCGGATTGACGAAAATACTGCCCACACACACTTCGTTTTCGCTTTTTGCACGTGAAAATAACGACTGATGACCGGGGTGCAAAGCCCCCATTGTTGGCACAAACCCAATGGGGGTGGAAGCAGGGTAAAGTGCTGAACGCAAGCGGCTCCACTCGTCGGGAGTAGTGAAAATGACCATGTCTGGAGTTGGCAGAAGGTGTTGGTAAAACCTGCCAAAGCTAAAGGGTTTCTTTGAAGTGTCGCGAAAATTTCCGTAATTTTGCAGAACCCTCAGAAATTTGGAAACCTGATGAACAAGGCTAAAATCCTCTACGTTTCGCAAGAAATACTCCCCTTCTCACCCGAATCTTTAATTGCTCGAATCAGCAGAAACCTCCCTCAAGGAGCCCACGAAAAGAATAAAGAAATCCGCGTCTTCATGCCTCGTTTTGGCAAAATCAATGAACGACGCCATCAATTGCACGAGGTGATTCGCCTTTCAGGCATGAACCTCATCATCAACGATACCGATCACCCACTGATTATTAAAGTGGCCTCTATTCCTTCGGCACGTTTGCAAGTGTACTTCATCGACAACGATGAATACTTCAAGCGCAAGTTAGATTTGTTTGATGACGCAGGCAAGCCTTTCAGCGACAATGACGAGCGTTCGATTTTCTTCGTACGCGGCGTGCTTGAAACGGTGAAGAAGTTGGGCTGGGCGCCTGACATTATTCACTGCCACGGGTGGATGTCTGCCTTGCTCCCCGCTTACGTGAAAGAGTACTACAAGAATGACCCACACTTTTCGGGAGCAAAAATCGTGTACAGCATGTACGACGAAGAGTTCAGCGGCAGTCTCGACCAAAACCTCAGCAAAAAGCTTGCTTTTGATGGGTTGAGCGAACGGGCGACTTCGTTGGTTGTTGACCCAACGCATACCAACCTGACCAAACTTGCCGTTGAGTACGCTGACGGTGTTGTTTTTGGCACCGCCAATGTGCCCGATGAAATCAAGACTTACGCAGACGCTACAGAAACCGCTTGCATCGCATGCGTTGATGAAGACCGCGTGGTTAACGAAGTCACCACCTTCTACGACAGCATTCTCCAGGGAAACCCCGCCCTGGTGGAGGAGTAAACCCATGAACTTCCACCCGAACGGCATGTGGCGGTCACCCATGACCGCCCTTGTGTTGCCGATAATCGTAGCGCTTACACAGTGTACGCGCCCCGAACAGGATCTGGGCCTGAACCTTCAACCTGAAGGAGATTTGTTGAACGTGTACCAAACCGACACGGTAACGCTTTTCGCGTTCACCGAGGTGGAAGACTCGCTTCAAACCGATGAGCTTTCACAATCGTTGCTGGGCAACACCATTGACCCCGTAACCGGTCGCATCATGACCTCGTTTTACACCCAAGTTAGATTGGCTGCGCCCGACATTGACTTCGGTTCGAACCCGGTATGTGACTCCATTGTGCTTTCTCTGAAATACACCGGTCAAACCTTCGGCACCCTTACCCCACAATACTTCGGTGTGTACGAGATAGGTGAAGCAATGGATCTGTCTGCAACCTACTCCAGCAACCGCGATTTTGAGCTTATTGGTGCGAACCTCGTTGACTTTAACCGGCAACCGCTTGCTATTGCGCCCACTCGCAGACTTTTCGTTGGTGGAGACTCGGTTAACCCACAGCTGAGAATACCTTTGCAAAACGCTCTCGGACAGCGTTTGCTCACCGCGGGTGAAAGCGTTTACAGCACCAATGCCGCATGGCTCGAGTACTTTCAAGGCCTCTATGTTTACTCGCAGTCAATCGACGGCGCCGTGGTCAACGTTGACCTCGTTGACGTTGAGTCGCGCATCCGCTTGCATTACCGCAACGACACTGATACGCTCTTCTACGATTACAACATCAACTCACTTTGTGCACGAAGCAACCGTTTTAGCCATTCGTTTGCCAACGAAGTCGCTGGGATTTCAGCCGACAACCCCATCGATGGCAGCGAACGCCTAATTGTGCAGGGCGCAGCAGCGCTCAAGGCGCGCATCGAGTTGCCGTACATCGATAACTTCGCTGCTGACCGTCGCGTTGTGAACAAAGCCGAGCTGATTGTACCCTTGGCTGAAATCCCTGACAAGCGCACGACCCCGATTCCGCAACTCTTCGTGTTAACCGAAAACGAGAGCGGTCAAGCGGTGGGCTTGCCCGGCCAGCTTTCAACCACCATCGAAATCGGCGGGAGTTACAACGTTCAAGCCAACCAGTACCGATTCAACATTACACGTTGGTTTCAAGATTACCTCAACGGAAACCAAGCGGTGAAACGGCTCTTTTTGGTTTCGGGAAGCGCCGGTATATCGTCGCTTCGCTCTGTACTGGCCGGCCCGCAAGCCAACCCCAATGACCCAAATAGCACTATGCGCTTGGTCATTACCTACTCCAACTGATACGAATTGTCGTACCTTCGTCGGAGACGAATTTCAACGAAACTAGCATCCAACCATTATGTGTGGAATTGTGGCATACCTGGGCACGGAAAATGCCTACCCCATTCTTATCAAAGGCCTCAAACGACTTGAATACCGCGGTTACGACAGCGCAGGAGTTGCCTTGCTTGACGGCGGCACCTTCAACCTCTACAAATGCAAAGGCCGCGTAAGCGACCTTGAAGCGCACGTGGGCTCTCAAACGCAGGCCGGAAACGTTGGCATTGGCCATACGCGATGGGCTACGCACGGGCCACCGAACGACGTTAACGCACACCCGCACCTATCAGGCGATGGACGCATTGCGCTCATCCACAACGGCATTATTGAGAATTACAGCACCCTCAAAGAGGAGCTTATCAACCGTGGCCATAAATTCGAGAGCGATACCGACACAGAAGTGCTTGCCCACTTGATTGAAGAGGTGCGCCAAAACACCGGGCTCGACCTGTTCGAGGCCGTGCGTTTGTCGCTCAATGAGGTCATTGGTGCATATGCCTTGGTCATCATCGATAAGGAGAACCCCGAGCGCATGATTGCCGCCAAGAAGAGCAGTCCGTTGGTGATTGGCATCGGTGAAAACGGCGACTTCTACATCGGCTCCGACGCGACGCCAATAGTGGAATACACGAAGAACGTGGTGTATTTGGAAGACGACGAGTTGGCGCTGATCAGCCGCACCGAGGGATTGAAGATTGTCACAACATCGAACCACGAGAAAATACCGTACATCCAAGAGCTTGAAATGCAGCTCGAGGCCATTGAAAAAGGCGGTTATGACTCGTTCATGCTGAAAGAGATTTACGAACAGCCCCGTTCAATTCGCGATTGTTTTAGGGGGCGGATGGATTTAACGAAGGGCATGATTCGCTTGTCGGGCATTGAGAACTTCGAAGACAAATGGATGAACGCTAGCCGGATCATTATTCTCGGATGCGGTACTTCATGGCATGCCGGTTTGGTAGGCGAATACCTCTTTGAAGAGTTGGCCCGTATACCGGTGGAAGTGGAGTACGCGAGTGAGTTCCGTTACCGCAACCCAATTATTCGGGAAGATGACATTGTTATTGCGATTAGCCAAAGTGGAGAAACGGCTGACACCTTAGCGGCAGTTAAGTTGGCGCGTGAAGCCGGAGCGCACATTTTTGGTGTCTGCAACGTGGTTGGGTCATCCATATCACGTGCCACCCACAGCGGATGTTACACACACGCCGGACCTGAAATCGGGGTTGCCTCGACCAAGGCATTCACCGCACAAGTCACCGTGCTCACACTGATGGCACTCACCGTAGCCGAGAAACGCGGCACCATTTTGGCGCCCCGCTTGCACCGCCTCATCGCTGAAATCAACAGCATACCCGATAAGATTGAGCAAGCTTTGACCGCGAACAAGCAAATTGAATTCATTGCAGACATTTACAAGAACTCGCGGAACGCTCTGTACTTGGGCCGTGGATACACCTTCCCTGTTGCATTGGAAGGCGCGCTTAAGCTGAAAGAAATCAGCTACATCCATGCAGAGGGTTATCCGGCGGCTGAAATGAAGCACGGCCCGATTGCCCTCATCGATGAAGAAATGCCGGTGTTTGTAATTGCGACGCAAGGCCACAGTTACGAGAAAGTCGTGAGCAACATCGAAGAGGTCAAAGCGCGAAAAGGCAAGATCATTGCGATTGTTACAGCAGGTGATACACACGTGCGCAAACTGGCTGATCACGTAATCGAAATCCCGAAATCGGATGACATTCTCGCTCCCTTGCTCTCGGTTGTACCGTTGCAATTGCTCAGCTACCATGTGGCCGTAATGCGGGGGTGCAACGTTGACCAGCCGAGAAACTTGGCAAAGTCGGTAACAGTAGAATAAACTGATAAATCTCACTTTTTAACCGGGGTGTTGAAAAACCCCTACATTTGGCAGGTTTAATGAAGAAAAAGACGCGTTCATAGCGGTGTTCGTTCACAGTAGCGGTGTTAATAACTGATTGTCAGCGGTGAATGATGAACGTAAAGAATGCGCTTTTTTGCAACTTGAAACACGTATTACTTAATTTTCAACCATCATGAAAAAAGCGATTGTTTTGTTTATGGCAGGATTTTTCTGCCTCGCGGGTACTGAGGTATTCGCACAGAAGCAAATGGGTGACGAGATGAACCTCGAGCTCCAATTTGCGCCCCTTGGCGGAACTCCAATGGGAATTAGCGGTCTTCGTTTCCGTAAATTCTTGAGCGAGACTTCTGCTTTCCGCGTTAACTTGTTCCTTGGAGGAACCACCGAATCAAACCCAAACTCAGACGCAGGTGACATCACCTTGATTGTTGCCGGCGACGAGGTATTGAACGGTTCACGTTTGAGCACCATCGACCGTACATTTGATTTCTCTATCCGTCCGGGTTACGAAATTCACTTTGACGGTACCGATCGTTTGTCTCCTTACGTAGGTGTTGAAGTAGAGTTTGCCACCGGTAGCACAACAACCGATGACGAGCGTTTCTCGTACACCGGTTCGATTGAGAACGACCAGGTAAACATCAACGGTACTGCTGACTGGGTGCACACTACCAAGCAGTCAATGACCCGTTTGGGTTTCAACCTTGTAGCAGGTTTTGACTTCTACTTCGTTGATAATTTGTACCTTGGTGGTGAGCTTGGCTTCGGCTGGGGTCGTACCACAATGGGTGACGTTGAATACTCATGGGACAATGACAATGCATATTTCATGCAAGTATCGAACGGTGCGTCAATCACTGCCACTCAAGGTGATGATACCGAGTTTTACTTGCCTGGAGGGCTTGGTAACAACGAAGACGCTCCAGAAATGGGCGGTTCAATGTCAGCGTTTGGTCCGACCGTTAACGGCCGCATCCGTCTCGGATACCTGTTTAACTAATTTGTTATGAAAACTACACGCTTCCTCTCAATCCTCACTGCGGGCTCTTTGGCCCTCGGAGCCATCACGTTGAACTCGTGCTCTAAACAAGCCGGCTACGCTGGCCCGGGCCCCGAAGTAAACCGCAAAGAAAAGGCAAAGGAATTCATGGAGTCGCTCATTGAACGCATGCCCGATATCGGTGTGTACAATGAAAAGCTCGATCAAGTCGTTGTCTTGAATCCCGGAAGCCGTGAGTTTAGTTTTGCAACTCCCAATGAAGGTTGGAATTTCTCCAGCTCTACAGGAACTCAGTTCGTCCCTTACGAAGAAGGAGGTGGTATCTTGATTCTTTCTGCTGCTGCATTTGGAGGTAACTCTTCAGGAGGTACCGTGGTTGCGGGTAGCACTGCTCTCGACATCACCTACACCTTCTGTGTATCGGCTTCAAGTGAAGCGATTGGCCTCGACTTGTTCGATTACGGCGGCGACTTCACAGGAGTTTCATTGGTACTGGGCATTGCCGGCGATTTCGAAGCCCTTGTTGATGGCGCTGTTGACGAAGACTCAGACTTTAATGACTTCTTCCAAGGCTTGGCCATGTACGTTGTTTATGACAACGAAGCACAAGGTAGCTACGACATCTTGAACTGGATTGAAGACCTCGATACCGACGTTGATGATTTGGCCGGTCAAGGCTTTTCATACGTAATCGATTTCGTAGACTTCAACCTGTATTTCTCTGCCAACGGCGAACTTAACGTTAGCGGTGGTGAAATCAGCTTCACCGGTGAGTACCTCGGTTTCTTTGAACTCCTCGATTCAATCGAAGATGAAGAAGAACTCGAATTCGACTTGGTTCCAGGCTTTGGAGCCATGGGTTGCAACTAACAGGCATCCTGTAAAATTGATTCTGCAGAGGCCTCCGAAAGGGGGCCTCTTTTTTTATGCTTGGGATGCGTAGCCTTCCTATCTTCGATGCAATGAAAGTGCAGTTTGAGTACCTTGGTCAATCGTATGCTTGTGACCTCACAGAGGCGCATGACATTTCCATTCCACTTGCCGCGGGAAACGGCCGCCTTTCGGCTTGGTACGTTCCGCCCCTATCGATTGAACCTGTGAGAGCGAATGGCTTTGTAGGCGCCGTTGCGGAAGGAGGAAGCGTGAATTTTCGCAACATCGGCTTCAATCCGCATGGGCATGGCACGCACACCGAATGTGTTGGACACATTGCCCACGAGGTTTACTCTGTTAATGCCGCCCTCGAACAACGGCTGTTTGTTGCTCAAGTGGTGACTGTTGAGCCCGCTATCCTCATGGAAGATTTTGACAATGGCCGTGCCGGCGACTGTGTCATCCGCGCAAGCGACCTTCCCGATGAACTTCCTGAGGCGCTTGTTTTGCGTACGGCGCCTAATTCAGCCTCAAAAACAACCCGTGCATACTCTAACAGCAACCCGCCCTACTTATTGGCAGAGGCGGCCTCAAAAATCGTTTCTCTCGGGGTTGAGCACCTTCTCATTGATTTGCCCAGCGTTGATCGGGAAGTCGATGGTGGCGAATTGCGTGCACACCATCTTTTTTGGGGATGGCCTGCTCATCCGCGCAAGCGAGCAACCATTACAGAGTTGATCTACGTTGAAGACGGCATCGAGGACGGCCTGTACCTCTTGAATTTGCAAACTGCGCCGTTTGAAAACGACGCTACACCGAGTCGGCCGGTGCTGTACAAGGCAATTCGACAGTGAACACGCTGCCTTCATTGACCACGCTTTCGAAGTGAATCGAGCCGCCGGCTTGCTCAACGATGTTATGCACGATCGCAAGGCCGAGGCCCGTGCCTGTTGATTTGGTTGTGAAATTTGGGACGAAAATCTGCGCCCTCATTTCTTCGGGAATTCCGGTGCCATTGTCAATGACTTCGACCAGCACCTGATCACCACGTCGGTTCACGGTTACTTCGACCTTCCCTTCTCGCTCTTCAGGAATCGCCTGGCGCGCGTTTGTGATGAGGTTGTTGAACACCCGAAGGAGTTGTTCACGATCGGCGAAGACAACGCTCTCGGCGGCATTGCAGCGTGGTGTGAACACAACTTTGGTGGAGGAGTTGTTGTCGAAAAGCCCGACAGCATCACGCAACAGCCCTACGAGTTCGACGCGTTCGGCCTTTGCGCGGGGCATTTTGGCAAAATCACTGAACTCTGTGGCAATGGTGGCCAAGCTCTGAATTTGTTCAATCATTGACCGGCTAAATGCGTTCAGCTTGCTGGTGAAGTTCGGGTCGTCGGGCGAAAGTGAGCGTTCAAGGTGTTGAACCCGCAATTTCATTGGCGTTAGCGGGTTCTTGATTTCATGCGCGACCTGTTTGGCCATTTCGCGCCATGCACCTTCACGTTCGCGTTGCGCAAGTTGGTTGGCTGATTGACGCACCTCCATGAGCATCCTGTTGTAGGCATCGACGAGGGTGCCGATTTCATCTTTGCCCTTCCATTCGATCGGTGTGTTTGAGGTTGATATGTCAACGGTTTGCATGCGCCTACCGATCTTTTGCAGCGAACTGGTGATGTAATTGCTGAGAAAATAAGCCAGCGCACTCGCCGCGATGAACAGCACCACATAGACTTGCGTCAAGCGCACGAGGAAGTCGCGCAGTTCGTCGGTGTTGATATCTTCTTTCTCGTAACGCACATTTGTAATCGCCAAGGGTCGTCCGTCTGCATCGGTGAAGTACCAATAAGCCATAACGTAGGTGCCGTAATCAACGTCTTGTTTTTGTTCTGCCCTGCTGTTGCCCGTGCTAAGTTGTTTGAGTACGGTGTAATCGAGGGTGCCTCCGAAGCCTAATTGATCGAGGGTTTCGGGTTCAGAACTGATCAGTAACCCCCCGTTGAGGTTGTAAATGGAGATGAGCAGCCGGTGAACGTCAGACAGTTCACCCAATTTATCTTCGAACAAGGCCGGTATGTTGGACGGGTCGAGGGTGCCTCCGAGTTGCTTGAGGTAATACCACATTGATTCTTGCACCGCTTGTTCTTTTCGGCGGAGGCGTTGGTCGTTGTATTCGTCTTCTTGGGATTTGAAGTTCATGTAGGCCGTGACACCTGACACGACGAATGTGACGATGAGCAGGGTGATCATCGACAGGTAGATGCGGGTGCGCAGGGTAAGGTTTACGCGCGGGAAGGCCATAGGACGAAGATACAACAAAGCAAAAAGCACCCCGGTTTCCCGGAGTGCTTTCCATCTATTGTCCACGTAATTATCCGTTGAGGGCTTCTGCACCTCCTACGATTTCCAAAATTTCGTTGGTGATTGCCGCTTGGCGTGCCTTGTTGTAGGTGAGTTTGAGCTCTTTCAACAAGTCGGTTGCGTTATCGGTTGCTTTGTGCATCGCTGTCATTCGTGCGCCGTGTTCAGATGCGAAGCTGTCAAGCAATGCCTTAAAGAGCTGGGTACGGATGGAGTTTGGGATGATGCGTTCAAGAATTTCTTCTCGGTTTGGCTCAAAGATGTAATCAGAAGGCGCTGCATCGCCTTTCGGTGCTACAACGGGCAGCATTTGTTCTGCCCGTACTTCTTGCATTGCTGCGTTCTTGAAGCTGTTGTAGACTACAACGACTTTGTCGAATTTACCTCCGGCGAATTCGCTCATGAGTTGGTCAGCGATTGCTCCTGTGCGGGCGAATGTGAGCTGATCGAAGATATCGAACGGTGTTGCTCCGAAGTCGTTGCCAACGTGGTGTGTCGTTTGCTTGAACTGGTCAAAGGCTTTTTTTCCGAGCGGGAGCACCTTTACGTTAACGCCTTCGTAGTCTTCGCGGATTTGCCGGCGAATTTCTTTGAGGACGTTGTTGTTGAAGCCCCCGCACAAACCGCGGTTTGAGGTAACGGCTACGATGAGCACGTTGCGGACTTCGCGTTCTTGTGCGTAAACGCCTTCACCTGCGTCAAGCGTTGCGCTTACGTTTGCGAGAATTTCCTGAAGTTTCTCCGCGTACGGACGCATACGCGTGATGGCATCTTGTGCCCTGCGTAGTTTAGCGGCCGACACCATCTTCATCGCCTGAGTAATTTGGCGGGTCGATTGTACCGAAACGATGCGGCTGCGTACTTCCTTCAGTCCACCTGCCATGTTTATGCGTATTTCGCTGAAAGGTCAGCGGCTACAGAACGGAGTGTTGATTCGATTTCGTCGGTGAGCTTGCCGGCTTTGAGGCCATCGAGCACGTCACGGTGCTTTGCGCGCATGAATTCGAGGAATTCGCGTTCAAACACTTTCACTTTGTTCACCGGGACCTTGTTGAGGAGGCCTTTGGTACCTAGGTAGATGATGGCGATTTGATCTTCTACAGTCATCGGTGAGTTCTGGGCCTGCTTGAGGATTTCCACATTTCGAGCACCCTTTCCGAGTACGGCTTTCGTGGCCTCATCGAGGTCAGAACCGAACTTCGCAAATGCTTCAAGTTCGCGGTACTGTGCTTGGTCAAGCTTCAGGGTACCGGCCACTTTCTTCATTGACTTGATTTGTGCCGAGCCACCTACGCGTGATACCGAGATACCTACGTTGATCGCCGGACGAACACCCGACAAGAAGAGTGACGATTCGAGGAAGATCTGACCGTCGGTAATTGAGATTACGTTGGTTGGGATGTATGCCGAAACGTCGCCCGCTTGGGTTTCAATAATTGGCAGTGCGGTCAATGAACCACCGCCTTTCACGTGTCCTCTGAGCGACTCTGGAAGGTCGTTCATCTGGGCAGCAATTTCGTCGGTAGCGATCACCTTTGCAGCGCGCTCAAGAAGGCGGCTGTGGAGGTAGAATACGTCACCTGGGTATGCCTCGCGGCCGGGAGGGCGGCGAAGGAGCAACGACACCTCACGGTAAGCCACTGCTTGTTTTGAAAGATCATCGTATACCACGAGCGCAGGCTTGCCTGTGTCGCGGAAGAACTCACCAATTGCTGCACCGGTAAATGGCGCGTAGAATTGGAGAGGCGCCGGATCAGCAGCAGTTGCTGCAACGATCACGGTGTATGGAAGAGCGCCGTTGTCTTCAAGGGTTTTTACAGTTTGTGCAACTGTAGAGCCTTTCTGGCCAATGGCGACGTAAATGCAGAATACGGGTTCACCACGCTCGTAAAACTCGCGTTGGTTGATGATGGTGTCAATGGCAACGGTTGACTTACCGGTTTGGCGGTCACCGATGATAAGCTCACGTTGACCACGACCAATCGGAATCATGGCGTCGATGGCCTTGATACCGGTTTGAAGCGGCTCATTTACCGGCTGACGGTAGATAACGCCCGGCGCTTTGCGCTCCAGTGGCATTTCAAACAGATCGCCTGTGATGGGGCCTTTGCCGTCGATTGGCTCACCGAGTGTGTTCACTACGCGACCCAACATACCTGCACCTGCCTTAATCGACGCGATGCGGCGGGTACGTTTCACGCTTGATCCTTCACGGAGCTCACCTGACGGGCCGAGAAGTACCGCACCAACGTTGTCTTCTTCGAGGTTCAGAACGATGCCTTGAACTCCGTTTTCGAATTCAATCAGCTCACCTGACTCAACGTTTGACAATCCGTAGATACGGGCAATGCCGTCACCCACTTGGAGTACGGAGCCTACTTCTTCGAGCTCGGCTTCAGACTTAAAGCCGGAGAGTTGTTCCCTTAAGATTGCAGTTACTTCTGCGGGTTTCAAATCAGCCATTGATGCCTTTTGTTGTGTCCCGAATCACCGGGACGAAATAACACGATTATATTGCTGCTTCGTACAGGTTCTTGCTGTAATTGCGGCGGAGCGCCTTCAGCTGTCCTGACACCGAAGCATCAACCATTTTGTCTTCGACTTTGAGGATGAAGCCACCGATGATCTCGGGGTCAACCTCTTCGGTAATACGCACTTCACCCCCGCCATTCATGGCTTTCACGAGTGCATTGAAGGCTGCGGTGTCAATTCCGTCAAACGGACTTGCAAGGATGACCTTGGCCGCCATGATGCCTTTGCGAATGCGGGTTTGCTCGATGTACGACTCTGCAATTTCGAGGAGCAGAGCTTCGCGGCCTTTTGTTGTGAGGATTTTGATAAACGCTTTCACGAGATCACCCACGTGGTTTCCGAAAACCGCCAAGAGGGTTTTCTCCTTCACGTCGCTTTTCACAACAGGGCTTTTTAGGAAGACCCTGAGCTCGCGATTGGCCTTGAGTGCGTCGAGCACTACCCCGAAATCGGCTTCAACCCGATCACCCTCGTTGCGTTCTGCAGCGAGTTGGAGGATGGATTTGGCGTAGCGGTAGGCGACTTTTGTATTCCTCATGGCTTAGCGAATCAATTGAGGTCGGTTTCCTTGAGCAGTGTTTGTACGAGCTCTTTTTGGTTAGCGTCGTCAGACAGATGCTTGCGTACCACTTTCTCTGCAATGTCAAGCGACAAGGTAGCGACATGGTTTGTAAGCTCAGTTAGCGCTGCTTGCTTTTCGTTGTTCACCGCCTCGCGCGCTGCTGCAACGATTTTTTCAGCGTCTTCTTTTGCTTGCGCCTTGGCTTCAGCAATCATCTGATCTTTGATTTCGCGCGCTTCGCGGAGGATGACGTCGCGCTCGTTACGGGCCTCCTGAAGGAGTTTCTCATTGTCAGATTTCATCGCAGCGATGTCTTGACGAGCTTTTTCGGCCTCGTTCAGGGCATTGGCGATGGTTTCTTCACGTTGCTTCAGGCCACTGAGGATTGGGCCCCAGGCGAAACGACGGAGAAGGATAAGTACAATGATGAAGGCCAGAGTGGCCCATACCATGGTGCCGAGACTCGGCGAGAGCAGCGCATCCATTTGCTAAACGGTATTACGGCTTGCCAATGGGCAAACCCGAAATGATTAGACGAAAAGTACGAGCAGACAAACGATCACTGCGAGAAGGGCAACACCTTCAACGAGTGCGGCAGCAACGATCATGCTTGAGCGGAGGTCGCCAATTGCTTCAGGCTGACGAGCCATCGCGTCCATAGCTGAACCACCGATACGACCGATGCCAAGACCGGCACCAATTACAGCAGCACCTGCGCCGAGACCTGCAAGGCCCTCGTTCATCAAAGTGTCGAGAAGAACAAAAAGGAGTTCCATTGTTGATTGTTTATGGGTTGATTAATGATGTGCTTCGTGGGTTGCGTCTCCGAAGTACAGTGCTGCCAGAAGCGTAAATACATACGCTTGCAGGAAAGCCACCAGCAATTCGAGGAAGAACATGAAAATCATAAACGCTGTAGAGAACACGCCCATGCCATAGCCGGCCACAGAACCCAACAGTGTATTGAATATTAAAATCAAGCTCACAAAAGCCAAGATGGCGATGTGGCCCGCGGTAATGTTCGCAGTAAGACGAATCATCAAAACCGATGGTTTGATGAACATGCCGAGAATTTCAATGGGGACGAGAATCAACTTGATTCCTCCAGGAACTCCGGGAGGGTTGAACAAGTGACCCCAGTAATGCTTATTTCCGTTGATGCTGGTGATAATGAACACGAAGAGCGCGAGAACCAAGGTTACGCCCATGGTGCCCGTAACGTTAAATCCACCGATGAACGGGATCAAACCGAGCATGTTCGACATCCAAATAAAGAAGAAAACGGTCAAAAGGAAGGGCATGAACTTATCGGCTTTCTTTTTCCCGATGGATGGAACGGCCACCTCATCACGGATGAAGATGATCAACGGTTCCAAGAAGTTCTGCAAACCGGTGGGTGCTTGACCTTCGCGGCGTGTGTAGGCTTTGGCTACGCTGATGAAGATGAACACCATCAGTACCATAATGAGCAACATCCCAAAAACCGTTTTGGTGATGCTAAAGTCAAGGGGTGCTGCACCTGTTGGCTTATGGGTTTCGTGGTCGATGCTGGCGTAGCTTCCGTGTTCGTCGGGAGCATCGTTGGCGTAGAGAATCTTTTCGTGGTAGTTCACAAAACGTTGGCCGTTTGCTTCAACAACCACCCGGCCTTCGGTGTCGTGATGGAATGCCGACGACATAAACACGGCGAGACCGTTATCCGTCCACAAAATAACCGGAAGCGGAATGCTTACTTCAGGAATGCCTTCTGATTCTTTTCCGAACAGGTGAATGCTGTGGGCATCTGCAATGTGGTGAATGATGTACTCACCTGCATTGAAGCTCTCTTCTTCGTGTGTTCCCGCAGGTTCTGAGGCAACTGCGCCAAAAGATGTGGTCAAAAGAATGGCTGCGACGAGTGTTCGAAGTGCCGGAAGATGTAAAAAAAATGCTTTCGCGTTGCCCATTTCGATGAGTTCTGAACCTCTCTCAAAAATCGACGCAAAAGTAGTCATTTAATTCAGCCCGAGAAGTGTGGTGGTTATTTTTTCGGTAAAAATCGTCAGCCATTCGTCGAAGTGGCCTTCAGGGCCGTACGAATCAATAAAATCGTGTAAGACGCGTAGGCCATAAAAAGCGATATGGCAACGTACACGACATCGTCGGTCTTAAATGCAACGAGGTAGATGAGCAGAAACACGATGGCTGACATGAGCTTTATGCCCACGACACCCAAGAACGTGGTTATGAAGAGTTGCGGCCTTTTGCGATGGGCATTGATGAGCATCTTGAAGAAGAGCTGATTCATTAGTGCGAAGGCGGCAAAGATGACCGGAATGGTGGTGTTGTAGGCAACACCGGTGGAACGAATCACCAGCAGGTATGCACCGGTTAATGCAATCAGAACAAGCAGGTTTGTGAGCAAAAAGCGGACGGGCGTCATTTTCGTGTGAGGTCTTTAATCACCATGTACATTCCGGTGGCCACTCCAACGATGGCTCCGAGGGTTATTCCTATTGGAATACGGCTCTGAAACCATTGGTCAGCTTTGAAACCTATGAATACGCAGAGGCCAATTGCCGCGGCCATGGTAAATGCCATTCCGGAAAACCGAAGGAAGGAAGAATCAGGCCGTTTGTTCGGCGAGTTGGGTTTTGGCGGTTTCACGCTGCTTGATGTCTTTTATTTTACCGCCCAAGTGAACGGTTCCCATCAACTGAGCGCCTGCCTCGATGCTCAACTTGCCGTAATGCACTTCACCTTCAACGGTTGCGCTGGCTTTGAGCGAAAGCAATTCTTCTACGGCAACCTTTCCTTTCAAGCGGCCTTCAACTTCACAGTTCTGGCAACGCACAGTGCCTTCTACAACGCCTTGCGGACCAATCACTACCCGGCCTTTTGTTTCCATATCACCGGTGAAGTGACCGTCAATGCGGATGTTACTGTCACATGCAATCTCGCCTTGAAATCGTGTGCCTTCAACAATGCGGTTGATGGTGTTCTCGAGGCTATTGTCAGTTGTGCGTGCCATTTTCTTGGTGTTGTTGAACATGTGCTCAAGGTTTATAATTCGTCTCGAAGAATTTCTGGTACCCTTCGAGATCTTTGTTCTTAAACAAAGTAACGTAATTCTCTTTCGAAATCAACGAAGCAGGATAACCCAAAGCGCGAAGTGTTTCCAAATCACTGGTCGACGAGAACAGGTTGTAATACTGCTTCGCATCATCGAGGCGGTTGAACGTTTTCACCAAGACTACCTGGTTCTCCCTGTCAATAAGGTTGCTTGAGACTTTTAGCGCCAAAGTTTGAAAGTTCTTCGCTGAAAAATCAGACAGACTTGCTTTGAGATTGTTCACGTCGCTTCCTTTCAAAGGCAGCACAACCATGAAGTAATGGCGGGCTGATTCGTTGTAACTGAACGGAGACTCTGCCGGGGTTTGCTCAACGACTTCGTTCGGGTCGGCCTCCGGCTCGGCAGGTTTTTCATCGCCCCTCAAGTACTTCAGGCGCTCGGTCGCGAAACTAGCTTCCTCGCTACCCGGACATTCTTTCACCACTCGTTCAAGGGCCTGAATGTGGTTGTCTCGCTGCCCGGTCATGGCATCCATCGCGCCAATCGAAAGGGCGTTCAAGAGCTTGTACTTGCAAATGAGGTGGTTGTCAGGAAAACTGTCAATCACTGCTTTGGTATTCAGAAGCACATTCAAGTAGTCGCGCTGGTAGTAGCGGTTTAACTCGATTTCATAGGCTGCGCTTTCCTCCTTCTTTTTCACCTCTGCGACATCTTGATAATCAGGATTCTCAACAAGCAGAGCCCATTCTGTTCCTGGGTAACGGTCAAGAATAATGTCGCCCCAATAGCGGCTATTGCAGGTTCCACAGAAGGGGTTTTGGTAGCCCTGCGACTCTTTAAACAGGTAAGTTCTAAAGAGCAAGTAGAACGAGGTGGGGTGGAATGCACTGCTGTCGTACTTGGTCACGAGTACCTCCCACTGTTCGATGGCGTTTTCTACGTCGTCGAGTTTTTCTTTGTACACAACGCCCGATTGGAAGTACGCATTGGCAACGGCATCCAATGCTCCGGCCCTGCCCTCATCACTGCAAGGCAACGAAGCCAACAGCTCATCAACCGACGGGATGGCGTCGCCTGAGCTCTCTTCAACAAGTTCTTCTTCTTCAGTGGTTTCCTGTTCCTCCTCCGAATCACCAAAGTTCATGTTCACTTTGTTCTTCCGACGCCAGTTGTCTTCCAACTTACGGTCACCCCAATAATTGAGGAAGTTCTGTCGTCCGCTCTGCTTCAACTGACTGTTGTAGGGCCAAAACGTACCGGTTCCTGCGTCAACCGTTTGCCCACTCGCCGCGGCAAGTTCAGCCGCTCGCCGCGCTGCTTCCAGTTCGCGCTCCATTTGTTCACGAACCTCTTCAAGCTTAGCGATGCGCTCTTCTTCGGGCATATCGCAGATAGCAAGCACACTGTCGCGATCGGCGATCAGGTTGAGGTGGTATACAAGTTCGGTAAGGCTTTCGGCCTTGTTTTTTACTTCAGCGTAGCGCGGATGGTCTTCAGCAATCAAGGAGGCCGTGCTGTCGTAGTACATCTGCGCTGCCATGTAGTCTTTGTCTTCAAAGTTCAGGTCAGCCAGGCGCAAGAAGCTCTTCATTTTTTGCTTTTGATTGCTGACACTCGTGGCTACTGACTGTTCAAGGTAATCATAGGTAAGGTCGCGTTGCTGTTCTTCGAGGGCAATTTCAGCCAGGGCATAGAAAATCACATCGTTGTACTCGATGTTTTTATCGTCTTTAAGCAGCTTAAAGAGTACTTCTTTGATGCGTTGAGAGTTGCCTCCGCGACGATCGAATGCCATGGCCTGCATGATTTTCGAGTAGAACTCCATTTCGTACTCAGGCTTCAGCTTGAGCACTGCATTGTACATCGCGATGGCTTCTTGCGACTTATTTTGCTGCTGCAGAAGTTGCGCCAAAACGAAAGTGGGTCGCGCCTTATCGCGTTTGCGTTTGATGTAGCGAAGGGCGTACTCGATTTGTTCTGTTGCATCTTTCCAATTCGCTTCGCGGATGAGCAAATCAGCGTATACCAAATGCACTTCAGCCCGTACATCGTCTTCGAGGTCTTTAATTGACGCAGCCTTTTGGATGGTCACCTTGGCCTTACCGAACTGCTCACGTTGGATGTACACTCGGGTCAGCCAGGCGTTGGAGAGCGCTTGCATATCGGCTTCCTTGTACTTGCGCGACACGTACAGGAACATCTCCTCTGCTTTCGGATAATTGCGTTTATAGAAGTAGGCCACGCCGATCAGCAGGTAGTTGTCATCAATCCACTTGTTCATCTCAGGCCGTTTACGGGCCTTTTTGGAGCTGCCCATCGGCTCCATTTTGTGACGATCGATGACGCGCGAACTCTTTTCGATGGCGCGTTCCATCAATGGAAAAATCTGCTCCGCATCCTTTTCCTCCCCGTAAACAAAAAGCGGGAGGACTTCATCATAGTCGTCTTTATGAACGGCGCTCAGGGTTAGGTCAGCTTCTTGCATGGCCAACCGGGCATAGAAATAACCATTAAAGCGTGCGGTGGTATTGTGAAACACGCGGTAGGCAAAGCCGTCTTTCCGGGTTGTGCACGAAGCCACCGCAAGGGTGACCAATAAACTTATGAACCACGCGTTCTTACGCATAAATGAAGGTGCTGCCTTTGTTTGGTTCGGGCTCTTCCTTAACAGGAAACGCGCAAAAATATTGTATTTTTCCGGTTTTTTTTATGCCCCTGCAGGGCAGATACAAGCAGTACGCCATTGAGCAAGAAAAAACGTCCTATTATTCGCCGGCTCAGACGCAAGTTTCGCCTTTCACTTTTGAAAGAGGCGAGCTACGAAGAGCTATTTTCGATACTGCTCACGCCGCTCAACGTGATTCTGCTTTTGGCGGGTTTCATTTTGGTGGTCGGCATCTTTAGTTATGCCATTACGGCGCTTACGCCTTTGCGGGAATACATCGTTCCGGGTTACGTTGATGATCAACACCGCCGCGATGCATACCGCGCTCGTGTGGTGGTTGATTCTCTTAAGGCAGAGCTTGAAACCCAAGAGCGCTACCTCGAAACGCTTCGCACCATTCTCACGGGAGGAGTTCCGAGCGATAGCCTTCGGGCGCTTCAAAATCAACAAAGTAGCCGCAACCTCATTTTTTCGTTGTCAGCAGAAGATTCGCTTTTGCGCGCTAGGGTTGAAGAAGAAGACCGCTTTGTTTTGAGGGTTGGTCCTTCCGGACAAGTTGAAACGCGTTCGTCGCGGGGTTTGCTTTTCAAGCCGGTTGAGGGGTCGATTAGTTCTGGTTTCGATGCTGACAACAACCACTATGGAATCGACTTGGTGGCACCGGCCAATTCGGCGATTCGAGCGACTGCGGCAGGCACGGTTATCTTATCGTCATTCACTGCCGAAGGCGGACATGTGATTGCCCTGCAACATGAAAGCAACCTGATTTCAGTCTACAAGCACAACTCAGCACTTTTGAAATCAACCGGTGAACGGGTGCGGGCTGGCGAAACCATCGCCATAATCGGCAACACCGGTGACCACAGCGACGGGCCGCATTTGCACTTTGAACTCTGGAAAAAAGGGGTTGCCGTGAACCCACTCGAGTACCTTATACTCGAAGAGTGATCAGTCGATCAAAAGAATGTCAAAATCAACGAGGTCAACAAACTTCTGAATGCGTGCATCAATTTCTTCTGTGGTCAGGTGAAGCAGGCGCTCGGGACCAAAGGCTTCGCACGTAAATGACGCCATTGCAGAACCAATGATTACCGCGCGCTTCAAATTCGGGAAGGTGATGTTACCGGTGCGTGCGAGGTAACCAATAAAGCCACCGGCAAAGGTGTCGCCGGCTCCTGTTGGGTCAACCACATCTTCAAGCGGCAACGCAGGGGCAAAAAACACTTGCTCGCGGTCAAAAAGCAATGCGCCGTGTTCTCCTTTCTTGATAATGAGGTACTTGGGCCCCATATCGAGAATCATTTGCGCTGCTTTAACCAACGAGTGTTGCTTGGTCAGTTGACGGGCTTCTTCGTCGTTGATGGTGAGTACGTCTACCTGGGCTATGATCTTCGCCAATTGATCCATGGCGACGTCCATCCAAAAATTCATGGTATCGAGTACCACCAGTTTCGGACGTTCTTCCATTTGCTCAAGGACAGACAATTGGATGGATGGATCAAGGTTTCCCAACATGAGGAACTTCTCGTTTCGGGCCTCTTCAGGAACCACCGGCTTAAAGTCAGCAAGGACGTTCAGTTCGGTCGCCAAGGTGTCACGGGTGTTGAGGTCGTAGTGGTACTTTCCGGCCCAGAAGAACGATTTCTCGCCGGCTTTGATTTGGAGGCCTTCTTGCTGAATGCCGCGCTCGGCCATTCCTTTGAGAAATTCAGTCGGAAAGTCTTCACCCACCACCGATACAAGGTGCGATTGCTTCACAAAGTACGAAGCGGCAAGGGTTATGTAGGTTGCTGCACCACCAACAACTTTGTCGGCTTTTCCAAAGGGGGTTTCGATGGCGTCAAATGCGACGGTACCCACGGCTACGAGGCTCATAAGCGAAAAAATTTCGGCAAATATATTGCTTTGTACCGAAGATTGATGTAATATTGCAGCCCGTTTCAGAAACGGGGCAAAAATTCCCCTGTAGCTCAGTCGGTTAGAGCATCTGACTGTTAATCAGAGGGTCGTTGGTTCAAGTCCAACCGGGGGAGCTAAAGCACTGCAAAACGCGGTGCTTTTTTGTTGTAGCTCGGTCGGTTGGAGCATCCCGACGCAGTCGGGAGGGTCGAGAGCGCTATTGATCTTGCAAGCTATCGATCACGGCGTCAAGCAATTCAAGCTCTGATGCGCCGATGCCCGTTGCGCTCCAGTAGCTTTCAGCCGTAGCGCAGTCAACCAGTTTTAACTGGATGCGCGTTTGACCTTGCAAACAGCCGTACGATGCTACAACAACCGCTTGTGCACCGGTGGTACAGCCCGCTTCAACGAGCCAGCTATCGTCAACCTGCGGGGTAGATGCCGTTAGGTGCCGGTTTTCTAAAACGGTGTACACACCAATTAACTCTGCCGCGGTGAATTCGGCCAGTTCACGGCCATCGTTTATGCTACCATCGCACATTTCAGAAGGTTTTCCAACAACGGCGACGGTGCCAATCGCTGGCATGTTTTCAGCAACGCGCACGCGAACCCGATCTGAAGTTGGTTCGCTTCCTTGCGCGCTCGTGCCTTGCGGTTCTTCTGCCTTTTTAACTACTTGATTTACAATGCGCGGACGAAAATGTTGCTCAAACTCAGGGTACTTCCATGTGCTGAACTCGAGCCGGTTTACAGACGCATTCGCCACCACACGCACACTTACGTTCGATAGGGTTGGCACTACCTCAATGTACAAATCACTGCCTTCAGCCACTTCGAACGCGTCGGTACTGATCCATTCGTTTACCCCTGAGAATACTTCCACAGCAGTGTAGAGCTCTATGGTGCGCTTTTCGTACGCTTCCAGCTTCAACCCGTTTTTCTCGTAAAGCGCAAAATGGTCAAGCCCGTTGATTGACACCTTTACGTTCAAGGCTGCGCCGCCCACTTTATTTGGTCGGTAGATGTAAATGTTTTGCGCGAAACCGGAGGCCAATGAGCCGATGGCCGCCAATACCAGCAACAGTCGAAGCACAACGGTTATTGAATGTGGGTTGTGGGTATGAGTTCGTTCCATGGTTGGCGCCGTTTGGTACTTCTCACCAAAAACCTGTGCGGTTTGGCTGTTTTCCTTTCGGCTCACAAGAGGTTGATTCGCTCACCCAAAGCATCTTTGTAGCTGCCACCGATGGGAATCTCTTTCTCGACGTGGTCAAGTATGAGTCCGTTTGAGGCAATGGCCTTGATTTTATCGGTGTTGATGATGTACGAACGATGAATGCGCATAAAGTGCGCAAGTGGAAGCTTCTTCTCAATGTCTTTCATCGTGCTGTGGATGGTGTACTCCTCCCCCACGGTTTTCACGATCACATAGTCTTTCAGCGCTTCAACGTACAACACATCGGCCACCTCGAGCTTCACGAGCTGCGACTGGTGCTTCACGAAGAGGTACTGGGCATTGTCTTTGTGACGGGTTAAGCTGCGCAGAAGATCGGCCTCGATTTTCAATTCGCGCTCCTTCTTGTGCTTGTGAATGGCCATTTCGATCGACGTGTGAATGTCGATTTCTTTGAACGGCTTGAGAATGTACCCGTGTGGCTCGGTAACCTTCGCCTTAGCAAGTGTTCCCTCATCCGCATAGGCGGTCAAGAAAATAATCGGAATATCGATTTGCTCTTTGATGCGCTCGGCGGCATCAATGCCCGTGAGCTCTCCCTTGAGCATAATGTCCATCAGCGCAATATCGGGCTTGAGTTTAAGGGCCAGTTCGATGGCTTTTTCGCCGGTATCGGCCGAGCCCACCACGTTGTAGCCCAACTTTTTCAGGCTGCGCTCAATGTCTTTTCTGACGATGCTTTCGTCTTCGGTTACAAGTATGTTGATTGACATGATGTATCGGTTAGGGGGTGGTCAAAAGTAGTGAATGCGGCATCAATTGCCGGTATCGATTTTATCAAATCGGATGGTAAAACAGGTGCCCTTCTCGCTGCTCGAATCAACGTCGATGGTTGCGTCAAGCTGCTCAACGAGGGCGTAAACGAGGTAAATGCCAAGCGATTCAGAGTTTTCGTACTTGAAGCCTTCGGGCAAGCCGACGCCATTGTCATCGATGCGCAGTTCAATGCGCTCTTCAATTTGCTTGAGACCGATGCACAAGGTGCCTTCGTTGCGGCCACGGAACGCATATTTCAGGGCGTTGCTCACCAATTCGTTCACAATCAAGCCGCACGGAATGGCCTGATCAAGCCCGAGGTAAATGTCGTCAAAGTCGAGGTCGAGCTTTATGCGTGCGTCGCCAGGTGCATACGATTGCACGAGATTGCGCGACAACGAGGTGATGTAATCGGTGAACTCGATTGACGAAAAGTCAGCCGTTTGATAGAGCTTTTCGTGAATGTAGCTCATGGTTTTGATGCGGCTTTGGCTTTCTTTCAGCACTTCAAGCACGTTTTCATCGCTCACAAACGACGATTGCAGATTGAGAATGCTGCTGATGACCTGCAGGTTGTTTTTTACACGGTGGTGCACTTCTTGCAAGAGGACTTCTTTCTCTTTGAGGGATGCGAGAATGCGGCGGTCAATCTCTTTTCGGTCGGTGATGTCGTAGGCGAGGCAGCTCACTTCTTCCATTTTATCACCCACGCGGACCGGATTGACAAACACCTGAAACCATTGCGAATGGCCTGAGATGGTGCGCAACGGCAACTCAAACTGCCTTGGTTGGCCGCTGAATGCTTTGGTAATGGTATCCAATTGACCTTGGTAGGCATCGGCATTGACCACGGCACCCATTTTCACGATGATGTCTTCACCGGTTGAGGGTTTGTAGCCAAAATCATTTTCCAACCAACGGCTGAAGTTGTTGTTGAACGATGTGAGCTCACCGGAGAGGTTCATCGTCCACATCATTAGGTTCTCGGTTGAGTTGAACACCGATTCAAGCTTGGCCGATTGTTCGGTGGCCATTTGCTCTTGTCGGCGCAACTCCGTAATATCACGGTAGATGGCCCGTAAGTACACGGGTTTATTGCCTGTTTTTCGCACGCTGCTGTCGCCGAACACGCTAATTTTCTTGCCCGATTTGCTGCGAAATTCAAGCTCTTGGGTAATTCCAGCGAAATGGGTCAGTACGTCAGAAGCGCTGTTGAGGCCGGCCACCACATCAATCAAGCTGAGTTTCTTCAGTTCGTCATCGGTATAGCCCATGGTTTCACAGAACGATCGGTTGGCGTAAATGAAATTGCCTTTCATATCTACTGAGAAAATGAAGTCAGTGGCATTTTCAAACAAATCGCGGTAGCGTTCTTCGCTTTCACGCAGCTCCTGTTCGGCTTTTTTAATCTCGGTAATGTCGCGTGAAACGCCCATTGAACCAATGGGTTCGCCGTCATCGTTTCGAATCACGCTCGCTGATAAGAAACTGGTAAACAGTTTTCCTTGGCGGGTTTTGTTCACCACTTCACCGGTATAGGTTCCGGTCAAACGAATACTTTCTTGAACCCGGTTGAATTCTTTTTCATCGGCAAAGATTCGACGACCGGGTTTGCCTTCAATCTGCTTCGGACTGTACCCAAACTGTTTTTGAGCGGCCAAGTTGAACTCGGTAATGCGGTTCTCCTTGTCCATCGCCAAAATCATATCAATCGATGACTGAATGATGTTGCGCGTGAAATTCTCGGCCTGCCTAAGCTTCTTCTGGGTGTTTTTGTGTTCTTCGATTTCTTTTTTGAGGACGACATTGATCTCCTCAGCCAATTGGGCACGCAGTGTTTCTTGAACGAGCTTAAGCTGGGTATTGAGGTTGTTTAAGGTCACTTGGATGGATGGCCTACCGTCGTACACCGTCAACGTTGTAACCACCCCAACCTGCACTTGCTCGCTCATACTGGTGATTACCTTAAATTCTTGCTGTTCAATTTCTTCACCGTCGCGAACTCGGCGTAGGTTGTCGCGCAGTTTTGCTTGCTCTTCAGCGTGAAAAAAATCAACGAAGCTGTCATCGTAAATGTCGTCTTCATCGTCGTACTGCAGTAGCTGCAGGCCACTTTGATTGACGTAGCGCACCCTTCCATCGGTCAGAATGAAAATGCCGTTGGGGGAGTGTTCAACGAGTGATTTGAAGCGTTCGGTTGACTGTTCGAGGGCTTGCTCTGTTTTCTTGCGTTGGGTGATGTTGTAGAACAAGTACGCGGTTACTACCTCATGGCGGTACTCAATTCGGCTGCCGGTGGCCTCAAGAAAGAGCAATTGGCCATCGCGTCGTTCAGCCCTAATCTCGGTACGGTTATACCCTCGAATGTCGAGCACTTGCTTCAAGCGCCGAAAGTCGATTTCGTTGATGAGATCGGCCATTTGCTTGCCCAAAAGTTCTTCGGGCTTCGAGTACCCTAGCAGATTTACAAATTGGGTATTGCAGTCGCGTATTTGGTCGTTTACAGTGAACACGATGCCTTCAATGGCAATGTCGCTGAGAAGCTTGAAGCGCGCTTCGCTTTCGCGCAAGGCCTCTTCATGGAGCACGCGTTCAGAAATGTCGCGAACAATCAGCTGATGTTGCCGGCAACTGTCAGCGTTGAAGTGGGTCAGCGTGATTTCAGAGTGGAACTGTGAACCATCCTTCCGCTGCGACAGTGCAGAGATGCGTTTGACATCGGTACATTCTTGTGTAAGCCAATCGCGTATTAAGTAACGTTGTGCATCGGTGAAATGGAAAAGGCCGTTGTTCTTTTCATGCACCAAGCGCCCTTGAAGGTCTGATGATGAGTATCCGAAGATGTCGCAGCAGCGTTTATTGGCTTGAACGATTCGTCCATCCTCCAAAATAAAAATGGCATCTCCGGAGGCGTAAAAAAGGGCCTGAAAGCGTTGTTCGGTGCGTTTTTGTTCGGTAATGTCAGTGAGTGTACCTACGATGACTGACTCCCCATTGCGGTTAGTGAGAAACGCACTTTCGATGCACCAAGCCAAACTACCGTCTTTGCGCACGTAGCGCACCTCGCGGTTACGAAGGTTTCGCTTGGCTGAAATCTCTTTAACAAAGCTATCGCGGTCAGTGGGGTCGTAGTAGAGCGCAGCACCGTCAATGTTGGCCAATTCAACAGTATCGTACCCAAGTATTTCAGCAAATGCTTGGTTGAACTGAAGCAATCGTCCTTCAGGGGTTGATTCGTAGATGCCTGCAACATTGTAGGCAAACAGATTCACCACATCGGCGCTGCTTATGGATTTTTCATCGCTCATACGAAGCGCCGGGAGAGGCGGCGTGCTTAAGGGTCTTCAAAATCAACGGGTACTTTGGTGCCATCGATGCGCACTTTTTCGCCGCCTTTGTACTTGATTGTGATGGCCAGGGTGCCGTCTTCGTTGTAGTATTTCCAGTCGCCTTCACGGGCACCACCTTCGTACTTCCCTTCGAGTTTAACCTGTCCGTCGTAGTAAAAGTAACGATGTTTTCCGATGGGCACACCATTGAGGTATTCACCGGTAAAAAATCGCTTGCCATTGTCATAGCTGTAAAGCCATTCGCCGGTGCGTTCTCCATCAATGTATTCGCCCTCTTCTTTGTGGTCATTCACGTGGTAGAACCATTTACCGTTGCGGTATCCATCGATGTACGCGCCTTGAAGAATGACTTCTCCGTTAACACTGTACTCAACAAACTCTCCGTCAGGTTTGCCTTTGCGGTAGTTCTCGTCTTTTTTCACAGTACCGTCGGCGTGGTACCAGGTCCAGTTGCCATGGGGTTGACCGTTGCGGTACTCTCCTTTTTGGCTTTTCTTTCCATCTTGGAAGAAAAACGTCCACTTCCCTATGCGTTCACCGTCGAGAAACTCGCCTTCAGCGAAGACTTCACCGGTGGGGTAAAACAGTTTCCATTGCCCTTGTTCGCGGCCCTCGGGGTCAATCACACCCTCTCCTACCTTCACGTTGTTCTCGTAGAGGTAGCTGTTGATGATGGTGCCTTCGCCGTTGTATTCTCTAAAAACGCCTTGTTTACTGCCTTCGCGGTAACTGCCAACGAGCTTTAGGCTGCCATCGGGGTAGTACTCTTTTCGAATGTCAAGCATGACCGTTTCTTCTGCATCGGTGACGAGTTCACCGGCGAGGTACTTTTCAATGCGGTCAAGATCGCCTCGTTTATTGAAAAATTTGAAGATGCCATTGCGCAAGCCGTTGGTAAAGTAACCTTCCCACTCTACTCTACCGTTTGGGTAAAACTTCACCCAGTAGCCGGTTTGTTTGCCCGAATTGTTGAGGCGGTTCACCTTTTCGATGGAGCTCAAAAAACCGTTTCGGTAATTCAAGAAGGTGATGATGCGTCCGTCATCGGCATACTCAAAACCCTTGCCTTCCTCCTTGTTGTCTTTGAAACTAAGCTTTCGGTATACGCTGCCGTTTTCGTAGTAGTATACAGCTTCGCCGTTTCGCTGGTCGCCTGCCCAAGGTATGCGTGCTGTGAGGTTTCCTTTTGCTGAAAACTCGCGTTCTTCACCATCGCGAAGACCTTCGCTGTAGGTGATAACCCGCTCTTGCGTACCATCTTCTCTGAAAAACTTCCATTCGCCATCGAGGGCTCCCTCAACGCGGTTGCCTTCGGTTTTGAGCTGGCCGTTCTCGTAGTAGGTTTTCCAATACCCAATGGGCTGACCGCCGCGCAATATCCCTTCGCTTGATTTTACGCCGTTGGGGTAAAAAAACGCGACAAAATCAGGATCTGCGGCCACATTGACTTGCACCGAATCGCTTTGTGCGAACGACCATCCGCCCGCCAGGGCGAAACAAACGAATATCCCGAAAAGCTTTTTCAACATCCTTAATTAATCAATCACCTTTTCTTTAAAATGAGTTAGTGTGTTTAGTAGGTCTGTTCATTTGGAGTAAAATTTACGGCTTCTTCGTTTGCTTTTATGAGTTATCGACATGCGTAAGGACTTTTTAACAGCTTACTCACGGGAGTTTTTGTTGGATTTCAGTCATTTAACGCAGTTTTGAGACATACGTGTATAACCAAGCGTGCTGAAAGTTTAGTTGCATTGACAGTGTTCACAAAGGTCTGAAAGTCGTTCATATTTCGCTGAAAATTGATGCACCTCAAAATGCCGATTGTTGGTAAGCTTTGTTATCAGGACAATTCAGCGTGATTTCAAAATTTTCTTTTGCCCAATTATACACCTCAGTTCACATACTGTTCACACACTGCTAACCTTGGGTGTGGATAAAGTGCAAACACTGAAAAGTCGCATCTTTGCGCAAACGAGTTGAGTATGAAAGTTGCAATTGGTGCTGATCATGCGGGCTACGATGCCAAGGTGATTGCAGTTGAATGGCTAAGACAGACCGGATACGATGTGAACGACTTGGGCACCTATTCGGCTGATTCGGTTGATTATCCTGATTTTGCCCACAAGGTTGCTGAGGCGGTAGAGAGTGGTGCTGTTCAGTTGGGTGTGCTGCTTTGCGGCTCAGCCAACGGCGTGGCCATGAGTGCAAACAAGCATGCCGATGTGCGCGCTGCAATTTGTTGGACACCTGAGATTGCTTCATTGGCACGTCAGCACAACGATGCAAACATTTGCTGCTTGCCGGCGCGATTTGTGAGTACAGAAGAGCTTCAGTCTATTCTGAAAGCCTACTTCGATGCTGAATTCGAAGGTGGGCGCCATGCACGACGTGTGGGAAAAATAGCATGTGTATGAAACTTCGTACACTTTTCGGAGCAGTACTGCTGACTCTGACCTTTAACGCAACAGCTCAAGATAGCTTGCGTATGCGTTACGGCAATGACATAAGTGCCGATAACCTTCGCACGCATCTCTACATTCTTGCACACGACAGTTTGGAAGGACGTGAAACTGGCAAGGAAGGACAAAAGAAAGCGGCCCGGTACATCGCCGACCACTTCTCGAAGCTCGGAGTACCGCCCGCAGTAAATGGCGACTACTTTCAAGAGTTTCCTCTCGTAACCGAGCAAATTCAGAAAGCCAGTGTTAAGATCAATGGAATAACCCTCGATTACCTCGATGAGTTCTTTTTCTTTCCCGGCTTTGGTACCTGGAATTTGAAAGCTCCTGTTGTGTTTGCAGGCTACGGCATCCATACTGAGCTTTACTCTGACTACGATAACACCGATGTAAACGGTAAGATCGTACTCATGCTTGACGGTGAACCTTTCGTTGATGGAAAATGGCTACTCTCGGGCACCGAGAAACCCTCTGAATGGGCGAGTGATTGGCGTATGAAGCGCGATTTGGCCAAGTCACGTGGCGCTGCGGCAGTTGTTATGGTGAACTCAGGGTACAAGCAGTACATCGGTCGCGTGAAGTATTGGTTGAGCAATCCGTCAATGAAGCTTGATCGTTTGTCTGAAGACGATGAAAAGCCGCTGCCGTTCTTCTTTGCATCTCCGGAAGCATTTGACCGCTTGCTTGCCTCTGCCAAGTTGAAGAATGCAGAGTTTTGCCGCAAGCGGTTGAACTCAGGTAAACCTTTGAAAAAGAGCCGATTTAAGGATGACAATGCATTGGCAGTTTGGATGGATACGGAACACATATCAAGCGAAAATGTGCTGTGCTACATCCGTGGCCGAGATCCTGAGTTAACCCAAGAGCTGCTTGTTATTACCGCGCATTACGATCACATTGGTATGGATGAGAACGACATTTTCAACGGCGCCGATGACGATGGAAGTGGCACAGCTACCGTGCTTGAGTTGGCCCGTGTGTTTCAAAAGGCGGTGAACGAAGGCAATGGTCCGCGAAGGAGCGTTCTGCTAATGACCGTTTCAGGCGAAGAAAAAGGTTTGCTGGGCAGCGAATGGTACGCCGATCATCCGATTTGGCCGCTTGACAAAACCGTGGCGAACCTAAACATCGACATGATTGGCCGTGTAGATGAAGCCCATGCATCCGATTCAAATTACGTGTACCTGATTGGTTCTGACCGACTCAGCTCTGAGTTGCACACAATCAGCGAAGAGGCCAATGCGCAATACACGCAACTGGCGCTTGATTACACCTTCAATGCCGAGGATGACCCTAACCGTTTTTACTACCGCAGTGACCATTACAACTTCGCGAAGAACAACATTCCCGTGATCTTTTACTTCAGTGGCGTGCACGAAGACTACCATGGGGCCAATGACCATGCCGACAAAATCATGTACGGTAAAATGGAGACCATTGCGCGGTTGGTGTTTTACACCGCATGGGAAATTGCAAACCGCGACCGACGTCCAGTTGTCGACGGTGCGAACTAAGGAAGCGTTACCAACGAGTCAAGCGCTGCTTCAAACCGTCGCCGAAAGCTGGTGTAGTGTGCGCCTGTGCCCGGACCATTGAAGCCGGTATGCACGAGCGCGATGTTTCCGTACTTGTCAATGATAAGTGTTGTCGGAAAGCTTGTAATGCTGTTCAGCATGTTGAACATCTCTGAAGCTTGGCCTTTAGCCGCATCTCCCGATAGGTAAATGGGGTAGTTGATGCCCGTTTGCTCACGGTACCGTTCAATGCCCGCAATGCGCAGAGAATCGGCACTTTTGCGTTCGAATGCGAAGCCGGTGATGCTCAGCTGGTCTTCTCCGTATTTCTTCGACAATTCAAACAGGTAACGTGATTCATCAAGGCAATTCGGGCACCACGTTCCAAGGATGTGCACGATGTGCGTTTTTCCGTTGAAGTAGTCGGCAGAAAGTGCGCTTACTTCACTGTTTGCATTGATGATTTTTGGTCGGATGAGTGAATCGTTGACAACGTAAGTAATGGTGAACGGATCACGCAATACACTGCCAAGCGTGCGTATTCCCGTGAAAGGTTCTGACCAGTGTGTACCGCTGTAAAAGGTGCCGGATATGCTATCGCCCTTTACCTCAGCAGTGAATTGAAAGAGGTGGCTGCCGTCGAAACAGCCGAAATTCCATCGGCCGTTGGAGGGTGTTCCTTCAAGAAATCGGTAGTCTCCGGTTTCAGTGCGGAAGGTTGCGTACAAGTTCGATCCGTTCAACGTAAAAAGGCCTTCAGCGGGGTAGGCGTCGTCGGTTCCTTCACTGAACGTGCAAGCATACGTAAGGGTGTCTGTCCCCGGAGGGGCCGGTAAGTGGTGTTCGCGTGTGCCGCGTGTAGCGTGAACGGGTACGCGGTAGTCTGTCCGACTAGGATTTACCCAATGTCCGACCATGCTGGTATCACTCAGTTCAGTGAAGTCGAGGTAGGTGCCATAGATGGGCATGTGGATGCGTAAAGTATCACCACTATGTTCTACCCGTTCAGAGGTGATGGCCTCGGTGGCGTTGAAGAAAATGTATTCGTTCTGCGGATTGATTTCGACCGTTTGGATGTGGTCGACGGCACCAAGACTGTAGGAGAATTGCCATACACCGGGCAGTGGTGATGGGTTTGTTTTCGTGTCGGGTTTGGTTGGGCCGCAGGCAAGTAGACAAGCAAGCGCCGCAGAAAAAAGCATTCTCATGCGGTGAAGATAAGAATCAAAAGAAAATGCCGGTAGATTAGTCTACCGGCATTGTAGGATTTTAATTGATGGTCAGAAATCGAACTTAATTCCTTGAGCCAAGGGAAGCTGATTGCTGTAGTTGATGGTGTTCGTTTGACGGCGCATGTAGGCTTTCCATGAATCGGATCCAGATTCACGGCCTCCACCGGTTTCTTTTTCTCCGCCGAAGGCGCCGCCAATTTCTGCACCTGAAGTACCGATGTTGACATTGGCGATACCGCAATCCGACCCATTAACTGAAAGAAACTGTTCGGCTTCGCGAAGGTCGGCGGTCATGATGGCCGATGACAAGCCTTGCTTAACCCCGTTTTGGAGCTGAATGGCTTCATCAATGGTTGAATACGACATGACGTATAGAATTGGCGCAAAGGTTTCTTCTTGTACGATGTGGAAGTGATTTTCGGCCTTCACAATGGCCGGCTTAACGTAGCATCCTGATTCGTATCCGGCACCTTCCAATACGCCGTAGTCGGTTAGTACTTCACCACCGGCGGCCTTCACTTGGTCGATGGCAGAGAGGTAAGCGTTTACAGCGTCTTTGTCGATGAGAGGACCTACATGGTTCTTTTCATCCAGTGGATTGCCAATGCGAAGTTGGGTGTAGGCTTTGGTCAAGACATCAATGACATTGTTCAGAATGCTCTCGTGAACGATAAGTCGGCGTGTTGATGTGCAACGTTGGCCGGCCGTTCCAACTGCGCCGAATACTAAAGCCGGAAGAATCATCTTCAAATCGGCGTTCGGTGTAATAATAACCGCGTTGTTTCCACCCAATTCAAGGAGCGAGCGGCCAAGGCGCTCAGCGACAGCCTTGCCTACAAGTTTGCCCATACGGATTGATCCGGTGGCGCTTACAAGCGGTATGCGCACATCCGAAGTCATGAGTTCGCCTACTTTGTAGTCGCCGTTGACAATGCATGAAATGCCTTCAGGAAGGTCATTTGCAGCGGCCACTTCGTTCCAAATGTGCTGACAGGCGATGCTGCACAGTGGTGCTTTCTCTGAGGGTTTCCATACACATACGTCGCCGCAGACCCACGCGAGGGCTGTATTCCATGCCCATACAGCAACAGGGAAGTTGAACGCACTGATGATGCCCACGATCCCAAGTGGATGCCATTGCTCGTACATGCGGTGACCCGGACGTTCAGAGTGCATGGTAAGTCCGTAGAGTTGGCGAGAAAGTCCTACTGCGAAATCGCAGATGTCAATCATTTCTTGCACCTCGCCGAGACCTTCTTGGTACGACTTGCCCATTTCGTAGCTGACGAGTGCTCCAAGAGCGGCTTTCTTACGGCGGAGTGCATCTCCGAATTGACGTACAATTTCACCGCGTTTCGGTGTAGGTACATTGCGCCATTCGGCTTGGGCCTTCATGGCGGCGTCAATGACCTTCGCGTAATCAGCTGCGGTCGCAGTGGAGCAGCTGGCAATGGTGCTTCCGTCAACTGGGGTAGATGAGGTGAGGCTGGCTCCGTTGCCGAAGAAGTTTTGTCCGGTTGATACACCGTGATTGGTTGCCGAGATACCGAGTTCGGTAAGAACGGCGTTCATGTCGATGGGTGTTGAACGCATGGTTTCAAAATTTGTGCCGCAAAGGTAGGTTTTTGTGTTGGATGGATGTGTGCCTGGTGTTACCGCAGAACGTTGGCCGATAAATGGGTGTTAACTCTCCTAAACGATTGTGAATCAGATAATTGAAGGACGGCTACGGGAAAGGCGGTTTTTTCAGACGTTCTCATCCCGCGAGGGGTACACTCCCAGATAGCATGTCTGACGTGTTTATGGGCTTGTTTTTGGGTGGATGTGTGTTCCACGTGGAACATTAGCGTCCGAGGTAGATCAAAAGAACGGCAATGTCGGCCGGAGACACTCCTGACACGCGTGAGGCTTGTCCGATCGTTGTTGGACGGATGGACTGGAGTTTCTGACGCGCTTCAGTGCTCATGGATGTGAGTCGCTCGTATTCGAGGTCGTTGGGCAAGGTAATGTGTTCAAGTCGGCTTAGCTTGTCGGCCATTTCTTGCTCTTTGTTGATGTAGCCTTCGTACTTCAGAAGTACCTGTGCGCTTTCACGAACAATCTCATCAAAACGAGGGTCAGCAATGTATGCGCTCAGCTCCGGAGAAGCACTCACAAGAAGCTCGAGATCAACATGGGGCCGCGTGATTACGCTCGACAGCTTCACTTTCTGGCGAATAGGTGAGCTGTCGATTGCCTCAAGAAGTGGATTGATACCGTCGGGCTCAACACTTGTGTCATCAAGAAATTTGCGAAGCGTGGTTACCGAGTCACGTTTCGTTTCAAGTAAACGAAGTCGTTCATCGCTAGCCAAACCAATGGAATGGGCAAGCGGTGTGAGGCGTTCATCTGCGTTGTCTTGCCGCAGAAGAATACGGTACTCTGCGCGCGATGTAAACATGCGGTAGGGCTCGTCGGTGCCTTTTGTGACCAAATCATCGATCAAAACTCCAATGTAAGCTTCGCTGCGCTGAAGTACGAGCGGTACTTCGTCACGGATCAATCGAGCAGCGTTGATGCCGGCCATTAGACCCTGACATGCAGCTTCTTCATACCCTGTGGTGCCGTTGATTTGACCGGCGAAATAGAGCCCATCGACGAGTTTTGTTTCAAGTGTGTGTCGGAGTTGAGTGGGAGGGAAGTAGTCGTATTCAACAGCGTAACCCGGACGGAACATCTTCGCGTTTTCAAATCCAGGAATTTGGCACATGGCCTTGATCTGTACATCTTCAGGAAGCGACGTGCTAAACCCGTTCACATACACTTCGATGGTATCCCATCCTTCCGGTTCAACAAAAACCTGGTGCCGGTCTTTGTCAGAAAAGCGATCGATTTTGTCTTCAATTGACGGACAGTAGCGTGGTCCCAAACCGCGAATTCTGCCATTGAACATGGGGCTTCGATCGAAGCCTTCACGCAACAGGTCGTGCACGGTAGCGTTCGTGTACGTGATGTGGCAAGGCAACTGCTTCGTGAGAATATGTTGGCGCAGATAGCTAAAGGTACCGGGGTTGTCATCGCCCGGCTGGATCTCCATTTTGCTGTAGTCGAGTGAACGTCCGTCAACGCGGGGTGGAGTTCCGGTTTTCATCCGGCCAGCTTCAAAGCCAAGCGAAACGAGTTGTGCTGTAATACCGGTAGCTGCGCGCTCGCCTGCACGTCCTCCTCCAAATTGTTTCTCGCCCAGGTGAATGATGCCGTTCAAGAAAGTGCCATTGGTAAGTACAACGGCCTTTGCATGTATAGCGATGCCCATGGAGGTGACGACCCCTGCACAGCGCCCATGATCGACGATAATCTCGGTAACGGTGTCTTGCCAGAAGTCGACATTTGGCGTGCGTTCGAGACGCAAGCGCCATTCTGTGGCGAAGAGATTGCGGTCGTTTTGCGTACGCGGACTCCACATTGCCGGACCTTTGGATCGGTTAAGCATACGGAATTGTATGGCTGAAGCATCGGATACGAGTCCGCTGTAGCCGCCCATGGCGTCTATCTCCCGCACAATTTGGCCTTTGGCAATGCCTCCCATTGCGGGGTTGCAGCTCATTTGACCGATGACGCCCATGTTCATGGTAATCATCAGCACAGAGGCGCCCATATTGGCAGCAGCTGCGGCAGCTTCGTTGCCGGCATGACCGCCACCAACTACGATAACATCGTACGCTTGTAGCATAGTAAATGGTGTTCCACGTGAAACAAATGGTTCAGAACTGCCGCAAAGTTAGGCAGCTTTCTTCCAGAATGCGCATGTTGGCGGCATCGGCCTTTGTCTTGTCTCCGTGACCGGCGAGGTGGAGCACGCCATGTATCATCACCCGATGAAGTTCATCCGGAAAAGAGATGCGAAGTGTTTTTGCGTTGTCACGTACCCGGTCAATGCTGATGAACAAGTCGCCCGACAAGCGCTTGCCGTCGCTGTAATCAAAGGTGATAATATCGGTGTAATAGTCGTGCTTCAGGTGCTCGCGGTTCATCTCAAGCAGGTGCTCATCCGAACAAAAAATATAGGCGATATCACCGGCGGTGCATCCCTCGCTGACGATGCAGTGTTCAATCCAGTGCCGCAGTGCACGGCGTTTTTTGGGAAGGAAAGAAACGTCTTCCGAATGGAAGCTAATGGGCATATCAGTTCAATGCTTCAAAGCCCAGCTCAACCAAACGGCCATCGTCATGAAATGCACAGCTGTCAGCCAGGTTGCGCATCAGAAACACGCCACGCCCATTCGGCTTCTCCCGGTTCTCGGGAGAGGTTGGGTCGGGAAGATTGTCGTAGTCAAACCCCGGGCCTTCATCTTCAATGAAAAAGCGCAGGGTTTTACCGTCGGCAGCGTATTTCACAACCACTTCCTTGGCAGGGTCAAGACGGTTCCCATGAACGATGGCGTTGTTTACCGCCTCGGTCAACGAAATCAAAATGTTGCCATAATGGTCTTCCGAAATTTGGAAGTTCTCGCACACCTCGTCGATGAGCTTTTCCACAATAGCGATGTTCTCGGTCTTTGAAGCGAAACGCACTTCGTTGCCTGTCTGGTGACTGACCATGCGGTGTCTGGATTTAGCGATCTAAATTATTAAAATAATCATTGACGCGTTCGCGGTAATACGGCTTTAATGAAGGAGGGATTGTTCGTAACAGCTCCGTTTCCTTTTCTTTCTGGCGCAAGTACTCTTCCAATCCGGGAGGATTGCTGCGCAAGCCTTGGTTGCCACTTTGCGATTTGCGGCGTTCGTCTTGGTCGCGCGTACGTTCAGCTTCTTCAGCTTTGAGCAATCGAATGAGTATATCTTGCTGACGCTCAATCGATTCCTGATTGATGCGCTTGTTGACGATGTCTTCCTCAAGCTTTTCCATTTCTTTCGAAATCTCTTTAAGCTCGTTTCCGGCGCCTGAACCGTCTTTGTTGAGGTCTTGGCTCAGCTCGTCCATCATTTTGCGAATAGCGGCTTGTCTGGCGGCCATTTGGGCCAATTCTTTGCTCATTGACTGACCACCGTTGCTTTTGCCTTTGTTGCCGTCTTTGCCCATCTGGTCTTTCATCTGCTGAAGCTGCTTGCTGAGGGCGTCTTGCATCTTCTTCATGTCGCCTGCCGAGGGTTTGGGGGCGCCGCTTCCACCCGGATTGTTGCACGAACCGCTGCCCGGCTTCTTGTCTTTGGCCTGTTGTTCTTGCATCTGCTTCAATGCTTCGTCAAGTAGCAACGCCAAGTTGTTGAAAGAGGTCATCACGAACTGCTGGTTCATGGTCATGTTTTGGGTGCGCCGCTCGCCAATGTCTTCAATGGCCATGCCCATGTGGTGGTTGACCAAACCGATTTCACGGTTCACAATCGATTGGATTTGAATCACGCGCTTGCTCAACGCCAAAAGCGAGTCTTCAACCATGCGCGCATCGTCTTTCAGCTTGCGTTGAACCTGACCGTAGCTCACAAATTTTGGGTCGTTCTTATCAACTGCGGTAAAGTCTTGCATGAGCTCTTCTTGGTCAAATGAAAGCGTAATGATGTTCTCTAAGAGCTGGCGAAGGGCTTCCATGTCTTCCTGGGCTTGTTCCGCACTGTCTTGGGCCATCATTTGTTCCATTTGGTCGGCCATGTCTTTCATCTTGTCAGAAGCATTCTTCTGGTTTTGTGAGGCCTTCTTCGGTTTGCTCTTGCTTAGCTCATCCGAACTTTTTTGCATTTCCTGCTCAATGCTCTGCTCTTGTTGTTCGGTTTCCGGCATTGCATTCGGGTTCTCGAGTTCTTCATTGAGTTTTTCAATGTCATCGAGCTCTTTTTGGAGTTCGTCGAATTTCTCGTTCAGCATTTCCTGTTCTTCTTTCAACTTGGCGGCATCCGCATTCGGGTCTTGTGCTTTTTCCGAGAGTTCTTCTTGCTCTTTTGCCAGTTCTTTGAGTTCTTCAATGGTGTCGGTCATTTTCTGCTCCCACTCCAGTTGTTTGAACTGTTCGAGCGCGCGATCGAGTTCCTTTTCAAGGTCTTCAGTTGAGAGCTCCATTTGCTGGAGCTCTTGCTGCAGCATGTCTTTGTTCATTTCCTCCATCAGCTTTTCGATTTCGTCGTAAAGCTTGCGAAGCTCATCGCTCATGACCTGTTCCATGAGTTCTTGCAGTTGTTGCTGCTTCTCTTGCAGGCGTTCGTTTTGTTGCTCGAACTGGTTCTGCTTTTGATTCTTCTGTTCGTTTTGCTTTTGGATGGCGTTAAGGTTCTCTTGCAACTGCTTTTGCTGCTGCATCATTTTCTCGAGCTTCTGCTTTTCTTGCCATCCAGGCTCTTCTTTTTGCAAGAGTTCTTTGCGCAATTCATCGAGTTCTTTGCGAAGGCTTTTCGCGTCGTCTAAACTCTCTTCAAGCTTGTCTTTGATGTCTTCGTTTTGCTTTGTGAGCTCTTCTTTCAATTCAGCACGTGACGGTGCTGCGAGGGTCATGCTCATGGTGCGGGTTGACTTGCTGCCGTTCACTGCGTCGTTGTCAAAGACCTCAAAGTAGTAGCTAATTTGTTCACCAGGAACAAGTTGCAGCTCTTCCAAAGACCAAAAGTGCATAAAGCGATCGAAATCTCCCGCAGGAGCAGGCAGCACCACCGTGGTGTAGGTATTAAGTGCCCGATCAGCCCGTTCTGATGCGGTGAATGCATAGTTGAACGTGAGCATTCGAAAGCCGTAGTCGTCTTGCACTTCACCGGTGAAGAAGACCTGTGCCCCGGCGATGCTGTCGCGCTCTTCAGCCACTTTGATGGCAGGGTGGCGGTCAGGCACAACCGCAATGCGGTAGGCCATGCTGTCAACCGCACCTACGGCTTCATTGTAAGGCGAAAGAGCATATCCGGTGTTCTTCATCGCCCGGTAGGTAAAGCCGAAAACGTCTTGTCGACCGGGCTTTAATTGCATCGAACTATCGTCGATGGCGAAGCCCAAAAACGAGGTGTTACGGGCGTTGAACTCCCATCGAATCTCGGTTCCTTGCGGTACGGTGAGGTCTCCGGTGTTTTTGAGCGACTCATCCATCCGTCCGGTATAGGCAGGATAATCCAACACTACGTCAAAATTCACCAGCACAGGCTTGGGCAACACGTCAAGCGCGTAGGGTCCAAAATAGAATCCATCCGCATACAACCGAAAACGCTGGGTTTGATCAACGTTTCTAAAGGTGTACGAAAAGGCCTTTTTTGAATCGGCATTCATTCTGAAGCGGGTGCCGCCCACCTCTACGAATACCTTATCGGGTACAGTTGCACCATCCACCCCAACAGTCAAAACGAAGTCTTCACGCTCAGCAACCCTCAATGGCCCACTGGTGAGTTCAAGCGAGAACGGTGCGAGAGGGATGATTTCTTCATTGTACCGAATGAGACGATCGGTTGATTCACTCAAGAAACTCGGCGCCAAAAGCAGCAAGGCCGCAATGATTGCCAACGGCGGAAGCACCCACCGTAGGTAGCGTCGGTTCTCTCCCAAGTCAATGGCAGCCGTAAACGGCACGGGCGAAAGCTCACGGGTGCGTTGCTCGATGCTCGCTGCGAGCAAGCTATCAGAACCCGTAACGCCATGACGTTCTTGCAGCTGCAAGGTGTTCAGCAGCTTGTCTTTGACTTCCGGAAAGTGGCTCCCCACCAACAACGAGGCCTCTGTGTAGCTGAGTACTTTGCCCATGCGGAACAAACGCAACACGGGTATCACAACGTGAAGCACGAGCAACACGGCGCTGAAGCCCAAAAAGCCCCAGAACAGCACCGTGCGCAATGTGGTGTTGAAGTGGCCGATACCCTCAAGCAGTGTCACCAAAAGAAAGAACAGCAAGATGAGTCCTCCGCTGTACAGCACGCCGCGAATGATGCGGTTGGTGTAGTATTTTCGGATGAATGCGTCGAGCTTCTCGAGCAGCGTCGATGCAGGTCGTTGAGCCATGTCGCAGACGTAGTTTTTAGCGCGGGCCGATTTGCCCACGCTAAAAATACGCAAATTGAGGCGGTTTAGTTCCCGCTGTAGGCCTTTGGGGCCTTCTTTTCGAAATTTTAACGCACGACTGTAAAACGCAGGCGTCGTTGCTCTGTGCCATTCACAAGGGTTCCGATGTACGACCCTGCGCCGAGTTCAGCTACGCCAATGCGCTGATTTACACCTCCGATGAGGCCATCGCGCTGGAGTACGAGACGTCCGCCCAAGTCATAAACAACCAGGTTCCAACGGCCTTCAGGCAAGGCGATGGTCACCATGTCGTTGGCTGGGTTTGGCCACAAACGTACGCTCTGAGCGGCCGTGTGCTCGCCAATGCCAACGGTGACTTGGAACACCTCCGAGCTTACCTCGCAGCCGTAATCGGTCGTAATGGTAACGCTGTAGTTCCCAAGTGCTGACGCATCCACGCTGTTGCTCACCGCATTCGGAATGGGCAACCCGTTGTAGGTCCATGCGTAAGTCGCATAACCTGATTCGGTTTCAAGCGTTTGACTTGCCGGATCGTATACGAGTTGCGGGTCAGGACAAATAACAAACGGCTCGGAAACGGTGCTGCAACCAAATTCGTTGAACACTTCCACGGTGTACACGCCGGGCTGATCGGCGTTAATGGAGGCGTCTTCCCCTTCAAAAATCACTTCGCCATTGAGCGACCACACAAACAGCGAACCTTGTTCGGCATCGGTGCTTAGGAGGTTTGAAATTTCGTCGTACACGATGCCCGCAAGAGGGAATGGGAATACGGTAAC
>DAITMF010000002.1:0-111530 GCA_036835325.1 Flavobacteriales bacterium
CCAACAAAACGTTACTCCCCCAAAAAATTGTTGGTCACTACTCCGCCGGGATGTACTCAAACTTACGAATCACGATCTCGTGCTCCTGAAAGTCAGTAGGGGCAATGTTGATGTGGGGGAGAATCCAGTAGTTGATGCGCGCATTGGTGTACTCGTCAGGCGCCGGAATCACAATGGGCTGTGAGGCCTGTCCGTTCTCGTACTTGATGCGCGGCGGGTTGTCGAGGTCAAATGACCATGAGGCGATTTCTTTGCTGTCGTCAACCACATCGCCCGCATACGATTTCCAGGTGATCAAGGTGTCGGTCCAGTTGAAGAGGTGGGTACTCACACCCACCAAGGCGTTGTTGTCGACCGTGGCTTCGTGGGTGCGCTCAGGGTAGTACGGACCAAAACTTACCGGCTGCACAGAGTAGTGCAAGGTGCCGGCATTGGGGTCGCCCCACTTCGCAAATTCAATGTCAACCTCTGAGTTGGCTTGCTCAAAAAACGATTCGTTGCTCCATGTAAACAAACCAATCACGGTGTTTTCGGGAATGTTCACCAAATCGCCCTGCAAGGTGAAGATGTAGGTTCCGTAGCCCAGAACCTCATGGGTAATCACCTCGCTCGCAAACCAAATGCCGTTTTGGTTCGATATGCGCATGTGAAGGTAGCCGTTGTGGTCAACAAACACATCTTCGTAACGGCGCGAGAAGAAGTTCGGACCGGGTCCCATTTGGAAGGTGGCGTGCTTTACATCCCACGTGTACCCTGAGAAGTACACAACGTCGCCTTGACGACCGAGGACGTCTTCCGGGTCAGATTGTTTGCATCCGGTGAGCATCCATCCAATCAAAAACAAAAACGAAAGGTGGGTAAGCAATTTCATAAAGCGAATTATTTCACAGTGAGGTAAACAGAGTCACGGAGGGCACCAATGCGCACGTCGTACCAACCGTTTTCAAGGGTAGGCGTGCGGTCAATGCCGATGAAGCTCAGGTCGGTGGCCTTCACTTCGAAAGCAAACGTTTCGGTCGCAGAAGCTTCGATCAAGCGCTTTTCGAATGCACGAAGACGTTCATACGACGGTGTAACGCTGGCATAACGGTCGCTGAAGTAGCACTGCACCACTTCTTTTCCGGCGAAGCCGCCGGTGTTTGCAACGTTCACATTTACGGTAAGCGCTTGGTCAGCGGCCAGGGTGTCGTGCGACAGTGTCAAATTGCTGTATGCGTAGGTGGTGTACGACAATCCGTAACCGAAGTGCCATTGCGGATTGAAGGCCTCCATGCCGAATTTCGTATCGAGACGTTCGGTGTGCTTGTGATCGTAGGTGAAGAGGTCGCCTTCGTAGCGCGGGTAGGTGAAGGGGAGTCGTCCGCTTGGGTTGGTCACTCCGTGGAGGATGTCAACCAAGGCCGCCGGACCAAAATCTCCGGGTAAGCCGGTGTACACGACGGCCGCAGCACGGTCAATGAAATCGCTCACGATGCGTGGACGGTTCAGGGTCAACACCACAACAACGGGCTTGCCGGTGCTGAGCACGGCTTCGGCCAATTGGCGCTGGGCAGGAGGGAGCTGCAAGCTGTGAATGTCGCCCGGCTTCTCAGTCGAGGGCGATTCAGCGAGACAAAGCACCACAACGTCGCTGCCCTTGGCCAAGCGCTCGGCTTCGAAGCGGGTTTGCATCGGTGGCAAGGGGCAATCTTCTTCGTAGCCTACAGCGGCGAAGTGTGTGATTTGTCCACTGTGCTTTTCACGCAACACATCGAGGATGGTTTGTTGACGGGCTTCGTTCCATGCGGTGTCGACGCCTTGCCAGGTGCGCGACCAGGCACCATTGATGACATTGATGTTGTCAGCGCCGGGTCCGGTGACAAAGATTCGACTGCGTGAATTGAGCGGCAAAATGCCGTCGTTTTTCAGCAATACAATCGCTTCATCGGCCGCTGCGCGTGCAGCAGATTGAAAACGCTCGCCGTTGAATTCAGGGTAGTCTTGGATGGATGGCGGAAGCGGGTTGTCAAACAAGCCGAGTTCAAACTTCACGCGCAAAATGCGGCGCACCGATTCGTCGAGCCGGGCTTCGCTGATGCTGCCTTCTTCTACGAGTTCAAGCAGAAGGTCGCTAAACATGTAATCGTTGGGTACCATGCTCATGTCAATGCCCGCCTCGATGGCCATGCGCACGGCATCTTTCATCGTGGGCGCCACTTTGTGGATGTTGTTGAGCTTCATGATGTCTTCCCAGTCGGTCACGGCGAGTCCGTCAAACTTGAGCTCGTTGCGCAGCAAGTCGGTCAGAATGCGCTTGTCGGCGTGGACGGGTACGCCGTTCAGCTCACCGCTGTTGATCATGACCGTGGCCGCTCCGGCGTCAATGGCTGCTTTGAAGCTGGGCAGGAAGTACTCGCGCAATTGCCGCTCAGCGATGTACACAGGGGTGCGGTCTTTGCCGGTGCGCGGTGCGCTGTAGCCCAGGAAGTGTTTCATGCAGGCCGCCACGCGGGTGGGGTCGCTGAGTGAGTCGCCTTGGTAGCCGCGTATGCACGCTTCGCCCATCGTTTTGCACAGCAGTACATCTTCGCCATAGGTCTCGAAAAAGCGGCTCCAGCGCGGGTCGCGAGCGAGGTCGAGCACGGGCGAGAAGTTCCACGGTATGCCCGAGGCGCGCACTTCATACGCAGTGGCTTCGGCAGCGGCCTCTACGAGAGCAGGATTCCACGTTGCGGCTTGTGCAAGCTGCTGCGGGAAGAGGGTAGAACCCATGGTGTAGTTGGCGCCGTGAATGGCATCGATGCCGTAGAGTACCGGTATTTTCAGTCGCGTTTCTTCAGTGGCCATGCGCTGAATGCCGCCAATGAGTTCGTGCCATTGCTCACGCGGGTAGGCGTGGCCTCCGCAGTTCAGAATCGAACCAACGGCATACTCCACAATGGCTTTGCGCAGCTTCGCGGTATCAAGGCGGTGCGGTTCTTCGAGCGCATAAATGCCCCCTACGCCCACCACGTCGAGGTTGAGCTGGGTCATTTGCCCCACCTTTTCTTTGACGGTCATCTCACCAATCAGCCGTTCAATTTCAGCGTCGTAGCGGCCTGTTGTGGTGTTTTCTTTTTTGGGGATGGATGAATCACTTTGGCACCCTGCGGTGAGCAGTGCGAGAAAAAGCGGCAGGAGGTAGGCGCAGCGGTACATACGGTTAACGAAAATCATGGATGGGTTGGCAAAATGAAGCTCCCCCAGAGGGATGGGTTTTGGTGGAAGCCGTCGCTGAACGGGCTGTTCCAACGGTCTTGACGGATGCGCACGCCCTCGGCACTGCCGATGTCAACGGCACATTCGAAGCCGTAGGCAGCATCGGCCATTGGGGGAGTTGCACGCAGGCCTTCCCAAGGAATGGTGGCGCGTAAGACGTATCCGTTTGCGGTGGTTTCGGTGGTAACGGTGGAGCCGGAGATGCTCGACTTCGTGCGCCAGTCGTACACAAGCGGTTCACCGCCTGCGCGGATGCCGATGTGGCGATCAGACATCAGCAAGAATCGGCGCAAGGGGTCGGCCTCCGGATTGGTGGCAAAGGCCAACTCAATGCAGTCGCCGTTCCAAATGTCGGCACCGTCGTGCGGATTGATGAGCGGACTGTCATCAACCACCACAGCGGTGATGAAGAGCTTTTCTTCGTCGTACGAAAGGGTGATGCGGTGGTCGCCCACTTCCAAGGGGCCATCGCTCATGATGGGGCCCACTTCTTTGATGGGCAGGGTTTGCGGACGCGAAGCAACGAAGTTGAATGATTTACGGCGGGCCTTGTCGTAGTCGATGATGCGGATTTCGTCGATCATGACCTCTCCGGCTGCTTCGAATTGGATCACGAACTGCTTTACAATGGTGGCGTCAAAATCGTTTTCACGCAGATCGAAGCTGTTCATTGGCACGATGACCTGCGTCCATCCGGTGTCGGAAATCACACCCCCTTGAATGCAGGCGGGGAATACTCCGGCGTAGGCCTGCGCGCCGCTGTAGTCTTCCAAAGCGACGGCCCAGGGCAGGCTTTTGATGGCTCCGGCGGGCGATTTGGCGTAGAACGAGATGGCCGATTCGTTGAGAATGGCGCTGAGGTCTTTGCTGGCCCATCCATCCCAGCCGAAGCCCATGCCGGTCCAGTCGCAGCCATCGCCTTGGCGGTTCCACTTGAAGTAGAGGCCTGAAGTGCCATCCTTTCCGAACTCTTTTCCGTTCTTGACTTGGAGGCACTGGGGGAATTCGCTGTGCCAGTTTTCACTGCTCAGCGCATCGTTGAAGATGTTCACTGAGTACACGTTTCCGACGGAGGCTTCGGTGACCGGAGCTGCGGCCTCGGCATAGAGTGTAGCTTCGCTGAAGCTCACGCATCCGCCGAAGGCGAAAACGCCCAGCAAGGCAAACGCCCAAGCAGTATTCGTATTCGCCATCACGGTTGAAGCGGTGCGTTTTCGGTGAAGATGAGGTAGTCGATGTAGTTCTGCGAGTAGCCGGTCACGGGGTTCGCCAAGAAAAGTACCGACACCTGAATGAGCTTGTGCGGCTCGTAGATGCCGTTGCCGAGTGCCGGTGAAGGCTGACCGTTCACAAGGGTAGGGATGTCGCTGTATCGGCGTGAGATCAGGTGCCAACCGGCTGAGAGTCCGGTGACTTCGATGGAATACATGTCTTCACCGGCTTCATACGTACCGTTCATGTTGTCGTCTTCACGGAACTGGATGAGCGTGATGGCATTGCTGATGCCTGCGGGGTTGTAGAGGAGTGTATTGAAGTACACATTGCCCGGATTTGAAGAAAGGGGGAAGGTGGCCTCGTCTCCGTAGGCTGCACCGGGTATGTCGAACAAACCAATAAGGTAGTCCCAGTTCACCTCCCCGCCCATGTCGTAGTAGCGGCTGCCTTGTCCGGCCGCTTCGGTATCGGTCACCACAAAGCTCATGTTGGCACCGCTTTGCACGAAGGTGTTCCACTCAGCGGGGAAACCGTCTTCGAAATCGGCGAGCAGAAGGCCGTTGTTGACTTTTGCTGCTTCGATGGTGATGGTTTCGGTAAAGCTTACCTCTTCACCGACAATGGTGAGGGTGGCTGTGCAGTTCTCAGCGCGGAACATTGGCAAGTTTGTTGTAGAACCGTTCCAACGGGCGTTGCTTCCGGTGAGTTCGTTTGAGAAGCCGCTGATGATGCGTTGAGCGCCCGATTCTTCACCGGTGATGGTGACCGTCCAGTTCACTTGCTTTGAAAACAGTGCAGTGAAAACGACGCTTCCGCCTTCGGCGAAGTTGACGTTGTTGGTGTTTACAGCAAACGGAGTCAGTACCGAAAATTCACCGAAGATGTCAACGAGCGACGGACCGTCGAACTGGTCGTCTTTTGCGCATCCGGCGAAGCCGAGAACCAAAACAAGGGTAGCAAATACCGCTAGGATGGAGGTGTGAATTCGTGATTTCATGGCTGCAAGCGATTAAAACTTCATGACGTAAAGAAAGGCGAGCTGATCGATGGTGTAGTTCGGTATAAGGCCGCCCGCGTTGTTGGTGCTGTTGTACCGGTTCCACTGCACCGACAGGTGGTCGGTATCAGAGAAGGTGTAACGCAACCCCAAAGCGAGCATGGTTTCAGAGCCATCGACTTCGTACTCATTGAAGAATACAATCTCATCGAAGGCTGCCCGAAGTGGGAGGTAATCAAAACCGCCATATTGGAGGTCTTGGTAGCCCAACACGGCCGATAGTTTGCGTGCAAATTCAACTTCGAGGCCAAGGTTGAGCACTTGCGAATTGAGGTCAACGGCACGCACACCTTCTTCGCCATCGCGTGAGGTTTGGTCGTTGCGGTAGGCGGCATCAACCACGATTTTCTTCTCGTAATCGGCGAAGAAACGGTTCACGTGGATGCGGGTTTCGGCCTCGAGGCGGGTAAACTGCTTCGAAAGCAAGGTGCCTTGTCCGCGCAGTTCACTGAATCCAGCGTAGCGCAGAGCCACTTGGTAGCGTTCGGCATCGTCGTTGCGTCCGGCTTCGACGATGAAGCCCGATCGGTTGGGCGTCGCATCACCGTAGGGCGTGATGTTGTCGTAGCGCGGGTCAAACGCTTGGAGGTTGCTGCTGAGTTGAAGGTTGTACAGGTCGGTTTCGCGGAGGAGGTCGTATAGGGTGAACGGCCGCAGTACTTGTTCGTTGGTGATGCGCTGGTATGCGGCCGGAATGGCACCAAAATTGATGCGTTTACTTTGGGCTCCCGGACTGCGGAAGTCGGCTTCGACGTTGCGCAAAGTGAGCTTTGCGTAGCTTTCAAGCGGACGGTAGTGCAGGTTCACCGAAACATCGCTGAAGCCACCTGAAAGTTCAGGAGCGATGTCAGAGCCCTCGTAAAACTGCTTGCTTTGGCCCACTTCTGCGCGTGCGTCGAGTTTGATTTTCTCGTTTCCGTAGTTGAAGGCTGCCAAACCGGTAATGACCGGGTTGCGGAAGAAGACAGTGCTTCGGCTCGTGCCCGCCCAGTCGTAGAGGTTCACATAATTCGCTGCGAAGGTGAGGTGTTTGCTCTGGAGGATTTCGACGCTGAGTGCGCTGAACAAACGCTCGCTCACCCCACCAAAATTGGTGCGGTTTACGCGGCTTGTAAAGAGGTTAAAGTTCATGCCGTCGACGTACCGCTTGAAGGTCAAGCCGAAGTCAACGGCTGCACCTTGCTGTCGCCAAGAGTTTTGGAAGTCGTAGAAGTTATCATAGTTGACAACATCCATGTACTGTTGCAGTGCGGCGGTGCGGCCGAAGCTCAACTCTTCGTCGTCGTTGTACAAGGTAAACGGCGTGAGTTTGTAGTTGAAGTCGCCCAGCTGGTAACGAATTTTCTTGTTCACCACTCCGCGGATGTAAAGCTGACGGACGTCGAATGTGGTGCCGCCTCCCCAAAAGCCACCGAAGTCGTTGCGCACGCGCAGCATGCCGAAGACCTCCATGGCGTCGTTCGGACGAACCACAAGGCCCAGGTCAACCAGTGTATGGCCCGATGACAGGCGAGATGCTGTAACGGTATCGGGCACTGCGGTTTCTTGGTCCATGCGATCGCCGTACAGGAGACCACGCGCTGATCCGGTCAAGGTGAATTTCTTTGGCTGCGGCGTTTGGCTAAAGCCGATGGCCGGAGCAAGGAACAAAAGTGTATATGTAACGAAGTGCTTCATGGCGTGGAGGGTCAGAAGGAAGTTTTGATTTCGAGCACGGTTTCGGTGCCGTTGAACCGGTCATCGGCGAAGCTGCGGTCTTCGAAGTCAAACCAGCGGTGGCGCAGGTAGAGGCGAGAATTGCGGCCCAAACTGATGTCGATACCCATGCCCAAACCGCGGCCGGTTTGGTTACGCGGACGGCGGCTGACTTCGTCGATGTCGGTAAGGAAGTTGGCAATTGAACGCTCGTAGCCGAGGTAGCTGCTGAGGTTCACGTTATCGGTGAGGCAGTAGTAGAGCTCGAGTTCAGACGAATAGCTGCGCAGGTAGGCCTCTTCGGTGGTGACAATGAGGGGCGTCCAGAACTGCTGTACCGATTGGTATTGGCCGAGGAAGAAACCATACAATTCGCGGTTGAACAAGCGGGTTTTGTACTTGAGCTGAGTTTCGAGTGTGCTGAAGTACTTTTTGTTCACGGCCACACCGCTGCTGTCGTCTGACAGGTTGATGGTTTGGAAGGTATCGCGGAAGATCACCGAGTAGCGGTTGTATGGCCCAACGTTTTGTGGGAAGAGGAAGCGCCAAAAGCGCGACCGGGTAAGGCGGTTTACCGGATTTCCGTAGCTGATTTGGTTGGCGCGGGCTTCGATTTCTCCGGCTCCGCCGATGCCAATGGCACCGTGAAGGTTGCCCAGTTCAAATGAAGCGTTCAGGTTCACGCCTTGCCGGTTGTTGGTCATCATGCCCAGAGGGACGACCGCACTGCCGGTCGGTTGGAGAATGGTGTTTGAGCCTACTTGTCCGGCAGGGATGTCATTTACAATGTACTCACTCACCGACGAGTTGATGAACGTTGACACGTTGTTCACGATGCTTTGGTCGATGCGGAAAGCATGCAGTTCAAATTGCACACGGTTGGCAATTTTCGGTGAAAGGAGTTTACCTGAGAAGAGTTCTTCCCATCCGTCATTGTGTTCAGGACTTTCGTAGCGACCGGTTCCAGCTTCTACGTGCATTCGGAAGTCGCCGAGGTTCACCCGAAATTCTCCGGTAATGATGTTAAAGCCCACGCGCTCAATGGCCAAACTATCGGCCCAAGTGCCTGAGTTGAAGGTGTTGATGGCAATGAACTGCTTGCGATCAAAGTCTTTTTTGACCTTTCCACCGTAGCTCAAGTTCGGGGTTGTCAAGAAACCGCCATTGATTTCAGATTTACCGTACATGGCGCTGAAGCTCAGGTCGTGCGGCAATTGCACGCCTTCGAGAATGATGCCGGTGAAGGCGCGGTTGCCCCATCGGGTATCTTGCGAAATTTCGCCTTGGTTGAAGTACTGGCTGTACCGGTCGTGTGTGCCGCGTTCAACGGGATCCCACGGGTTGCGCTCAAACAAGCTGAAGCGGTTGTAGCCTTGGAATGACCCAAAGGTTAAATCGCTGAGTGCATGCCAGTGAATGCCTCCTGCTTTCACGTTGAATACCCCAAAATCGGTTTCGTAGGCCCCGTAGAGGTTGATTCCCAGGTTGAGGATCAAGGTAGGGGCCAAACGAGCCTCGCCCAAAGGCGATTGATTCGATGGAAGGAGGGAGTCAGCGACTTGGCCGCTGTAGGCTTGGCCGATGTTTCCATCCATAAATTGAAAGGCAAAAACGTCGAATCCCCAGGCGGCTTTTTCGGATGGACGACCCGCTACGTTGATCAAGAAGCTCGGTAGTTGCTGGTCGTCGCCAATGAACAGGTTGTGGGCAAGGGAAGTATCGGCAATGATGGGATTCAACACGTACGGCGTCTTCATGTGGGTATGTGTACCAAAGAAGCGGTAAAAGCCTGACAGACTTACTTTTTTGAGTCCTACCGGCTCCTCACGGGGGAAAAGACCCATGTTGAAGCTGCCCACACCGCCCGAATCGGGTAGGGAGGTTGGCACCGGAGGCCCCATCGGCATCGGCGATTGTGCATGTACCGCAATGAATCCGGCGAAGCCGATGGCCAACACAAGCAGGACATGGAGAATGTGTTTCATGCGAAGAAGTACCAGATGAAGGCCGTTATAATCAATACACCGAAGGTCAATGCTTTTGCTGAGCGTGTTCCGCTGAAGGCCAGCATGAAGCGCTTGCCGTAAGTTAAACGCTCAACTTCGGGTGTAATCGGCACCGGATTGAGCAAACTCACCACAATCAACACCACGGCGCACACGACAAAGAGGAAGAATGCGAAGTGCAAGAAATTGATGTCGGCAAATTGGTAGAGCAATCCAGTGCCCAATTGGTCTTTAACAAGTTCCATGATTAGGCGAGCTGCGCCAACCAAACCACCTGTAATCAGCGCAGCTTTCGCCCCACTGGCGTTCAATTTGGCGCTGAAAATGCCCAAAAGGAATACCGCTGCAATCGGTGGTGAAATGTAGGCTTGTATGCTTTGAAGTTTTTGGAACAGCCCTCCTTCAAGCACTTGAAGAAGTGGAATCCATGCAAGACCCAATACCACAAGCACTCCGGTAGCGACTTGGCCTACAAATACCAATCGGCGTTCGGTTGATTCGGGGAAGTACTTTTGGTAAATGTCGATGGTGAACAACGTTGAGCACGAGTTGAAAACCGAAGACAGTGAACTCATCAAGGCGGCCAGCATCCCGGCTACTACAAGTCCTTTCATGCCCGTGGGCAGAAGTTGCAAGATGAGCACAGGGAGGGCCGCATCGTACACGGGTTTACCATTTTCTTGAGGGAAGGTCAACATCGGGTTGTCGCCGGTCGAAAGTGCATACGCCACCACGCCGGGCAGCACGAAAATGAACAGCGGCAAGAGTTTTAGGTACCCGGCGAAAATGGTTCCCTTGCGGGCTTGGTCGATGTTGCGCGCTGCGAGCACTCTTTGCACAATAAATTGGTCGGTACACCAGTACCACACACCGAGTATCGGGGCACCGAAAAGTATCCCCGTCCACGGGAAATCCGGGTCACTCATGGGTCTCCACAACGAAAGGTACATGGGCTCGGTACGGGCGGTGAGTTCATCCCATCCCCCTAGGGCATCCATGCCATAATAGGTCACTGCAACGGCGCCGCCGATTAAGACGAACATTTGCATCATATCGGTGTAAATCACCGCTTTAAGACCGCCGAAGATGGTGTAGATACCGGTTGCCACAACGATGATGATGGCGCCGGTCCAAAAATCAATGCCAAGCAACGAGGTAAACACAATGCCGCCTGCAGCAATTGTCACCGATATTTTGGTTAGAATGTAGGCGAGGATTGAAACCCACGAAAGGTATCCCCGTGACCACTTGCTGAAGCGGTGCTCAAGGAATTGAGGCATCGTGTACACGCCCGACTTGAGGTAGAACGGTACAAATACCCATCCCAAAACAAGAAGAATGATGCCTGCCAAGATTTCAAATTGCCCTGCTGCGAATGCACCTGAGGCTCCGGCACCGGCAAGCCCTACGAGGTGCTCAGACCCAATGTTGGAGGCAAACAGCGAGGCGCCGATGACGAACCAGCCAAGGTTTCGTCCGCCCAGAAAATAGCCCTCCGAATCGGAGTTTCCTTTTTTACCCTGCAATCGGTCTTTGATAATAAGGCCGAAAGCAAGGGCGAAAACGCCGACAAAATAGAGCGAAATTATAGCTAAATCGAGGGTTTCAAGTTGCTTAAACATGGCAAAAAAGGTGGTTAAGGTTGCTCAAAAGAGTCCATCGTGACTGCTTTGAACTTTACAATTTGACTCTGTTCCGCGTCGCGCTGACGAGGCGTTACGTAGAATGGCAAATTGGTGTAGGCCACGTGGCCATTGCCATCAAAAACGTAGATGAAGAGGCGGTACGGACCTTCTTCATTGGGAGCGCGGAAGCGCATGCTACTGCCTTTTTTGGATCGGATGAGCCCCCGCATGCCTTCGGGCCGCGTTTCGGCATCTCCACCGGCTTTGGTATCGGTACTTTCGCGTAATATCTCCCATTTGAACTCCAGCTTGTCGTTGTTGGGGTCAGAAACTTCCACTACCGCATCAAAAAGTTCTTCGGCGGTGAGGTAGATATCTTCGCCTTTGGCTTGGCCATTGAGTGTTGCAGAGGCGAGAACCGGTGATCGGTTCTCAGGGTAACGGCCACGCCAGTGGTATTCGAGTTCATCGAGCGCAGGAGATGCCTCTCCCGAGTCAAGGAAAAGCCCGTACCACGTTGAGGTGGTTTCTTGCTTGAAGCCCCAGAGAAACACGTACGAGCCGATGCAGTACTTGGCATCGGCAAGGATGTCGTTTGCGTAGCGCTCACGGTACGAACGGGCTTTTTCATCGCTGCTTTGCTCCAAAGGTGCATTCCATGAAGTTTTGGCAACTTCCCAGTGGCCGTTGGGACCCCATTCGGTAATGAGGTAAGGGCCATCCCAACCAAAGTTGCGAAGGTTCTCCTTGACCTTTGGCAAATCGCCGTAGGTGTTGATGCCGTAAATGTCAATGTGCGGTGCACGCTCTTTGATCAGCGCAACTTCGGCGGCATCGAGTCCGGCGGTTACAGTACATGTAGGGTGGTTGGGATCAAGCTCGTGAATCATTTTGGCAATGTCGTTCACGGCATACCACACCTTGGTGTTGCTGTAAAAAAGGTCAACTTCGTTGCCGATGCCCCAGAGCAGCAATGCCGGGTGGTCTTTAATGCGGAGCACGATTTTTCGAAAACGCTCAAGCTGAGCGGCAACTGCGGCCTCGTTGTCGTAGTCGAAGCCATGGCGCTCATGTCCGACCCACAAACCCATCATCACGGTAAGCCCGCGACGCTGTGCCTCATCGAGTATTTTTTCGGCATCGTCAGCGCTCCACGTTCTGAACGAGTTTCCGCCAATTTCAACCAGTTTATCGAGGTGGGTACTGCCACCGGCCCCTTTCACATAATAAGGTTGGCCGCCTCGGTACAATTGCCAAGTGCCGTTAGCCGCTTGCTTCACTTCTACCTTGACCACCTGGGCCTGTACGCTCAGCAGTGAGGTGAATGTAAGTAACAGAAGGAGGGTAAGTCGTAACATGCAATTAGAGGTCGAAGTTGAATCCGCGTTCTTCAAGTTCAGCGTAGCGCTCGAGGTTGAAGGTGAACAACTTGGCCGGACGGTGCGCTACGTTCTGCTGCAATTTACCGATGTCATCAAGGTGCCGCCACTCGTTGAGCTTTTTGCGGAAGTTTCCTTTATCGTACGTCGTGTTGTAAATGGCCTCGTAGAGCTCTTGAAGTTCAGTGATGGTGAAGTGGGAGGGGAGGACGCCAATCCCGACCGGTTTGTGCCGCACTGTATCTTGCAAGGCGTGCAACGCCGTCGTGAGGATTTCTTCGTGGTCGAAGGCAAGTTCAGGCAACTCATTAACATCGTACCATACGGCTTGCGTAGCCCACGCCGATGCCATCGGAGTGTAGTCTTGAATCTCAACCAAGGCCAAGTAACCGGTTGTGATAACGCGACCTAAAGGATGTCGGTTTGGGTTTCCAAAAACCCCTACTTGCTCAAAAAGCACGCGATCAAGCGTTGTCAAATCTTTAAGTACACGCATAGCTGCGCTGCTCAGGTCTTCTGACGGATATACAAGGTCGCCCGGCAAGGCCCACTTACCTAAATAGGGCTCAGCACCGCGCTGGATGAGCAACACTTTCAACTCTTTGCCTTGGTGACCGAAAATCACACAGTCAACCGATAACGCCATTTTAAAGAAGTCGGCTATCGGAATCGCATAGAAGTCGTTCGTAAGGGTCGCTTTGGGTTGGGTTTCTGGTTTCATCTGAAGAGATAGAAAGGGGATCATTGCCCAAGTTAACTCTGCTTTCGGGAGCAATCTACAAAATAGATATTGTGAAATTTACAAAAAGTTAAAAATTTGTATACCTTAGGCACGCCTTAAACGGTTTGAGTGCGTGGTCTGATTTCTTAATTCAATGAAAATTAAGAATCTGTGTCAAGACTCAGCCGAAGTAAATGAGTCTAACCAAAATAGCTTACTTATGAATTTCAAGATTTCAACGCTTGTGCTCGGTCTCTTGTGGAGCCTGAGTTCATTGGCCTTTAATGTCACCTTTCGGGTTGACATGGCAGAGGTCACAAACCCCTACACCACACCTGAGGTGAATGGTGACTTTAATTCTTGGTGTGGCGGCTGCGCCCCAATGACGAACGTCGGCGGAAGTGTATGGGAGCTCGTCATCGACCTTGCTCCCGGAGTGTATGAGTACAAGTTTGCAGCCGACAGCTGGGGCATCCAAGAAAACCTCTTGGTGGGTACATCGTGTACAGTAACCAACTTCGGTTTTACCAATCGCTCATTAACCGTAGTTGATCAAGACATTGATCTCGGCACTGTGTGCTGGGCCTCATGCCAAGCCTGTGGGGTGGCACCTGTTGTGTACGATGTGACTTTCCGCGTCGACATGTCGAACGTTACTGACCCCTACACAACACCGGAAGTAAACGGTATTTTCAATGGATGGTGTGGAGGATGTGCGCCGTTGACCAACACGAGCGGCGACATTTGGGCATTGACTGTGCAACTGGCTCCGGGCAACTACGAGTACAAATTCGCAGCTGATGGTTGGGCCATTCAGGAAAACCTCACTCCAGGTAGTACCTGCACGGTTACCAACGATGGCTTTACCAACCGATTGGTAAGTGTTGTTGATGGCGATGTTGTGCTTCCTGTTGTGTGCTGGGCGTCGTGCGTGGCGTGTGCTACAGATCCCGGACCGGGAGTTTGTACACTCGACTTTGCCTTGAACTTTGACGATGCCTCTTCGGTAAACGCTTGGCAAGCCGTTGCCGATGCCACCTTGCCTGAAGCAAGTTTCGGATGGAACGCTGCAGGTGTAACAACAGGTGCACTTCAAATGTCGGGTGCTAACAGCACCGATGGCATTGGTCGCGCATACATCTTCCAGTACGTTGACGGCGCTTTCGATTACGCGGGTGCTACAAGCGTTACGCTCTCATTTGATGTTAAACTCGGTTCACCACTTGTAGGTGCAGCATTTCACTTGCAAACCGAGTTCCCAGGAGTTGGAACCACCAATACCTTTGACCTCCAAACCCAAGGTTTGAACGAGGCGACTTGGACCAACTATACCTACACCTTCAATGGTGTTGGTGCCGGTTCGCTCTTCCGTATGCACTTTAACATCGCTGCAGGTGCCTTTATTGGCGCCGGTGGTGTGGTTTTGGTTGACAATATTCAACTGGTGTGCAATGGCGGAACAGGCGGTGTGACCGGCTGCACCGATGCAGATGCGGTGAACTTCAACGCTGCTGCCACAACCGATGACGGCAGCTGTGAATACAACGTTACATTCTACGTTGATATGGCCAATGTTACCGAAGCGTACACAACTCCGGAGGTGAATGGTACCTTCAATGGTTTCTGCGGCGGATGTGCGCAAATGACCAACATCGGCGGAACCGTATGGGAAATCGTTATCCCTCTGCCAGCAGGCAGCTATGAGTACAAGTTCGCAGCCGATACCTGGAACATCCAAGAGAACTTGTTGCCCGGTTCTCCGTGCACCATTACCACCGGTGCGTTTACAAACCGCGCTCTCACTGTTGTTGATGCACCCATTGTGCTCGATCAGGTATGCTGGGGCTCTTGCCAAGCGTGCATTGCTGCGCCACAATCGTACAATGTTACGTTCCGTGTTGACATGGCCAACGTGACTGATGCGTACACCACTCCTGAAGTGAACGGTACGTTTAACGGTTTCTGTGGAGGATGTGCACCAATGACCAACATCGGCGGTACCGTATGGGAAATCACTATTCCGCTCGAAGCAGGCAGCTACGAGTATAAATTTGCAGCCGACACCTGGACCATTCAAGAAAACCTCGTCCCTGGTGCAGCTTGTACAGTAACCAACTTCGGATTTACCAACCGCTTCATTGAAGTGGTTGATCAAGACATCGATCTTGGAACCGTATGCTGGGCTGCCTGCCAAGCATGTGATGTGGCGCCGCAAGTGTACAATGTTACCTTCCGGGTTGACATGGCCAATGTAACCGATGCCTACACCACGCCTGAGGTCAACGGAACGTTCAATGGTTTCTGTGGAGGATGTGCACCTATGGCCAACATCGGCGGAACCGTATGGGAAATCACCATTCCGCTCGAAGTAGGTAGCTACGAGTACAAATTCGCAGCCGATACTTGGACCATTCAAGAGAACCTCACCGAAGGTGCTGCATGTACAGTCACCAACTTTGGATTCACCAACCGCTTCATTGAAGTGGTTGATCAAGACATCGACATGGGCGTAGTTTGTTGGGCCGAATGCGTAGCCTGCGCTGTGCCAGGTGCAGGGTGTACTTACCCAGGTGCCGTTAACTACGATGCCTCAGCAAGCTCTGACGACGGTTCGTGCATCTTCGCAGGTTGCACCGATCCAATGGCGTTGAACTTCATGCCATACACCAACTTCGATAATGGAAGCTGTGTGTTCGATCAGCCCAATACGTGTCCGGCCGACCTCAATGGCGATGGCCTCGTTGGTTCAACCGACTTGAGCATCTTCCTGAGCGAGTACGGATTGCTTTGCGATTAAGTTCATTGCATTCTTTGCAAGTGGAAGGGGCTTCGGCCCCTTCTTTTTTTTCCGGTATTTTAACCGGTGTGAAAAAAAACTTATTGTAAAGTGAACAATAAGTAAAATGATTGTCCTAAATTTCACCTCAAATCGCCTCGGTTTGGTCGTTTTCATGTGCAAGCATCCAAACGACAGGCCGATTACATGGCGAGCCTCACCATGTAGAACCCTAGTTGTAAAACAATGAGAACCAAAATCTTTACTCTTCTTTTTGGCGCACTGTTCGCCTCAGCCAGCGTGATGGCGGTCAATGTCACCTTCCGCGTTGACATGGCCAATGTGACCGAAGCCTTCACAACACCCGAAGTGAATGGCGACTTTAACAGTTGGTGCGGAGGTTGCGCCCCAATGACCAACATCGGAGCCGATGTTTGGGAGCTCGTCATTGACCTCGCACCCGGTAACTACGAATTTAAGTATGCAGTCGATGCTTGGAGCATTCAAGAACCGCTCCAGCAAGGCACGTCGTGCACTACCACAAACTTTGGCTTCACCAACCGGGTGGTTGATGTGGCCAATGAACCCATTGATTTGGGAACAGTATGCTGGGGAAGTTGCCTTGCGTGTGGGGTTGCAGCCCCAATGCAAACGGTTACTTTCCGCGTTGATATGAGCGATGTCACCGAAGCATTCACTACCCCTGAAGTAAATGGCACTTTCAACGGATGGTGCGGAAATTGTGCACCAATGACCAACATTGGAGGTGATATATGGGAACTCCAAATCACTCTCCCTGCTGGAAGCTACGAATTCAAGTACTCGGCCAATAATTGGGCGATTCAAGAGCAACTTACAGCAGGTTCGCCATGCACAGTAACCAGTGGCACCTTTACAAACCGCACTTTGGTGGTGACAGACCAAAACATCGACCTAGGTACGGTATGTTGGGGTAGCTGCACCGGATGCGGAGTTGTTGCACCAAACTACGATGTTACCTTCCGCGTTGACATGAGTGACGTACCCGGCGGCTTTTCAACCCCCGAAGTGAACGGATCATTCAATGAGTGGTGCGGCAACTGCGCCCCAATGACCAACGTGGGTGGAGATGTATGGGAGCTTACAATCGCACTTCCCTCAGGTTCGTATGAGTATAAATTCTCTGCCGACAACTTTTCGACACAAGAAGAACTCACCCCAGGTTCTGCATGCACAGTAACCAACTTCGGGTTCACCAACCGCACCTTGGCGGTGTCAAATCAGAACATTGACCTCGGAACCGTATGCTGGGCAAGCTGCGAAGCTTGCGAAGGCGGCAACAATGGCGGCGGTGGCGAATGTACCCTCGACACCGTGCTTTCTTTCGATGACCCTTCTTCGTTGAATGGTTGGCAAGCCATCGCCGATGCTACGAATCCGGCTGAAGCCCAGTTCGGCTTCTCGGTTGCCGGCGGCACCACAACCGGTGCACTCTTACTCGCAGGTACCAACCAATCTTCTGCGATTGGCAAAGCCTTCATCTTCGAATACATTGATGCCAACTTTGACTACCAAAATGCAACCAGCGTTGAACTTTCATTCGATGTGAAACTCGCAACTCCGCTTGTAGGCGCAGCGTTTCACCTTCAAACTCAATTCCCCGGAGTAGGTGTGACCAACACCTTTGACCTTCAAGCCGCTGGCTTGAGCGAAACCGATTGGGCCAATTTCAGCTATACCTTCAATGGCATCGGTGACGGAAACCTCTTCCGCATCCACTTCAATATTGCTGCCGGAGCCTTTGTAGGTGCCGGTGGTCAAATTTTGATCGACAATATTTCCCTTGTCTGCGCCGGTGGCGCAGGGGCCGTAGGCTGCACCGATCAAGATGCGGTGAACTACGACGCCGACGCCGAAATTGACAACGGCAGCTGCTTGTACAACGTGACCTTCCGTGTTGATATGGCCGATGTTGCAGAAACCTTCACTACGCCAGAGGTCAACGGTACCTTCAACGACTTCTGTGGTGGTTGCGCACCAATGACCAACATAGGCGGCGACCTGTGGGAACTCGTCATTCCACTGCCTTCGGGTAACTACGAATTCAAGTATGCCGCCGATACCTGGGCCATTGAAGAGGCACTCGTGCCCGGTTCAGCCTGCACAGTGACCAACTTCGGGTTCACCAATCGCTTCTTCCAAGTAAACAACCAACCCCTTGAACTTGAAACCGTTTGTTGGGGAAGCTGTAACGCATGTGGTTTCCAACCACAAGTGTACGATGTGACTTTCCGTGTCGACATGTCAGAGGTGACTGAGACCTTCACCACTCCTGAAGTGAGCGGTGACTTCAATGGCTGGTGTGGTGGTTGCGCTCCAATGACCAACATCGGAGGCGATGTTTGGGAACTTGTGATTGCGCTTGAGCCCGGAAACTACGAGTTTAAATACAATGCCGATGCATGGACCATCGATGAGTCACTCACTCCGGGTGCTTCGTGCACAGTTACCAATGGTGGTTTTACCAACCGTTCGCTGACTGTAGTTAATCAAAACATCGACCTTGGCACTGTGTGCTGGGGCTCTTGTGTTGCATGCGATGTAACTGTTCCTGTGTACAATGTCACCTTCCGTGTCGACATGGCCCAAGTAACTGATGAGTTCACCACACCTGAAGTCAACGGTACCTTCAACGACTTCTGCGGCAACTGCGCACCGATGACTGAGGTGTCTGCTAACATTTGGGAACTGACCATCGCCCTTGAACAAGGAAGCTACGAATACAAATTCTCGGCCGATAACTGGACCATCCAGGAAGAACTCACTTCGGGTTCGTCATGCACCGTTTCAAACAATGGGTTCACCAACCGCTTTGTGAACGTAACTTCCGATGTTATTCTTGATGACGTATGCTGGGCTTCATGTGAAGCTTGTGAGGTAAGCGTTTCAGAAGTAGCAACATCAACCTTAGTGGCCTTCCCGAACCCAGTTAGCGGTGACGCAGTGAACATCCGCGTAAGCGAAAACATGAACGGACAAGCCATCGTGCGCATCTTCGATCTCCGCGGAGCACTCGTTTACGAGCAAAACGCAGTGACCGGAAATGGTAACTTCGTCTTGAACACCGCTCAGTTGGCCAACGGAAATTACCGTTTGGTGATTGTTGGCGCCAACGAGGTGGCCAGCACCAACATCATGATTCAACGCTAATTCTTTAAACGAAAAGCCATGAAGAAGCAAATCCTATCGGCCTTGCTCATATCCCTAGCCTTTCCGGTTTTGGCGGTTGACGTGACCTTTAAAGTCGACATGAACACTGCAGGTGTGAACTTTGCTACCCCTGAAGTCAACGGCATCTTCAACAACTGGTGCGGCAACTGCGCCCCCATGTCAGATGAAAACAGCGACGGCATTTGGGAACTTGTGATTGACCTCGCTCCCGGAACCTACGAATACAAATTCTCTGCCGACAACTGGGGATTTCAAGAAACCTTGGTTTCAGGCAGCGAATGCACCCTCACAACGGGTAACTTCGTAAACCGAATCATCACAGTAACCGGAGCAACTGAACTTGAGGCGGTTTGCTGGGGTCAGTGCACTCCATGCGGTGAAGGACCAACAACCACCAATGTCACCTTTCGGGTTGATATGTCAGAGGTTGCAGAAGCCTTCACAACACCCGAAATCAATGGCACCTTCAACGGCTGGTGCGGTGGCTGCGCCCCAATGAGCGACGACGATGGCGACAACATTTGGGAAATCACCGTAGCCATTCAAGGCGAATCCATTGAATACAAGTTTGCTGCCGATGCTTGGGAGCTCGAAGAATCGCTCACGCCCGGCACAGACTGTACCATTACCACAGACAATTTTACAAACCGCTTCCTCAATTTGGAAGGCGGTGTATTGGTCCTCGAGTCCGTGTGTTGGGGAGAATGTGAAGCATGCATCGTTAGCGTCAACGAAGAGGCGGTTGACGCGGCGGTAACGCTTTACCCCAACCCGGCTCGTTCTTTTTTCCGGGTAGCAACTGCAGACAATGGGCTGCACGCTATTGAGCTTTTCTCGACCGATGGTCGTTTGGTACGCCGCTTCGCTTCAGTCGGAGCGAACGATGTACTGAACATTGAAGGCTTGCCCGCAGGGGTTTATCAGGTGGTCGCGCTGAACGGTACACACCGTTCGGTTCAACGCCTGGTTATCGAATAACCACTACATATAACCAAAAGAGAAATCCGCCGGTAGAGCAATCTTCCGGCGGATTTTTTTATGCATTGTTACCGCTTCCTGACGAGGATAGGGCACGTGTGCTGCTTGTTTTTTTGGGGATGGATGGGAGAGGGTTACCGCAACAAATCGCTCCGGCCAGTAAAGAACGAAACTCCGTAAATCAGTCTTCTTTAATCACCTTGTACTTCTCACGAATCACCTTCCAATCCCAGAGGAAGTGAATCATGAGCTCATCCATGTTTCGGAGAAATATAGGATTCGGTGTGTTCAAACTCCGGAAGTACTCGATCTGATGTACGTTCAAGTTGTACTTGAAGAAAATGCCCTTAGACATGGCGTACAAGGTGTTCTTCGATGGGTGGTTCACCCGGGAAAGAAACTCCCGATACTCTTTCAGTTTTGAAGCAAATGCCTCAGGCGAGATGTCGAAGGCCTCTGCGAACTTGTGAACCGCTTGCCGAATGATCTCTTTGTCATGGCCGTCGTCAAACTGCGAACTGATTGTGTTGATGTTGGCAGCAATCACAATCATCAGAAACTTGCCGTAGTCATCGCTAGCCAGTTGCGGTTGGCTTTCAAACTCCAAACTGTCATTGATGAACCCTGCTACTTCCGGCCAGCCACGCTCAACAGTGTCAAGCGTGGTGACGACGAAATAGTTGGAAATTTGCGTATCGGTAATTTTCTTCTTCCCGAAAAGTGCCAGCATAATCGTGCGCCAAGTTATGGTTCTCGTTACCCAAAGGTAGCGGGCTGAACGCGCGTTGCTCAGCCATTAGGCGGCTGAACTATCAACAAAGTTATTCACGACATGGATTGTCGTTAAAGGACAAGCAGCGAAATGCCGGCCGCAATTACGGCCACCCAAACTGCTCGGCGGAATAGAAGTTGCTGGGTCATTAACTTGGTATTCAGGGTATTGATTCAAATGTACCACCTTTGCCCCGAATTGTGAATAACTCAGCGTTTATTTTTGAAAAATAAATTGTGAACTCCGAAACTCAGCTTTCTGGCTTCCAACCGTCTTTCAGAGTCACTGTTCGGTTGAACACCGGCCGTCCTTCGCTGCTGTACTTGCTGTCAACGGCAAAGTACCCAATGCGCTGAAACTGGAAGTAGTCACCTACCTGTGCCTCCAATAACACAGGTTCAACTAAAGCGTCGGTAATAACCTCCAACGAATCAGGATGTATAAACTCCATGAAGTCGCGGTCTTTGGCATCCGGCGAAGCCTCATGAAACAAGCGATCGTACAAACGCACTTCAGCGCGCTGCGCATGTTCAGCCGATACCCAATGCAAAGTGCCTTTGGTTTTGATGCCGCTGGTGTCGCTTCCGCTCTTTGAATTGGCATGGTAATTTACGTGCACTTCAGTGACCTCACCGTCGGCTCCGGTCTTGTGACCTACGTACTCAATGATGTAGGCTGATTTCAAACGGACGGTTCCTCCGGGTGCCAACCTGAAATACTTCTTCGGCGGATCAACCATGAAGTCATCGCGCTCAATGAACAGCTCACGACCAAACGGAATGTCGCGCGTGCCTGCTTCGGCATCTTCAGGGTTGTTCTCTGTGGGCAACCACTCGGTGTGGTTTTCAGGGTAGTTGAGTACAACCACTTTGAGCGGACGAAGAACGCCCATTACCCGGCGTGCGATTTTATTCAGGTGCTCGCGAATGCTAAACTCCAAAAGGGCAATGTCAATAACGTTGTTCCGCTTGGCCAAGCCCACACGCTCCGCAAAGTCGCGGATCGACTCCGGTGTGTACCCGCGTCTGCGCAGTCCTGAAATTGTAGGCATCCGCGGGTCATCCCATCCATCCACAACACCTTCTTCAACCAAGCGAAGCAGCTTGCGCTTCGACATCACGGTGTAGTTCAGGTTCAAGCGCGCAAATTCAATCTGTCGGCTCGGGAAAATCTCGAGTTGTTCAATGAACCAGTTGTAGAGCGGACGGTGCACTTCGAATTCCAAGCTGCACAACGAATGGGTAATCTCCTCAATCGAATCCGATTGGCCGTGCGCGTAATCGTACATCGGGTAAATGCACCAGGCATCGCCCGTGCGGTGGTGGTGCGCAAATTTAATGCGGTACATCAACGGGTCGCGCATAAGCATGTTGCTGTGCGCCATGTCAATCTTGGCCCGCAGAACGCAATATCCTTCTTGAAATTCACCCTTGCGCATGCGCTCAAAGAGGTCGAGGTTTTCTTCTACGCTGCGGTTGCGGTACTTGCTGTCAGTTCCGGGTGTGGTTGGCGTGCCTTTTTGCGCGGCAATTTCCTCAGCCGATTGGTCATCAACGTAGGCAACACCTTTCTTGATGAGCTTCACGGCCATTTGGTACAATTCTTCGAAGTAGTCGCTGGTGTACAGCGGCTCTCCGTGCCACTTGAATCCAAGCCATTCAATGTCGCGCTTGATGGCCTCCACGTAGTGGGTATCTTCTTTGACCGGATTGGTATCATCGAAGCGCAAGTTGGTCAAGCCGTTGTACTTCTGACCAATGGTGAAGTTCACGTAAATCGCCTTCGCATGGCCAATGTGCAGGTAACCGTTCGGTTCAGGCGGGAAACGCGTGTGAATGCGGCCACCGTGCTTGCCATTGGCGATGTCGTCTTCGATGATTTGTTCAATGAAGTTCAGTGAACGTGAAGGGGTTTCGCTCATAACGTAGAATGAATGCGCAAAAATAGCGAATACCGCTCACCCGAAGCCCAGCTTCTTCAAATCGTCGGGGGTATTCGCATTCGCGAGTTTTTCAGGTTTTTTTGGATGGATGAGCAAGCTGTTGCTGTTGATCAGCACTTTGCGCGGACAACTCCATCCGTCGGCCAACGCTGCCAACAGCCGTCCATAGCTCTTCGGTTCCCAAATGGTGCACAAGGGGTCAGGGAAGCCTGTCGCCAGATTGACAAAGGCCGTGGCCATGTGCGCCGGTTGACGCGCTGCCACCAATTCACTCAAGAGCTCATGGTCAACCAAAGGGAGGTCAACCGCCAACACCAGCCATGCCGCATTCGGATCGTACATAAACGCTGTGAGCAAGGCTCCAAACGGCCCCAATCCGGTGAAGCGGTCGGCAAGGGCGTTGGCAACTTCCGGAAAGTCTTGGGAATTTGACACCGATAAATGCACCGAGCCGCAATGCGGCTCAAGCAGCTTCATGGCGTGCTTGAACTGTTCGGTGCCATGGAGGTGCATCCGGCTTTTGTCTCTGCCCATCCGGCTGCTGCGTCCTCCCGCCAAAACCAATCCACGCAGCGGTGGAGGAGGGAAGCGCTTACGAACCCACGCAACGAGGCCGGCAAGATCATCCATCCCCAAAAAAAGAACATCCTCCCGCAAATGTCCCAACACTTTTTCGGGCACTTCATTTTTTGTTGCCCCCATCACCACTTCGCAGGCCGCGAGTTGTTCGGTGCGCTTCAGTACCTTATCGGCCCGTTCGGCGCGCCAAACCAATACGCTCACCGCAGGTGTGAAATGGTTGGCATTGATGAGCGCAAGGTCAAGGCCATGCCGAAAACCCAGAAGGTCAAACTGATCAGGCCGTGCATCGTCAGCGGTGTACGCCGCGTTATGCAGTGCCTGCGCCCATGTGAACTGGCCCATTTCATTGGTCAACTCTGCCTCAAAATGCGCTGAACTGCGGTTGATGTAATCGGGTTGGTCGAGGGCGGTGTGATTGGCGTCAACGTAAACCTTAGTAAAATCGCTCAGATGTGCAGAAAGCCGCGCTGCCAGATCGTGAATTTCAGCACATTGCGCGCCAAAGAAACCGAGTTCATGGCGTGCAAAGCGCCCAATTGCACTCTTGGTCAGCTTGGGGTGCTTTTCATGCGCCATGGAAATCGTTTTTACCGCCGGTTTTCGACAAGAGCCGCACATTGGTGATGGCGATTTCATGCGACAAGGCTTTGCACATGTCGTACAAGGTAAGGGCCGCCACTGAAGCACCGGTCAAAGCCTCCATTTCAACGCCTGTTTTACCGTCGAGTTGCACGCTGCATAGCACGTGCACGGCGGGCCGCTTCATCTCAAATTCGATGCTGCACTTGCTAATGGCCAAAGGGTGGCACAGTGGAATGAGGTCTGAGGTGCGTTTCACGGCCATCACGCCGGCGATGTTTGCGGTGTGCAACACGGCACCTTTGGCCGATTGAAAGCCTTTGCGCTCAAGTTGGTCATAAACTTCCAACGGAAACTGCACCTCGGCGATGGCCTTGGCGGTGCGACGGGTGCTGGCTTTTTGTCCTACGTCAACCATTTCCGGTCGGCCGTCGGTGATGTGGCTCAATTTCTTTTCCATACGAGGGGGTGGTAGCAAACGGTGCTGCCTTTTGGGAGCTGCGGCTGCGCTGCATCCATTTCAATGAATCCGTGGATTCCCGCTAAACTACTGAAGTCTCCTGAACCGTTGTGGTCAGCGGGATGTGCAATGAACTTACCGCCAACACATTCAATGACGGCGGGTTTAAATAAGGTGAGGTGGGGTTTGAATTCGATGCTGCTGCCGAGTTGTGCTTCGTATCCGGATGGATGAGCATCTGCGCGCACCAAACCCAGTGAAGCATCCATCCACCAGCGAATGTAAACAACGGCGCCCACCAGCGCACTTACAGGATTGCCCGGTAAACCAAACACGACCTGGTCGCCGGCGCCAAACCACAGGGGTTTGCCCGGACGTTGACTTACACGGTGGAACAAACACCGAATGCCAACGCGCTCAAGCACGTCGGGCAAGAAGTCGCGCTTGCCTTTTGACACGCCTCCTGAGAACACCAAGGCATCGAACGATGACCGGTTGGTGTTCAGCCAATCTTCGATGGTTTCAGGTGCATCGGCGAGGTGAAAGCGTTGCGCTACCACGCCCGATGCAGCTAAAACTGCCGCAATGGCACGGTCGTTCGACTTGCGTATTTGGTGGGGCAAGGGCAGTTGGTCAACCTCTACAAGTTCGTCGCCTGTGCTAATCACCGCGATGCGTGGAAGCGCCCGCACCGGAACGCTGTAAGAGCCTACCGATGCCAATATGGCGATGGCACTGGCGTCAATGCGGCTGCCGGCATTGAGCACAGCGCTTCCTTGGTCAAGATCGCTCCCGGTTTTGTGCACGTTCATCAGGGGCTTCACCTCACCTGTTTGGACGATCTCAAACCCAAAATCGGTTTCATGCAGCCATTCGTAGGGGATGATGGCATCACAGTTGGCCGGCAACACGGCACCCGTTGAGGTTTCAACGCAGGTTCCGGGTACTGAGCCACGATCAACTTGGGGCTCACCCGCGAACTGGCGTGCGGTTCGAACAAAACGACGGTGGTTGGCAAAGTAATCGTGCGATGCGATGGCAATGCCGTCCATCGTTACACGGTCAAAAGAAGGGAGGGCACGATCGGTGTAAATGGGTTCGGCGAGCACACGGCCGAGCGACGCGTCGATGTGGACGTATTCGGTGCTTAGATCGAGCGCTTGGCTGTGAATGATGTTTCGTGCTTCTTGAACGCTGATCATGCTTATCCTCCTATGGTGACCATGCTGCGGTGCTGGCCTGAAGCCAGCATTTCGCGTTCGGCGTCGAACCCGTTGGCATGGCGTTTGCTTACGACTGAAGTGAAGATGTGGGCAATGTCTTCATCTGATTTTCCTGTGCGTAAAAGTTCGAAGACCGACGCCACATCCGGACCGTAGAGGCAGGTTTTTAAATCGCCTTTCGGACTGATCCGCAGCCGGTTGCATGTCCCGCAAAAAGTTCTTGACCATGCAGCAATAATGCCTATTTGGCCAAGGTGCCCGTCGATGGCATACGTGATGGCGGTCGCATTTTTCGAAACAGGCAAAGGCGTAAGCGTGTAACGCGCTTGAAGGTCTTCAAGAATGCGACGGTGTGTAAATACAGGTGCTTTGCCTTCTCCGCTGCCGTTGAAGGGCATCTCCTCAATGAACCGCCATTCTACGGGGTAGTCTTTGGTGAAGGCGACAAGGTCGATGAGTTCATCGCTGTTTACACCATCAATGACAACGGTGTTAATTTTCAGTGGTATTTCGGCAGCTACAAACCCGTTCAAGGTTTTCATAACCTCGTCAAACGCATTGCGTTTGGTGATGCGGTGAAAACGGTCGGCCTGAAGGGTGTCGAGGCTCAGATTTACAGCTTTGATGCCCGCGTTTTTTAAACGTTCAATGTAAGGAGCCGTCGCCGCACCGTTGGTGGTTAGGTAGAGGTCGAACCAATTGCGGGCGGCAATGCGTTCAATGAAGGTCATGGCATCTTTTCGTGCAAACGGTTCACCGCCCGTGATGCGCAACTTTCGAATGCCAAGGCCGTGCAAAATACCGAGCATTCGTTCGAGTTCTTCGAAGCTCAACAGAGCATCTTTTGCCAAGAAGTTGGAGAAGTTTTCGGGCATGCAGTAACTGCAGCGCAAGTTGCACCGGTCAGTGATGGCCAGTCTAACGTAGTCGACCGTACGGTTGTGGTTGTCGATCATGACCGCTGTTCAAGCGGATTGGGATAGAAATCTCCGTTTTGCTCTTCAGGTCGAGCCTGCAGGCACGTAAAATCTTTTTCAATCAGCAGGTGCAATTCTCCGAAGTGGGCTTCAACGCCCACTTCGTCGGTTTGGGTGAGGCGCTTGACTGCATTTGGTTCAAGTGCAATGAAGAGTTCTCCGTCGTCGAACGATGCCCGTGTATCAGCGCTCGTGTTGAGCGAGTAAATCATCGAATTGGTCAAAAACTGCGTCGAACACGCTACACGGCCTTCGCTTGCGAGTTGGTCGATTTCGCTTTTGGTCAAACGGAGCCGGATTCGGTTGTTCTGAATTCGGAGTTTCATGCAGGGCATCAAGGGCATCCCTGCGGCGATGAACCGCAGGGATGACCATTTATTTTTTCAAACCGATTTCGGCCAAACGTTCATCGAGGTATTCACCTGCGGTGATGGGTTCGTACTTGGCGCTTTCGCCGGCCGGGATGCACGAAGTCAAACAATCAAGTCGCATGTCAGACCGTGGGTGCAAGAAGAACGGAATCGAGAAACGCGAGGTGTTCCACTTTTCACGGGGTGGGTTGATTACCCGGTGCGTGGTCGACTTCAATAGGTTGTTGGTCAATCGTTGAAGCATATCGCCCACGTTCACCACGATGTGGTCAGGAAGCGCTGTAACGTCAACCCATTCGTTTTGCTTGTTGAGCACTTGAAGCCCTTCAGCTGAAGCACCAATCAACAAAGTGATGAGGTTGATGTCTTCGTGCTGCCCTGCACGCACGGCGCTTTTAGGCTCTGCAGTGATGGGTGGGTAATGGATTGGTCGAAGAATGCTGTTGCCGTTGTGAATTTTGTCGTCGAAGTAAGTTTCTTCGAGCTTGAGGTGCAAGGCAATGGCACGCAGCATGTAGCGACCGGTGTTTTCAAGCTGGCGGTAGGCCTTTAAGCCTACTGCATTGAAGGCGGGCGCTTCGTCAACGAAAACGTTATCGGGGTATTCGCTGCGGATGGGGTCGTCACCTTGCACTTCTTGGCCAAAGTGCCAAAATTCTTTGAGGTCACCTGCATTGCTGTCTTTCGCGTGCTCTTTACCGAACGAGGTGTAGCCGCGTTGACCAGCCAAGCCTTCAATTTCGTACTTGAGCTTGGTCTCGACCGGAAGCTCATAAAAGGCTTTCACCTCGTTGTACAGATCGTCAACAGTGGCTGCGTCAACAAGGTGATTTTTCACGGCTACAAAGCCGATGTTTTCGTAGGCTTCGCCGAGGGCGGCCACAAAAGCTTTTTTTCGCGCTGCGTCACCCGAGATAAAATCGGCGAGGTCAACGCTGGGGATTCCCATTACGTACTGGCTCATGGTTTGAACGTTTACTTGCTCAAAGTTACAAAATGTAGCGTGCTGCTCGTCACTCACTGACTTTACCCTGCATGAGATGAATCAGTTTTCGCGTAGTCTCACGCCAACTGTAATTCGCCTTAACAAATGAGCGGCCGACGAGGCGCAGCCGATCGCGCAGTTCACGGTCGGTCAGCAGCTCAGCCAGCGCATGGGCTTGGCCTTCAGTGGAGTCGGCAATAACTACCGATTCATTAACGTCAGCCTGCAGTGCATTGTTGGCCAAGGTGGTGGTGACGCACGGTAAACCCATTGACATGGCTTCGAGCAATTTGTTCTGCAAACCGGTGCCAATGCGCAATGGAGCAGCGAAAACACTACCTCGTCGGTAGGCGGTTCGAATGTCATTTAACCAGCCGGTGACTTCAACGCCGTCAAGCTGGGCGAGCGCCTTCACTTTCGGACTCGGGTCAGCGCCGGCCAATACCAACCGGGCTTTCGGTACAAAGGTTCTGAGTTTTGGGAATACCTCACGTGCGAGAAGCTCAGCCGTGTCAACATTGGGCGGGTAGCTCATGTTGCCCGTAAACACCACCACCGGTTCGTGGGTGAGTTCGGTTTGGTAGGCGAAATAATCGGTATCGACCCCGTTTGGAATTACCGCGATTCGGTGGCGTTCAGGGTGGTAAATCAGTTTTCGGTCTTGTTCTGAAATGATGGTGTGGTGGTCGAAGTAGTCAAAGATCAGGTTTTCATATTTGACCAAACGCTGCGATTCGTCGAGGAGAAACCACCGTTGTATACCTTTTGATTGCGCAGCGCGACGTTCCATGCCTTTGTTGAAGGCATCCATGTAATCGAGTGTTTTGCTGATGTGGTGGATGTGCTTCACGTACTCGCTGCAGCGAATCAGCTGGCAGTAGATGTGGTCGGGTTTGAAGCGTTCAACAGCCGCTTCAACCATCCGTGCGGCGGCACGCTGGTAAAAGTAATGCACTTGAAACGGCCTGCTTGAGAACAGGGCGAGAAACAACCTCCACACGATGAGCATCCGCCGAAGGCGAAAAACATGCACCTCCGATGAAATGGTTTTTAGCTGTGCCAGGGCTTCATCGGAGACGGGTGCGTCGCTGAGGCAAAAGACACAGAGCTCGCATTCGTGTGAGAGTTCGACCAATTGGTGCCAAGCGCGCAACTTGTCGCCTTTTTCGAGCGGCCATGGAACCCGGCTCAACATTACAAACACGCGCTGTTTCGAACTCATCGCAGCGTTTGATATAGTTCATTCAACCGCCGCACAATGCTGACATTGTCAAAATGGCTGAGGGCCAGTTCGCGTGCTGCTCGTCCGATCTCTTCCACCCGCGCGGGGTTCTCTGCCAGTTCGTTCATGGCAGCTGCAAATTCTTCGGCCGTGTTGGCGATGATGAAGTGCTTGCGGTGCTCGCCGTCAATGCCTTCAGCGCCTGTTGCGGTAGAAATGACGGCTTTTCCACAGGCCATGGCCTCAATGATTTTCACCCGAATGCCTCCTGCCGAACGAAGCGGAACCACCATCACGTCGTGTTCTGACATAAATCGGGTAGCCGAAGCTACCTCGCCGTGCACCACAAATCGGTCGCTGTTGGCATAGGCCGATGGCGACAGACCTTTGCCTGCCAAATGCACCTTTAATGCAGGTTGTGACCTTTGCGCAAGCGGTAAGATGGCGTTCTCTAACCAATCAATGGCCTCCAAATTGGGCTGCCAATCCATGGCTCCGATGTGGAAAAACCGAGGCGTTGAACCGCTGTATTCAGCGGGTGGATAATTTGCTGCATCAATGCCAAAAGGCAACGAAATCAAGGGTTTGTTGCACCCCAAAGCTTCGTAGTGCTTGCGGTCGCGGTTTGAAATGGCGGCAATGGCGTCAACCCGACTCAAAACACTCAATTCGTACTCTTTCAGTTTTTTGGAGAGGTAGCGCAAATAGGTTCGTTTGGCCGGATTGGATGCGCCTTCAGCCATGCGCTCCCAAATCACATATTCGAGATTGTGCGAGCGCAGCACTATCGGAGCACGCGAGAAGCGCCGAATGGTAGCCAGGTAGGGCGTCATGAACAGACTTTCAACATGCACCACATCGAACTTTTGACGTTTCAGCAAACGGGCGAGCTTGATGTCGAGGTCGGTACTGAAAAACCGGCTTATGTTGTACGAGTCTTGCGTAACCAAGCTTGAAAACGCGTCAACAATGTTGACTTGGGTATCAATGAAAACGCCTTCAATATCGGTTCGCTGCTTGTAGTCTTCGCTCATGGCGTCGAGCTGCAAGTCGTGCTTATGCGTGAAGGCTGTAAGTACCTTCACGTCATAGCCCGCCGCAAGCAATCCGGAGGTGATGTTATGCATGGCAAGACAACCGCCGTCGATGGCAGGGAACGGAGGCTTGTGGCAAAGCTGCAATACCCTCATGTGGCGGTGTTAACGTTGCGTTTTTTCTTGAACCGGAAGAGCTTTTTCACGAATACCTTCGCACCTGCGCTGTAGGTGTCAAGGTTCATAATGCTTGAATCGGTGGCGGCTTTGTAGGTAAGAAAAACGGCCATTGGCAAAAGCACGATGGTCGAAATCCACATGCCCACAATGGGTTCGAAGTTGCCTGACTTCACCATGCGTTCGCCGAAGATGGTGACGATATAGTACACCAAAAACAAGAGAATGGCCACCAGCGAAGGCAATCCCATGCCGCCTTTACGAATTATCGCCCCAAGCGGCGCACCAATGAAAAACAGCACAATGCACGAAAAAGCGAGAAAAAACTTGCGGTGCCATTCAATGTCGTAGCGGTCTGACATCTTCTTTCGGGTGTCGATGTCGTTCATGAAATTCTCCAGCGATTTGTGAAAATTCCGCGTGGTTTCAATGGCTTGGCTCAGAATCCGTTGCTGCTGGCTCGCGGCAAATTCAGCCAAGAAGTGGCCTTCATTGCCCGGGTTCTCTTCGGTGTTGACCAAATCGAGGGTGTCACGAGTGAGCACCAAGGTGCGCGATGAATGCAGTTCAATATCGCGGTACTTGTTCACGATTTCGTTTTGCAGTGAATCGACCGACTGAGCGAGCTGCTCGATGGTCATCATTTCATAGGCATTTTTGAAGAGGTCTTCATCGGCCTTGTTGAACGAGAGCGAGGAGAGGTCAATGCGCATCACCTGCTCGTTAAATGAGTTGGCAACGTGAGCGAATGTGCGCTTATCAGGCCGGCGCTTGTCTTCGCGCTGGTCTTCATAACTGGTGCCGTCGTAGAGCGTGAAGAGCAAGTAACGCTTGTCTTCGGTTTGCTTCATTTCTCCTTTCGCTGCGCGGATCACCGACCGACTGCCCTCATTGGGGTCGCGGTGGTCATAGATGATGACGTCGTGCAACAATCCGGTTTGAGGGTCTTTTCGGTTCACACGGATGGATAAGCCATCGATGCCTTGGTAGAACACGCCATCGGTAAGGTTGAGCGCCGGTTTTTGCTTGGTTACCGAATACAGAAGGGTTCTGAACTTCAAGTTGGCAATGGGCCAACCGTTGTTGGAGAAGTAAAATGCACTCACCGAAATGAGGATGATGAAGGCGGTGAGCGGACGAAGAATTCGAAAGAGCGACAAGCCGGCGGTTTTCATCGCCGTGAGCTCGTAGTTCTCAGCCAGAGCGCCCATGGTCATGATTGACGACATCAAAATGGCCAGAGGCAATGACAGGTTGACAAAGCGGGCCGAAGCATACACCATCAGTTCAATGATGACTGTAAGCTCCAAACCTTTGCCCATCAAATCGTCGGCATACAGCCACAAGAACTGCATGTCGAGAATAAACAGCGCAATGATAAAGGTCACGATGAACGGACCCACAAAGGTGCGCAAGAGAAGCAGGCCGAGTTTGTTCATACGCTTCGCGTCGGAAGCAAAGATAAGGTGTCAGGCGAGATAGCGAAGAAACCATTGCGGGGTAGGCCGTTCACGGTTGTCAGAAGGTTTTTTAATGGCGATGATGTTCATGTTGCCATCGATGAGTACACCGAGGGGTTCGTTTTGCCCTTTCGAGAAGCCAAATACTTCAAAGCCGAACGGCAACGACCGCGCACTGAAAATGCCGAGCTCTTTGCCAAGGCGGCCGTTTTTGTCGGTCAAGCCGAACAAGGATTGTGAAGGAGCGTTTTTGGCCTCCTCGGTGGTGATTCCGATAATGGTGACGCCCTTTGCTTCGAAGGCATCGAGCGCTTCGAGGTAATCTTTCGCTTGGTCAACACAAAACGGACACCACTTTCCGCGGTAGAAGAGCAGCATTTTCGTGCCTGAAATTGACGTCAACGCGCGCTCATTTCCTTTGGCGTCGTAAAGCGGCACATCAGGGAATCGGGTGCCGATGGTGTAACGGGGGTCAAGCTTGCGCATCCGCGAAGCGAAAACATGAAAAATCAACCAGAGGACGAGTGCAGTGAGGGCAATGCGAACGCTGAACAGCGAGCCATTGCCGGCAACGTAGTGCGACCCGATGGTGATCAAGAAGGCTGTAGCGGTGGAGATGCTCACAATTAAGGCACCAAAAAGGGCATTGCGCAAACGCATGGTGAACATGTACACAAACCACAGAATGCCAATGATGTAACTCAACAAGGCGGCAAACCGACCGATGCTGTTGGCGTTCTCCGCAAAGTGCAATGCGGTAATGACGAGGCCTGAGATCAAGGCCAATCCGTAAAAAGTGGTGTAGAACGACTTGAACATTGCGGTAATTTTCGGTGCAAAGATAACCATTCAAATCGCCGCGGGTTTCAGACCTTTGCACTATGGAAGGAAAACGAGTAGCCAGCCACGCCGTTGAAGTGCGCTTTGCCGACATTGACGCCATGGGCCACGTGAACAATGCCGTGTACCTCAGCTATTTTGAACAAGCGCGCATGGCGTGGTTTGCCGATCTTATTGGCGGCACCTGGAATTGGGAAACCGATGGCATTGTGCTGGCCCGCAACGAAATTGACTACCTCGAACCGGTTCTGCTCAGCGACAAAGTGCGCATTCAAACCGCGTGCATTAAGGTAGGTGGCAGCAGCATGGTGCTGGCCTATGAGGTGTACCGGCTTTCACTCGGAACGCGTGAAGAGCGTTTGTGCACCCGCGGTCAGTCGGTGCTTGTATGCTTTGACTACACCTCGGGCAAGAAACGCGAAGTTCCGCAGGTGTGGCGTGAGCGTTTGGGGGTTTAATTCAGCTCAATAAGCCAAAGTTTTTTGGCGGGGATTTGCAGTTGATCGCCGAGTTCAACGTCGAAATCACCCAAGATGTCACGTCCTGAAACCACTTCACCGAGCATCCCGCGGAAGCGATCAAGCGCAAGGGTTTGTTCGCCTTGCGGATTGAAGATGCACAGCAGGGTTTTCCCTCCACCTTGGCGAAAATAGAGGTAGATGCCTTTTTCAGGGACAAAGTGAATCAAGTCGCCTTTGAAGAGATTGGGATTGCTTTTGCGGTAACGCGCAAGCGCGCGGATGTGCGAGAAAATGGCCTCTTCATCAGCCGATCGACCTGCAGCGGTGAATTTATTGGTGGCATCGCCGGGCCAACCGCCGGGGAAATCTTGGCGCACTTTGCCATCGGGATCGGCAAAGTTTTTGAGACCAATTTCGGTACCGTAGTAGATCGACGGAATGCCGCGCGTGGTCATCATGAAACCGAGGGCCATTTTGAGTTTTTCGGTGTCTTCACCAAGAATCGAGTAAATGCGGCTGAGGTCATGGTTGTCAAGGAAGGTGACATTGCGTGCGGCATCGCGGTAGAGGATGTCTTTGGCGAGGGTGTAGTAGAGGCGGGCGCTGCCTTCCGTCCAACCGAAATCTTTGCTCAGCGCATCCTGAATGGCGTAATAAAGCTGAAAGTCGGTCACTGATTGCAGACGAGAATCGATGGGTTTTAGGGTGCCGTTTCGTTCGGTGAACCACGCTTGTGTAGGAGTGCCGTGCACCCATGTTTCGCCGAACATGAAAAAGCGCGGGAATTCAAGCCGGATGCGGTTGGCGAGGTCACGCATGAAAAGTTGGTCAGGGTAGGCGTAGGTATCGATTCGGAAGGCATCGACGCCGAAATGTCCGATTGTCCAAAGGCTGTTTTGAATGAGGTAATTGGCCAGTTGCGGATTTTGCTGGTTGAGGTCGGGCATGTGGTGGTCGAACCATCCATCGGTGAATTTTTTGGTTTCGGATGGATGGATGTAGGGGTCGAAAAGGGTAGTGGCGCGGTAGCTGGTGCGTGTGAACTCAGGCCAGAAGTTGAACCACGACGAATCGGGCAAGTCTTGGTAGATCCAATGGCGGTCGCCCCAATGGTTGTACACAACGTCGACGATGATTTTCATACCACGTGTGTGGGCTTCGTCAACGAGTGCTTTGTACTCTTCGTTGCTTCCAAAGCGTGGGTCGATGCGGTAGAGGTTGGTGGCTGCGTAGCCGTGGTACGATTCTTTGGGTTGGTTGTTTTCAACCAGCGGGTTGATCCATAAAGCGGTTGCGCCCAGGTCATCGAGGTAATTGAGGTGTTTGCGAATACCGGCAATGTCGCCGCCATGGCGGGAGAACATGGCATCGCGATTCACCTCAACCTCATTCATGCCGGCCACCGAATCATTGGATGGGTCGCCATTGGCGAAGCGGTCAGGAAAAATAAGGTAGATGAGGTCAGATGCGTCGATGCCGTTGGCACCGGCTGCCATGTTTCGTTGATCTTCAAGTCGGTAGGGTAGAATGCGGTTATCGCCTTGGTTGGTAAAAAGGAGTTCAATTTCTCCCGGAAGGCAGCTTTCTGCTATATGGATATATAAGAATAGGTAGTTTGGATTTTCAACTTTACGCACCTTGAGGAGGGTCACACCGGGAGCATTGATGGCCGCATTGAAGGCACCGATGTTCTCTCCGTGCACCATGAGCTCGAGAAAGGGATGCTCCATGGAGGTCCACCAGTAAGGCGGCTCAACCTTCAGGTTCTGTGCACGTGCGAAAGCTACCGAGAAGGTTAAGGATAGGAATACAAGTATCGGTGTTGTCAGGGTTCTCATGGTGGTGAAGTAAAGGAATTGTTTCCTGAATGAAAAAATTTTTACTTTTGGAAAGTGTATGTAGTACACATACGCAAATGTCGAACAAACCCTTAAACATGAAGCATTTCTATTCTCTTTTGGTTGCTGCGTTCTTTGGAATGGCAGCGCATGCTCAGGTCAATGTAACCTTCTCGGTTGACATGAGCGACGTGGCTGAGGTTTCAGCCGAAGGTGTTCACTTAGCGGGTGGTTTCCAAGGTTGGAACCCGAGCGGTACTCCTCTTACCGATGCCGGAAACGGTATTTGGACAGTCACACTGTCACTGCCTGTTGGTGACCATGAGTTCAAGTTTTTGAACGGGCCGTCGTTTTCGTTCGAAGAAATCGTTCCCGATGCGTGCCGTGCTAACCTCATGGGTAACACGAACCGCAAGTTGACCGTAAATCAGGGCGATACCCAAGTTACCTACGCTGTGTGCTTCTCGAACTGCGCGGCGTGCGGTGAATATGCGGTATTGTTCCGCGTTGACATGTCGCTCGAGGCCGAAGTGGCACCGCAAGGTGTGCACGTGGCGGGCAGCTTCCAGGGGCCGGTATGGAATCCGGGGGCCGTTCAATTGAACAACGATGGCAACGGGCTTTACTCGCGTTTGGTAACCTTCGACCCTGCGATTTTGAACGGAGAAGCCCTCCAGTTCAAGTACATCAACGGCAACGACTGGATCTTCCCGAACGAGAACGTGTCAAATGATTGTGGCCAAGTCGGTAACCGCGTGCTTGAGCTGACCTCTGCCAATACAGTGACTCCAAACTTCTGCTTCAATGCGTGCGGCACCTGTGTTGCCCCGGTAGAAGTGTTGTTCTCGGTTGACATGAGCAATGAGACGGTAAACGCTGATGGTGTGCACATTGCAGGTACACTTCAGTCTGTTGGCCAATGGAACCCCGGCATTGACGAATTGACTGACCCAGACGGCGACGGTGTTTACACCATCACCCTCACCCTTCAACCTGGCTCGTACGAGTTCAAATTCGTGAATGGCGCCGGTTGGCCTAGTGGTGACAACGACTACCAAGACGAGTCGGTTCCTTCGGCATGCGCCACCAATAACAACCGTGTGGTTACTGTGACCGAGGAAGCCGGACAATCGTACCAATTTTGCTTCGGCCAGTGTTCAGAGTCTTGCACCGCGAACCCTGATCCGGCTGACATCACCTTCTCGGTGAACACTGCCAACATCACTGTAAGTGCCAACGGTATTTGGTTGATGGGCAACTTCACTGCACCGGCTTGGCAAGCGGGTGCCATCCAAATGGATGATACCGACGGTGACGGTATCTACACCGCTACAGCCACCGTAAGTGGTGCGGCCGAGTTCCAGTACAAATTCACGAACGGAGACCCGTACCCAGGCGGTAATGTTGATGCGACAGTTGAAGAAACGTTTGACTTTGCCAGTGCCGGTTGCGGTGTTCCAAATGGCATCGGTGGTTTCAACCGAATTCACGTTCGTAGCGGCCAAGCCGAAACCTTGCCACTCACTGATTACAACGCTTGTCCGGCAGTTAACGTGACCGATTACTCAAGTGAACTTTCGGTAGGTGTTTACCCAAACCCGGCTGCCGAGCAGCTCTTCCTTGAGGTTGACTTTACCGGATTCAGTGAAGTTCGTGTCTTCGATTTGAGCGGACGCGTAGTCTTTACAACCTCAATCAACTTCACTACCGGCACTGCGCAGCGACTTGACGTTGCCGCTTTGACAACCGGCATGTACTTTGTGCAGGTTGAAGCGGGGGCCAAGCGCAGCACAATCGCTTTCGTGAAGCAATAACCACGTGCATCAAGCTTTTTTGAAGAGGCCACCCCAAATTCGGGGTGGCTTTTTTATTAACAATCGGTAACGTTCTTAGCCTCATTCGCGTAGTCACTGCCGACACCGCCAAAGACTTGATACTTCAACGCGTGAAAAAAACGGCTCTGCGTATTGCTGAAGCTCAGCGAACAGTCTATCTTTGGCACAGCAATCAAGTGTATTCAAACCAAACCTTCCATGAAAAGATTATTACTATCTCTGCTCAGCGTCTCTCTCTTTGCGTTCGCCAATGCCCAAGTTGCGGGTGTGGAGCTCGAACTGGTGCAAGAACACACCGGTCCGTACACCAACATTGACGATACTGTAGAAGACCTGACAGGCTTCAAAACCTACCGCTTGTACGCGCTAGTAACCAACCCTGATGACTTCGTTGTAGAGGTCAACGGCGAAGCTACCCGTCCTATTCTTGTTAGCACCACCACGAGCTGGTACCACAGCCCTTTCGGTGCCGAAGTTGGAAGCAGCATCAATCCTGCCTTTTACCCAATTTCACCTGCGCTAGTTTACGATACTTGGGTAACCATAGGAAAAGAATCCAGTACAGATCCAGGCTCCGCTGTAACTACCGTTGGAACTTGGTTTCCTCAATTTGAAGCCGGCGGCGACATCGATATCTCCGACATTTTCGGCGGCGCATGGTTCATTCTGCCAAACCCCGGCAACCAACCTGTAAACGGGTTGCCTGATGCGAACAACCGAGTGCTCATTGGCCAATTCACCACCGATGGTGACATCGTTGGCTACGTAAACGTCACGGTTTACATCAACGGCAACAACGAAAACATCAACTTTGAAGAAGGCCTTGCCTTCACCTCAATTGAAGGTGCCGTTTTGGGTTGCAACGATTCGGAAGCTACAAACTTCGACCCTGATGCAACCGTTAATGACGGTTCATGCGTGTTCCCATGTGCACTGCAAGCCTCATTGAACATAACCAACCCGCTTTGCTCGAACGGCACAACCGGTAGCTTTCAAGTAGTTGCTGCAGGTGCACAAGCAGGTGTTACCTACCAGTTGAATGGCGGTAACGTACTCGGTAACCCGAATTACAACAACGTTCCTGTAGGCAACCACCTAATGCTTGTTTCTGACGGTGTAGGCTGTCAGGTTGAACTTAATTTTGCGATCCAGGCTCCGGCCCCGATTGTGGTGACTCCTCAAGTGGTTTCACAAGTAACCTGCAACGGCGCTGCCAACGGTGTACTTGGAGGCACAGTGAGCGGTGGTACAGGTGAACTTACTTTCAGCTTGTCAAGCGATTTCTCGAACCCAATCACTGAACTGAACTTTACAAACCTGACCCCAGGCCCGAAAGTGATCTACGTGATTGACGAGAACGGTTGCACAGGCCAGTCTACCTCAGTCAACATTACGCAACCAACCGCCATTCAAGGTTCAATTACCGGCTCATCTCCTGCGAGCTGCGCTGAAACCGAAGACGGATTGCTCGTAGTTCAATTCTTCGGCGGTGCAGGTGGCTTCACCTTTTCAACCGATGGTGAAAACTTTGCTGCAGGAAACCTCATCAACGTTGGCCCCGGCACCTACACGGTGTTCGCACAAGACGCCAACGGCTGCGTGGTTGAGTCAAATAACCAAGTAACTCTCTCTTCGCCAGCTCCAATCGCATTGAGCCCTTCAGTGACCAACCCACTCTGTGCGGGTGACGAAACCGGTGCAATCAGCGGTATGGCCACAGGTGGTAACGGAGGTTTTACCTACACTGTCAACGACGGGGAGTCAAGCAACATGCTAACTGCGTCTGACCTTGGAGACGGTGTTTACACCATTACCGTACTCGATAGCGAAGGCTGTACAGCCTCTTTCGAAGCAGTTGTTCAAGCTCCCGCGGCTGTAACAGTTGGCGCAGATGCGTCTGACATTTCTTGCTTCGGCGATAACAACGGTGCCATTCTTGCTACCGCAGGTGGCGGCGTTGGCGGCTTCTCTTACACACTCAACGGTACTACTGAAAACAACGATGGCGAGTTCGCTGATCTCGAGCCAGGTTCTTACACTATTGACGTGGTAGATGCCAACGGTTGTGAGGCCTCTACTACTGCCGACATCGCTGAGCCAAGTGCTTTGACAATCGATGGTTCTGCAACCGAAGAAACCTTCTCCGGTGCAGCCAACGGTACAGCTACTGTATCAGTCGACGGTGGTACTGCTCCTTACAGCTACGATTGGAGCGGTCCGAACGGATTTACCTCTGACGACGCGTCAATCGATGGCCTTTCTGCAGGTGCCTACAGCGTTGTAGTAATTGACGCCAACGGTTGTGAGATTGAATTCTCTACCGAAGTAACCGTTTCAGTTGGTGAACTCGAAAACGGCGTTTCGTTCTCTATCTACCCGAACCCAAACAACGGTGTGTTCTTCTTGAACATCGACGGTTTGAGCGGTCAGCGCGTTCAATACAGCATTCTCGATGCTGCCGGCCGTTTGATTGACCGTGCTGAGTTGAACGCTTCTGCGAGCTTCCGCAAAGAAATCGACATGGCAAATGCGCAAAGCGGTTTGTACTTCATCCGATTGATTATCGGAGACAGCGTACGCACCGTTCGCATTGTGAAACAAAACTGATTCAACCGAATCATTGCGAAGGGCCGTCATTGCGACGGCCCTTTTTTTTCCAAGCATCAATGTCCCAAAAGGGCCATGCGTGCAAGGGCAATGTTTTTTCTTGGGGTGGATGGATGAGGATGGACGACCGCTGGGCTACATCCATCCAAATAAAAGAACAGTACCAACTCCTTTTCGAGCAACAAAAAAATGTTGGTCAGTGCACCGGTGGATGGAGTCAGTCACCGAAACTCAGGAAGCGGTTGACGCGTGCTATGCAATCAGGATTACCGAAGAGGTACAGCACATCGTCTTGTTCGATGGTGGTTTCGGGTGTTAAGCGGGTAATGAATTTCCCTTCACGACGAATGGCGAGCACGTTCACATTGAACTCCTTGCGGAGTTGCGAATCGCCGATGCACTTGCCCACAATGGAATTGTTGCCTTGCTCAACCACCAATGTGGCGATTTCAACATCCGGTACGCTGAGCGTGTAAGGGAAATCAGGAACCGCATCGCCGGTTCGCGTGCGCAGGAGTTCGTAATTGTGCGCACGAATGTATCCGGCGAATGCAGCAACTTCATCAGCAGGAACGAGGTACTTCTTTAACACTTTTGTGAATATTTCAACGGAAGTTTCGAATTCTTCAGGGATGACTTCATCAGCACCTATGCTGAGATTGGCCTCGATTTCACCAATGTGACGTGTGCGCACAATCAGGTAGGCTGTACGGTTCATCACACGGGCATTGGCAACGATTTTGCGTGTTTCTTCGGGAGAAGAGATGGCCACAACGATGACCCGTGCGTCTTGTATGTGCACATGTTCAAGGATACTGTAGTCACAAGCGTCGCCGAATACAACCGGTTCATTCTGGGCTAGAGCATGCTGGTGGGCATCCGGATCAAGCTCGATAACGGCATACGCGATGCCTGCTTGTCGGGCAGCGCGTGCGACATTCTGTCCGTTGATGCCGTAACCGATGATGATGATGTGATCGGTGAGATCCGTGTGCCCTTCTGAATGCGATTTTTCAAACGAGGGGCGGTAGCGCTTCAAGCGGCTTTTTACTGAGCTTGGCAAAGGTGCTGTTAAGATAAAATTGCTGATGCGCTTTGAATACTGAATCACAAAGGGCGTTGCACCCATTGAAATGATTGAAACAGCCAGAAAATACTGGTACACTTCGTCGGTCAGCAGGTTTGAGTCCATCCCTTTCGCCGCGAGCAAGAATGAAAACTCACCAACTTGAAAAAGTGCGAGACCCGACAGAAGAACCGTGCGTGCTGCGTAGCGCAGTAGCCAAACAGCTACAACAATTACAGTGAATTTCAACGCCATGGCTCCTACAGCGAGCAAGTGAATGGTCGCAAAATGCTCGAAAAAGAACGAGAGGTCAAGCAGCATCCCTACCGACACGAAAAAGAAGGAGATGAAAATTTCGCGAAAGGGGAGTATGTTGGCCGTTGCTTGGTGACTGTAATCGGATTCGGAGATGATCAAACCCGCGAAAAATGCGCCCAAAGCCAGCGATAAGCCGACTGCACTTGTCATCCACGCAGTGGCAAAACAAAGCACCATGGTCGTTAGCAAGAACAGCTCCCGGCTCTTGGCCCTGACCACCCATTTGAAGACGGTTGGAACCAAGAACCGGCCCATTAAGTAAAGCACACCAAGCACTCCGGTTAGTTTGCCTGCTAAGATCAGCAGGTCTTTTCCGGGGTCTTCAGATTTGCCGGCGAGCAGTGGAATCATAAGCATCATTAGCACAACCACCACGTCTTGAAAAATCAAGAGTGCAACGCTAACACGACCGTGGGGAGCGGTGATTTCACCGCTGCTTTGTAAGGTTTTTAGAACGATTGCTGTGCTGCTCAGTGCAAAAAGAAAACCGAGAAAAACAGCTGAATTCAGCGGTAATCCGAGGTAATAGGCGGCCACGGTTGTGAGTCCAATGGTGCCCAATACCTGAATCAGCCCTCCTATAACGACCGTTTTCCAAATGCTCAGTAGGCCCTTTAGCGAGAATTCAATCCCAATAACGAACAATAGAAAGATGATGCCAATTTCTGAGAGGAGCTCGACCTCGTGCGAGGCATGAATCAAGTTGAATCCGTGCGGTCCGGCCAAGATGCCTGTCACAAGAAAACCGAGTATTGCCGGCATCCTTAACCGCTGAAAAATCAAGATGATAAAAACCGAAAGACCCAAGATGATGACGATGTCAGGTAGCAGTGGAAGCTCCATAGGTGGTTTTAATCAAAGGTACGTTTATGCAGCGCCATAAAAAAAGGGGCCGAAGCCCCTTTTAATCTTTTTGGCGATGCAATCATTCGCAGTTTGAACCGTACACCCCGAGGAAGAGTACAAGGTCAGACGTTGTAACAATTTGGTCGTTGTTGAGGTCGCAACCGCAATCTCCCACACAGCCCATATCTCCGAGCATCAAAGTAAAGTCGGTTGTGTTGATCAAGCCGTCGCTGTTGAAGTCGCCGTCGCAGCTTGCTGTCAAGTCACCGCCCAAATCAGCGAAAACAATGGTCTGCGTGAAGCTGGCGGTGAGCCCACCGCAGTCAGTGGCAGTCCAGACGCGTTCGATTTGGTACTGCGGACAGCAATCGAAGTCGAAGGCAAAATCACCTGAACCGTCAACGGCTTCGCCGTTGAATATGCCTTCATAGAAGAACCAACCGCCCATGCCGTAGTTAAGGTTTACGTTGTTGGCTCCTTCTCCCACTTGGAAACCGTAGAAGAGGTTTGAGGGTGCATGCGCAAGGTTCAGGTTTGAACCCTCGTAGTCGCCCCAACCAATCAGTTCACTTCCTTCGCTCATTACATAGTACAACCAATCAAGGTGTAGGTCGCCTGTAATGTTGCAATCGTCTTTAAACAAGGTCGGGAAGGGCTGGTTTGACCATGCATTCCAATCGAGTTTGTCTTCGAAGCTCGCAGTGAATGACCATCCGGCATTGGGGTTGGTGGCACTTACCACACTTCCTGAAAGTACAGCCGTACCATCGGGGTATTCAGCCCAGTTGGCTTCAACGGTGGTGTAGTACTGGGTACCCATGCCCGCGAAATTGAACAGCACGAGGCTCCAAGGGGTTTGGTTGGTGCAAAGCAGACCGTTTTCAAACACTCCCGGTGTGAGTGCAGCGCAGAAAGCACTGCTGCCTGCCGGTGGGAAATTACCTGAGAAGCTTTCCTCAAATGAAACTTCAAGCTCACCTTCACACGCGTCAAAGGCAGTTACGTCGGCCGGAGCAGGTACATCTGCGGTGCAATCGAGAACGAGTTCTGCTTCAGGCAAGCCGCTCAAAACAGGTGCCTGTGTATCAACAGTGGTGATGATCTGAACAGCGGTATTGCTGTTTCCACATGCATCTGTAGCCGTGAATGTGCGGGTAGTGGTGGGTAGCAAGCAATCGTTCAATACCGTTTCATCGTCATAGGTTACGGTAAGCTCTGAGCAATTGTCAATTGCTTCTGCCAATTCAACGGCTGCCGTTTGTGGACATTCTACCACGAGGTTTTCGGGTACGAAGGTGAAAACCGGAGCCTCGCTGTCGCTTACGACGATGGTTTGCGTAGCAATGGCCGTATTTCCACAAGCGTCAATAGCAGTGTAGGTGCGGGTGAGTGTGTAGTTCGCTTCGCAGATGCCGTATTCGAAATCTTCTTCGATGTTGACTTCGAATTCGCTGCAATCATCTTCAACTTCGTAAGCAGCAGCGGGAATGTCATCGCCGCAGCTGATTTCAGCGTTCGGCGCAATGAAGGTAAATTCGGGTGCTGTGTTGTCAACGACCTGAACGGTTTTCTGAAGTACGGTGGTATTCTCGCAGTAGTCGATTGCAGTCCATGTCCAAACCAAAGTGTACTCAGCTTCGCATTCACCTTCAATGATTTCTTCATTGAAGCTCAGGCTTACCGGACCATCGCAGTTGTCAACCGCCACTACTTCCGGTACGCTAGGTACAGAAGAGCAATCAACGATTTCATCGTCGCCCGCGCCGAGAATGGTAGGAGGAGTGTTATCAATGATTTGAATGTACTGAACGGCTGTGGTTTGGTTCCCGCACGCGTCAGTGGCCTTCCAAGTGCGAACGAGCCATCCGAGGCAGCCGCCTGATTGCAATTGGTCAGTGTAGCTGATCTCAACCTCGCTGCAATTGTCGGTGGCTTGAATGGTATAATCGTCAACCTCTTCACATGAAAGCACGATTTGGGTTGGGAATTCCTCAATTACAGGCGCCTCATCGTCGATGATGGTAATGGTTTGGATGTGTTCAGCAATGTTGTCACAATCGTCGATGGCAGTCCAAGTGCGGATGATTTGCACAAGGCATCCGTCCACAATCGTCTCCTCGTTGAACGAATACGTGAGTTCATCGTCGCAGTTGTCAGTGGCGATGAGCTCAGGTGCTGCCGGCACATCTTCGTTGCAGTTGAGTTCGAAATCTTCGGGAGCATCAACGAATTCAGGTGCGGTAGTGTCGGTTACTGTGATTTCTTGTCCGAGGGTCGCGATGTTTCCGCATGTGTCTTCGGCAATCCAGCAACGGAGAATGGTGTACACACATTCGTCGGTTTCACCTTCGCACGAGAAGTTGCCATTGTCGGTGGTACCGTCAACGTAGTTTTGGTTAAAGAGGTCAAGACCTTGTGTAAGTTGTGCAGGAGAATACTCGGTTGAGCAACCGCCTATGACCTCGTTCGCTATTGCAACCACTTCTCCAACAGTCATTCCGGTAAAGATGCCCGTGTTGTAAATCAACTCTGCGATGCTCAAGTTGTTCGAGCTAAAGTTGGGGTCATTGGCATCGAAGCCCAAAGTGAGTGTGGCCGCAACGAGTTGGCCGGCAAAGGTGTTGCCGAAGTCGGCATCAATGCTGGCACCGTTTGGAAGTACCGATGGCTGTCCGCCTGATGGCAAGAACGCTTGCACCGCTGCACTGCTTGTAAGGGTAAGGGTATTGTTGCAACCTATGGTTAAGCCGTTAGGGAAGGCCGCAGCAAAGTTGGCGTCGCGGTAGGTACCGGGGTTGTCGCCATTGGCTGATGAACCCCATCCACCTTGCGTTTGTGAACGGAAGCCTTCGCAGTTCTCCGTAGTGAAATTGAAGTCAATGACCGTTTCTTTTTGGGTTACGGTTACCTCGCCACAGTTATCGGTCGCTTCGACTTGCACAGCAGGAAGAGGCTCGTTGCACTCAAGCGTGAGGTTTTCGAGCTGCGTAGTGAACACCGGAGCCGTTGTGTCTTGAATGGTAACGGTTTGGCCGAACGAGGTAGTGTTTCCGCAAGCATCGGTGGCACTCCATGAGCGGCTGATGAACTGAATGCAGCCGTCAACCGCGATTGATGAGATGGCATTGATGCCTTCAATTGAGCAATTGTCTGACCATTCGGGTTCAAAGGTAGGTACCTCTTCGATGCACTGCACGGTGATGGCAGATTCGGGCATGTTGAGCAGCACAGGAGCTTCACTATCAGAAACAGTGTAACTCACCGTACAGGTTGTTTCGGCGTTGCCGTCAGAAATCGTGTAAATGTAGTTGAGGTTGGTAGGGTTCGATGGACAACCGTCGCCTTCAGATTGGGTGGTCATGCCAATGCTCACTGCCCCACACGAGTCAATGATTTCAATGGCATCATTGCCCGGAGCAATGGCCTCATCGATGCAGCTTACCTCGCCGCCATTGGGGTTCGGACATTCAACTTCCAAAGAGCAGCACTCGCCAACATTGACTTGGAGTGGGTTGCTCACTTCGAAGCATCCTTCTTCGGGGTTGGCTGAAATGTCATCGATGTTTCCACCAACAAGCGGAAGCTCAATCACCCCATCGTACGAAATGCCGTATACAAAGTACAGTGCAAGACCGAAATCTTCCGGAGTAAAATCACCGTTCACATCGTACGCCAAAATGGTTCCATCGCCTGATGTGAGCGCGAAGGTATAGTCGCTGTCAACAAGTGAGCTGGTATTGACCATAATGGTTTCGTTTTCACCAATGCAAGCGTTGTGGGTAGCAGTGCTTCCATCGTCGAAGGTGATACCGATGTTGCCGGCTTGGCAAGTAAAGATTGAAAAGCTCTCGCCTTTGATGAATACACCAGAGTCAAGGATGCTGTCAGATGCGTCAGCGATGGCGAATTTGAAGGTGTAGGTTTGACCGGGTACCACTTGAACTTGAGCAAAGAGCGTTACAGTAAAACCGTCGTATTCAATGGTTGTACCACCCAAGTTGTTAACGTAAAGCGAAGAATAAGCCAGCGAAGTACACCCTGATGAACTGCCTTGAGAACCCGCAATACCAGGGTTTACAGTATTAATGGCGACCGGCAATGAAGTGCCGGGAATGAGCGCAACGTTCTGCGACGCATAGTTTCCTCCACTCGGGTTTGGGCCGCTGACAAAGAAACCGAAAACATCATTGAACGATGAGCACACGAACTCAGGGTATTCTTCAGAGGCGAATACATATTGTACGCTGATCATTTCGGCGTTGGGTACGAAATCGAAAGAGAGCACACAAGCGTCTCTTAGGGGCTGAGAAATCAACGACTGCAGATCAGGATCAGAGCCATTGTTGGTGGTGAACGATGTATTTCCTGCTGTGTTCGGACCAATGGCGTTGGTGGCAAGCCCAGAGGTAAGCAACACGCCATTGTCGAGGCCAATGTTGGTGCTGTTACCCCCGGTGAACAAACCGGCACCGTTGTTGCCGCAGTTTAAGACAACATTCGAAATGGTGACACCACTCCCAAGAATGGAAGAGGCGAGCGCGTTACCATCGTTTGATGGAGACACGTTCAATTGGGCGTTCAGCGTCACAGAAGTGAGCAAGCAGAGTGCCGCTGCAAATGAAGTTACAAGCGTTTTCATAGTAAGTTTGGTCGAAAGGTTGTTTTATTGACGAATTGGTCGTGCCTCGCAGCATTCACGAAGGGCTTCGTTCCACTGTTCTACAGTCCAATTGTTGCGGTTCTTCAGACGAAGCATCAAACGGCCTTCCATGGTCTCGGGGTTCACCCGGATCAAAAAAGTATCGTTGTTCAAGGCGTCAAAAAACTGAAACAATTGAGCCTCTGACTCAAAGGCGAATTGACTGGCGTCAAACCCATAAGTGTCGGCCAAAGCCTGGTCTGCTGGTAACGAGAGTACGCCTTCATTGTTCAGTGTGGCAACAGGAAGAGACTGTGCATCGACTGTAAGTCCAAAAAGCATAAACACCACCATGAAGAGAAACCCCAAATACGCACCAAGCATACCTGAATGTTCCTCACGAGAGAGTGTAAGTGAACGAGCCATAAGTTGAGAGTTTTGTTTTTAGCACACCAAAGGTATGAAATTTAGATGAATCTACAATTTGTTTCGACGAATTAACTTATAGAGCCGATTGAAGTGATCCTTTAAGGCGGGTGGCACGGTATTTGTTGAAATCTTAATGGAGAATCCAGCGCTTGGTGGGGCACTTTGGCCGCACTTTTGCGTTACTTCGAATAGCGCTACGCACGTTATCTCGGCAAAACACTGTGTACATGACACCTTTTTCTTCAGTTATTCGCTGGTTTGTAGTGTTCTCGTCTTTCTTTCTGGTCAATGCCCTTTATGCCCAAAAGAACAAGCCGTTTTCAGAAATCCCTGAAGAATTCGTGAAAGAGCTGGCTGATTTCATGGCCGCCTCGAAAAAAGAGGGCAAAAAGTTCGTTGAGAAAGATTTTGCCGAGGTTTACCTTGCCGGTGCGATAACACCCGACATGAAACTTGAAGTGGTGCGCTCATGCAACCGCATGCGCGACGGTAAATTACGGGCGTATCCGGAAATGGAGAGCTACCTCATGGCCGTAATGAACTTCCCAACCACCCGTAAAACAGAACAATTCTTTAAAGAATGGAACGCTCTAATCTTCAAAATAGCTGAAGACCGAAAGTTTAAGAAGTACACCGCCGACTTTTTGGCCAGCTCAGCCACCCTGTTTGAGCGTCAGGTATTTTTCTCATCGGGTTCTGTGGAATGGAAACTTTCGAGCCAGAACTATACGTTCGCCTTCGATTCAGTGCCAACGCTGATCTTTCCGCAAGGCAATCTTATTGCGTATGCCAAGGGCGATAGTTCGCGCATCTTGAACACCTCCGGTGTTTATGACTACACGGCTGAGCGCTGGAAAGGAGGGAAGGGACGTGTCAATTGGGACCGTGCCGATTTCAATCCTGAAACTACCTACGCCGAGTTCGATGGCTACGAAATCCGCATTAAAGGATCTGCCTACATAGTTGATAGTGTGCTTTTCCACAACGAGTACTTTACTAAGCCGCTTTTGGGTCAACTTAACGAGAAGGTTTTGGCGCCCCGCACCGGAGGTGATGCCAATTACCCGCGCTTTGAATCGTACGACAAACGCCTTCAAATCAAGAACATTTTTGATGGAGTCGACTTTGACGGCGGTTTCACCATGCGCGGGAACCGCTTGGCGGCCACCGGCACAAGCGAAGACCTCGCCCAACTCGTTTTTTACCGCGAAGGCAAGCCCTTTCTCACCGTGCGTTCGCTTGAGTTCATCATCCGTCCTGAACGCATCGCTTCTGCACATGCGTCAATCATGTTCGACTTTGATACCGATTCCATCCATCACCCTGACGTGTCAATGAAGTTCGATACCCGTGTACGCGAACTCGCTTTGCTGCGCGGTGAAGAAGGCTTTCAAAAGGCGCCTTTCAGCAACACCTACCACCAGGTCGACATGACCGCTGAGGCACTCTATTGGAAAATCGACCAGCCGCTGATCGAGTTCGGGGGTGTAGCAGGCTCAACCCAAAACTCGGCCACCTTCGAATCACGTACCTATTACAACCGCGATCGCTACCAATCGATGATGGGCTTGGGGCTCATCCATCCCCTGATTCAAATACGCGACTACATGCGAAAGTCAGGCCGCGATGAATTCTCGCTGTACGATTACATGGGCCACATAAAAATGAACCGCGAACAATGCATCGTTCAGTTGATTAACCTCACAAATGGTGGCTTTGTGACCTACGATGAGAATGCAGAGTGGATTCGCGTCACCGAGAAAACCCTTCAATACATTGAAAACTCAGCCGGTAAACGCGACTACGACGTGTTAATGTTCGCAAGTTCTACCGGTTCATCGCAAAACGCTCGACTCAGTCTTATTGACACCACCATGGCCATTCGCGGTGTGCAGCGCATCGTTTTGAGCGATTCTCAGCTGGTGAGCATCCTTCCGACCAATGAAGAGGTTTTTTTGAAGAAGAACCGCAATTTTAAGTTTGGAGGACGTGTACAGGCGGGTAACTTCGAGTTCATTGGTCGGGAGTACTTCTTCAATTACGACGAGTTCAAAATCGACCTCATTACGGTTGACAGCTGCCGCATTTTCGTTGAAAAGCCCGGAACAGCCAAAGACATGTACGGTCGGGGTGAAATGACCAAGGTGAAAAACGTGCTTGAGAACATTTCAGGCGACCTGCGCATTGATTCACCCACAAACAAAGCCGGGACACAAAGCGCAGTGTATCCGCAATACCCAATTTTTAACTCAAAGAAAGACGCTTATGTCTATTACGACAACAGCCGAATTCAAAAAGGAGCCTACAAGCGCGACGATTTCTACTACCAAGTAAAGCCCTTCTCGCTCGATAGCCTCGACAACTTTACACGCGATCAACTCGTATTTGAAGGTACATTGGTGTCAGCGGGGATATTCCCCGACATTAATGAACCGTTGCGGTTGATGGATGACAATGCGCTCGGCTTTAACGTCGATACAAAATCGGGTGGCCTGCCGATGTACGGTGGCAAGGCGACCTTTGTTAGTGAGGTCACGCTCAATTACACCGGTTTACAGGGTGATGGTACATTGAAGTACCTCACATCCACCTCTGAAGCTGAACAATTCATCTTCTTGCCGAAGCTGACAACAGGACGAACCACTGCATTTGCCAACGAAGAACGGCGCGGAAGTCCGGAGGTGCCCAAAGTGCGCGCAAGTGCCGTTGACATCGCGTTCAACCCGGTTGTTGATCAGCTTGAAGCAAAAACCGTTCAAGAGAAAATGGAGTTCTTCGAAAACGAAGCTCAGCTTACTGGAGCGCTCCAACTTAAGCCATCAGGCATGACCGGGAATGGCGACATGTTCTTTTCCGGTGCAACCCTCGGTTCAGAATTCTTCCGGTATTCAGCACGTATGATCGATGCCGATACCGCCAATTTCAAGCTGAACGAAGAAGGACTTGAAAACCTTGCCTTCAAAACCGATAACGTGAAGGCCAACATCGACTTTGACAAACGCGTGGGCGATTTCAAATCGAACGACGGTGAAACCAAAATTGAGTTCCCCGCCAACATGTACATCTGCTTCATGGACCAGTTCAAATGGTTCATGGACAAGAACGAAATGGAGCTTAGCTCAAACCGCAAGGTTACGGATGACTTCGTGATTGATACCGACGAAGATGCTGCACGAAGCAATTTTTACTCCATCAACGAGCTGCAAGATTCGCTCAATTTCTTGTCGTCAAAGGCCGTGTACGATGTGAAACGGTCGCTGATCACCTGTCAGAAAATCGGTCACATCACGGTGGCCGACTCACGCGTTCTTCCCGATAGCGGCATTGTGCGCATTCGCAAACGAGCGGCCATGGACCCGCTGACCAATGCCACCATTATTTCAAACTATGTTACCCAATACCACCGCATTTTCGATGCCGATTTGACCATCAGCGGTCGAAAACGCTACGAAGGAAATGGTAAATACGTCTTTGCAGATGAAAGCAAACGCGAGCAAATCATCACCATTGACAATTTCCAACTTGATACCACCCTTCAAACCATCGCACGGGGTGCAATACGTGAAGCAGACCAGTTCATGCTGAGTCCGTTCTTCGCATATCAAGGTGACTTCAAAATCGCAGCAAACCGTCAGCACCTTGAATTCACCGGTGGCACTCAACTATCACACGGATGCGAAACCGTTGAGCGCAGTTGGGTGCGCTTCAGTTCGGTGGTCGATCCGAACGACATCTTTATCCCCATTGACACCAACTTGCGAAGCTTGGGCATGGTGGTGCTTGGTGCCGGGTTGCAAATGTCGAACGATGCACCACTTGATTTGTACGGTGCGTTCTTCTCGCCCAAAGTTGACCGCAAAGACATTGCCATCATTGAGCCCAACGGATACCTCTACTTTGATAAGGCTGCTCGGGCGTACAAGGTGGGTAGCAAAGAGAAAATCAGGCAGCCCAAACTTCCCGGCAACTTGGTTGCGATGAACGTAGACGATTGCGTCATCAAAGCCGATGGTAAGATCGACTACAAGGTCAATCTAGGTCACATCAAAATGAACTCAATCGGCGACTACACCCACGACCTTCAAAGCAGAGAAAGCCTTATTCAAGGCGCAATTTCGTTTGACTTCTTCTTCGATGATGCAGTGAGCAAGTACATCGCTGAACAGCTCGAAAAGTGGCCCGGATTGCAATCGGTTGACATCAGTAAAACCAGCTACGAAAAGTCGATTCGTGAAATCGTTGGGCTGGAAGAATCTGACAAGATCATCTCTGAACTCGCCCTTTCGGGTCAGCTCAAGCGCTTGCCGGCCGCAATGCAAACAACCTTCTATTTTGCTGATGTGAAGTTCATTTGGGACCCCGTCGAAGAATCGTTTGTGTCAACAGGGCCGCTCGGAATCGCTTCAATGGGCAAGAAGCAAATTTTCAGGTACGTCAAAGGCAAAATTGAATTTGCCCGTACCCGAAGCGCTGATATAATGCGCATCTACATCCACTTTGATGATACCAACTGGATTTTCATGGACTACAAACTGGGCATCATGAACATCAGTACAAGCGACAAAGCATTGGGTGAAGTGGTGAACAACCTGAAAGACGACAAGCGAAAGATCAAAGACGAGGAAGGCAACAAGTTTACCTACCAAATGCAGGCAACAAAGAAGAAACGCGACGACTTTATCGAACGTTTCAACGACCTCGACTGATTTTGGAGCGGGCTGCCGGTGCTCATCCACCCATAAAAGAAAACGTAAAATTGACGATGGTCATTGCATTTTCTGTGTGGTTTTGGCGATCTTGCGACCGAGTATACTGCACGTGTGCAGGGCGGATCCCGAAAAGCCAACGAGTAGGGAATAGTGAAACTTAAATACTATGGCGAACTACAAAATCGAAGAAATCGAGGGCATTGGTCCTGTTTTCGGCGAAAAACTTCGTGGAGCAGGTGTAAACAGCACTGATAAACTGCTCGAGGCGACCAAAACCAAGAAGCAGCGCACGGCACTAGCCGACGAAACCGGAATTCCGGAATCGAGGGTGCTTCGCTTTGCAAACATGGCTGACCTTTTCCGTATCCACGGTGTAGGCCAGGAATACGCTGACCTTCTCGAAGCAGCCGGCGTAGATACTGTGCCCGAATTGGCCCAGCGCAATGCTGCAAACCTCACTGCGAAAATGGAAGAGGTGAACGCTGAGAAAAACCTCTCACGTCGCACACCCTCTGTGACCGAAGTTGAAAAATGGGTAGCAGAAGCCAAAACGCTGCCACGCGCACTTGAGTACTAAGCTCACCCGAACGTGTTTAAAAGCCCGTTGAATTAAAATTCAGCGGGCTTTTTTCGTTTGGATGGATGACCACTGCCTTGACTGAACTGACTTAATCGACAAAAACCAGTTCACTCAGGTCAACCTTGGTCTTGAACACACCAAAGGCCACCACGGCTTTGTTGCCGTCGAGCTCCATGACCTTGCCGCGTTGTTTGCCTCCACGTGTGAGGCGCACGGTTGAACCGACTTTGATCATTTCCTGGTTGGGCTTGATTTTCTTTTTGCCGGTCTTCCGTGCCTCGGCTTTAAGTTTGAGCTCTTCGGCTTTGCGGGCGTCTTCAATACGCGACTTCTCAACCGTAAGGTACTTCGTGATTTCGTCGTTCAGCTCTTTGTTCGTTGCACTCTTCTGGCGAAGGTCAAAACGGTCAATCCAAGCCACCAGCTTCTTACCACGTGTGAGGTAGTGGTTGTTGGCCTCCATGACGTCTTGCTGTGCCTTCAAACGGTCTTCGTACTTGGCTTGTCGACTCTCGAAATCAAGTTTGGCTCGCTGGGCGTCGGTTTCGGCCTTCAAAGCCCGTTGGTTGAGTTTTTCAAAGTGCGACTTTTCTTTTTGGAGGTCACCGATGAGCGCATCGAGTTTGACTTTTCGGTGGTCGAGCCGCGTTTTGGCATCGGCAATCAGCGCCGCGGGTATGCCGTTTATCTCAGCCACCTCGAAGGTAAATGAGCTGCCGGGTTGACCAATGTCAAGCCGGTACAATGGCGCCAATGATTCTTTGTCAAAGAGCATGCAGCCATTGATGGCGTTTTGCAACTCGGCCGCTTTCAATTTGATGTTGGCGTAGTGGGTGGTGATCACACCAAAGGCTTTCTTGCGGTAGAGCTCTTCAAAGAACACCTCGGCAAGCGCGCCGCCCAATTCGGGGTCAGAGCCGGTTCCGAATTCGTCAAGCAACAACATGCTGCGGCGGTTGGCGATTTCCAAGAAATGGCGCATGCGACGAAGTCGGTACGAGTAGGTGCTCAGCTGGTTTTCAATGCTCTGGTTGTCGCCAATGTCAGTGAGGATGTTGTGAAACACGCTCAAGCGGCTCACGGTGTCAGCCGGAATCAGTAGGCCGCATTGAAACATCACCTGCAGCAAACCAACGGTTTTAAGGGTGACGCTTTTGCCTCCGGCATTCGGACCCGAAATCACCAGCATGCGGCTGAATTTATCGAGCTTCAGCGTCTGCGGATGCGTGGCCTGTTGGTTCTTCTTGTTGGTGAGCAGCAAAATGGGGTGGTAGGCATTCACCAAATCAACTTCCTGGTCGTCGCTTATGCCGGGCATCCTTCCGTCCATCTCAAGCGCCAATCGGGTGCGCGCATTGATGAAATCAACCCCTGTTAGCAGGGTATTCCAAGCTTCAATCAGCGGCAGGTGGTGCCGAATGTCATTGGTCAGCGCCTTTAGGATGCGGAAGATTTCGCGGCGTTCATCGTCTTTTAACGATTCCAGTTCGTAGTTGAGCGTTACGTTGGCCTCGGGTTCAAGAAAGGTGATGGTGCCCGTTTTCGATGACCCGAGTGTTACGCCGTTCACTTTACGCTTGTGGCTGCTCATCACCGCGAGGGCACGACGTTCATTAACAAAACCTTCTTTGGTTTCGGCCAGCCAGCCTTTGTCGCCAAAGTCTTTTAGGGCTTTGTTGAAGTTGCGGTTGATTTTTCTCCGCACCGAGGCAATCTCTTGGCGAATGCGGTAGAGCTCAGGCGAGGCATCGTCGCGCACTTGGCCGCGGTTGTCGAAGACCTTGTCAATGGCTTCGGTGATTTCAGTGGTGTACCACACGCTGTTGAAATGCTTCCAAAGGGTGGGGTAGTCGTCTTCGCGTTTATCGAAAAACACGAGCATGGCGTTGACCAAATCCGAGGCCGATGCCAAGGTGCGGAAACTGTCTTCGCGCAGCACGCTCTCACGTATACGAAGCGTTCTGATCTCGCTGCCGAGCTCTTTGTACTCCAAGGCTGGAAACCCGTGTTCTTCGGTTCGAATGCGGCGCAATTCTTCGGTTTCGAGCAATGCGTTTTCGACCGATTTACGGTGGGTCATCGGCGTGAGCTCTGCGGCCTGCATCCTGGCGGTATCGCCAATGCAAAAATCGTGCAGCATGATGCGGATGAGATCGAACTCAAGGTCGTTCACCACGTGGTCATCAAAATAGTGCATCAATTGCATCGTCACAAAAACCTTAATCGTTTACGCTTTGTTCGACGGCATAGGCAATGAGCGAATCAACTTCTCGGAAGTCAAACCAAACAATGCTGCTTTGCCGTTTGAACCAGGTGACTTGGCGCTTGGCAAAATTGCGGGTATTCTGCTGAATTAGGGCGATGGCTTCGGCTTCGCTCAGGTCGCCGTCGAAATGGGCGAAAAGCTCTTTGTAGCCTACGGTATTTAAAGCGTTTAACGAGCGGTGCGGATAGAGCCCTCGTGCTTCGTCGATGAGTCCGTTTTCAACCATGCGTTCAACGCGTTGGTTGATGCGGTCGTACATGAGTTCGCGAGGTGCGGTTAGGCCTACCCACACTGTTCTGAAGTTGCGTTCGGTTGCCGATTGCGTGCGCAGCTGTGAATAGGGCGTACCGGTGGTTAAGCACACTTCCAGGGCGCGAATCACCCGCTGCGGGTTGTGAATGTCCATGCGGTGGTAATGCTCCGGATCGCATTGTGCGAGTTGGGCCTGAAGCGCAGGCAGTCCTTCTTCGTGCAGTTGTTTGTTGAGCGCTTCGCGGATGACCGGGTTGGCCGGTAGTTCGTCAAATCCGTTTACAACGGCGTTGAGGTAGAGCCCCGAACCGCCCGCTAATACAATGGATGGGTTGTTGGCCAACCATCCATCCAAAAAATCAATGACGTCGCGTTCGTAATGACCGGCGCTGTACTCCTGATGGATGGAGAGGAAATCAACAAAGTGGTGGGTCGCCTCGGCCTGCTCTTCGCGCGTAGGCTTGGCAGTTCCAATGCTCATTTCGCGGTAAAATTGGCGTGAATCGGCCGATACGATATCGGTATTCAAAGCCTGAGCCAATCGAATGGCAGCTGCGGTTTTACCGATGGCGGTAGCACCAACAAGGGCAATGACCGTTGGGATTTTTAGCATCAATAGCGTTCGTCGTCGAGGTCGTCGATGCTGCCGAATTCATCGAATTCGCCGTAGCCATCTTCGTCCATATCGTCGAGGTACGAGTCAATTTCAGGGTCTCCGGTGCGGTAGTCATCAACTTCTTCACCGAAATCGAAGTCTTCGAACAGGTCTGACTCTTTCGATTCCTGTTCAGGAGCATCGCCAAACACCAAGGCCACCCGTGGGTAGATGGTGCTGGCAGCGGCCTTCTTAACCTCCACGAGTTCAACGTAGAATGACCACATGCGGAGGAAGTCGTACACGTATACCATTTTATCGTCGGGTTTGCCGAGCATGCTGTCGAGTGCAACGTCAGACATCGACTTGGTTTTGTTGCTGCCGCCTTCGCTCATTTCCATTAGGCTTACCTCTTCGCCTTGCGACCATGTATCATCGCTCATGTAAAACGAAGCCATTTCGCCTTCGTCGAAGTCGAACGCGCCCAGGATGGCCTTGTGGAGCGACTCAAAACTGTCGTCGGTAGCAATTTCAATGTCACGGAAAACGTCTTCTTCGGTATTGATGATGACGCGAAATTTGAAAATGTTCATAGCGAGGAAATCTCAGCGGTTGCGCGCTGCAAAGATACAGCTTCGTGTGACAAAAGTCATATTGGTGCGAGGGGTGAAGCGTTTACCTTTGCAGTATGGGATTAAAAGGAACAAAGCTCTACTCGATACTGTGGTTTAAGTGTCCGCGCTGCCACCAGGGCGACCTGTACGAGTGTAAGAATCCGTACGTGTTCAGCGAGCTGACCAACATGAAGAAGTCTTGCGACCACTGTGGCGAGAGCTTCACCCGTGAGCCGGGTTTCTACTTCGGAGCAGCGTACGTCAGCTACGCATTGACCGTTGCGCTTTGGGTTGCTGTGTTGGTGGCCTTGATGACCTTTGATGCGATAGGTCTCATCAGTTTCGGTTTTTTTGACAATCCGTTGACCTTCATTATCAGCGGCGTGGTTTCATTGGTGCTCTTGCTGCCGCCCTTGTACCGCCTGTCGCGCAGCATTTGGATCAATTTCTTCGTCAATTACCGAGGCAAAAAAGGCCAAGAGGCCTAGTGTTCGGTGTTTAACCATCCTTGCTGAATGGCGGCATTTACCAGTATGGGTGTGCGGGAATAACTTTCTATGCCTTCGTCAACGCCGTTGGCTTTGAGGTAGAGGTTATTTGCGAATTCGGCCATTCCGGGGATGATAGGTGGGTAGTTGCGCGCATCGGCCCTTAAGCGATCGATGTCGCGTTGGAGTGCGTGTGGCAGCTCATCCATCCCAACACGAAAAGAAAGAATCACATCAAGCCAGGCGGCATAGCGAAAGCTGGCATTTCGACTGCGCACCAATGCCAAAAAACCGATGAGGTTGCACTCGCCTTCATCGGTGACCCCATAAGCATGGGCATACTCGTGGGCCACGATGGGGTAGCGGCGCAGCGGCAGGTAGGAAGCATCGGTATGGCATTCGCCCGAGAACGGGAAGTAAATGCCACTGATGCCCATTCGGCGCATCACACCGCCGGGTACGAGGCGCATTTTGGGGTTTCCGGGCGTCTTAAAACCTGCAGTGCTGAGCACTTCACGCACCTCAACGTGAATGGCATCGTTGATGTGGTTGGGCTGGTTGGAGTCGAAAAAAAGCGCTGTATCGGCCAAGGCGCGTGCCGATTCAGCTTCGGTGATGGCCACGCGTAGAAGTTCGGTTCCGAAGCCCGTGTTTTGCTCGTCGACTTCCAACTTTGCTTTATCAACGAAACCCGGAGCGCTGTAGTTGAACCCCCATGAGAAATAAAAAACGATGAGCAACCATCCGAAAGCATTGGCGATTCCACGGTACCAAGGTCGGTAGAGAAAGAGTGTGCGCCGTATCCATCCGCGCAGCAAAAACAAAAAGAGAAGGCCAAACACCAGCCAAAATGCAGGGAAGGGTAACCACACCAAGCAAGCATCGACAACCCAGCGAAGCGCGCTGAAAAAGATGTTTCGGTATACGTTTTCGGTGAATTCAGGAAACCTCCGAAGCAGTACCGCCAGTACGAGTGTGCCCACCCCCAACACAAAAGGTAACCATGGGTACAATCGGGCGTATAGATGATGCAACTTCACACTGCGAATTTACGTCGTTATCTTACACACCAATTGCACCGCTCTATGACACTTAAAAGCCTCTTCATTTCGTCTGTTCTTTTGCTGATTTCACCCATGTTCAGAGCACAAACGCCGTGCGATGGCATTCAAGCAGAGGTATTTGTACACCCGGTACTCACCGAACTTGTGGTGGTGAAAATCAATTACTCAGGAGCGACGCAGGTAAACTACCCTTCAGTGAGCCTCTTGCTCGGAGATGAGGTGATTGCCGAAGGCGAGACCTTCTTTTTTGCTTTGCCTCAAGGCGAGTCGTTTCACTTGCTCGAGCCCTCGGTGCAAATGGTTGAAGACCAGTCGTACGATTTCACTCTGGAATTGTACTCGGTTTTTGGCGAAACGCTCGAATGCAGTTTCGATGTCACCGATACGCCCTACGACATCAGTGCATGTTTCACGGGCGATTTGATGGTTTCGCCAATTGGCGGCGCGTCGCAAGAGATTGAGATCATTGTCACCGATGAAAACGGTTCTGATATACTCAGCGAGAACTTGGAGTTGTCATCGCAAAATCCGTTCGCTATATATTCCCTTTGCCTAGAACGCGCGTGCCATTCGGTATCGGTTGAGGCGGTTGGAAGCACATTTGAGACCGACTACCTCGTCAGTTTCGACAGCGGCCTGACCTGGTTCAGCGGATTGTGCCCTGAAGGCGAAAGCATAACCGTTTTTGAGCTGGATGTTTGGGATGGATGCAGCTTTGTTGGCATCCGCGAAGCGATAAACGCATCAGAAGCTGCGCTTTATCCCGAAGTTGCCCTCGCAGGCAGCACCTTGCGCATGGTAAAACCGTCAACCGAAGCTTTGGCTGTGACGGTGTACAGCATGAGCGGACAGCAGCTTGCGCAACACACTACCCCCGAATGGCAAGCGCCCCTGACCCCGGGCATTTACCTCATTCACTACGAGGCGGCCGGTTTCAGGGGCGCTCAGAAATTGCTTGTTCTTCGCTGATCAGCGCTTCACTACCTTAAAAGTATGGGCGTTGTTTTCAGTGCGGAGATTTACAAGGTAAATACCGGTTTCCAAATGGCTCACAGGAAGTGTGTATGTACCTGAGAAATTGCCATGCGCCACGATTTTACCACTGAGGTCGTAGACATCGTAAAAAGCAATGCCGTCGTTGCCTGCGCTGAGGTTGATCACTTCGTTGGCGGTCAATGGCCATAGGCGCAATTCGTCGCGCTCAAATTCGAGGGTGTTAATGGCACCATCAGGACCGAATCGGTACACACGACCGTTTGATGGAATGGCCTCAAGGGAAACAAGGAAAAGATCTTCGAGATTGTTCGAATTAATGAATGTTGGCGATTCGGGGTTTCCTGATACAATGTAGGCGTTGGTGAAGTCACCGTCTTCAGACATTAAATCAATGTCATCGATCAAACCCGCTGTCCAACCAAATGCCAGAGCTATTTCGGGCTCCTTGATGGTGTTCGGACCATGATGCACTTCGATGACCCCGACTTCGTAAATCCAAACCTGCAAATTCATGAGGTTGTTTGCGCTACCGTTGGAGACTTCATCGTAAAAACCTGCGTTTTCCCACTGAATTTTGCAAATTCGGTTGCCCGGTGTGCCTGTGGTCGCGTAGGTAATTGGTGCAGAGAGCGTGCCCGAGTTGAAGTACTCAGGATCTGTTAAATCGGCTGTTGTACCCACAATGGCATCCACGAGAAACGATTCTTCACCGAGGCCTATGATTCCTCCCAAGAAAAAATCGTTCATGTAGGCTGTATTGGTGGTTTGGCCCATGATTGTGATGTCAAATCCGAGAGGAACCGTGAAACTTGGGTCATCCCACGCTTCACCAATGGCATTGGTGCCGTTTTCAATTGGGGTGTACTCAGACATAAAGGTGCTGAATACAATGCCTTGTGCTTGGGCTGTTGTCAGTGCCCCTGCAAAAAGAACGGAGAGTAGTGTTTTTTTCATCTTTAGAGATTTTGTTGTAAGTCGAATATCACCTTGATTTTGTTACAGGATGGATGAGCATTTTCATCACATAACAAAGTTAAGCAAGCCTTTAACGATGCACCATTAGCGTGGTGTGAAACTTTGAACCGTTCAGTGTTACTTTCACGAAGTAGGTGCCTGGAAGCTGTGGCACAAAGCCAATCACGCCATTTTCTATAAGGCATTCGGATTCAATCAAACGACCCGATGCATCGAACACATCTGCGCGTCCATTACCGACTACATGAATACGCAGCGCCTGCCCAATTTGTGCAGGATTTGGGTAAACGGTTGGCTGCAGATCGCCATGCGATTCGTTGACCGACTGCACACATTGAAATTCGGCATCAATTTCGGCGAAAATAGCTTCTTCAAGGGTGTAAAACGCACTCGACGTGCCAAAGCTGAAACCGTTGAAGGCTCCGTTTGTCAAGAAAATGATTCCCTTTCCGGTCGAAGGGCTGAAGTACCAATCACTAATCAATCCGTAGGCTTCGCCGGGATGGCCAATGACGTCATTCAATTCGGGGAAAACGATGTCGCCCATGGTGGTATTGGTGACGCGCTGCACGCCAAGTCCCCATTCGTTGAAGAGGTTGAAGTAGTTGTCGCCGTTGCTACCGTTGTAACTCCATACGGCGCTGTGCATAAGTTCGCGGGTGCTTGCAGTGAAGGCGGGGTTGCCATTGTGCACAAGCTCAACCGTGCCAAGGTGCAGTTGCGCCAGGGTAGCTAGCTCAAGTGCTGAGGCGCGAAGCCCACCTTGCGGCGCGAAACGGCTTCCGTTGGTTCCGGGTGCATACCCGGGCAATGAGGGCTGGCTAGGCGCTGCGCCTTGAAAGTTATCGACCTGGGGTGTCCAGCCGCCTTGGTTTCGGTACAGCACGGCCAAATCGTCAATGTTGGGCAAGTCAGCCACGTTGTAGCTGCAGCTCAAACCGAGCGGCTCAAACAAACGTTCGCGCATGAAAACGTCGAAGCGTTGGCCGCTAGCCGACTCCATAATGGTAGCAAGCACGCCGTAGTTCAGATTGCTGTAGGCGAAGTAAGTTCCGGGTGTTTCGGTTCGCCAGATGTTGGAGGTGAAAAAGTTGCCGTCTTCACTGAGTATTTCAGTCATCCCGGGCATGTCGTCGGTCGCGGCGTAGGTGGCATTCAAAAAGCCGTTGTAGCCGCTGCCATCTTGGATGGATGAGGTGTGCGAGACGACCATTCGCACCGTCACCATACTGTTCGGATACAGCGGGTTGCGTGCAGTAAAACCAAGGTAATCACTGATATCGGCATCCAAATCAATAAGCCCATCTTCCACCAAGAGCATCAAACCGGTTGCGGTGATGGCTTTTGAAATCGATGCAATTCGGTACTGGGTTTGATCGTTCACCGGCAAGTTTCTTGTGAAATCGCGGGCGCCGAAATGGTGCACCAAAACAGGCTCTCCATCGCAGAGTGCGACTACCGACATTCCCATCAAGTTGAACTGCTGCCCAATGGTGTTTAGCTGTTGCTCGATGCTCTGTCCGTAAGAGGGCAACAAAAAAAACGAGACGAAAAAAAATGTTGCTAGGTGTTTCATGGTCGGTGTTTGCAAACCAAGGTAACAAAAAAGCCCCTCACAGTGAGGGGCTTATACAAGGACGAAGGTTTTCTGTTACGGACACGTGGTACCGAACAAACTGAAGAAGATGGTTGCGTCGGTTGATGTCGTCAATCCGTCGCCGTTAAGGTCTGTCACGCAAGGTCCTGAGCATCCAAATTCTGCGAGCAAAATTAGAAGGTCATTTACGTTGATGACGCCGTCATTGTTGAAGTCTCCAAGACAAGCAGTACACGAAGTAAACTCGCAGCTACCATCGTCGCAGGTAGCCGATGCATTGTAGTTGCAAGCGGTTGGGTCTGTACAACCGTTTACTGCTCCTTCATCTATGACACCGTTGCAGTTGTCATCAATGGTGTTGCATGGGTTCTCAGCCACACCGGGATTTGCGGCAGCATTGGTATCGTCGCAGTCGCCACCAATAGGTGCATAAGCGCAGTTTATACCGCCAACTGAACCTGTGGTGCCACCTGCGATTGAGCCGCTTGCAAGAATCAATCCGGCTCCGGTTGCCACTGTGTATGCCGGTACATTGTCATTGAATTGGCCTTGCGCCTCGATGGCAAAGGTGAACGGTCCGTTGGTTGAATTCACCGATGCTGTGAAGGTTCCTCCCGTTTCAGTGTTTGCGTATGGGCCTCCTGTTAGAATCACTGCACCTAAATTGTCGGTGAATGTCCAGCTTACTTCATCAAGCCATCCGGTACCCGAAACAGTGATGGTATAGCTACCGTCGCAGGGGTCTTCGCACAGGTTCTGGACAGAAACCGCGGTATTTCCAAAGCCATCTCCATCGAGGTCCTCAAACCAGGTTGAACCGAACTCACAGCTTCCATCGTCGCATACTGCGAGCGGATTGAAGTTGCACGCTGAGTTATCGGTGCAGCCATCAGGCAGGGTGCATGTGCCATCGTCAACGGTTGCGGTGGGGTCGAAGTTGCAGGCAGCCGCGTTCGTACATCCAAAGCATGAGTAATCGCAAGTACCGTTGTTGATGGTTGCGTTCGGGTCGAAGTTGCACGCTGTGGGGTCAATGCAACCCGGTACACCGCTTGAGGTGATACAGAAGTTCTCCGTTGTGCTTGCGCCGTAGTTGGCGACCGCCATTTGGACGAGCACATTGCCGCCAGCGTCAGTGATGGTGTAGTTGCCGTCAATTCCACATGAGGTGTACTGCGAACCTGACAACCCGTCGCCAAAGCTATCGTTGATGGTGAACACGTAGCAACCGGGTGCCAAACAGAATGTGAAGTTGGCTGTAACCAAGTCGCCCAATGTATTGATCGGCATTTGATCAATTACGTTGCCTTGATCATCGGCCAGCGACCAGCTCACTTCTCCACCCCAGCAATCGGTGCTGATGGTCAATGTTACCGAATCACCGCCGGCAACTGATGTGAACGGACTGCTCAAAGCGTCGTTCAGGTTGTTCTGATCAGGCACCCCATTTGGGTTTTGTACGGAAACGTTAAAGGTGTTGCTTCCGGTAGGAGCCGAAATCAATGGCAGGGTCACCACCGTGCTTGCACCGCTGGCAAGGTTGCCTGTCCAGTTCACACTGCTGTTGGCTCCACCGTTGATGTTGTAAAGAATGGTCACCGAAGTCAACGGCAGGTTGCCGAAGTTTCCTATTACAACTTCAGGCACAAAGTCAGCACCGCAATTGTCGCCAATGGGTTCGTTAATGGTCACTACGGCCGCATCGTTGTCTACGTTGGCAACGGCAGGACCAATCGTGAAGTTCACATTGCTGATGTCAAAGAAAACGTTGTTGGCCGCCTTTACTTTGATGCGGGCAGTTGTGGTTTGCCCTGCGGGGATGAGCACACTGGCGCTTCCGGTGTTTGGAACGTTTGCTGCAATTTGCACAGGGTAGGTGAAGCCTCCGTCAGTTGACAAGAAGATGTTCACTGCGCTGCAATTCACCGGTGCGGCATTGGTGTTGGCCACGTTCCATGTAACTGTTTGAAACGTGTTGCCTGGCCAAACGACGTTGGTATTGGGTACAGTCACCACGAACGGACCAGCCTGATCGGTCACGTCGAAATCAAGCGTAGTATACGCTGATCCGCCACCGCCTGCGCGGTTGTCGCGAACCGTTGCACGGAAGGTCAGGTCGCGAGCGTAGGTTGGCAAAAGTTCACCAATTACAGTGGTGTTATTTACCAGGTTTTGAATACGTGGGAAAACACGGGTAGGGCTCGTGGTTGATGGCCACGAACGGAAAATTGGCTGGTTGCCTGACGGGTTGGTCAGGGTGTTGTCGCCCGCAGCAGTTGCAGGCCCGAGGTTGTATTGCTCCCAATTGTACGTGAGTGCATCGCCGTTGGCATCGTTGCCTACAGCAGTAAGCTCAAACGGTGTCGAAATGGGAATAAAGAAACCACCTGACTGCACGGTTACAGTAGGAGGGGTATTGCCTGTTGAGCTAATGCTTGCGCAAGTATTGCCACTTCCAAGTACCGAGAAATTGTACATCTCTTGGTAGCTGCGTGTGTGGAAGTGGTCATCACTGTTGCTTTGCAGGTTTGGAGCGCAAATACCCGCATAACCCATAATGGTTGATGCGCTACCGGGCTCGTAAGCAGCCGTCGAAGCACGGTTGCAGCTGTTGTTCTGTGTGTGGTTTGCACCAAACTGGTGACCGATTTCGTGGCATACGTAATCAATGTCGAAGGGGTCACCAACAGGAGTTCCTTGGCCGGTTACACCACGTGCCTTGCCTGTTCCACATGGAGAGTTCAACTGCGCAATACCTCCACCACCGGTTGAGTACACGTGACCGATGTCGTAGTTCGGGATACCGATAATGTTGTTGCAGGTGGTTTGGTTTTGGTTGAGCATCGTAGCACCGTCGTCGTTGGTGTATGGGTCTGTAGCGGCGTTCAAGAAGATGATTTGGTCATTGTTCGGAACAAGCACCATACGAATGGCGATGTCACGCTCGTAAACTCCGTTAACACGATTGAGCGAGGTATTCATGGCAGCAAGGGCTCCGGCTACAGTTCCACCATGGAATTGTGCGTATTCCCCTGTGCACGCAAGAGCCATTCGGTAGGTGCGAAGTTGCGAACCCGTTGGGGTTTTCAATGCACCAAGTCCCATAATGCCCACGGGCTTGTCGCCCTTGCCTTTGCCGCCTTTGTCTTTGGCTGGAGATGTTTCATTGCCAATCAACTTGTCGTATTCAGCACTGCTGATGTTGTCAGGCATCACCGGTGGTAACTCATTGAACACCTTTGAACTGGCCGCATAAAAGTCGCTCTTGTTGTACACAATGTAGTACTCAAGATTCTCAGCGTTCACCGGGTCAATGTACACGGTGCCATCGGGTGATAGCACCATGGCGTGAAAGCCTCGGGGAGTAAGGTCAAAGCGCACAACCGTGCCTTTGCTGTCAACCGCTTCGCCCAAGTAAGTGCGAATTTCAGGGAAGCGTGCCTGAAGCTCAGGCGCCATGGTCGGACTTTCAACAAAACGGAAGTCACGGCTTGAACCATCGGGCATGGGCAGTGAAATAACTGCATTTGAAAACCTTAGAGCAACATCCGACTCCATCGGCGCAGCCGAAAGAATAGAACGCACAGCTTCTACATCCAAGCGAACACCGCGAAAACGGTTCACTTCAATCTGCTGACGCAAAGTCGAAGGAGCTTGCTCATCCGTCCAGTACGACTGAGCGTAACCGGAAAACATCGAAAAGAGCAGGAATCCTGCAAGAAACAACGATTTCTTCATGAGTATTGAGGTTATGGCAAGGTTAAAACACCTCGAATGCCGTCAGGTTTACGTACAAATTTCAATTTAGTTCAATCAATTGCAGGTTGTGCCGAACAAGCTCAAGATGATAAGGAAGTCACTCGCCGCTGTGGAGTTGTCGCCGTCGAGGTCGCCAATGCAGTTTCCGCCGGTACAACCGAAGTCAGAAAGCATCATAAGAATGTCGGTGACATTGCGCAATCCGTCGTTGTTGAGGTCACCGATGCACGGCGCACACGAAGCAAACTCACAGCCTCCATCATCAAGGGTTGCTGTTGCGTCATAGTTGCAAGCTGTTGGGTCTGTGCAACCGGCACAACTGGTGAATTCACAGCTTCCGTCATCCTCAGTGGCCGCAGGGTTGAAATTGCAAGCCCCGGCATTGGTGCAGCCGGGCGTGCCACTTCCTGTTACACAGAAGTTGTGCGTTGCTTGAGCACCAAAGTTGCCTCCGGCAATCATTTGAGCAAGCACAGCACCACTGGCATCGGTCAGCAGGTAGTTGCCCACCACACCTTGGAATTGCAAGCCGTCACCAAACGAGTCAAATACGTTGAGCGTGTAGCAGCCTGCTGGCAGGCAAAAAGCATAATTAAAGGTGGTTTGGTTTTGGCTGTAGGGGCCGTCAGAAGCCACAACGTTGTTCGAGTCATCGAGAATCTCCCAAGTCGTTTCTGCCGGGTAATTGTCGGTGAGTATCAAAAAGTCAACCGAAGCACCGTCAGGAATCATGGTGAAACTGCTGCTGCCACTGTTGTTGGCCGGATTTTCGTCGGCAACTCCGTTCGGATTCGAAAGCGTGACATTGAAGGTGTAACTTCCTGCACCGGGTGTAAGGTTCGGGAGGCTTACCACAGTGGTCGCGCCCGAAGCCAAATTACCGGTCCAGTTCTGGGTAGTGTTACCACCGCCGGTGTTGTAGGCAATGGTAAACGAGGTCAGGTTCGCGCTGCCCGCGTTGCGCACGGTGATTGATGCCGGTGCAGTGCCAGCGCAGTAGGTGCCTGTGGGTGCAGTGATCGACTGCAGTTGGACGTCATTCGCGACCGTTGCAGCGTTCGGGTCGTAACCGTCCAAAACCAAGGTGTTGCAGCCGGGTGCGAGCCATTGGCAAACGTTCGGGTAAGTGACGTCGAATTTTCCGTAGTAGTCGTTAACGTTGTTCGAACACGTTGCCTGTCCACCAAAGAGCTGTCCGATGATGCGCTTATTCTGGTCAAAGAGGGGAGAGCCTGATGACCCGGGTTCGGTGGTGCCGTCTTCCCAGTTGAAAATCCGCCAGCATGTGGCGCCACTAAAGGTTCCTGTGCCGGCCGGATTTACGTCGAATGAGATTTTCTTTAGGTCGCCACGAGGGTGGTGAACGCCGGTTTGGTTAACCGGATTCACGCCCGTAGCATCCCAGCCGGCGTAATAGGGGTTGAAACCTGTAGGAATCGGGTTTCCATTGTTGATGCGCAACAGGGCATAGTCAGCTGAACCGCCGCTGGCGAGCAAGGTGCCTCCGCCGACTGTGTCAAACGCACCGGCATTGTTGGTGGCACAGGTGGTGCTTTGCCAGTTAAAGCGGTACACCCATGTGGCTACGCTTCCGCCGAGGCAGTGGTTGGCAGTCAAGAAGTATGGTTGTCCGTCGTTGGCCGTATTGTTCACCAAAGCACCGGTGCAAATGCCGTTTCCGTTCACCACAATCATGGCCACAGAGTTGATTTGGTCGCGCCAGTCATCGCCTTCCGGACAAACCACGTTGTTGTTGCACGTGCCCGAATCGCCGATGTCGCGCGCCACTTTTTCGAGGTCGCGGTAGGCGTGGGTCAAGGTGGCGATGTTCAGCAGTGAATTACCGGCCTGACTTGCCGGCTCAAAGTATTCAACAATGATCTCGTCACCAACCAATGGGTAGGTTCCGAACGCTTGTTCGGGGTGGTTGTTGGCCGATGTAAACGCCCCTTGCATTTGCTCCAAATCAGGAGTGTAAATGAAGAGCTTTCCGCCTTCGGGAATGTAGAATTCATCAAAGGTCAGGTTCAATGAGAGCGCTCCCGGTGAACGAAGTTTCAACAACCATACACGGTCACCCGATGGCAGCGTGTGCCAATTGCCCGAGTTGGTAATGCCGGCGCGTATTTCAAAGTTTTTCCCGAAGCGAAACGGCCGGTCTTTAAATTGGTTGTCAATTTCATCTTCAGCCCGCATCGCATCTTCATCGAAGGGCGACGTGGCGATGGTTTCCCATTGCCACTGCACTTTTTGATTGTTCGGTACGAAGGGAGATCCGCCTTCGCTTACCTGTGCAAACATGGCTGAATGCAGAAAAAGCGTCAGCAAGGCAGCCGTGAGGCCCTTGCAACAATGATTAAAGGTCATTTTGGAAGTCTTTTGGTTATGGTATCCTATTCCCGAGGCAATTTAACATTTTCCAACGGGAATCACCATACGTCCTTGTCGAAATACGAATGGCTACAAAAATTGCTTGGATTTCTTCCGCGACACGTTATGTCGCTTCGCAGCTTTCTTTTGTTGTCTGGATGGATGTACAAGCGGTGCACCTCAACCACATATGCCCACCCCAAGCCTACAAATTGGTAAAAATCCGTTTGAAAACTCGTCGCTAATGTTGAAAAATGGATGGATGCGGCCGATGAATAGCCCCGAAGCAATGGGTAACTTAGACCCTCGTTAAAAAGAGTACGGAGAACACGTGTTCTCCCAATGTATTCTTGGATTCCAACGCTAAATTATGGCTGAAGTACAATACACCGAAGACAACATACGGTCGCTTGACTGGAAAGAACACATCCGTCTGAGGCCCGGTATGTACATCGGTAAACTGGGCGATGGCTCCACAGCCGATGACGGTATTTACGTCCTCCTCAAAGAGGTCATCGACAACTGCATCGATGAATACGTCATGGGCTACGGAAAAACCATCGAGATTTCGATCAAAGACAACACCGTGAAGGTGCGCGATTACGGTCGTGGTATTCCGCTGGGTAAGGTAATCGACTGCGTCAGCCGCATCAATACCGGTGGTAAATACGATTCACGAGCGTTCAAGAAATCGGTCGGCCTCAACGGTGTCGGTACAAAAGCCGTGAACGCGCTCTCGGAGTTCTTCTCCGTAGAATCGGTCCGCGATGATCAAGTTAAAACTGCAGAGTTCTCCAAAGGAGACCTCACCGTTGACGCTCCGGTTGAAGGCACAACCAAACGCCGTGGGACGAAAATCACCTTCGTGCCCGATGCCACCATATTCCAGAATTTTCAGTTCCGTATTGAGTATGTCGAACGCCTACTCTGGAACTACGCCTACCTGAACACAGGGCTCACCATCTACTTCAATGGTGAAAAATACCACAGTGATAACGGTTTGCGTGATCTCCTTGAGGCGAACCTCAGCGGTACTGAAACCAACTATCCAATCATCCACCTGAAAGGTGAAGACATTGAAGTCGCCCTTACCCATACCAATGCCTACGGGGAAGACTATTATAGTTTTGTCAACGGACAGTACACCACCCAAGGCGGAACTCACCAAGGCGCCTTCAGGGAGGCCGTGGTGCGTGTGATTCGCGACTTTTACCAGAAAGATTACGACGCGGTTGACGTGCGCAGCGGCATGGTAGGAGCCATCAGCGTGAAAGTGATTGAGCCGGTCTTCGAGTCGCAAACCAAAACGAAGCTGGGCTCCACCGAAATTGAGCCCGATGGCGCGTCGATTAGGACCTTCATCTACGACTTCCTGAAGCGTGAGCTCGACAATTTCCTTCACAAAAACCCCGAGACCTCCGAAGCGCTGCAACGCCGCATCCTCCAATCTGAAAAAGAACGGAAAGAACTCGCCGGTATCAAGAAAATCGCCCGTGAACGCGCCAAAAAAGCCAGTTTGCACAACCGCAAACTGCGTGATTGCCGCGTGCACTTGAATGATAAGCACGAACGGGCTGACCAATCAACCCTCTTTATCACCGAGGGTGACTCGGCATCAGGCTCCATTACCAAAGCCCGCGACGTCAACACCCAAGCGGTGTTTTCACTGAAAGGTAAGCCCCTCAATAGTTACGGGCTAACCAAAAAAATCGTCTACGAAAACGAAGAGTTCAACCTGCTACAGGCAGCTTTGAACATCGAAGACGGAATCGAGAACTTGCGCTACAGCAACGTTGTAATCGCTACCGATGCCGACGTCGATGGCATGCACATTCGATTGCTGCTAATTACCTTCTTCCTGCAGTTTTTCCCTGAACTGGTGAAGCGCGGCCACCTCTACGTGCTGCAAACCCCGCTCTTCAGGGTGCGGAACAAGAAAGAAACCATCTATTGCTACAGCGAAGACGAAAAGCAAGAAGCCACCGAGAAGCTCGGGAAGAACCCCGAAATTACCCGATTCAAAGGTCTGGGCGAGATTTCACCCGATGAGTTCGGACACTTCATTGGGGCGCAAATACGCCTTGACCCTGTGGTCATTGGCAAAGACAGCAGCATCGAAAACCTGCTGGGCTTCTTTATGGGTAAGAACACGCCCGATCGGCAAGACTTTATTATTGAAAACCTCAGGGTGGAGAAGGATGTCGTCCACCAAGAAGATTAACCGCGATTCAGCGACCCAAGCGAAATGGCAGAAAACGAAGACATTGAACGCGACGACGAGCGCGACGACGAGCTTGCTGGTGAATTAAACGGTGACGGCGGAGGCGAACTTGGCCGCGTTGTTCAGGTGTCAGGAATGTACAACAACTACTTCCTCGATTACGCATCGTATGTGATTCTTGAACGCGCGGTTCCCCACTTGTACGACGGACTGAAGCCCGTGCAGCGCCGCATCTTGCACTCATTGCGTGAGATGGACGATGGGCGCTTTCACAAGGTAGCCAACGTGATTGGCAACACCATGAAGTACCACCCCCACGGTGACGCTTCGATCGGTGATGCGCTAGTGCAAATCGGGCAAAAAGACCTCATGCTCGACATGCAAGGCAACTGGGGCAACATTCTTACAGGTGATAACGCTGCCGCACCCCGTTACATCGAGGTGAAACTGAGCAAGTTTGCCAACCGCATTGCCTTCAATCACAAAACCACACGCTGGCTGGCCTCTTACGACGGCCGAAACAAAGAGCCCGAAACCTTACCGATGAAATTCCCACTGCTCTTGGCACAAGGCGTGGAAGGCATCGCGGTGGGCATGGCCTGTAAAATCCTCCCGCACAACTTCAACGAACTGATCGACGGCGCGGTTGACATCCTTAAAGGCAAAACGCCTGTGCTGTACCCTGACTTCCCAACGGGGGGGATGATGGATTGCGAAGCTTACAACGACGGGCTTCGCGGAGGCAAAATCAAGGTGCGTGCCCGCATCCGAAAGGAAGACAACAAAACCTTGGTGATTTACGAACTGCCATTCGGAACCACCACCGTTTCATTGATTGACTCCATCCTAAAAGCCAACGAACGCGGTAAAATCAAGGTCAGAAAGGTTGAAGATAACACCGCCGACAAGGTCGAAATCGTGATTCACCTCGCAACCGGTGTATCGCCTGACAAAACCATCGACGCGCTTTACGCGTTCACCGATTGCGAAGCATCTATTTCGCCCAATGCCGCTGTCATCGCCGATGACCGTCCGCACTTCCTCGGTGCAAGCGAAATGCTGCGGCTCAGTGTGGCCCGCACAAAAGACCTCTTACAGCTCGAACTCGAAATCAAACGGAGCGAGCTCCAAGAGCAATGGCACTTCGCGTCGCTCGAGAAAATCTTCATCGAGAACCGCATCTACCGCGACATTGAAGAGTGCGAGACCTGGGAAGAAATCATCCAAACCATTCACAAAGGCCTCAAGCCGCACATCAAGCACTTGCTCCGAGAGGTGACTGATGAAGATGTTGCGCGCCTTACAGAGATAAAAATCAAGCGCATTTCAAGGTTCGACAGCTTTAAAGCCGACGAACGTATTCGATCCCTCGAAGAGGAAATTGACCACGTGCAATACCACCTTGATCACCTGGTTGAATACACCATTGATTACTTTAAAGAGCTGAAGAAAGATTTTGGTGCCGGCCGCGAACGCAAAACCGAAATCAAAACCTTCGATACCATCGACCGCACAAAAGTGGCGGTTGCAAACGCCAAACTCTACGTCAATGCCGAAGAAGGCTTCATAGGCATCGGTCTGAAACGGGGTGAAGGCGAATTTGTGTGCGACTGTTCTGACATTGATGACATCATTGTCTTCCGCCGCGACGGCACCATGATCGTTACACGGGTTACCCAAAAAGCCTTTGTTGGTAAAGACATCATTCATGCTTGGGTGTGGAAAAAGGGCGATAAACGCCGGGTGTACAACGTCATCTACCGCGATGGCAAAGCCGGAAAAACCTTCATCAAACGGTTCAATGTAACTTCCATCACCCGCGACCGCGAATACCCTGTCACGAAAGGCACAGCAGGGTCAGAGGTGCTCTACTTCAGCGCAAATCCAAACGGTGAGGCCGAAGTGGTCACCGTGCACCTGAAACCCATGCAGCGGCTCAAAAAGCTGCGGTTTGATGCCAGCTTCTCCGATCACCTCATCAAAGGTCGTGCCGCAGCGGGAAATACCCTCTCGAAATACCCCGTGCGCAAAATCGAACTCAAAGAAGCCGGCGTTTCGACCCTCGGTGCACGAAAAATCTGGTACGATGAAACGGTGCAGCGTTTGAATGCGGAAGGACGTGGGCGTTTCTTGGGCGATTTCAACGCAGAAGACAAAATACTCGTGCTGCTTTCGAGCGGTGAATACAAATTGACAGGTTTCGATTTGGCAACCCACTTCGATGAGAACATGATTCACATCGAAAAGTGGATTCCCATCAAACCCATCACGGCAGTGTACCTCGACCCCGAGAAAGACACCATCTTCGTGAAGCGCTTTTTGCCCGAGTACACCACCAAACCGGCATCATTCATCGCTGAACACCCCGATAGCAAATTGCTGGTCGCCACAACATTGCACCATCCGCACGTGCGCATGAAGTTCAACAAACGCTTCAAGCACACCCGCGATAAAGAAGACCAAATCATCAACCTCCGTGAATTCATTTCGGTCAAAGGCATTAAGGCCCAAGGCAACCGTTTGAGTCCGCTCCCGATTACCGAAGTCCTGCTCGAAGAAGTTATCGAAGAACTTGAAATGAAGGCTGAAGAAATGCTTCAGGCAGAATTGCTTGCGCTTCAAGCGGCGGCGGCTGAAAATGAAGCCGACGACGAGCATGACGATGATGGAGACGATGATGGAGGCTACGATGACGACGACGACGACAACAACAACAACGGAGACAACGATTCAGCAGCCAAACCCGCACCAAGTCGGTCCGATGACATCTCAAAACCCATCGACCTCGAATTGCCCAAACCCGGCCAAGGGAGCAGCAATCCGGGTGTGCAACCCACCTTGTTCTGATGTCTACCGCCCGTCGATTTCAAGTCACCGTTATCGGTCGGTACGACGCCACCGATGAGCAGTACGCCATCGGTCGAGAGATCGGTAAAATGCTCGCTGAGCTCAACCTGATCGCCATCACAGGCGGAAGGGGCGGACTCATGGAAGCCGTCGCACGCGGCTGTTCAGAGAACGGCGGCATCAGCGTCGGCATTTTGCCCGGCGAACGTTTTGACGACGGCAATCCGTACAACACAATCGCCTTGCCCACAGGAATCGGCTACGCCCGAAACTCAATGAACGTGCTTGCGGCAGATGTGGTGGTTGTGGTCGGAGGCGCGTCGGGCACGCTCAGCGAAATGGCCTTCGCTTGGAGCTACCGAAAACCCATCATTGCGTTAACTACCTCAGGCGGTTGGGCCGAGCGCCTCGCCAACCAATGCATCGATCACCGCAACGACGAACCGGTAATTGGGGTTGACTCGCTTGAACAATTGAGAAGCGAGCTTCAACGCATTGTTGGAGAGCTGACCCACTGACATACTGCACCAACAAGCACCGCTTTAGTGCCCGCCACCAAGCAGCGAATCAGTTCGTGACGTATATTGCACGTTCAACCTGAATACCTGCCATGAGAACTGCGCTAATCGCTTGTTTCCTCTTTTTTTGGGGTGGATGGATGACTGCCCAGTCACCACAAGATCCTGATTGGACCCTCTACATGTCTGACCCCAACGCCAATGTTAATGAGGTCATCATGCTCTTCAACCAGCAGTGGCAAAACCGCGCTATTACCCCTGGTTGCGGCTACAAACCCTTCAAGCGCTGGGAACACCTCATGCATGGCCGAGTATCGGAAGACGGACAACAGCAACCGGCATCATCCATCTTGCGCGAATACGAACGGGCGCTCGAAATGAAGCAACAGCGCAGCGAGAGCGGGAACTGGCACAATCTTGGTCCTATTTTGGATGGATTGACCACCCGGGCCAACATTCCCGGAGTAGGCCGCACCAACCACGTAGCCTTTCATCCAACCGACCCCAACATCATCTTCTGCGGAACCCCCGCAGGTGGCTTGTGGAGAAGCTATGACGGTGGTCAAAATTGGGAAACCAACACCGATGACCTGCCAACTCTTGGCGTTTCCGCCGTCGCATTTGATCCATTTGACCCCAACATCGTTTACATCGGCACCGGTGACCGCGATGCAGGCGATGCACCGGGAATGGGTGTGATGCGATCAACCGATACCGGGTTAACCTGGGAGTTTGTCAACCAAGGATTCGAAGATGAAACCGTTGGCGACATTCAATGCGACCCCGAAAACCCAGGTGTGGTGCTGGCTGCTTGCCGCTTCGGCGTGCGCCGGTCGACCGATTTCGGCCAAACATGGGAAGTTACATCGAACTCATTCTACTACAAGCAAATCCTATTCAAGCCCGGAGATTCAAATACCGTATATGCCACTGCGCAAGGACGGTTCTACCGATCAAATGACAACGGGCAATCGTGGACTATGGTCACGTCAGGGATTGGAACAGGTAGCCGCTTTGTTATTGGCGTTACCCCGGCTAATCCTGAACGTGTGTACGTATGTGCCGCCAATACCTTCGACTTTAAAGGCTTTTTCCTTTCTGAAGATGCAGGCCTTTCGTTCACCGAAATGTCTGACCAACCCAACATCCTCGGCTGGGCAGCCGATGGCAGTGCCCCTGGCGGACAAGCCTGGTTTGACCTTTGCATGGAAGTTGACCCAATCAACCCCGACCGTATTTTCGTCGGTGGAATCCGCATGAAACGCAGCGATGATGCCGGAGCAACCTGGATCGACATCCAAAACAGCTACCTGCACGTTGATCAACATTGGTGCAAGTTTTCACCACATGACGGACAGCTTTACCTCTGCAACGACGGCGGAATTTACCGCTACCTCGACCAACAGCAATGGGTTGACATCAGCGATGGAATCGTGGCCGGTCAAATCTACAAGTTCGGCCAAGGGCCCATCTCGGCAAACAAAGCCCTCAGCGGTTACCAAGACAACGGCACCATGGAGTTCAACGGTGTTGATTGGCAACGCACAGGGGGCGCTGATGGATTTGAATGCCAGTACGACCCCTCTGACGAGAACTGGCAATACAACTCCATCTACTACGGTCAGATCTACCGAACTAACGATGAGGTGACCAATGAGAAAATATGCGGAATTGGTGAACTCGACATCAACGAAGAAGGTGCGTGGTCAACACCGTGGTTCGTTACCGCTGATAATCCTAACAAAATGTTCGTCGGACTAAAAAATGTTTGGCGCTCACAAAACATCAAAGACCCGGTGCGTGACAACATTGTTTGGGAGAAGATTTCTGACAACCTTGATGCGACGGTAGAAAACATGGTAGCCATGCACCAGTCGCAAGTCGATACCAATACCATGTACGTCAGCAAAGGCAATCGTAAGTTGTTCAGGTCAAACAACATCAACGCAGCGCAAAGTGAGATTGTATGGACCAACGTCAGCTCGCAGTTGCCCTCAGGAGGAACCCCGGTTACCGCCATCGTTACGCACCCGGTCGACTCGAATACCGTGACCATTGGCTTCAATAACGGTGTTTGGCAATCGACCAATCGAGGCATCGCCTGGACCGACATAAGTGGGTCGTTGCCACAAGTCCGAATCAATGGATTCGTGTACGACCTTACCGACAATGAAGGCCTGTATGCAGCCACCGACCGCGGTGTATACTACCGCAATGCCGATATGGACGACTGGATTTCATTCAACACCGGCTTGCCCATTGGCGTGCGAACGACCGAACTAGAGATATTTTACGGTGATGGTCCGGATGACAAACGTCTCCGCGCCAGCACCTACGGTCGAGGAATGTGGGAAACCGATCTTTTCGGCAGCGAAACAAATTTCTTTGCGGCAACAGGTTTCCTTCGCGCAGCCGACAACGCAGTAGAATCATTTGGCCCTTTTGAAGTGAATGCCGGTTTTTACCGCTACTTGAATACGGTGAACGTGACCGATTTTGGTATCGACGACGTTACGATCAGCAACGGAAGCATTGCTAACATACAGCCCAATGGCGACGGCAGTTACACCCTTACCGTTGTCCCCGATGACGAGGGCATCGTTCAGCTGAACCTACCGCAGGGCGCTGCGCTCGATGACAACGGCTTGTTGACTTACGGGTCGAACACCTTGAAAGTACTGAATCTTGCCGTGCCTGAACCGCTCGGGATTTTAGGTCCGGGTGGAGTAGGTGGTAGCGACGACATAGCCCTTTGGTTGCGCGCCGATGCCTTCACCACAACCAACGGTCAGCCAAGCGAGCCGGGAATGGGCGTCGGAGAATGGAACGACGCGCTTGGCAGAAACCTATCCGCTTCCCAAAGTGATCCAGAGAAGCAGCCGCTGCTTCTTCCGAACGACGAAGGATTGAACGGTTTCCCCGCACTGCGCTTCAACGGTGAATCAACCGCACTCATAAGCAACGACTTGGTTTCATCGACCGATATCAGCGTTTTTGCCGTGGCAAAGAGCGCCGAATCGCAATGGAATGAGCACGGATGGATTGCATCCGCCCGAAATCCCAACGGCTTCCTCATCCATCCATGGAAATCTTCTTCACTCCTTAACGTATCTGTCATTGATTCGGAATCGAATTACAGCAGCTCAGGTCAAGAATGGATCGTCGATGCCGCGCAAACGCAACTTTACGGATTCACCTACCGCTACCACCCGGAAGCGCAACTCCTCAAGAAAACGGTAGACGGAACCGTGTTCAGTTACCCAGCGACCAACAATGGATGGCGCGAAGCTGGCGCACCCATTGAGCTTCGCATCGGATGGGACTACGAAGAGCGCTACGGAGACGGCTACATTGCTGAAGAAGTCGTTTACAACCGCCGTTTGCTTGAAAGCCAACGCATCATTTTATGCAACGCTTTGGGTGCAAAATACGCGATTGACATGGCTCCGGTGCAGTACTACACCCACTACGACTACAAGTACGAAGTTGCCGGAGTAGGCCAACTCACCGAAACCGATGCACACCTCGATGCCAAAGGCTCGGGCATCGTTCGCATTACAGCCATCAATCAACCCGACAACGGAAGCTTCTTGATTTGGGGCCACGACAATGCTGAGCTTGCCTTCACAACCGATATCTACCCCATTAGCTCGAGCCGACTTGCCCGGCAATGGGCCTTCAGTCAAGTCGGTGAAATGGGAGAGGTGAGTGTTCGAATTGACAGCGACGCAGTGCCTCAGGGTGACGGATTGGGACTGATTATAACCAACACCGACGACTTTTTACCGGGCAGCTCACCGCAGTTCATACCGCTGCAGTTGGAAGGAAATCACTACACCGCCAACGTGCAATTTTCGGCCAATGGTGTGTTCACCATCGGTGTAGAACCCACTGTGGGCGTTGAAGATGTGCAACGCGCAGAGGTGCGTGTATTCCCCAATCCGGCCAACGAGCAAATCTCGGTTCAACTCAATGGCTTCGAAGTGCAAGGAAGCACCTTGCAAATTGTCGATTTGACCGGCCGCGAAGTGCTCGTGATTCAGCCCCAATCAACGCTTGAAACCATTTCAATCAGCAGATTGGCTGCCGGAACCTACCTGTTGGTGGTGCAAAAAGGGAAGCAACGCAAAGTCACACGCTTTGTCCGCCAATGATGATTGCGCTAGGATGCGCCAGTAGGCTATCTTTGCAAACCTATGAAGAGAATCATCGCATTTGCGACGCGCTTTATTCCACGGCATCACCTGCAACGGGTTGCGCATTTGCTGCTGCGAATGCTGTCGGTGTTTTACCGTGGCAACCGCTTTGAAGACCCCATTACAGGCATCACCTACCGCAAGTTGCTGCCCTATGGCCGCATCACCCCACGGCAAAATGCTTTGGCGCCAGATAGTTTATCGCTCGAACGCCATCGCCTGATTTGGCTTTACCTGCGTCAAGAGACCAACTTTTTTACCGATCAACTGCGCTTTCTTCACTTGGCGCCTGAATACTGTTTTTTAAAGCGTTTTCGAAGCCTTACAAACATTGACTACGTCACGGGTGACCTCGTATCACCCTGGGCCGATTTGCATTTTGATGCACATGAAATGCCCTTTGATGACGCTTCGTTCGACGTGGTCATGGCCAATCACTTGCTCGAACACGTCGACAACGACCACAAAGTCATGAGCGAGTGTTACCGCATTTTACGCACAGGTGGATGGGGCATTTTTCAAGTCCCCATCGACTACAACAACGCTGCAACACTCGAAGACAAAAGCATTACCGACCCTGCTGAACGCGAGCGCCTCTACTGGCAGCGCGACCACGTTCGCCTCTATGGCCGCGACTACCCGGAGCGCTTGCGGCAGGCCGGTTTCACTGTTACTGAAGACGACTTTCAAAGCCGCTTGGGCGAAGATTTGGCACGTCGTTACGCCTTCATGCCCGGCGAACGGGTGTATTTCTGCCGCAAACAATGAACGAAAAACGCCAAATTGGCATCTTCGTCTTTGATGGGGTTGAATTGCTTGATGCCGCAGGCCCGATGGAGGTTTTCGCTGTCGCGGATGAGCTTTCGGGTGGTCAATTCGCCCATTGTTTTACGTTCGCCACTTCGTTGAACACCGTTCGTGCGGTAGCCGGTATGCGGATCTTGCCCGATGCCGGTATCGCCGAAGTTGAACGACTCGACATTGTCATTATACCGGGAGGAGAAGGGGTCAGGCACTGGATGGATGATGCCGCGACTCAACGCGAACTCCAACGGCTGGCTGACACTTCTACGTACCGTGCGACGGTGTGTTCCGGAGCCCTTGCTGCTGCAAAAATGAACTGGATTACCGGAAGAGACTTCTGCACGCACCACTCAGTTGTGCCTGAAGTACTCAAACTTCTACCAACTTCAAGCGTATGGAGGTCTGATTTGCGGTTTGTGCAAGAGGGTGCATTGTTCACCTCGGCAGGCATAAGCGCCGGACTCGATCTTGCCTTGCATTTGGTTGAAGTGCTTCATAGCGCCGATCTTAGTGCTCAGGTAGCACATTACATGGAGTACACTCCCCAACAAGGGTTTTAACGTTTCTGTATCTTTGCACTATGGAAAATGAACAAGAACGCCTCGAGAGTTTGCGATCGAAACTGAATGAAATCCACTCGTGGCCGTCGGTTTACATGTTCAAGTTTGTCTTGGAAAACGATGAGGCTAAAATGACCGCTCTTAGATCTGTCTTTAGTGAGTCTGCCGAATTCAAAACCCGGGAAAGTTCAAAAGGCAAGTACATCAGCTTAACCGTGCGCATGATGATGCTTGATGCCGATTCCATCTTTGACCACTACCGCCGTGCTTCCGAAATAGGTGGCATCCTTTCCCTCTGAGCCATGTCGGATACCTTTGATAACCTCCGCGACGCTCTTTTGCTCACCTTGGTGGTGATGCTTATCTATGTCTTGTACAAACGCTTGCTAAGGGTTTTGGGGAAGGATGACGTGAGCACTCCTCGATTTGAAATCATCCAAGGCTCGGAGATTGTCAATGACCAAGGCTTCGAATGCCGCATCTCAGTTCCTTTTTCGACCGTCATTTCCGCATCCATCCAAACGCAATTGAACGGCCAAGAACTCAATGAAGTGGTTTTTGAACGCGAATTTGAACCGGGCGAACATACGGTAATACTTGTATTTGATAGGAATCCTATCATTTCGTCACTTGGAGTGGAGCTAAAATCGCACAACCGAAAGATTATCAGGCGATTGAATTAAGATTAACCGCGTTGAAGTCACGGTTTTCAACGTTGGGAGTAATTGTATTTCAAACAAAATCATCGTTTTTCTTTTTGTTGTTTGGAAATCTATGTAGCTTCGGCAAGTAATTCGAGTAGGACCGAAAAGCTTTTATTATGGCAAACAATGATCTAATCAGTGTCGCGCTACCGCGGCATGAGGTGGAAGAGATGCGCGTGGCGTACGAACAAGAATACGTTCGTCTCAGGCAACGCATTGAGCACGTAAGTAAAGTGCTCGAAACTTTAGGCAGTGACGTAGTCGGAGATTCCGGTGCTGCACAGGTACGTAGACCAGCGGCAATGAGACCAGCGCCAACGCGCTACGCCGTTTCTGACGATGATTCAAAGAAAACGAAACGCAGAAGCAAAAAACGCGGACCGAAATCGGTATGGGGAAATTTCATCATCCGTCGTTTGCGCCAAGCTGACCGTCCGGTGAGTTATGCAGAAATGATCCGCGATGCGATGGTGCTCCACAACTTGCCTGAAAGCAAGCGCAAAAATGCACGCGCCAGTATTCTCAATGCGGCTTTCCGTTTGAGGGCAATCCATGAAAAGATTGACACCATTGGCGAAGATGGGAAAAAAGAGAAGTACCTCATCATGTCAAAATGGCTCGATGAGAACAAAGCACTGATCGCCCCTTACGATGAGCGTTACCGTGAATTGGTCGCCAATGAAGGTGATCTTGATGATGACATCGCTGCCGATGACCCATCAGACAACAGCGAAGATTGATCGCTGGAAAAGATTAAAAAAGGGGCCTAAGCCCCTTTTTTTATTTCCTTACCCCAAGAAGGGGTACCTAAAATCGGTGGGTGAGACGAAGGTCTCTTTGATGGTTCGGGCCGACACCCAGCGCAGCAAGTTCATCATTGCGCCGGCCTTGTCGTTTGTACCCGATGCCCGCGCACCTCCAAAAGGCTGCTGGCCTACCACTGCACCGGTAGGTTTGTCGTTGATGTAGAAGTTACCCGCAGCATTCTCCAACATTTTAGCTGCGGTGGCAATGGCGTAGCGATCACCCGAGAAAATGGCGCCTGTTAAGGCGTATTCGCTTGTGCCATCAACCAGCTTCAAGGTTTCTTCAAAAGCGTTTTCGTCGTACACGTAAATGGTCAACACAGGGCCAAAGATTTCCTCGACCATGGTTTTTGATTTCGGGTTTCGCGTAAGCACAACCGTAGGCTCAATGAAGTACCCTTTGCTATCGTCACATTTGCCACCAATAATGACTTCAGCGTCGGCATCGTTGGCAATGCCTTCGATGTATGCTTTGATCTTATCAAATGCGCGACGGTCAATCACCGCATTGACAAAGTTGCCGAAGTCGCGGGGTGTACCCATCTTAAAGGCCTTCAGATCGGCTTCGATGCGTGTTTTTACCTCCGGCCACAAGTTGCTCGGTATATAGGCGCGGCTGGCTGCTGAGCACTTTTGTCCCTGAAACTCAAAGGCTCCGCGTGAGAGCGCAGTGGCCACCTCAGCTGCGCTGGCTGATTTGTGGGCAACCACAAAGTCTTTACCACCTGTTTCGCCCACAATGCGCGGGTAGGTCTTGTACTTGTCGATGTTGCTGCCAATGGTTTTCCAAAGATGGCGGAACACCCCGGTAGACCCCGTAAAGTGTAAACCGGCAAAATCAGGATGGTTGAACACAACATCACCGGCGGCTGGGCCGTCAACAGTGACCAAATTGATTACACCATCAGGCAAACCGGCGGCTTTGAAAAGCTCCATAATTACCTGTGCACTGTATACTTGACTTTCAGCCGGTTTCCAAACGACCACATTGCCCATCATCGCCGGTGCGGCTGGAAGGTTTGCTGCAATCGAGGTGAAGTTGAACGGTGTAATGGCGAAAACAAAACCTTCAAGCGGACGGTACTCCAAGCGGTTCCAAATGCCCGGCGCTGATTCAGGCTGGGTTTCGTACACCTCTTGCATGAAGTATGCATTGAATCGGAAAAAGTCGATCATTTCGCAGGCCGCGTCAATCTCAGCTTGATAACAGTTTTTCGATTGCGCGAGCATGGTGGCAGCGTTCATGCGGTCACGGAACGGACCGGCAAGCAATTCTGCCGCTTTCAAAAAGATGCTTGCACGGTGTTCCCACGACAATGCAGCCCATGCCTCACGGGCATCCAAAGCAGCCTGTACAGCGCGTTGCACATGTGAAGCATCACCGTAGTTGTAATGTCCAATAACCTTCGCGTGCTCGTGGGGAGGCGTTACTGCACGTTTATCAGCGGTGCGTACCTCTTCTGAACCGATGTACATCGGTATGTCAATGGGCTGCTGATTGTACAAGGCATCGTACGCAGCCATCAGTGATTCACGCTCGGGTGACCCCGGCTCATAACTTCCTACCGGTTCATTGTGCGGATAGGGTATCGAAAAAAATCCTTTCGGCATGGGTGTAAATTTTCACAAAGGTACAAAGCCCAAGTGGAGACCTAAGTGACCTGTGTAACCCTATGTGATTTCTCCCGTATAAATAAGTGTCAAACTGTCGATTCGTTTAGGCAGTGCGGCAGCAAATAAAGGTGGATGAAGGCAATTGCCTAACTTCACCACAGCAAGTGAACAACAATTCGACTGTTTTGGTCTCTACACTCCAGGTAAGGAAGTGGACGTTATGTCTGCTTAGCTTTCTGATCGCCCTGCCTTTATTGGCGCAAAAAGGCGACAAAGGAGGCGATGAACTCAACGTGCGCGCTTCAGAGCTCTTTGAAGCAGGCAAATTTGCTGAGGCCTATCCGCTCTATAGCCAGCTGCTCAGTCTCAAACCCAACGATCCTGATTACAATTTTAAATTCGGCGCGAGCTCGTTGTATGCCGGCGTTCCAAAAGAAACCGCGCTCAAACACATCAATTATGCACTGAAAAAGAACTGCAGCGACAGCCGCATTTGGTTCTACCTCGGCAAAGCCCACCACCTCAACTACGATTTTAGTGCTGCGGCCTCAGCCTACCGAAGCTACCTCGATAAAGTCGACCCAAAAGACAAGAACATTCTTCCTGCTAAACGAAACCTTGAAATGTGCGATCAAGGAGGGAAACTCCTGTCGAACATTCGCGATGTCGTAGTTCTTGAAAAAACCGAAGCTGCCGAAAGCGACTTCTTCCGTTACTACAATCTTGAAGAGATTGGAGGACGTGTGCTGCGCACGCCTGACGACCTCTTGTCGAAATACGACAAAAAAATGGGCCTCGTGAGCGTTATGCACTACCCGGGCGACGCCACTACGATTTACTTTACCAGCTATGGAAAAGACGGTGCCACCGGCAAAGACCTCTACAAAGCCGATATCCTGCCCGGTGGAACATACTCAACCCCTGAGCGTTTGCCCGATGGCATCAATACCGACGAAGACGAAGACTTTGCCTTCATGCACCCCGATGGTAAAAGCTTTTACTTCGCTTCTCGCGGACACAACTCGATGGGGGGGTATGACATCTTTCGGTCTGACTACAACCGCATGACCGGTAGCTTTGCGCCGCCTGTCAACCTCGATTTTGCCATCAATACCCCTGACGATGACCTGTTTTATGTAGTCGACTCGCTCAAGCAAACGGCCTACTTTGCTTCAGGACGTACCTCTGCACAAGGCGCGTTGCACGTATATAAGGTATTGGTAGAGAGCTTGCCACTTAATCTCATGTTCATCGCCGGTGATTACTTGCCCGAAGCAGAAGGACTAGATGACCAGGCGAAGCTCGTCCTGATGGATGAATTGACCGGCCGTACCATTGCCGAGACCACAGCCAGCGCTTCACGAGGCGGATACTTTCTTGAACTCCCAAAAGCAGGAAACTACCGCATTGAAGTGCAACCGCTCGGCGGTGCCGTAAGACATAGCGGCGTGTTCACTGTGCCAAACTATGATGAGAGCGTTGCCCTCAAGCAAGAACTGCGCATTGTCAACGAAAACGGAATAGAGCGGCTCATCATCACCAACAGTTTCAATGACCCGCTCGATGTAAATCTCGCACAATTGGCTGCCGATGCGCTTCGCCGGCGTTCAGCGCTTGACCCCAATGCCACCGAAGAACGCATCGAAGCCGCCAGAGAACAACAAACCAACGGCAGTTTGCGCGAAGAACTGGCGCCTGAGCGCATCGTTCAAGAAGCAGGCTTCGCTGCCGGAGAAACCCTCGATACTGTTTTGGCCAAAGCCGATGACCGAGTAGAACAGATCGAAGAACAAGCCGAGCGATTTGAATCGAACGCAGGTGCCTACCTGGCACAAGCCGCTGCCGCTCAAAACGAAGCCAACCAAAAAACCGCTGAGGCACGCAAGGTAATCAGTGAAGCTGCTGACAGTGAAGGCGCCGCATACCTAGCTTCCGTTAACCGCTACAACGCACTGCTCAGTGAAGCCAACCAAGCAGCAACCAAAGCGCAAAACCTGCTCGAAAGCGCAGAACGGCTCACTGAAGCATCCATCCAGCTGAACCAATTGAGCCAACAGCAAATTGCCGTTAACGATAAACTGCGTGAACTTACAAGCGCCGAAAATTGGTCAGATGCGAAAGAGGCGCTCATTAAACTTCGCAATGCCGAAGCCTCTGAAGCCAACCCGGCTGCGTCAACGCTAAAAACTCAGCTCGATGAAGCTGACCGCAGTGCAGTCCAAGCCGATAAACGGCTTGAAAACCAAGTAAACGAAAAAGAGGTCATCGGTATGCGTCTTCAGCAATTGAAGCGCGAACTTGAGGCCGCCTCAAAGAAAGCCGATAAAGAACGCTTGAACGAACAACTCGTAAAAGCCGAAACAGAAGCCGCAGCCCTCGAAGTCGACATCCGTGTTGCGCAAACCAAGGTTGTGGAAATGCGCAAAGAAGCGCAAGCCCTCCGCAGTCAATTGAAGCTTGTAGAAGCCGCCTCAGCTGAAAACCTTGCCCAAGGTGAGGCTTCAACGTGGTCATCCGAACAAGCGAATCAACTGCGCGCTCAAATCGAAGCAGCCCAGAAGTCGCTCACGGAGCTAAACGACCAAGCTCCCGAAATGGCATCGGCGATTACCGATACCGAAACCAAACGCGACTTCGGCGTTGAACTCCTCCCAACCATTGCAGCGCGCAGTGCGGAAAACAACATTGAACTCATCCCGCTTCAGGTCCGCAACGCGTCGTACTCAGAGCAAACGGCATCCATCCAAGCAAACCCATCAACAGCGGCCTACAAACAGCGCGCACTTGATGAACTGCAATTGGTTGCACTCACTGCCCACCTCAACCAATTGCGCGAATTGGCACTGATTGAATTGCCCACGGCTGAACGTGAAGCCCTTGAACTCGAACTCAAGTCAACCGAAGAAACCCTGCGCAGCCTGAACGAATCATTGCTGGCCACGGCCAACACGCCCGATACTTCGTCAGGTCGTCAGGTGCTCGATCAACGATTTCCTGATTACGCACAGCTGAGAACGGCTGAAAAAGGAAACGACTTGGAACAAACCCTTCGCCGGGTGGAGCGCGCTGAAGCCATCGAAGAACGTCTACGAAACGAACAAAACACCCTGCGTGTGAAACTGCTCGAAAGCACCTCGATCAATGAGATTGATGCCATTGAAGGCGAATTGCTTGCAATTGACAACATGCGCGCAGTAATCAATGAAGACCGCGAGCCAAACCGCATTCAGGCCGCCTGGGAAAGCGACCGTTTGGCCATTATCGAAGAAGACGAAAACTTCGAATCGAAGATTGTACGCCAAATCGAACTTACTGAAACCTACATCTCAACCCTCGAACGACTCGAATCGGATGCCATCGAAAACGGTGCCAACGATCAAGCCGCAGCCTATGCCGAACGCCGAAAATTGGCTGAGAACAAGTTGAATGAGCAGAGGTCAGAACGTGAACTGGCACTAACTGTGTCTGACGACCGAACAGATCTATTGAATAAAGATTCAGGTATCCCGTCAGTTGGGGTGAATACAGCAAGTCAGGCAAATCAATCGTCTGGAAATGATGTCACCCAAGCAAACGTGGCCAATGCGCAACCCAACGAAAGCAGTCCAGCTAATTTAAACGTCTCAAAGGTTGATGCGGCATCCAAAGCATCCACCCAACCTGCTGCAAATGCAGCTGATACCGACTTGGCTGCGGCAGCCAATACAGGGGTTCGCACGACCAATCCATCCATCCAACCAAATTCAAAAGCTTCAACCGACAATGCTGCATCGTATGCTGAACAGCAGCGCCTTGACCGCATTTCAGCTTTGCAGAAGCAAATTGATGCCACTACCGACGAAGCCCAGCGCGATCGCTTGATGGCCGATATTCAGGTGCTCAACACACCGTTGCAGGAAGGAGAGATCCTCGTAAATCAACCAATGGTGCAAGCCGCTGAAGTGGGCAGCGAACTTGATCTCAAGCGCACAGCACAACTCACCCAGCGCATGCAAAAGGTGGAGGGCTACCTCGATGCGCAAGAAATCATAGACGGTCTCGACGACCTCATCGGAGGTGTTGATGCCGAGCTCGAAGCCGCTGAAAGCAAGGTCCGCCAAAAGAGCCTCGATCGCGAGCGTGAAGACCTCTTCATCGAGCGGGGAGAGGCCCTCGTTGCGCGTTCAAATGCCGCAGCGGTGGCCAACAAGCAGGTCTACAACGAGCGCCGTCAACAGCTTTTGGGAGCCTTGAAAACCACCGGTGACCGAACTCCGAATACCGAATCGCTCGCCATGTTGCAAACGCATTTCGCCACTGAGCAACAGCGCGCCGATGCTGCCATGCAAAAGGCCGATCAATTGCGCTCGGCCAACCTCAAAACACGCGACGACGTGAAAAAGGGCGATGCTTACCAAGAAGCCCTTGCGCTCGAGCTCGAAGCCATTGCCATACAAGAGCGCTTGCTTGAACTCGGGTCGCTCAGCGATCAACTCATTGTGGCCGACGCCGAGGTGATTAACCGCATTGTAAAAGGCGCTCCGGCGATTGTTCCAACTGCACTGCCCGAAGAGGCGCTGGCTGAACAGGCTGAATCAACCACCGTAGCTGACTCCAATTCAGATCGCGGCAGCACTGATGTAACTCGCGCTGACACGGATGCTCTCGCTGACGCGGATGTTCTCGCTGGCGCGGATGAAAACGCAGCTGCAAATGAAGAAACTTCAGCGCCTGAAGCGTCATCTGAGTCCTCCAACTTCGAGGATGCCGACGCCGTTTCGACAGAAGCCGGTGATGGTAACGACGCTTCTGCCGCTTCAGCCAATGCATCTGTGACCGCTGATGAAACCAATGTCAGCGCCGACACTGAAGCACAGGAGCCTGACGAAGTGCCGAACCTTGTGCAAACCGTAGATGCGGCAACCCTTGCAGCCCGGGAAGCGCGTGTGCAGAACCTTCGCTCTGCGGTGCAGTTGCCCACTGAACTCATTGCAAGCATTGACGAATCTACACCAACCAATGCCAACTTAACCGATGCAAAGGTTGACGAGGCCGCCAATGTACGTCGGAATGAAATTGCAGTCCGCAACGCGATTGTACGCGACCTAAACGCGCTCACCAATCGAATCACCTTGCTCGAGCAAGCGGTTGTGAACGCCGGTTCTGAAGCCGAAGCCGACGGTTTGGCCGAAGAACTCGGTATTCTTTACCGCTCAGCCGAAATTCGCTACACCGAATTGGCCGAAGCAGAAGCCGCCGTCAAAACCGCCGAGAATGCGCTTGAGGCCGCCATCGAAACCGCGAATGCCAATGCAACTGCACCGCTTGACAATCGCGTGACTGAATCAACTGTTGTGATGCCGGTTGAAACGCAACCCGCACCAGAAGTTGCCGAGAACTCTACTGCTGACGTGTTGGCAGAAGCTATAAATTATGCTAAAACAACAGCTTCAAAACCAGATTATTACTTCGTTTTGCCTGAAGCAATCGTTGAGTCATTCTTCGAGGTGAACAGCGAATCGGTATATTCAGCCGCTCGGCCCATTCCGGTTGATGTTCCAATGCCCGAAGGCTTGGTTTACAAGGTGCAAGTTGGGGCCTACCGCAAACCCATTCCGCAAGACCTGTTCAAGGGCTTTGCTCCGTTGCGGGGTGAAAAGCTCGACAACGGAATTACCCGCTACACGGCTGGGGTGTTCGTTGGCTTTAGCGATGCCGATCAAGCCAAAAGCAGCATCCGTCAAATGGGCTACCGCGATGCATTCGTCGTAGCCTATTACAACGGAAAGCGCATTTCATTGACCGAAGCGCGCACACGCGGCAACGAGCCAACCATTGCATCATCAAGCACTCCACGTACAAACGCACTGACCTCTTCAACCGCAGCAACAGCGAACCGCAACAGCGCAGCAAATGCCGTGACCGATGCTCCGGTTTCAACTGCTGCCGCGTCGCCTGAAGTACCGGCATTTGCTGAAGACTGGACGTCGAACAAAGGGGTTTGGCTCACGGTTCAGGTGGGGGTATACAGCCGTCCGGTTACACTGGTTGATTTGTACAACATCTCAAACGTAATGGCCGAGCCACTGGATGGTAAACGCATTCGCTACACCTCAGGCAAGTTCAATTCACTTGAGCGCGCGCAGCAGGCGCGAAACGCAGCTCGCGCAGCCGGCATTGACGATGCCTTCTTGACGGCGTACATCGACGGACGTCGTGTTCCGGTGGCTGAGGCGCTGGCTCGACTTGGCGCAAGTTCTACGACCACACCGGCAGCTCCAACCACACAAGTTGTAACTCCAACGCCGGCGGCGCAAACAGCGAACGCTGCAACGGGTTACCGTATCAAAATCGGAGCATTTCAAGGTCAGGTGCCCGCAGCAACGGTTACTGCGCTCCTGAGTTTGGAGTCAACGTGGGGCATTCAGCAAGAGCAAGTAGCCAACGGCATCGTGTTTTACAGCCGAAAGCTGACTTCACGCGCCGAAGCCGAAAAGGCCCTTAGTGATTTCTATCAATTTGGAGTGGTTGCAGTAACCATCGAAGAAATCACTCCGTAAAGCCTTTCGAACTTGACTATCTTTATGGCGTACTTTGCGCCATGAAGGTAATCGCCATCACACAAGCTCGAACAGGTTCAACCCGGCTACCCGGCAAGGTTTTTGAAACCATCGCCAATAAACCCCTTTTGCAGCTTCACCTTGAACGGGTAAATGCTGCTAAGACCATCGATCAAGTGGTGGTAGCAACCACCGATCTTGACCGCGACGATGCCATAGAAACCGCCGTGATCGATTGGGGTTTTGCAGTTTCCAGAGGCAGTGAAAACGATGTGTTAAGTCGCTTTTACCATGTAGCACAACCGTTGGCACCCGACTATGTGGTCCGTGTGACGTCTGACTGTCCTTTCGTTGACCCTGAGTTGATTGATCGCATTGTACAGCATACTATCGAGCAGAACGTTGATTATTGCTCGAATACACTGGTTGAGCATTACCCTGACGGACAAGACATCGAAGTGATGACCTTCAGAGCACTTGCACAAGCCTACCGCGAGGCGAAACTAGCATCTGACCGTGAGCATGTCACCCCCTACATCAAGCGAAACAGCACGGCCATGGGCAAAGGCCTCTTCAAGGCGGTGAATTACGGTTGTGAAGCCAACTACAACGCGGTGCGCATGTGCGTTGATGAACCCCGTGATTTGCTGGTCGCGCGTGCACTTGCTGAGGGCTGTGGCCTTCATGCCGATTGGTTGACCTACACAGCCTATTACCTGAATCATCCTTCAATTGCTACGATGAACGGCGAAATCATACGCAATGAAGGCTATCTGAAGTCGATTCTCAGCGATAAAAAGGGTGGGGAAGAAGCTGAATAAATTGTATTCTATCGGGTTAACCTTTGTCTTTCACTAATTTTACAACGTATTAACACCAAGCGTATGCTAAAGAATGTGTGGTTGGCCATTGCGGCTCTCTTTGTTTTGATGGATGGATGGGGTCAGAATCTGGTAATCAACGAACTCATCGCCAGCAACCAGAATACAATAACCGACGAGTTTGCTGAGTTCGATGACTGGGTTGAAATTTACAACCCAACAGGAGAGTCGATCGATTTGGCCGGGTATTTTATCAGTGACAATCCGAACAACCTGATGAAATGGATGTTCCCGGTGACCGCACCCGGTGAAACTGAAATCGCCGCCAATGGTTACTTAATCATATGGTGCGACAACAATGTCGAGCAAGGGCCTTTGCACACCAACTTTCGTTTGTCAGCCGATGGTGAAGCCGTTTACTTAACAGGCCCCGACGGGGTGACTGTTATCGATTCAATTGAGTTCGGGGCGCAACAAACAGACATTAGTTACGGAAGAACCTGCGATGCTTGTCCGAACTGGACATTCTTCAATGTGCCAACGCCCAATGCGGCCAATGCACAATCAGACCCTACTACAGACATCTTGTTCATCAATGAAGTTATGACGGGGAATACTGCGTACCCGTTTTGGGTTGATGAGTTCGGGCAACAAGACCGTTGGTTCGAAATCTACAACCCAAATCCCTATCAGGTCAATTTGGCGGGTTACTTCGTGTCAGTCAATACAGCCAGTCCTTTTCAGTACATGTTCCCAAACACGAATCCGGTGAGCACAACCATTGATGCCAACGGATTTATGATTTTCTGGGCCGATAATCAAAGTTTCCAAGGAGCAAATCACACAAACTTCCTGCTTCCTAACTCCGGCACATTGACACTTCGCGGCCCAAACCAGTCTGTTGTAAGTTCATTCACTTGGCCGGCGATTCCTCAGAATTCTTCTTATGGACGTGCTGTTGACGGCGGCCTTGCCTTGGTAACTTTCGCAGATCCGACGCCGCGCGCATCAAACACCATCGTTGTACTCCAGCCCGAGAACCTCTTCATCAACGAGGTCATGGCGTCAAATGTCAGCGACACAACCGACGTGCTCGGTGATTTTGATGATTGGTTTGAGATTTACAATCCAAACAGTTACCCCGTTGATTTGGCAGGCTACTTCATTTCAGATAACCCCGACATTCCAAACAAATGGAGAGTACCTGAAAACGCCGGGCCGCTCTCTGTTATTCCTGCCCAAGGGTACAAGCTGTTTTTCGCCGATAGCGATACCGAGATTGCGTGGAATCACACCAACTTTCGACTGAACGGTTCAACGGGAGAGTGGCTCGTTCTTCGAGGTCCGGATGCATTTACCATCATTGATCAAATCAGTTGGACACAAATGCTACCTGACACCTCGCTAGGGAGGTTCACCGATGGAGGTCTTCCATGGGTTGACTTCATCGATACTACCCCTGAATATTCGAACAACGGAGCGACCATTAACGTTGATGAATCGAAACTGCCGGTAACTCAGGTATATCCCAACCCGGTAGCACTAGGAATGCCCATCCAATTGTCGCGCCAAGCAAAGGTGGAAGTGTACAACACTGCCGGTCAGCGTGTTGCATTGCATCCCCTTGGGACGCAAATCCCTACTGACCAACTTAGAGCAGGAATGTACATTCTATTGATCAACGATTTTCAGCGGGTTAAGCTCCTTGTGAACTGATCTACATTCGGTTTTCAAACGGTATTTTGTTGAAAATGATGCCTTAGAGCGTCATTTTCTGCTTTAATTCCCTACCTTTGCCGCCCTAAATAAACCGGAGGTCGGTCCGCTTTAAGTCTAACCCTCCCGCAGAACCGATCAACTGCAGGATACAAGTTTTAGCCGCATGGCAGAAGAAAAAAACACTTCAGCAGAGAATGCTGAAGAGCAAATCAACCAAGGTGCAGAGCAAGCTGCTGAAGAGCAGGTGCAGCACGTTGAAGCAGCAGAAGAATCTGTAGAAACCGCAGAAGAATTTGTAGAAACCGCAGAAGAGGCTGTAGAAGCCACTGAAGTGGAAGCTGACGAAGCTGACGATGATGACGCTACCGAAGCGCCAGAAGTTAGCCACGACGTGAATGAAGTTCTCGGCCAAAGCAACGTAGCCCCTGAGTCATTTGACTGGGACCGTTACGAAGGTGGAGATGAAGAATATTCAAAAGACGAGCGCAGCCACCTCGAAAACGTTTACGGAGAAACCCTCTCGTTCATCGTTGAGAAAGAAGTAACCACCGGTACCATTGTATCTGTAGGTCAAAAAGAGGTGGTCGTTAACATCGGCTACAAATCAGAAGGCGTTATCCCATCGTCTGAATTCCGTTACAACCCAAATCTTAAGCCTGGTGATACCGTTCCGGTTTTCATCGAGCGCCAAGAAGACCCCAATGGTCAGCTCATCATTTCTCACCGCACTGCCCGCGTTCACAGCGCTTGGGACAATGTGAACGAGGCAATGGAGAAAGACATGATCATTACCGGTGAGGTGAAATGCCGCACCAAAGGTGGTTTGATTGTTGATGTATTTGGCATCGAAGCCTTCCTTCCAGGATCGCAAATCGATGTGAAGCCAATCCGTGATTACGACCAATTCGTTGGTAAAAACATGGAGTTCAAGGTTGTTAAAATCAACCAAGAGTTCAAAAACGTGGTGGTTTCTCACAAAGCCCTCATCGAAGCCGAACTCGAAGAACAGAAGAAACAAATTATCGGTGGCCTTGAAAAAGGTCAGGTACTCGAAGGTATCGTGAAGAACATCACTTCGTATGGTGTATTCGTTGACCTTGGAGGTGTTGATGGTCTTATCCACATCACTGACCTCTCTTGGGGACGCATCAACCATCCTGAAGAAGTGGTTACCCTCGATGAGAAGATCAACGTGGTTATCCTCGACTTCGATGACAACAAGAAGCGCATCGCCCTCGGCTTGAAACAACTCTCGGCTCACCCATGGGATGCGCTCGACGAGAACCTCAATGTGGGTGATAAGGTGAAAGGCAACGTAGTTGTTCTTGCTGACTACGGTGCATTCGTTGAAATTGCTGCCGGTGTTGAAGGTCTGATTCACGTTTCTGAGATGTCATGGTCGCAGCACCTCCGCAGCGCGCAAGACTTCCTCAAAGTTGGAGACGAAGTAGAAGCCGTTGTGCTTACCCTTGACCGCGATGAGCGCAAAATGTCGCTCGGTATGAAGCAACTGATGCCAGACCCATGGGCTGATATCACGTCGAAATACCCTGTTGAGTCACGCCATACAGCGACCGTACGCAACTTCACCAACTTCGGTGTATTCGTTGAACTCGAAGAAGGAATCGATGGCCTAATCCACATCTCTGATCTTAGCTGGTCGAAGAAGGTGAAGCACCCATCTGAATTTTGCAACATCGGAGACCAACTCCAAGTGATTGTACTTGAACTCGATACAGAAAACCGTCGTTTGAGCCTCGGCCACAAACAACTCGAAGAAAACCCATGGGATGTCTTCGGTGATGTATTCGAAGTAGGCACCGTTCACACCGGAACCATCATCCGCAAAGAAGGTAGCCAAGCCATCGTTGCCCTGCCATACGGCGTTGAAGGGTACTGCGCGGCGAAGCAACTCCGCAGAGAAGATGGAAGCAACCTCGATACCGATGATGCAGGTGAGTTCGTAGTGCTTGAGTTCAACAAGAACGCTAAGCGCATCACCCTATCTCACACACGTACCTACGAAGATGCTCCGGCACGCAAAGAGAAGAAAGCGCCAGGCGCTCCAGCAGGAAACCGCACCAGTGGCAATACTCAAGGCGGTGGCAGCATGTCGAAGGCCGTGAAAGAGGTGAATGAGAAATCAGAGCGCACTACCCTCGGTGACCTCGAAGCACTTGCTCAATTGAAAGAGCAAATGGACGGTGATACCGCTGCCCCTAAAGCAGAGAAAGCCCCCAAAGCAAAAGCCGAACCAAAGGCCGATGCAGATGCTGAAGAAGGAGAAGAGGAATCAGAAGCATAAGCAGCTGAACCCCGAATACCAAAAGCCGCCTCAGTTCGAGGCGGCTTTTTTGTGCTCTGCCAGCATGCAACTGCCTAACATGATGGCAAACAAGTATCTTTGCTGCCAATGAAACCAACGGTACTCATCGATTCAGACCAATTCGCGATCATCATTGATCGCTTGGCGCATCAGCTTATTGAGCGCCACCGGGATTTCACCGATACCGTGCTGCTCGGGCTGCAACCTCGAGGGGTACTTCTCGCTGATCGCATCCACCAACGATTGAGTGAAATTGTGCCTGATGCCACTATCCCCGTCGGGAAACTCGATGTTACCTTCTTTCGTGACGACTTTAGACGACGCGAAAAACCCTTGGCACCAAACTCTACCGAGGTCAATTTCATCATCGAAGGAAAGAAAGTGGTCATCATCGATGATGTGCTCTACACCGGTCGAACCATCCGCGCCGGACTCGATGCCATGCTCTCTTTTGGCCGTCCGGAGCGCGTTGAACTTCTCGTACTCATTGACCGCCGATTCAGCCGAGAATTGCCCATCGAACCCCGATACATAGGAAAATCCGTTGACAGCATCGATAGCCAACGGGTGACCGTTTCACTCAAAGAGAGTGGAGGAAACGACCAAGTAGAACTGCTTACACCCGATCGCGAATGAGTGCCCTCAGCGTAAATCATTTACTCGGAATCAAAGAGCTAACGGCCAACGATATCCGATTGATCTTTCAAACAGCCGACGAGTTCAAAGAAGTCATCAACCGTCCGATTAAAAAAGTTCCTTCGCTCCGCGATACCACGGTCGCAAACCTCTTCTTCGAGAACTCCACCCGCACCCGACTGTCGTTTGAACTTGCTGAAAAACGACTTTCTGCCGATGTGGTCAACTTTTCGGCCTCCTCATCGTCGGTCAGTAAAGGCGAGACCTTGGTCGATACGGTCAACAACATCCTTGCGATGAAGGTCGACATGGTGGTGATGCGGCACCCCGATCCAGGTGCGGCCCGCTTTCTCGCTGACCGTGTAAATACAACCATCATCAATGCAGGCGATGGAACCCACGAACACCCAACACAAGCATTGCTTGACGCCTATTCGATGCGTGAACGACTCGGCGATGACTTCAAGGGGCGCAAAGTCGCCATCGTCGGTGACATCCTTCACAGCCGTGTTGCCCTCTCGAACATCCACTGCCTCTCAAAACTCGGAGCAGAGGTAATGGTGTGCGGGCCGTCGACGCTCATCCCAAAGCACATAACAAAACTAGGTGTCAAGGTGAGCCACTCGCTCGATGAAGCGCTCGATTGGGCCGATGTGATGAACATGCTCCGGATTCAGCTTGAACGGCAAGGAGACGCCAAAGATGTGCGCTATTTCCCTACACTCCGTGAGTACGCAATGCAGTACGGTTTGACCCTCGACCACCTCAGCGGGAGAGAAAAAATGCCCGTGGTGATGCACCCCGGACCCATCAATCGAGGGGTAGAAATCACCTCCGATGTGGCCGATTCAAACGCCTCCATCATCCTCAACCAAGTAGAGAATGGAGTGGCCATTCGAATGGCTGTGATGTATCTGCTCGCATCACCTATTGCACGGAAATAAAAAGTAGTATCTTTACACAACAACATCCTGTTATGAATTTCGAAATCGAACAACGCGATAAAGTAACCATCGTTAAGTCAAAGGTTGATAAACTCGACGCTTTGCAAGCCCCTGAGCTCAAATCTGAGCTCGTTCTGGTGAACAAGGGAGGAGCAAAAAACATTGTACTTGACCTTACCGATACCCGCTACTGCGACTCATCGGGCCTTAGTGCAGTGCTCGTCGCCAACCGCCTTTGCCGCGACAGCAACGGTTCTTTCGTACTGTGTGGGCTACAGCCTACCGTCGAAAAGCTCATAACCATTTCACAACTCGATTCGGTGTTGAAAATTACTCCAACCGTTAACGAGGCTGTTGATTTGGTTTACATGGATGAGGTTGAACGTGACCTAGAAAACTAACCAGTGACACTTGCGATTATGAAAAAAACGCTACTCAGTATTTTTGCCTTCACCTTTTCAGCTGCGGTTTTCGCACAAGCTGATTGTACCGCTGACTATGACTTCGGCGCTGCCCCATTTGGTGTTTCACCAGACCCGGCAATTGGCGAAACCTTCGACGTTGGCGTTGTAGGTGAACCCTACCTTGAGGTCATCCACATTAAAATCCCAAGCGACGCCTCAGAACTCGAAATTGAGGGCGTAATGGTGCCTCCCGGCGTAGCCATCGATTCAATTGCCTTGGAAAGTGTATCGTTCTCGCTCAACGGGACGCCCTACACACTTGAGGAAATGGGCCTTGAAATCAACTGCAACAATGGCGGTGATTCTCCAAACCCATGCACATTTATGGGTAATTCGCAAAACTGCGCCACACTTTCTGGCACACCTACTACACCTGGTGTATTCGGTTTGTCAATCAATGTAGTGGGTTACATCACTGTATTCGGTAACGTAACCGGAATTCCGGTACCGTTTGACCAGTACTCGTACGAGGTCACCGGAGAGGTGAATGTTCCTGAAGTACCTGTCTTCACCCTCGCTCTAGGGCAAAATATGCCAAACCCCGCTATCGATGCAGTCAAAATTCCCGTAACACTCGAGAAAGCCGGAGCAGTGAACTTTACCATGGTAAACCTCCTCGGAGCAGTGGTCGTTCGCGAACAGTTTTCAGGTGTTCAAGGCCAAAACACCTTGAACCTTAACGTTGCCAACCTCGAAGCGGGTCTGTACCTCTACAGCATCGACGTAAATGGTAAGCGTTTGACCAAGCGCATGATCATCAACCGCTAAGTACAGCGAACAAAAAGAATTGAACCGCTCCTGCAACGGAGCGGTTTTTTTATTGTGAAATTCGAAGTTACCATACTCGGTTGCGGAGCGGCTTTGCCCACAATGCGTCACAACCCAACCGCACAGGTCGTGAACATTCACGATAAGCACTTCCTCGTTGATTGTGGTGAAGGAACCCAAATGCAGTTGCGCCGCTACAAGGTGAAAATGCAACGCTTGCACCACGTGTTCATTTCGCACCTGCACGGTGATCACTTCTTCGGTTTCAATGGCTTGATTTCAACCATGCACTTGCTGGGCCGAACCAAACCGCTGCACGTGCATGCTCCCGAAGGTCTTAAACTTCTCTTCGAAGCTCAACAAGCAATTGGAGAGATGCACCTTGATTTTCAACTTATTTTCCATGTCAATCGCTGCGAAAGCCTGAGGCTACTCTACGACGATAATACGCTTGAAGTGTGGGGCTTCCCGCTCGAACACCGCATTCAATGCACCGGTTTCCTTTTCAAAGAAAAACGCCGAAAGGCAAACATCTCGCGGCATGCCATCAAAGAACACCAATTGACAGTTTCGGAGATTCTTGCGTTGAAAAACGGAAACGATGTCTGCCGAACCGATGGCACAATCCTAAAAGCGGAAGAGCTCACGGAGATGGCTCCGGTCGGACGATCGTATGCTTTTTGTTCCGATACACGCTACAGCGAAAAAGTGATTCAAGCCATCGAAGGCGTCGACCTTCTTTACCATGAAGCAACTTTTTTGGAAGACATGAAACTTCGCGCGCTGCAAACCCACCACTCTACTGCGAAAGACGCCGCAACGGTTGCATTGGAAGCCAAGGTTGGGGCATTGGTGCTTGGACATTTCTCAGCGCGGTATACCGATGAATCACCACTCCTTATCGAAGCAATGGAGGTTTTTCCGAAGGTGTCACTCGCCAAAGAAGGAATGGTCTTTGTTCCGCGTGGAGAAGCATTTGTACCCGAACTGTGAATAAGTGCGTTTTGTTCGCATCGAATCAGCACCTATCTTTGTTATTTAGATTTGGTATAAATAAACGCAATGGATCCAATCGACGTCGTAATCGCTGACAGCAACCAGATCATTCGGTGTGGATTGAATAGTATCCTTGGCAGCCGAACCGAGATCAGGGTGGTGGGCGAGGCCGTTAACCAAGACCAACTGCTTGACTTGATTTCGGCATTTCACCCGCAGGTTGTGCTGATGGATTTTATGGCGGAGGGATTTACCATCGATACGGTTCCGGTAGTTAAAAACTTGACTAACGCACCGCGCATTGTTGCCATTACCACGGAGCAATCGGCGTACACCATTGTTACGGCGCTCCGAGCCGGAGTCGATAGCTACATCAAGAAAGATTGCGACATCTACGAGATCATTGATTCGGTCAAAGAAACCGGCTCAGGAGGAAAGTTCTTCTGCGGAAAAATCCTTGATTCCATCCGAAAAGAATCCATCCCTGTTGACGACCTCGAAATCAAAGAGTTCAATTGTGAACCGGTGTTGCTTTCACCACGAGAACTTGAAGTCATTGTGCTGATTGCCGAGGGGTATACCAACAATCAAATCGCCGACAAGCTTTTTTTAAGTGCGCACACCGTTACAACGCACAGAAAGAACATTATGGCCAAATTGGGGGTCAACAACACGGCAGCCATTGTAATGTATGCCGTGAAGGCACAATTGGTTAGCCCAAATAAGTTCTTGTTTTCGCCTGAACTGCCCTCATAAAACAGCCATTCTGTTAACGGTATTTAAGAACCGGTCTTTGGTCTACCCTTCAATCTTCCGTATTTTCGCCGTGAACAGGGATGAGCGCATTCCTTTATATTCCTAAATGACAGGAGAATGATTATTTCTGAACCTCTTTTTGACATCGAACGGGTGGGTGAATCACGTATCACTGAAATCGATTTTGACAACTTACCCTTCGGACGCGTATTCTCTGACCACATGTTCGTCATGCACTTTTCAGACGGCAAGTGGCAGAAAGGCAAGATTAAACCCTTTGCCAATCTCAGTTTGAACCCTGCGACTTCTGTTATCCATTACGGCCAGTCGATTTTTGAAGGAATGAAAGCTTTTCGTGGTGAGAACGACAATATGTTTCTTTTCAGACCCGATCGCAACATTGCGCGATTCAATAATTCAGCCGAACGCATGTGCATGCCTCAGGTTGATCCGGCGGTTTTCCGTGAAGCGCTTCAGCAACTCATTGCCATCGATCAAAATTGGGTACCACGTCACCCGGAGGCCGCCTTGTACATCCGTCCGTTTATGTTCGGAACCGATGAATACATCGGTGTACGTCCTTCTGAAACCTACACCTTTATGATTTTTACCTGCCCGGTGGGCAAGTACTACACAGGCGAGGTTAAGGTTAAGATTGAAACGCACTTCTCGCGATCGTTTCCTGGAGGAACCGGTTTTGCAAAGGCTGCCGGTAACTACGCCGGTGCACTTTACCCTGCAAAGCTCGCTCAAGAAAAAGGCTACCAGCAATTGATCTGGACCGATTCAGCTGAACACAAGTACATTGAAGAATCGGGCACCATGAACATCGTGTTCCGAATTGGAGACAAGGTGATTACACCGGCTCCGAGTGATACCATACTCGACGGAATTACACGTCAAAGCGTCATCCAATTGGCACGTGATTGGGGCTACGATGTGCAAGAGCGAAAGGTTTCTGTGGTTGAAATTATCGACGCCCTTAAATCGGGTTCGCTCGATGAAGCCTTTGGCGCCGGAACAGCCGCTACCATCGCACCCATCCGAACCATTCACTTTGAGGGTACTGATTACGAGATGCCTCCGTTCGAGTCGTGGGATTTTGCGCGTCGAGCGTCTAAAGAGCTCAATGATCTCAAGCGGGGTCGCATCGAAGACCGATTCGGATGGAACCTTCGCGTGGTGTAGCACCTCATTCATCCATCCCCATAAAAAACAAAAAAGGCCGCCAATCAATGACGGCCTTTTTCATGCCAAATGCGCTCTATTTTTGACGAATGCTGGTCATGCTGGCTCCGTTCAACTGTGGAATGAACTGCTCGATGCGGTCGGCAACGCCTTCGGCCTGATTGATCCATACGATGGTGCGGTCATTGCTGCGTTCAGGGTTCACAATGGCCACCTTGACGCAGCCTTGGCATGCTTCGTCTCCTTCATAAGATTCAACGGTAATGCGCATGAGTTTGGTCTTCAAGGTTTGCATGTCAACCATGTTCACGACGGTTTCGAACCCACTTTCGAGTGGTAGCCCGGCCAAAAACACATCCAATCCTGCACCATCTGATATGATGACTCCGGTGTAGCTCAAACGCAATTGCTGGCCCATCCCTTCAAGTTCGGCGGCGTCTTTCGCGAAACGCATTTCCATGCTTTGGTTGCCTTGGTCAATCGATCGCGACATTAAGGTCATGCCTGCCGAGAACCGCGCTTCATCACTGGCCTCAGGTGCACCGTCAACCACTTGCTCAAGTACGTGCCACGCGTTGCCCGATTTAACCACCTCACGTTGTGTGGTGTATTGCATTTTGAATTCGGGGTGTTCGAGCGTTGTCACATACCGATCACTGCGTTCTTTTAGGTGCGTTGTTGAAACTGCCAAGGTTTTCGCCGCACTGATCGATTCGGGCAAGGTATAGGTAACCTTCGAAATATCAACGGTCAATTCATGAAGCCGCTCAGCAACTTCAACGCTTCTCTCTGTTTGGTATCGGCCGCCGAGGTGCTCAGCCAAAAACTCTTCAACTGCGGCGTACATCGCCATTTTGTTTACCGGTTTTGCGAAACCGTGGCCTTCGTCGTTGGCCAAAAGGTACTTCACTGGGTGCTTTTTTTCGCGCAAGGCGACCACGATTTGATCGGCTTCGGCTTTCTTCACGCGCGGGTCATTGGCACCTTGAATGATCAAAAGAGGTCGTCGGATTTTATCGGCATGGAAGAGGGGACTCGCTTCGCGGATGCGCTGCTTGCCGGCCTCCGTAGCAGGGTCGCCGACCATACCATAGAGAAAGGCGCGCCCGGCCTCCCAATACGGAGGGATGGATTCGAGCAGGGTAAACAGGTTGCTCGGACCTACAATGTCAACTCCGCAAGCATACAATGCAGGCGTGAATGCCAAGCCAGCAAGGGTCGCATAGCCACCGTAGCTGCCTCCCATAATGGCGACTCGTGTAGGGTCGGCAATTCCTTGCTCAATCAGGTATTTCACACCCCAGGTAATGTCGTCTTGCATGAGCAAACCCCATTGCAAATCTCCGGCGTTCAAAAACGCTTTACCGTAGCCACCGCTTGCTCTGAAGTTGGGCTGGAGAACAGCGTATCCGCGGTTGCAAAGAAATTGAACCTCGGGGTCATAGCCCCAGTAATCGCGTGGCCCCTTCGGACCGCCGTGCACCAACACCACCACAGGCAACTTCTTGGCTTCACGTCCTTTCGGTAAGCTCAAGTACGCCGGAATCTCCAAACCGTCGCTGCTCTTGTACCGGATGGCTTGCATCGGGCTTAGAGCGCTTTCGACTTCTTTGAGACGCGGACGAGACGTGTATTGAAAGGTGAGCGTTTTGTTGGAGGTGTCGTAAATCCACACTTCCGATGCCGTAGTGTCGCCACTTAATACAATGAGCAGTTTGCTGTAGTCGCTTGATGCACTTTGGAACGAGATCTCTTTGCCGGGAAACTTCTTTTCCAAGAATTCGTAGTGCTTTTCCCATTTCTTATCGTGCCAGTAGGTGTGCACTTTGTCGTCAACGTAAGCGGTCGAAATGCGTTTACGCGTGTTTTGATCGAGGCGCAAACCGCCGAAATCAACCCGGTTTTCAGGGTCATCTTCGATGAATTCCATTGACCCGTCAATGGGGTTCATGAGGTACAAGCCCGCTTTGTCGCGACCGCCATGGTTGGTAACGAGGTAACAGCGCGACAAATCTTCGTTCCAGCCGCTTGTTGAGGCCGATTCGGTTACAGGCACAGTGAGCAACGGCTTGAGCTTGTCGTTTTGAACGCTTAGAATCGTGGTATTGCCCTGTTCATCGGTGCGGTATACCAATCGCAGTACATCGTTGTCATCGAAGTCATAGCCGGTAATGCGGTCATTGTTGGTGAATATGGGCTCGAGTATTCCCGAGTTGATGTTGAGCCGATAGAGATCGTGCCACGCAGGGTCGCGATCGTTCAAGCCGACAAAAAGCAAGTTGGGATTCTTCTTGCTAACGTGGTAGATTTGAGCCGCTGCGCCCGCGATTGGAGTGAGGTTACGCGATTCAGGCGGGGTGTTTCCTGTTCGCTTGCCTCCGGGAGAAACCATGTGCACGTTGAGGTTTTCATCACCGTCATTGTCTTTCACGAACAAAATGTTTCGGGCGTCTTCTGTCCAAAAGTAGCCATAAAGCGGTCGATTGCTCGCAGTGAGTGGTCGTGCAGCTTCAAAGGGCTCGTCGATGCGTTTCACCCAAATGTTCATAATGCCGTCGTAGGCCTTCAAGAAGGAGAGGTATTCTCCATCGGGACTAATCTGACTGCCACTGATTTCAGGGTTGTCAAAAAAGATAGAACGGTCAATCAAGGGTGTTTCTTGAGCGTAACTCAGGCTTGCGCTGACAATGGCAACGCCTGTCAGCAGCGATTGGATTTGTGGTTTCATATCGTTTGATTCCTGATTCATGCGTGTAGTACAACGCAAGAATACACAGCTGAAGTGCTTCAGGAAACACGAAAAGGCCAAGCGGAAATCCGCCGTGACCAGCGGTTCTTAGAAGTTGGGTTTGAGACGGTACTGGCTGTAGAACTCGTCAATTACGGCAACAGCTTCTTCAGCAGTGTCAACCACCTTCCACAAATCAAGGTCTTCGGGAGAAATATTGCCTTCTTTTTCAAGCAAGGTCGATTTGATCCAATCAATCAATCCGCCCCAAAAATCCTTCCCAACCAATACAATTGGGAAACGGCCAATCTTGTGGGTTTGAATCAAAGTCATTGATTCAAAAAGCTCATCGAGAGTACCGAATCCGCCGGGCATCACAATGAACCCTTGCGAGTACTTCACGAACATCACTTTGCGCACGAAGAAGTAGTCGAAGTTGATGGATTTGTCGTGATCAATCCACGGATTGCCTTTTTGCTCGAAGGGGAGTTCAATGTTCAAACCCACAGAAGTGCCTCCGCCATCGGCGGCACCGCGGTTACCCGCCTCCATGATGCCCGGGCCACCACCGGTGATGACACCGTATCCTTTTCCTACAAGTTGACGTGCAATCAGGCGCGCCATTTTATAGTAAGGTGTGCCAGGCTTGGTGCGGGCTGAGCCGAAAATTGAGACACAAGGCCCCATTTGCTGGAGCTTGTCATAGCCCTCAACAAACTCCGACATGATTTTGAAAATCGACCAAGAGTCGTTCGACTTGATTTCGTTCCAAGAACGTTGTTGGAACTTCGATTCTACTTTAGAGTCTTTCGCCATAGTTTAGAGAGCTTGCCTGCGAATATAGTGCTTTCTATTGTGCCTTTGTTGGCTGCGTTCATGCTTGCAATTCAGCCGCAACGAAACGCGCCGTATGTCCAAGTTTGCTTGTTGCCACTTTTTCAGGAGTACCCTCTGCAACAATGGTGCCACCGCCTTGGCCACCCTCGGGGCCGATGTCAACAAGGTGGTCTGCTACCTTAATAACATCGAGGTTGTGTTCGATGACCAAAACCGTATTGCCCTGATCAACCAAACGATTGAGCACATCAATGAGCATGCTCACATCTTGAAAATGCAAGCCGGTCGTGGGTTCATCAAGAATGTAAAGGGTGCTTCCTGTGCTGCGCTTTGACAGCTCCGAGGCCAGTTTTACACGTTGGGCCTCACCGCCCGATAGGGTGGTGCTTTGCTGGCCCAAGGTAATGTAGCCCAAACCAACGTCTTTGAGCGTTTTCGCTATGCGGTGAATGGTTGGTATATTCTCGAAGAAATCAACGGCATCTTCAATTGTCATGTCGAGCACGTCGGCAATTGATTTGCCACGGTAGCGCACTTCCAAGGTTTCACGGTTGTAGCGTTTGCCGCTGCAGGTTTCGCACTCAACGTATACATCGGGCAAGAAGTTCATCTCAATAACCCGTACGCCTGCGCCTTTGCAGGTTTCGCACCTTCCGCCGCTCACGTTGAACGAGAACCTACCGGGTTTATAGCCCCTAATCTTGGCTTCAGGTAGACGGGTGAAAAGGTTTCGGATTTCGCTGAAGATGCCGGTGTAGGTCGCCGGATTTGAACGCGGTGTGCGGCCGATCGGACTTTGATCAATTTCAATGACCTTGTCGATGTGTTCGAGTCCGCTAAGTTTCTTAAACGGCAATGCCTTTCGTGTTTCTTCGTAGAAATGGTTGTGCAGGGCAGGGTAGAGGGTTTGATTGATGAGCGACGATTTTCCGCTTCCCGATACGCCTGTGACGCAAATAAAGCAGCCGAGGGGTAGAGTCAGTTTAACGTCTTTCAGGTTATGGCCGCCGGCTCCGTGAAGGACAAGTTTCTTTTTGTTTCCTTTTCTTCTTTCGGATGGGATGGCAATGGAGAGTTCACCCGTGAGGTAGCGCGCAGTGACACTGTCGCCCGCGAGATGGTCAGAAGGAGCTCCCTGAGCAACAATGTGGCCACCGTGCACTCCAGCACCCGGACCAATATCAATCAAATGGTCGCTGGCCAACATCATGTCTTTGTCGTGCTCAACCACAATCACCGAATTCCCGGCGTCTCGCAAGGCCTTTAAACTGTTGATGAGGCGTTCATTGTCGCGCTGGTGCAAGCCTATGCTGGGCTCGTCAAGGATGTAAAGCACTCCAACAAGCTTGCTGCCAATTTGCGTGGCCAATCGAATGCGTTGCGCTTCACCGCCCGATAAGGTGCGGGCGCTTCGGTTCAAAGTGAGGTAGTCAAGTCCGACATCCAGCAGAAAACCCAAACGGGCTTTTACTTCTTTCAAGGGCTCGCGCAAGATGACCTGTTGCCGCTCATCCAGCGAAGCATCCAAGGCATCAAACCAGCCCTTCAACTCCCGGATATCGGTGTTGACCAACTCCGTTATGGCACGGTCACCCAACTTGAAATAGCCTGCCTCGGCTTTCAACCGGGTACCGTTGCAATCAGGGCAGGTTTTCTTGTTCATGAAGCCCATTGCCCAGCGCTTCAAACCGGGATTGCTGGCTTTGTCAGAAGCCCGTTCGATGATGCCGGCAATGCCTTCGTAGCGAATGCTGTACGATTGTGTACCGTTTTTGGGTTTAACCGTAATTGACTCATCCGACCCATACAACAGCTGTCCCATCACCTCCGGGGGCAATTCGCTCAAGGGCGTCTTCAAGTCAAAACCGTGCTTTTCAAGTAAGGCCTCAACTTGTGTAAACGCCCATGTTTCTTTGAGCTCACCAAGGGGTGCCAAGCCGCCTTGTTTGATGCTCTTTGACGGGTCGGGTATCATCTTTTCCACGTCAACCTCGGCCACTTCGCCCAAACCGTTGCATGCGCGGCATGCACCGTACGGACTGTTAAACGAGAAGAGGTTAGGCTCAGGTTCAGGGTAGCTAATTCCACTGGTCGGACACATCAAGAAACGGCTGAAGTGGCGCAAGTCGCCCGTGTCAGGATTGAGGATCATCATGTGGCCCTTGCCCATTCTCAGGGCTGTTTGCACCGATCGGAGCATCCGTCCGCCATCTTCTCCTTCCACCACCACGCGGTCAATTACGACTTCAATGTCGTGAATCTTGTAGCGATCAACTTTGTAACCGGCTTCCAGCTCAACCAACTCGCCGTCAACGCGGGCGCGAACAAATCCTTGCTTCATCACCTGCTCAAAGAGCTCACGGTAGTGCCCTTTTCGTCCTTTCACCATCGGCGCCAAAAGCAGCAGACGTTGTTTCTGCATGGTGCCATGAATAAGCTGAGCAATTTGCTCATCGGTGTACCGCACCATTTGTTCGCCGGATACATACGAATAGGCCACAGATGCCCGCGCATACATCAAGCGAATGAAATCGTATACCTCGGTGATCGTTCCAACGGTTGATCGCGGGTTCTTTGAGATGGTTTTTTGTTCGATGCTGATTACAGGGCTCAAACCGGTGATTTGGTCAACATCCGGGCGTTCCAATCCTCCCAAAAACTGGCGCGCATACGCCGAGAAGGTTTCGAGGTAACGCCGCTGACCTTCAGCATAGAGGGTGTCAAACGCCAACGAGCTCTTGCCCGAGCCTGACAAACCGGTAATCACAACCAACTGCTCACGTGGTATTACCACATCAACATTCTTTAGGTTGTTTTCACGGGCTCCAACGATGGTAATGTGTTCGTCTGACAAATGGGGGGTGGCATGCACAATGGCTTCTTCAGGCTGCATCGTTCAATCTTCAATTGGTACATTAACAAGTACATGGGGCACTTGTGCGCACTGTTTATTCTTTTGGGGTGGATGAGGATGGGATGCGCCGAATTTTCCATCCCATTATCGCAAAAAGTACTGTCATCAAGGGACTAATAATATTGAACAACGCGTAAGGTGCGTAGGCCCAAGTTGCGACACCTAACATGCCTGACTGAGCCAATCCGCAAGTATTCCAAGGGATGAGAACGGAGGTGACTGTACCCGAATCTTCGAGGGTACGGCTTAGGTTTTCCGGAGCCAAGCCTTGCTTTTCGTAGGCTTCGGCAAACATCTTACCCGGAACTACGATGGCAAGGTATTGATCACCGGCCAAGACATTGAAAACGATGCAAGTACCGGTGGTTGCAGCAATGAGTGAGGCAGCACTCTTCACACCTGACAGCACCGATTCGGTGATGCGTTGCAGCATACCGGTGGCTTGCATTACGCCACCAAAGGTGAGTGCGCACAAGATGAGCCAAATGGTGTTCATCATTCCGTACATTCCTTTGGTTTTCAATAGTTTATTGACGATGTCGTTGCCTGTTTCGACGACGGTTTCTCCCGCCATCGCGTTGATTACAGCGATGTACGAAGCTCGAGCAAACGACCCTTCACCGCCAAGTGATCGAATCAAATCGGGTTGAAAAACGATGGCGAACAAACCGCCGGCGAGCGTCCCAATGAACAGCGCTGGAATGGCCGGCATCTTTCGCGCAATCAGCACAATAACAACAACGGGTACCAGAAAAAGCCACCAGCCCAAGTTGAATGAGTTCGCCATGACCTGCTGCATGGCTTCAACCGAAAGCTCTTGCTGAGCCGGGGGCATCGTAAAACCTACAATCAAGAACACAAGCAGTGCGATGCTGATGGATGGCACCGTTGTAATCAACATGTACCGAATGTGGGTGAACAAGTCGGTTCCTGCAATGGCGGGGGCGAGGTTCGTTGTGTCAGAGAGCGGAGACATCTTATCGCCGAAATAGGCTCCCGATATGATTGCGCCTGCAACCCAGCCTTCGCTAATGCCCAATGTACGTCCGATCGCAATCAATGCCACACCCACTGTACCAATGGTTCCCCACGAACTTCCCGTTGCTAGTGATACAATAGCGCAAACGATGGCTGCGGCGAATAAAAAAATCTTCGGATTGAGGATGTCAAGGCCGTAATACACCATCGCAGGTATCACGCCCGAAATGAGCCATGTACCTGCCAACGAGCCAATCAACAGCAAGATTAATACGGCTCCAAGCGCCGATTTGATGTTGTCAACGATGCCGTCGTAAATGGTATCCCACCCAATTCCATGAAGCACGCCAACAAAACCGGCAACTGCCGCAGCGCAAAGCAGTGCAATTTGGTTTGACCCATACGACGAATCTTCTCCGAAGAATTTCACATCGAAGTACAGCATGGCAATCAGCACAAGAATTGGGATAAATGCGCTGAGTAACGAAGGTTTCTTGGTTGACATTTGGGAAGCTTGAGGGGCTAAGATAGCGACTTGATTTGAGTCAATCCTAACCCATCAAGGCGCCTCGCAATAAACCACTACGGTGTCTATCGAAATCGAACGCACCTGTGCGTTTCCGCGCACCACATCACGAAGTTCTCTGTTGATTGACGTAACCGGCACATAACGTTCTTCCCCGCGCTGAACAATGTCACTTGACTGAAGGTCGAGTACACGTGTTCCGGGTATCAATGTGTGGCCAAGCACTTCAAATCCAGACGCTTCAATTTCGAGTTCGAGCAGTGGAGGTACACAGCGCGCAATAGCGCAATCACTGTCGCCACTGTAGCGCAACTTTACCTCAACGTGACCAATGGCAGGCGCGTTCAAGGCCCGCAACAACCAAATGGTAGCCGAAATGAGAATGCAGAGTGCCAATGCACGCCATTCATGCCGCTTAAGTCGAGACTTCACGGCAGTTTGCATGGTTAAGCAGTTTTCTGCTGAATGTTCTGCTCGTCGGTAGAACCTGAAGGGGAAAGGGCGCTCTTCTCAACACGTAGTTTGCCTTGCTCAACGTTGATGATCACCGTTGTGTCGAGAATCTCTACGATTTTGCCGTGAACACCGCCAATGGTCACTACTTTTTGACCTTTTTCGAGCGATTCACGGTACTTGCGTGCTTCTTTTTGGCGCTTCATTTGCGGACGGATCATGAAGAAGTACATGATCAAAAACATACCGCCAAGTAGGATGAAGAATGAAATCCCGCCGTCGCCTGGCGCGGCTGAACTTGATTGAGCTAGGATGGTATATTCCATGGTATTACGGATTATCGGTTTGTGAGCCCGGCCCCATGACGGTGCCTTGAATTTTTACTTCGTTTTGTGCCGGTGTGGTATTGGCTAGCACCGTGATGGTTTTGTTTTGAAATCCCGGTCGACGGTTCGTATCGAACTCTACAGTGAAGCTTCCTCGTTCGCCAGGGGACAATGGCTCTTTTGGCCAGTTTTTGGCAACGGTGCATCCACAGGTGGTTTCGATCGTGGTTAGTATCAGCGGAGCTTTTCCTGTGTTCTCGAAAGTGAACACATGTTCAATGACTTCTCCTTCGGCAACACTTCCAAAATCGACCAATGACTCTTTGAAGGTCATTACAGGTAGCTTGTCTGAAACTTCGCCGGAAGCGCTTCCGGGGATGTTCACAAGGTCAGTGCTCACCTCGGGTTTTGCACCGCATGCTGTCAAGAGTATCGTCAGCGCCATTAGTATGCAAGGGGTGGTCGTTCTCATTGCAACAATCCGCGGCCTACTTTTTTGATTTTCCCGGAGGTTTTCAACTGTTCAAACAACTGATCGAGAACACCGTTGATGAAACCGTTACTCTTTGGAGTGCTGTAGTACTTCGATAGCTCGATGTACTCATTCAGCGTAACTTTCAACGGAATCGATTCAAATACTTGCGCTTCTGCAAGAGCCATTTTCATCAGCACAATGTCCATCAAAGCTATTCGATCCAACTCCCAGTTTTTGGCAGCTTCGCTGATGAGTTTGTCGCTTTCTTCGCCGAGGGCCAAGGTTTTGCGGAAGAGTTGTTCAGCGAAATTGAACTCTTCATCGTCGTCGCTCCAAAGTGGAATAAGCTCAAAGTCGTCGTCTTCTTCACGAATTGACTTGAGTGTTTTTATCGTCATTGACGACACCAAGTCAAGGTCATCGTTCCAGAAAATGCTGCGCTCTTCGAAGAAATCGTGGAGCAACTCTACATTGATCAGGTGCCTTTTAAAGAAGCGGAGAAGAAATTCACGGTCGTGTTCGTAACCGCGCTCTTCGCTCTCCATGTATTCTTTATAATCGTCGGTTGAAGAGAGCTCTTTGAAGAGTTTCTTCATAAGGTCTTTTTGGTCAGACCATGAAACCTTCGTTTGCTCAGCTGCCTTTTTAAGGGTTTTGCTGTTGGTTAACTTGCGCACAATGCGGTTGGTAACGAACTTCACATTGGGGTGCAAATCTTCTTGGGTAGGCAGTTTTTTGTTTCTGCCGGCTTCGATTTTTTCAATGGCTACCGATTGCATTTCCACCATCATGAGCAAGAGGTACAGGTACATCTCGTGCATCTTGTTAATCGAGAAGAACAAGTCTTTCTCAGATTTTACCGCATCTCCAGACCCTTCCGTGTAGTGGCCATAGAGGGTTTGCATGATTTTAATGCGCAGGTGTCGTCTGTTCAGTAGCATGTCAAAGTTCGTAATCTGCGATGCAGGGTGTAGACCGCGAAGTTACATAGGAATTTTGGTGGCGGCAACAGCGTTGATGCGAGCTTCTGCCATTTCGTTTGCAATTTGGTAGGTTGGACGTCCTTTCGCAGCCGATTCTTTCAAGACATTTTCGGTAGTGGCATAGATGCCTTCGGCTTGTGACAAGGCCGCATCGCGGTTGTACCCAATGACTTCCCAGTAGCAATTGATAATGCCTCCGGCGTTTACCAAATAATCAGGTGCGTAAAGAATTCCCCTTTCACGAAGCACTTCGCCATGCACGGCTTCGTTCTTTAACTGGTTGTTCGCGGCACCGCAGACGATTGAACATTTCAATTGCTCGATGGTGTGGTCGTTCACCGTTGCACCCAACGCGCAGGGCGCGTAAATGTCCATGTCAACACCGTAGATAGCATCAGCGGCAACCACGTTTACCGAATGCTTGTCGGTGACTTTTTTGATGTTGTCATCGAAGATGTCGGTAATCGTTACCAAGGCGCCCTCTTTAACGAGGTGATCAACCAAATGCCGACCCACGTTACCAACACCCTGTACTGCCACTTTGCGGCCGGCAAGACTATCGCTGCCGAATTGCGCTTTTGCGGCGGCCTTCATACCCATGTATACGCCATACGCCGTAACAGGAGAGGGGTCACCTGAACCTCCTCGGTACTCAGGTAAACCGGCTACGTGATCGGTTTCCATTTTCACCCATTCGATGTCACGGGTGGTAATGCCAACGTCTTCAGCCGTGATGTACTTGCCACCGAGGCTATTGACGAATTTTCCGAAGCGGCGAAACATCGCTTCACTTTTTTGGGTGCGGCTATCGCCGATGATGACTGCTTTTCCACCTCCTAAATTCAAACCGGCGAGTGAAGATTTGTATGTCATTCCTCGCGACAAGCGAAGCACGTCGGTAAGCGCTTCTGCTTCGGTTGCGTAGCTCCACATCCGTGTGCCACCCAAACTCGGGCCCAATGTTGTGTTGTGAACGGCAATAATGGCCTTGAGGCCTGTTGCTTGGTCGTTGCAAAACAAAACGTGCTCGTGGCCGAGCGATTGCATCTGTTCGATGACGGTTGAAGCACCCTTATGGGTAGTCGCTTCGCTAAGCTTAACTTCACTCATTTCCTTGCAGGGTTCTGTGGTGGCATTTACCACGGCGCAAAAGTATGATAATTTAAGGTTGTGCTCGCAGCACTCGTGTATCTTTGCAACATGAAACAACGCTTGGTATCGATGTATTTGACGGCAATGGGGTTGGCTTTAGCCCTCATTGCCTGTGAGAAGAAAATCACGGTTGATTTACCAACCTTGCCCGAGCAGATTGTCGTTGAAGGAAGCATCGAGCAGGGGCAGCCTCCGATTGTTTTATTGACGCGCTCACAGGGTTACTTCGATCCGATTGACCTCAATTCGTTTTCTGAACTCTTTGTTAGCGGAGCCACTGTAACGGTTGGAAATGGTACCACCTCAGTAGTGCTCGATGAAATTTGCACAAGCAACGTCCCTGAAGAGTTTCTGCCACTCATCGCTGAAGCCACAGGGTTAACGCCTGAACAACTCGCTGCGTTCGACATCTGCTTGTATTCAACATTCAACACCTCCATTTGGGGTGAGGCCAACCGCGTGTATACCCTCGAAGTAGATTACCAAGAGCACCGACTGCGCTCATCCACAAAAATAAATACCCCCATCGCACTTGACAGTGTGTGGTTTGATATTCCCGGCACAGATCCGAACAACGACTCACTCGGCTTTGCGTATGCCATTTTGCAAGACCCTGACACCCTTGGCAACGCATACCGTTGGTTTGCTCGCCGTATAAACACCTACCCGGCTTGGAGCGCCCACGCGGGAGAAGTGAAAGACCCGCGTTACATCGCACCTTTGGGCAGCGCCACTGACGATGCGTTCTTTAATGGATTAACCTTCGAATTCTCGTACTTTAGAGGAGACCTCCCGAACTCGCTAAAAGAAGACGATACGAACGAAGAATCCGGTTTCTTTAAGGTAGGTGACACGATTGCCGTGCGCGCTACCGTTATTGACCGCGCAGCCATGAACTTTGTGCGCAGCTTTGAAAACCAAGCAGGCAGTTCTGGCACGCCGTTTGCTTCGCCTGCCAATATTCAAACCAACATCGAAGGAGGATTGGGGGCATGGATTGGCTACGGTGCCGTTTACGACACCATCTACTGCGTGATCAACGATTAACTCCAAAACACCAAACACCTTATGCGCCTTACGATTTCACTCTTCGCTCTGCTACTGACCGCTCCCACCTTGTGGTCACAAAGTGCAGCTAAAGCCACGCAAACCGTGCAGTCAGTGACTGTGTACAACCAAGGTGCATTGGTCACAGTAAACGCAAGTTTTGACGCCAAAGTTGGCAGCAACGAGGTAGTGATCACGGGTGTGCCCAATGCCATCGACCCGAATACTGTGCAACTTTCAGGAAACGATGCTTACGAAATCACCGGTATTCGACATGAAATCAGATACGGAGGAGGTTCTCTCACTCAGCTCGGAAGGTCAAAGCGCGACAGCTTGGAGAACGCGCAGTTTACCCTGAAAACCAAAACTGCGGTTAAATCAGCCCTCATTGAAGAACTCCAACTCATTCAGGCAAACCGCAAGATTGGCGGAGAAAACAGTGTGCTTCTCGCCGAAGAACTCGAAGAAATGGCCGATTTCTTCCGCAGACGAGTCAAAGAAATCAATTTCAAAAGCCTCGAAATCGCTGAAGAAGAGAACGAACTACGTGCACTGATTCAACGATTGGACAATGAACTGCGCAACCTCAAAAGTGCAAGTGAACGAAACGGAAGAGAAGTTGTCGTAAAACTCAACGGTAAGAAAGCCGGACGTACATCGGTTTTGCTCACCTACTTCGTTAATGAGGCAGGATGGGAAATGTATTACGATGTACGATCTTCAGGTACCGGAAAAGATCTTGAACTGGTGAGCAAAGCCCGTGTGCGTCAGGCAACGGGTGTCGATTGGGACGATGTGACCATGGCGCTGTCAACCGGAACACCTTCACTTGGAGGATCAGTAGCCAACCTTTCCCC
>DAITMF010000003.1:0-109338 GCA_036835325.1 Flavobacteriales bacterium
TAGACTTCAGATGCTAGACTACAGATGTTAGACTTCAGATGTTAGACTTCAGAAGCTAGACATCAGACCTTAGACATCAGACGTTAAGTTTCATCCGTGGTGGCAACAGCGTTGGCGCTCCCGAGCCCGTTGACTTACGGCCCCAGCTGTCCTAAACGTCATATTTGTCCTAAAGGTCTTACTTGTGACAAATGCCCTAACACTCCTGAGAACCGAGAACACCAACGTCGCTTTACCTCGCTGCGAAGCTGAATTCGCACCCATCCCGCCGGCCTGCAATGAATTTAACTATTTTGGTGGAGGTAGTATCCGCACTGTGCTTCCTTGCGCATAGATCAGGTACAAATAAGCTCCCAGCACCCGTAAACCACAAAACCATTGTCAATGCGGTTAAAGAAAGGATTGACGCAGAATTTGTCAATGCAGTTTTCTCCGAAATCTAGTGCGCACATCCTCAAACCCATTCTTGAAAGCTGAGTACCATGCCATTAACTCCTACGCAAATCCTTGAAATCACCCAAGCAGGTGAGGCATTCCTTGAAAAACGCCGGCCACCCGAAGAGGTACGTGCCAATCTTGACCTCGGCTACCGCATCGACGGCCAAAGCGTATTCGTGTTTGGCCTGAGGCCGAATTGGGGAAACCCAACTGAAACCATGGAATCGCCTGTGGCCAAAACAACCTACGTTGCTGCCAAAAAGCACTGGAGGGTCTTTTGGCTGCGCAGTAACCTCAAGTGGTATCCGTACGATCCCGAACCCACCGTCGAAACAATTGGTGATTTCTTTGACGTGGTCAACCACGACAACCACGCGTGCTTCTTCGGTTAAGTCCATTGCCTCCATGGCGAGGTCTTACGCTGTTTACTACATTTCAACAATACATCTCTCACACCACCCATTCGTTGGACCTAATCTCCTATTTTTCTAGTACGGCTTGATTGGCAGACTTCACTGTTAAGCGAGACGAGCGTTAACGGCCTCACACGCAAACTCTGTGTTTTATGGAAACAATTGCAGCAACAATATTTACGGTATTTACGGGGATTGTCATCCTTTTTCAAGGGTGCTTAGCCGCCGGTCTGCCTTGGGGGAAAGCGTCGATGGGTGGGAAATACCCGGGGAAGTATCCACCAAAAATGAGAGTCGTTGCAGTAGTGAATATGGTTGTTCTAAGCCTTATTGCCGCAATCGTCTTGGCTCATGCCAACCTCGTGTTTCCACAACTAAGAGCGATTTCTGGAATTGCCATTTGGGTGATTGTGATCTTCTTTGTAGTTGGTACACTGCTGAATACCATTACGCCGAGTAGAATAGAACGAATTTGGGCACCTGTAGCGTTGATTCAGCTCATCACAAGTCTTATCGTGGCAATTGGCAAATAGCCCATTGAAGCATGTTGAAGTAGCAGTTTCAATTGGCTACCTGATTGCATTTGGAACTCCCGGTGGTCGATAGGCTGTCGAACGCTGCACCATGAATCTCTTCACTTCGGATTGCCAGCGTTTGAAATGCGCGCCTGCTACAACTCGGAAGCCATATTCACCCTCTCCGCTTCCCTCTCCCCGCCAGCACCACCAACAGCACAACACCCACCACCTGCAGTGCGCCCAGGAGGTTCCAGGTTACGGTGAAACCGTAGCGCTCGATGAGGTTCATGCCCGTGTTGTGGCCGAAGATGTGCGACACCGAAAACGCCATCATGTACAGTGCCATGTACTGTCCCTGCTTGCCGCGCTGCGACCGCTCCATAGCATAAGCATTCGAAAACGGAAAGACGAGCATCTCGCCCACGGTCACCAAAAACATGCTAATCAACAGCACGCCGGTCAGCGACTCAAGGTTGAAGACGAAGTACGAAACCGCCACCAACCCAGCACCAACCGCTGCCAGCATCAACTTGTGGTGCCGGCTCTGTTCCAAGGCTTTGATCAAGGGCATCTCGGTGAGGAAAATCAACAGCCCGTTGAAGGCCATCATCAGGCCAATTTGGTCTTCAGTCAGTCCGTGTCCGTCGCGGTAGTACAGGGGGATGGTCGAAAACAGCTGCAGAAAGACAAACCCGAAAATGAGCATGCTCGCCAAGAAAAGCAGGTATTCGCGGTCGCGGTAGGGCGATTGCATCACCTCCGGTGCTTTTTCTTCATTCGGTTTTGCCCTGCGGGGATGGAGCTTGGCCATCATCAAAAACGCGGCTGAAATGCAGGTTAGTCCGTCAATCCAAAACAAGGCGTTGTAACCGGCCGTGGCGATGAGGAAGCCGCCCAAGGCCGGCCCTGCGGCGAAGCCGAGGTTGATCGCAAGGCGGATGAGCGTCACCGATCGCGTGCGGTTTTCGGGCTTGCTGTACAAGCGCAGTGCCACCATCGAGGCGGGCCGAAACAAATCGCTGAACGTGACCGTGACAAACACGCCGATGCACACGGGCCAGAAGCCATCCGCCAAGCGCAAAAGGATAAAGGCCAATCCGCTCGAAATCAAGCTGAACACCATCACCTTGTAATTGCCGATGCGGTCGGTCATCCATCCACCCAAAAAAGAACCCAGAACAGAACCCAGGCCAAAGGCCGTCATCACCCAGCCCACCTGGGGCAAGGTGAAGCCCATCGATTTGGTGAGGTAGAGCGACAAAAAGGGGATGACCATCGTGCCCGCCCGGTTGATGAGCGTGATGCCCGATAGCCACCACACTTCACGTGAGAGGCCTTTGAACGATGACAGTATCACGCTGTGAAGGTAAGCGGATGTCGCGATTGGTGCGGCGTGCATTTAACGATTTCAAATGCAACGCCCTCACTGATTGCTATGAAGCGGCATTCACACCGCTTCAAGCGTGTTCGTTTTCGAACACTGCGTCCCATTTCCGAACAGTTTTACTGTGAGGTTCGAGATTCAATCATTTGATAAACAGCGCTCTAAGCTATGGCACGGTGTTCGAACAATGAGCAGTCAACAGAATGCACTATGGATAAGCCGATACCATCCAACGACCTCAAGAAAAGACGAATGCGCCGCACAATGCGAGTGGCGGTGATTGTTGTTCTGCTTGCAGCAGGATGGTGGCTGTTGGTGGCTGCATTTTCCCCGAAGATTGAGCAGGGCGAGGTGGTCATCGCTGTGGTAGAGGAGGGGGATGTGTTGCAAACCTTAACGGCTTCGGGTACGGTAGTACCTGCCTTCGAATACACCATCAATGCTCCGGTGGTGAGCGAGGTGAAACGCGTTCACAAACGCAGTGGCGAACAGGTGATGCCCGACGAGGTCATCTTGGAGCTCGACCAGGAATACACCGAACTCGAATACGAGAAACTGAGCGATGAGCTGATGCTGCGCCAAAACAACATTAGCATGCTGAAGCTCGAATTCGACAAAGTCTTGCGCGAATTGGAATTGCAAAATGCCATTAAAGACGTTCAAATTGTTGAGGTGGATGCGCAAATCAAATCGCAGGCGAGGTTGCTCAGCCTCGGAGGAGCAGCTGCTGAAGACCTCGAGAAAGCCGAGCTTCAGCTTGAAGTAATGCAGATTGAGAAAAGGGTGCTCGAGAACGAGTTGGGCTACAAAAGGCAGAAAAACGCCATTGAGCAGCGCAACCTTGAGCTGGAGTTTGACATCCAAGCGAAGCGCCTGGCTGAGCTGCGGCGAAAACTAGACGAAACCTTGGTGAAAGCCGATCGGGGAGGAGTCATCACTTGGATGAAAACAGAGCTCGGCACCACCGTGCAAGAGGGAGAGCCCTTGGTGCGCATTGCCAACCTTGACGCGTTCAGCATAGAAGCCGTGACCTCTGACCGCAATATGGATTACTTGAAACCGGGAACACCCGTCGTTGTGCGCGTTAACCGAGAACGGCTCAACGGTGTGATTACGCAAACCTTGCCAACCATTGAAAACAACACAGTGCGCTTTTTGGTAGCCTTGGAAGAGGCAGGACACGATGTGCTTCGACCCAATCAACGTACTGAAGTATTCATCGTTACAGACGAGGTACAACAGGCACTCCGCTTGAAAATGGGCCCGGCCATCACCGGAGGTGATACGCAATCGGTGTTTGTTGTTGAAAACGGCACAGCACGAAAGGTAACAATCACCAAAGGGCTGAACAGTCCTGATTATGTGGAAATTAAGTCGGGTTTGAACGTCGGTGATCACGTGATCATTTCCGATGCCAAAGAACTCGCCAAGTTTACCTCATTCAAGATCACACCATGATGCGCCTCTTCACTGCTCTGTACTTGGTGTTGATGGGTTTGCCATTGCATGCTCAGAACATCACCGAACTTGACAGATACCTTCAAGCCGTGGTCAAGGAGGGGTTCGGGAGTGAGATTGCCCAGACTCAACATGCGCAAGCCGAAAGCGATTTTAAGGTTTTTCGCAGTTCAATGCGGCCTCAGCTTCGCTTGAATGCAAACCTACCGACCTACAGCCGCACCTCAACTTCGGTTGTGCAGCCCAACGGAAGCATTGCGTTTCAACCGTTGAACCAAAACCTGGCTTCCGTGACCGTCTCGGCCACCCAACCGATACTTCTTACGGGTGGAACCCTTTTTGTGGAGGCCGGACTTGATCGATTTGACGATTTCGGACGACGCTTTACACAGTACAACGGCGTACCGGTGCGCATTGGCTACACGCAGTCGCTCGTGGGGTTTAATGCATTGAAGTGGGACCGTCGAATGGCTACCCGGCAGCGCGGCTGGGCTGCACAACAGCACGATGTGGCCATCAATGCCGTGCAACGCGAGGCCGCCAACAGGTATTTCAACGTTCTGATTGCCCGAATGAACCAACGATTGGCCCAAAGCAACCGTGAAATCAACGCCAAGCTGCTTCGTTTGGCAGAAGAGCGTTTAGCCCTTGGTAAGATTTCGCTTGAAGAAAAACTGCAAATGGAATCGGAACTCAAGTGGGCGCAGCTGCTGGCTGCACAGGCGGCGAAGGAAGTGGAGCAAACCACGCTCGCTATGGGTGAACTGCTGAAGGGCAAACTTACCGTCGACAGCACCTTGCGCACTCCGAGTGTTCTTGGCTTTGATTTGCCACCTTTGGACGTGCTCGTGCAGTTGGCAGTACAGAATGCCCCGGAAGTCCAATCAAGTGAACTCGAGCTGGCTATACGCGAGCGCGATGCCGCTGAGCGCAGAGCACAATCGGGCGTAAACGTTCAGGTGTATGCAGCCACCGGTCTTGTGCAAAGTGGAAACCAAGTCAGCGATATATACCAGGCCCCATTCAATGAGCAACAAATCCAAGCCGGTGTGAGCATACCCTTGATTGATTGGGGCACACGGTCGGGGGTAAAATCATCGACCCAAGCACGCGTGCAACAGGCTCGTCTTACCCTCGATCAGCAGCGCAAGGCGGCCGAGATCGCAGTGAAGCGTGCCTACCTTGATATCCGTGAAATAGGCGCGCGTATGGCACTCCATGAAGAGCTCCTTGCACTTGCAGAGGAACGTGCGAACATCAGCACTGAGCGCTACACTTCTGGAAAATTGGCCCTCACAGAATGGGTGCTCACACAACGAAACCGCGACCAAATGCAACGCGATTACCTCATCAGCTTACGTGACCTTTACCTTGCCTACTTTGAACTTCGGCTACTTACCGGCTACGACATCCGAGCGCAGCGAAATCAACATCCAAACCACAACAATCGATAACACCATGATACAGCTCACCAACATTACAAAGTACTACCGAACCGACGCGGTTGAAACCACGGCCCTTGATTGCATCAATCTGCATGTCAACAAGGGCGAGTTTGTGTCCATCATGGGGCCTTCCGGATGCGGAAAAAGCACATTGTTGAACATTATTGGCCTCATTGATGCGCCAAGTGAAGGCGAGGTGCTGATTGCAAACAAGTCGGTGCAAAGCCTCAATGACAAAGATCTCGCCAAGTTTAGAAATGCGATACTTGGCTTTGTTTTTCAGAGTTTTCATCTCATTCCTGAGCTGAACGTGATTGACAACGTGCAGTTGCCCCTGCTTTACAGAAAGCTTTCGAATGCCGAGCGAGCGAAATTGGCGCGCGAAGCACTCACCGCCGTGGGGCTATCAAACCGAATGCTTCATTACCCCAATCAACTTTCAGGCGGGCAGAAACAACGCGTGGCCATTGCCCGGGCCATCGTCGGCAAACCCAAGCTTTTGCTCGCTGATGAGCCCACCGGCAACCTTGACAGCGTGATGGGGAACGAAATCATGGACATCCTCCTCCGACTCAATCGCGAGCACCAAACCACCATCATTATGGTTACGCACGACGAATCTATGGCGCGAAAAACCCACCGGTTGGTGCGCCTTTTCGATGGTAAACATATTGAATCATCACACGCTTAACCAACAACGACAATGATTACGGGATACCTCAAAATGGCCCTCCGCGTGCTCAAGCGCAGTGCTTTTTTTACCGGAGTCAGCCTGTTTGGCATCAGCTTCACACTCGCCGGACTCATGCTGATCACAGCGTTCTTGCAGAATCAATTCGGCACCAACGCCCCCATGCAAAATGCTGACAGCCTCGTGTACCTCATGCAACTGGAGCAACAGGAGATCGTCAAGCAAGATGCCTGGAGAAAAGACTCCACACAGGTCAATGGAACATGGACCTTTGACAGCACCCTTGTAGAGTCAACCTCTTCATCGTGGATGTCGAAATCAGCCTACAGCCTCGAGTTTCTTCAGAAGTTTATCACCCTTGACCGTCTCACATCAGCCGAAAACATCGCCTACCTCGATGCCTACAGTTCGTATGACCTCTTCAAGAACAACCGCCGTATCAAGGCCGAAACCCGCCACGTTGATGCCCGGTACTTCGAGATCTTTGAATTTGAAACGGTTGAAGGACGCGTACTGAACGCTGCCGATATTGACCAAGCGGCACTGAGCGCCGTAATTTCAACAGAGCTCGCCGAAAAATACTTCGGGAGCGCCACAGGTGTGGTTGGCCAAAGCCTCCTCATTGACAACACGTCATTTGAAGTAAAGGGAGTGGTTAAAAAGGCCCGCATCAACAATGAATTCGTCAACGGCGACCTTTTCCTCCCTATTAGCTACCTCGACCCAAGGCGCGACCAAAACGGCCACTTTGGGGTGTTTTGCGCAATCATTCAGAGCAAAGGAGGCGACACACAGTCAACCCTCGATGAACTTGTGGCAATCACCCCTGGCATCCCGTTTCTTGATCCATCCGAAACCAATGGCGCTCAGTTCAACTTCATGAAACTGCACGCGGCCAACCACCGGCAATACAATGCGCTTGATTATTTCTATTCGTCAGACCCGGAGAAAAGCCTTCGTGACTTTACGGTGGCCCTCGCGTTGTTGATTGGCCTGTTCTGCGCAGTGCCACTGGTCAACCTGCTGAACCTGAACATTGGCCGAATCATTGACCGATCGGCTGAAATGGGTGTCCGCAAGGCCTTCGGAGCGCACAATGGAAACATCCTCGCGCAAATTATCATCGAAAATGTGGTGTTAACCCTTCTTGGCGGAATCTTGGCATTGGTTATCGCCACAGCGCTCATGCACATCATCAACGAATACCAATGGCTCAACAATTTGCGCCTCGAGATCAACGTCACCGTGTTCGTGATTTCGTTGCTCGTCACCCTTGTATTTGGTATCGCATCGGGCTTCTTGCCCGCCTTGAAAATGGCGAAAGCACCCATTGTTGAATCGCTCAAGCACAAGTAACATGCTGAAACACATCGCAAAAATCGTTTGGAAGAACAAACGCCAAAACGGCCTTCTTCTATTCGAGCTGTTCATTTCGCTCATCATCCTAACCACTGTATTTGCGTATCTGCTCACCAACATTGAGAAGGTCTCATCGCCCCTGGGTTTTGAAACAGAAGACAGGTACCTCGTCTTGTTTTACGACAACAGTGCCGAAGATTCTGCGGCCTACGTTACCAAAATCGACAACCTTCAACGCGCGTTGAAGCAAATGCCGCAGGTGCTGAGCGTCAGTTTCGGGAATACCGTGTACCCATTCAGCGGCAACAACTGGCAAACCGGTGTGATGATCAACAACGTCAACGTACCTTACCTCATGGCCAGCATGGACGAAAATTACCAAGGCACCATGGGCCTTAAGATGCACGCAGGGCGGTGGTACACCAAACCGCTCGACACCTCTGATAACGGTGAAGTAGTGATCAATAAGAAGTTCTACGACAACCACTTCTCGGATCAGGATGTCATCGATAGCGTGATGGAGCTATTGGACGGCCAAAAAATCGTTGGCATTGTCGAGCACTACAAGTACAATGGTGAATTTGTCGATGAAGACAATGTGGTGCTCAGTTATGTCGATCCGCACAATGCGGTGTATGCCCAAAGTCTTTACGTACACGTGCAGCCAAATACACCGCCCGAAATTGAGCAAGAACTGAGCCGGGTTGTGTTTGAATCAACCGGTATTATCGACTTCAATATACGAAATCTCGATGAAACGCGCAAGATTGACAGCCGGCCGTCATGGGTGGCCATCACGGCCCTCTCGGCGCTTTCCATTTTCTTGGTCATCAATGTGGCCATGGGCCTGTTCGGGGTATTGTGGACCAATGTCAAACGCAGGCACTATGAAATCAGTCTTCGCAAAGCGTTGGGCGCCTCACAGTACCACATCTTGGGGCAATTCATGCTAGAGAGCACCGGTCTTGTGCTGCTAGCTTTGGTTGCAGGCAGCGCCATTGTGCTGCAAATCATCCACTTCAATTTGATCAGCGATGAGATTCGTCATATGCACACCGGCTTGGTTTTTGCCGGTTTGTTTATCTTCCTGCTTGTCATAGCTTGCGCGCTCTATCCGGCGTGGCGCGCGGCACGTTTTGAACCTGCTGAAGGATTGAAAGATGAATAACTACACGAAGCCCACTTCGGGCAGTTTCCGGGAACATAAATTGTGCATCACGATGGGAATGGAAACCAACATCCGGCAACACCTCCAATGCGCATGACCTCCAATGCGAGAATTCTCATTGTCGACGACGACCGTGCCGTTTGCGGCAGTCTTAAGCTGCTGCTGAACCGCAAAGGGTATAAAACCTTGTGCGTTCACCGTCGCAGTGAAATCGAAGAGGCCATCGTGGGGTTTCGTCCGCACGTGACCTTGCTCGACATGAACTACACCATCGATACAAGCGGCGTTCAAGGCCTACAGGCACTCAAAACCATTCTGGCCACTGACGCACAGGTGAAGGTCATCCTGATGACCGGATGGGCGACTGTGCAACTCGCGGTTGAAGGCATGAAATTGGGCGCGAGTGACTTTTTAGCGAAACCGTGGGACAATCACCACCTCTTGCAATCGGTTGAAACCTTGTTGCGGCTATCCGATGCAGCCGCTCATCCATCCATCCCAACAGAAAATAAAATCATCGGTGAAAGTGCAGGCCTTCGCAACGTCGTTGAGAATGCCTTACGGGTAGCAGGCACCGACGCCAGTGTTTTGATCACCGGAGAAAGTGGAACCGGAAAGGAGCTGCTGGCTGAACTGATCCACAACCACAGCTTGCGGGCCGGGCAGCCCTTCGTAAAGGTGAATTTGGGAGGGATTTCATCGTCGCTGTTTGAAAGCGAGATGTTCGGGCATAAAAAAGGCGCCTTTACCGGCGCAACGGCTGACCGCATAGGCCGCTTCGGTAAAGCACAGAATGGCAGCATTTTCCTTGATGAAATTGGTGAACTCGATCTGCCTATGCAGGTGAAGCTGTTGCGTGTGCTGCAAGAACGCACATTCGAGATTTTGGGCAGCAGCGAGGTACAAAAGGCCAATGTCAGGGTAATTAGTGCTACCAACCGTTCGCTTCCTGAGCTTATTGCCGGAGGCCGGTTTCGCGAAGATTTGTACTACCGCATCAACCTCATCCACCTGCACATTCCGGCGTTGCGCGACCGCCGCGATGACATTCCGGCACTGGCCAAGGCATTTGCCAATAAGGTTTGCACGGCCTATGGACTCCACGAACCCAACATTTCACAGAATGCACTAAGCTGGCTTAAGGTGCAGGAATTCAGCGGCAACATACGTCAGTTGCGCAACATCGTTGAGCGAACCCTGCTGCTGAATGCCGGCGAACAGATGCTTGAGGCCCACCACTTTCAACCTCATTTTCACCCCGATGACCGAGCACCCATCGAGCTTGACTTGCCTGAAGTTGGCAAACTCACCCTTGAAGAGCTTGAGGTGAGAATGATTCGCAAAGCCCTCGAGTTCCACAAGAATTCAATCAGTAAAACAGCCGCTTCGCTCGGTATAACCCGCAGTGCGCTTTATCGCCGTCTCGACAAATTCAACATTGCGCATGACGACGAAGATTAAGTTCTCCTTGCTCATCACCCTCATCCACCTCGCTTTGGGTGGTTTGTGCTACCTGGTCTTGGAGAAAACGTGGCTCTTCATTGGTGCACAAGTGGTGATTGCATGCTCGTTTTACCTCTGCCTTCGGTTCTTTTTTAGAATTGATGGCCGCTTCAGGCATTTGATCGACTGCATGACCGAGTTCGACATACAAGATACCAATGCGCGCATAACACTAACCGGTAACCGTGATCTTGACCGATTGATCAACACCTACAACACGCTCTTGAGCAGCATTCGACAAGAACGCCTGCGCCTCGAAGGCCAAGGCCAGTTTCTGGAAGAACTCATCGCCGGTGCGCATGTGGGCGTGATCATCGCCGACATCGATGGTCGAATCACAGAAGTCAATCCTGCCGCAGCAACGTTCTTGAACACTCCGTCAGAAGCCCTTTTTGGGAAACGGATTCAAGACTTTCATTTCGATGCAACACACCCCAACAGTACGGTCACGGTAAACGGCCGACGACTGAAATGTGCGATGAGCAGAATACGCTACAAAGGGTTCTACCGGCAATTCGTTGTTTTGGAAGACTTAACCGCTGAGCTGCTTGCCAATGAGAAAGACGCCTACGGCCGGGTCATTCGAATGATGTCGCACGAGGTCAACAATTCTACAGGCGCGGTCAACTCCATACTGCAAACCCTGCGTGAGGAGGCGATTGAACAAGCCCTAAACCCGTTCTACACTGACGCTCTTACCTTGGCACATGAACGCAATCAAAACCTTGGCAAGTTCGTAGAGAATTTTGCCTCGGTAGTGCGGGTCTACACGCCACAGAAACAGGCGACTGAATTGGCATCGCTCGCCGATAAAGCGATTAAGCTAGCCCAGTTTGAAGCCGATAAACGCGGCATTGTTCTGCAGTTGGTCAACCAGGCCCCAACCACTGCAAGGGTGAACGTTGACCCGCTGCAGATTGAGCAAATCCTGACCAATGTGGTGAAGAACGCAATGGAATCAATCGAAGCGGATGGCCACATTACCATCACCATTGGCCACGATGGAAGGTCGCTTGAAGTGGCTGACAACGGGGCCGGGCTCGATGATGAAACGTCGCGTTTGATCAATGATACCTTGTTTTACTCGAGTAAACCCGGCGGTCAAGGTATAGGACTCATGCTCACCCGAGAAATCCTGCGGTTGCATGAAACGGCGTTCACTTTGGCCACAGATTCCAAAGGCACAACGCGTTTTAGCGTGAGGTTTTAAGCCAAATACCCCCGCACCATACCCTTTTTAACCGTCGGCTTCGGCACCGGAAAATCAAAAAACTGATGCACGGGAATGTCGAAGCCGTTGTCGAACATGTAGTTATATAGGGCCTTGTTCAAGCCGTTGCTGAAGGCAGCGTGGTCGCAGCCGGTCGGGTCGTCGTGCCAGAGGTCGTTATTGGCAAAGCCGGCAAACTCGGGTCCGGTCTTCACCACCTTGTACTTCGCGGGGTCTTTCCCCACAGGCGAATGCGCGGTCATGGCAAACTGGTGCCAAAACGCAGAGTGCACAATGCCCTCTTCGAAGAGCTGCCGCACCACTTCCAGCGAATCGATGGTCTCCTGGGCGGTTTGCGTCGGAAATCCGTACATCAAATAGGCGTGCACCATGATGCCGGCTTGGCTAAAGGCATGGCACACCCGTGACACCTGCTCAACGGTGACGCCTTTCTCCATCAGCGCGAGCAAGCGGTCAGAGGCGACTTCAAGTCCTCCTGTCACTGCCACGCATCCGCTCTCGGCGAGCAGGGCGCACAGCTCAGGCGTGAAGGTTTTCTCGAAACGGATGTTCGTCCACCACGTCACTTGCAAGCCTCGCCGCAACAGCTCTTCGGCCAATTCACGCAGTACTTTCGGCGGAGCGGCCTCATCGACGAAGTGAAAACCCGTTTCACCCGTTTGCGCAATCAGCTGCTCCATTTTGTCAACGAGGTCAACGGCAGGCGCGGTTTCGTAGCGGCCGATGTAATCGAGCGTAACGTCGCAAAAGCTGCACTTTTTCCAGTAGCAGCCGTGGGCAAGGGTGAGCTTGTTCCAGCGGCCGTCGTTCCACATGCGGTGCATGGGGTTGGGCATGTCAAACATCGAAAAATAGCCGCTCAGCCGCAGTCCGCTGTAGTCGGGGGCCGGGAGCCGTGCGTGTCCAAAATCGCCGCCGATGCGGTTGTTGCGGTATTCCACACGGCCGTTAACGGCAAGGTAAGTGCGCTTAAGCTGCGCTTCGTGCAGTGATGTTTTTGGTTTTTGGGGATGGATGGACTGCAGCAGTGCCAAGATCGGCCCTTCGCCGTCGTCCAAGGTGATGGCGTCAACGTAGTTGAACACGCGCGGATCGGTCAAATCGCGCAATTCGGTGTTCGGATAGCCTCCACCCATGACCACAAGGGTTTTCGGATGGTTTTGCTTGATCCATTCACCGGCCTTCAACGCGCCATATAGGTTGCCCGAAAACGGCACGGTGAAGCCCACCACGTCGGGGATTTCGCCTTCAAAGTACTTCGCCAAGGCTCCCATGAGGTAGTCATCGATGAGGTTGTTGGGGGCCTCCAAGGCATCCTCAAGTGCGTCAAACGAGCTGGCTGTGCGCGCAATGCGTTCGGCGTAGCGCGAGATGTGCAGGTGCGGCCCCACCGTTTCTCCGATGAGGTCAACGAGGTCTTCAACGTACAATGATGCCAGGTAACGCGCCAGGTCGTGTATCCCGGCGGAGCCGAAATACCAATCCAAATCTTCAGCGGCGGCAAAGCGCTTGCCCTCCGGAAGGTAGTTCCTGCGCACAATCCTCCAGCCCAAGGCGCTGTTGCGGCCCTGTAAAAAAGCCACCACGGCATCAATCGTTTCGATGTAGCGTTGCCGTTGGATGAACACCGGGTTGCGCAAGATGCCGCGCTTGCCCTGCCGCTCGATGGCGTCGAACACTTCGCTCAGCCGCTTCGCGGTGAACAACTCCAAAAACAGGTCAATGCCGAGGTCTCCCTGCCTTACCCGTTCAAAGCCTTGGTCGCGCAAAAAACCGGTCAAGTATGCCGTAGCTGGGTAGGGCGTATTGAGCTGTGTTAGCGGCGGTATAAGCAACAGTACCGAGGGCTGCTCCATGCCGCGAAGGTAACATCGAACGGGCTTCTTTCGTATATTTTCCTTCCTAACCGAGAGAGAGAGAATGAGATTCCTGTTGTTCCTGTTCGCAGCAGGCCTGCATTTAGCGGCCGTTGCTCAACCCATTGCACCGTCAAATCTGCACAATGAAAACCTCCGTACATGGCTGAAAGCCAATTGGTACGATACGTTTTTTGCCGATTTGGGCTACTCCGAGGCCCGCATTCAGATGTACGGATTTATTGACGAGGCGAACGGACAAATCGAGTGCGTGTACTCCGGGTTTCAGCAGCCTGCGGGCTTTGTCACTTTCCCCAATCCCATCAATGCCGAACACCTCGTGCCCCAGAGCTTTTTTGGGAGCGTGTCGCCCATGCGGTCTGACATTTACAACATCCGACCAACGCACGGCAGTGTCAACTCTGCGCGCAGCAACTTCCCTTTTGCTGAAGTGCCTGATGCCAATGCGATTTGGTACGGCGTTGACGCGACAGGAGCCTACACTACGGCGACATCCATCCCCCAAAACCCAAGTGATTTCTCGAAGCGAGAGGGCAGCATGTTCGAACCCCGCGAAGAATACAAGGGCGACATTGCGCGGCAACTCTTTTACTTTTACACCATGTACCCTACTGAGGCGGGTGCGTTTACCCAGGTGGGTGACCCTTTGGTGCTTTACCAGTGGCACCTCAACGACCCGGTCAGCGCTGAAGAACTGCAACGAATTGACCGCATTGCCCAAGCGCAAGGTAACCGCAATCCGTACGTTGATTACCCTGAATGGGTGTTCGATGCCTGGTTTTGGGTGGCCATTGCGGGCTGCACCGATCCGGCGGCACAAAATTTCGACGCCAACGCCAACACCGATGATGGGTCGTGCGTGTTCGGACCCGTATCGGGCTGTACCTATGCCACCGCGCTCAACTACAACGCCTTGGCAACCATCGACGACGGTTCATGCACCTTCACGGTGTACGTGAGCGGATGCACCTACCCGAACGCACTCAATTACAATGCAGCAGCCAATCTTGACGACCAAAGCTGCGTGTTTGAATGCGTGTCGTCGTGTCCGTCAGACGTCAACCTCGACGGCCTAATCAACACAATGGATGTACTCGAAGTGCTCTCGTCGTTCGGTGAGAACTGTCCGCAGTAAGCTTACTCCCCGATCATCTTCCGCGGGTCAACCCACTCGTCGTACTCTTCGCTGGTGACGTAGCCAAGTGCAAGTGCCGCGGCCTTGAGCGTAGTGTTTTCGGTGTGGGCTTTGTTGGCGATTTCGGCAGCTTTGTAGTAGCCGATTTTGGTGTTGAGGGCTGTAACCAGCATGAGCGAGTTGTCAACCAACTCCTTGATGCGGGGCAGGTTGGGCTCAATGCCCTGTGCGCAATGTTCGTCGAACGACTGGCAGGCGTCGCCCAGCAATCGAGCCGATTGCAGAATGTTGGCCGCCATCAACGGTTTGAATACATTGAGTTCGTAGTGGCCCTGGGTGCCGCCAATGGTGATGGCAACGTCGTTGCCCATCACTTGGGCACACACCATGGTTAGGGCTTCGCACTGGGTGGGGTTCACTTTTCCGGGCATGATCGATGAGCCGGGCTCATTCGCGGGAATAATAAGCTCGCCAATGCCCGAACGCGGACCGCTCGCCATCATGCGAATGTCGTTGGCAATCTTGTTCAAGCTCACCGCAAGTTGCTTCAGTGCTCCGTGCGCCTCAACGATGGCATCGTGCGAAGCGAGTGCCTCAAACTTGTTCGGAGCGGTCACGAAGGGCAGGCCGGTGAACTGAGCAATGTACTTCGCAACGGTTTCGGAGTAGCCTTTTGGGGTGTTGATGCCGGTGCCCACTGCTGTTCCGCCGAGGGCCAGCTCTGAAAGGTGGGCGAGGGTATTCTTTACGGCTTTAAGACCGTAGTTGAGTTGTGCCACGTAGCCGCTGAACTCTTGGCCGAGGGTGAGCGGGGTGGCATCCATCAAGTGGGTGCGGCCGATTTTCACCACGTTGGCCATTTCCTTGGCTTTACGGTCGAGGGTGTCGCGCAGTTGCTCAACGCCTGGAATGGTCACCTCCACAATCATTTTGTAGGCCGCAATGTGCATGGCCGTGGGGTAAGTGTCGTTTGACGATTGCGATTTGTTGGCGTCGTCGTTGGGGTGAACGGGCATGTTGCCTTCGCCGAGTTTGCCGCCGTTGAGCACGTGTGCGCGGTTGGCGATGACCTCGTTCACGTTCATGTTGCTTTGGGTGCCCGATCCGGTTTGCCAGATCACCAAGGGGAATTCGCTGTCAAGGGCACCGGTGAGGATTTCATCGCATGCGCGGGCGATGAGGTCGCGTTTGGTGGCATCCATCGCGCCTAACTCGGTATTGGCGTAGGCCGCGGCCTTTTTGAGGTAGGCAAAGGCGTAAATGATTTCCGAGGGCATAGAGGCCGACGGGCCAATTTTGAAATTGTTGCGTGAACGCTCGGTTTGCGCGCCCCAGTAGCGGTCTGCCGGTACGTTTACGAGTCCGATGGTGTCTTTTTCAACGCGGTATTCCATGGTTTCCTTGGTTTTTTTGTTGGGATGGATGGGACAATTCAGGATGGATGTGCGGCGCCAGACGAGGTCAGTCATCGATGATTTCAGAATGTGCGGCGCTGCCTTGGCCCATCAGGTAGGCCTTGAGCATGTCGCCGATTTCGCCGTCCATAATGGCATCAACGTTTGACGTTTCATACCCGGTGCGGATGTCCTTCACCATTTTGTAGGGCTGCATCACGTACGAACGGATTTGCGAGCCCCACTCGATTTTCTTCTTGCCGGCTTCGATTTCGGCGCGTGCCTCGTTCTTTTTCGCGAGTTCCATTTCGTAGAGCTGCGATTTCAAAAGCTGCATGGCCTTCTCTTTGTTTTGAAGCTGGCTGCGGGTTTCGGTGTTGTCAATGATGATGCCGGTGGGCTTGTGACGGAGGCGCACCCCCGTTTCAACCTTGTTCACGTTCTGGCCTCCTGCACCGCCTGAACGGAAGGTCTCCCACGTGATGTCGCCCGGACTCACCTGCACCTCAATCGAATCATCAACCAGCGGATACACGTACACCGACACAAACGAGGTGTGGCGCCGCGCGTTCGAGTCGAACGGTGAAATGCGCACCAAACGGTGCACGCCGTTTTCACCCTTGAGCATACCGAAGGCAAACTCGCCGCTGAATTCGAGGGTCACTTGCTTGATGCCGGCTACGTCGCCTTCCTGAATGTCGAGCTCAGAAACCTTGTAACCGTTTTTCTCGCCCCACATCAGGTACATGCGCATGAGCATCGAGGCCCAATCGCAGCTTTCGGTGCCGCCTGCGCCCGAGGTGATTTGCATCACGGCGTCAAAGGCATCCTCTTCGCTTGAGAGCATGTTCTTGAATTCTAGCTCCTCAATGAGCTCAACGGTTTCTCGGTAGTGCGTCATCACTTCATCTTCAGTGGCCCCCCCTTCTTTGAAGAAGTCGTACAGCACTTGAAGGTCTTCGTAATGGCGCTGGCAGGCCGTGAAACTGTCGGTCCATACCTTGCGGGTACGGATGCGCTTCATGATTTGCTCGGCGCGCTTGGCGTCGTTCCAGAACTCAGGGTCCTGGGTGTATTTTTCGTCTTCGGCAATTTCTACAAGCTTCTGATCTACGTTAAAGGTACCCCCTTAACGCCTCCAGGCGCTCAGCCAATGCTTGAACTGTGTCAATCGTAATCATGCGGCAAAATTAACGATTTAAACACGCTTTGCGCCAATGGCTCAATCATCCTTGCTAGATTCGGCGAAGCGGTTACTTTTGCGTCAAACCTTACCCATCATGGAAGAAATCCTCGACGATTACCGCCAACCTATTGGCAACGACGGCCCGACACTCGAAGAACTGCATGCCAATGGCTTCAACTTCGATTTCGGAAAATACTTCAACACCGGCTGGAATGCCATGAAAGAAGACGTTGGACAGTACATTTTGTTCACCTTTGTGGCCATCCTCATCTTGCTGTTTTCGATCATTACCATTGTTGGTCCTGTGCTGATTGCCTTGCCCCTCTTTTCGGGCTACATGACCTACGGCCGCAAGGTGCTGCGCAACGAACCCCGCGACTTCAATGATTTCTTTGGCGGATTCAAGTCGTTTGGGCCGCTCGTGGGCTTCACCTTCCTCATGCTCCTCGGCTATTCGGTGGTGGCGTTGCCCCTGCTGTTGTTTGCCGGGTTCGATGCAGGCTGGTTCGAAGCCATCGCGTCTGATCCTGAGGGCGCGGCAGATATCATGTTAACCGGCATGTTGCCCGTGCAATTGGCGGTTACCTTGGTTAGCATTGTGGTTCAAACCCTACTGTTCTTCGCCATTCCGCTGATTGTGATTGGTAAACTTGGCAGCATCAGCGCAATCGGCTGGAGCTTCAAAATAGCCGGCAAGAACTTCTGGTGGATTTTGCTCTACATTTTCGTCGTGGGCTTTATCCAACAGGGCGGCATGCTAGCATGCTACATCGGCCTGCTGTTTACCGTGCCGTTGGCCCAGTGCCTTCAGCTTGGAGCCTATGCCGACATCGTAGGGTTGGGAGAGAAAAATCCTTCAACGTACTGACCACAGCTCGTCGAGCACCTGCGCAACAAGGTCGCCTTCAAACCCCTTGCGGTAGGCCCAGGCCATGATTTTGGCCTTCGCTTTGTAGTTTTCGCCTCCGGCGGATGGTGGGTGATCGGCGGGCAGCCGGCGACGAAGCAACTGTTCGAGGATTTCGCGGTAGGTGACCGGATTGATTTCCTTGCGGATGGCGCGGTCGATCATCCCGTCGCTGATGCCTTTTTGACGCAGGGCGTGGCGTATTTTCATTCGGCCCCAGTGCTTGATTCGAAAATGGCCGCTCACAAACGATTCCGTGTACCGAAGGTCGTCGACAAAGCCCTCGGTGGTGAGCTGAAGGAGCATCGTTTCTGCATCGTCTTTCGAAGCGCCTTCGCCCTGAAAACGCTGCAACACGTCGGTACTGCAACGCTCTTGCCGTGCGCACCACCCGCGCATCCGCGCCAGCAACTCTTTTTTATGTTCATCGAGCATTGGCCCAATTTAAGGGGAATCGTGCACATCCATCCCCCCAAAAATCGAGACGAAAGGCAACCTTTTGTAAGCAATCCCGTTACTTTGGCTGAACACCGCACACCGGGGTATTTTACTACTTTTGCACACCTTACGCGTACAACGCCGGAAATATGAAAGCCGAACTTCTGCGGAAATTTGATGAACTGCTGCAAAACGATGACGTCATGGCCGTGCGCCCTGATGTGAAAGAATTGCGCGACACCTGGAACCGCCTCACCCGTGAGGAGGAGAATGCACAGCACGAGCAATGGAAAACCGTGGAGCACGAGGAGGGCGAAGATTTCGTCTTCACACCGGCTCCTGAAGATGAGCGCTTTGAAGCGCTCTACGCGGCATACCGTGAACGCATCGCCGAACACCGATCGCGCGTTGATGCTGAGCAAAAAGAAAACCTCCGCCAGAAGAAAGAGCTCTTGACCCGCCTTGAAACCCTCATCAAAGAGGAAGAAAACGTGGGCAAAGCGTTTGAGCAGTTCAACGAAATCAACGACGGCTGGAAAGCCGTTGGCGATGTGCCCGGCGATGCCGTGCGCGAGTTGAACGATGGTTTCCAACGCCTGCGCGACGATTTCTTCTACAACATCAACATTTACAAAGAACTGCGCGAGCACGACCTAAAAATCAACCTCCGCAAGAAAGAAGAACTCATTGATCTGGCTCGCCAGCTCACTGCGCTCGAAGACATCAAGGAAATCGAGATGCTTGCGCGTTCGTACCAAAAGCAATGGTCTGAAATCGGTCCGTCGCCTCGCGAAACATGGAAAGAAGTGGGAGACACCTTCTTCGGTCTCATCCGCGAGGGTTACGGCAAAGTGCAGGCGCACTATGACGCGCTGCGCTCACAGCAAGAAGCCAACCTCGAAGCGCGCCGCGAGCTCATTCGCAAAGTGAATGAAATCTCCGCGCTCGACATTTCAAATCACGGCACGTGGAATAGGAAAACTGAAGAGGTGCTCGAACTCCAGAAACAGTGGAAAGACTGTGGTTACGTGCCAAAAGCCGAAGGCGAAGAGGTGTGGAAGGAGTTCCGCGCAGCCTGTGACCTGTTCTTCGAACGGAAGAACCTGTACTACCGCCAACGCAAAGATGAGTACAAAGGCGCATTCGCGGCAAAGGAACGCCTCGTTAAAGAAGCAAACGAGCTGAAAGACGAAACCGATTGGAAGAAAACCACTGATAAAATTCTCAAGCTCCAAGAGCAATGGAAAGCCGCCGGTTCTGCCGGCCAATCGGATGAGCGCCGCTTGTGGGGTCAATTCCGTGCTGCGTGTGACCAGTTCTTCGAGGCCAAAAAGGCCTTCTTTGCAGGCATGGGCGATCGCCACGACGCCAACAAGCAAGAAAAAGAAGCCCTCATCACCGATTTGGAAGGTTTTGAACTGACCGGCAACCGCACTGTCGACATGGAAACCCTGCGCGGGTACCAAACCCGTTGGAACAGCATTGGTCACGTGGCCAAAGCCGACATGCAGCCTTTATCAGAGCGATTCTTCGCCATTCTCGATGCCAAGTGGGATGTGCTCAAATCGAACAAAATCGAACGCAACATCACCAACTACAAGTCGCGTGTTGACAGTTTGCGCGAAAGCGGATCGAAAGACCTTGGCCGTGAGCGCCGATTGTTGCGTGAAAAGATTGACCGCCTGAAGCAGCGCGTACTGCAGTACGAGAACAACCTGAATTTCTTTACAGGGCCCGGTGCCGATGAAATGAAGAAAGGTGTGGAGCGGAAAATTCGCGCTGCAAATGACGAAATCGAAGAAATCAGACAAAAGCTACGTTTGTTCGACGAGGCCAACTGATCAGGAGTCGTCGTCGGTAATCTGATTGTTCATCGCGGGCAGTACCACGAAGAACGATGCGCCGTTGCCTTCCTCGCCGTAGGCACTAACGTTGCCGCCATGCCGGCTCACAATGCGTTGAATGATGGCTAAGCCTACGCCGGTTCCGTCAAAATCTTCGTGCGGATGCAAGCGTTGGAACACCCCAAACAGTTTATCGGCATACTGCATGTTGAAACCTACGCCGTTGTCGCTCACGGTGTATTCAATCATTTCGCCCTCAATGGGTTTGCTTGAGACATGAATGCGCGCTTGAGGCTGTTTTCCGGTGAACTTAATGGCATTCCAAAGCAGGTTAACCATGACTTGGCGAAGCATGGCCGGGTCGCCCTTGCAGTCGTGCAAGCCATCGCAATGAAACGCAATGTCGCGGTCGGCAGCATGTGCGCGCAATTCAGTGAACACGTCGTGCACTAGAGCATTCATCTGCACGAGTTCAAATTCAAGTTTGCGTCGTCCCAATCGCGAGAAGTTGAGCAGGTCGTCAATCAACTGCGACATTTCGCTGGCGCCTTTCCGAATGTTGTCGAGGAAGTGCCGGCCTTCGTCGTCGAGCTTTTCACGGTACTCTTCGTGCAGCACCCCTGTAAATCCGCTGATGGTGCGCAGCGGAGCCCGCAAGTCATGTGAAACCGAGTAGCTAAACGATTCGAGTTCGCGAATGGCTTGGCGCATTTTCGAGGTGCGGTCGTCAACCCGTTGCTCAAGCTCTTCGTTGATTTGACGAAGTTCTTCTTGGGCCTTGGCAGTTGCCAAGGCTGATCCGATAGAGCTCGCGAGGGTTTTCATACCGGCCAATACGTAGTCGGGCACGTCTTCATCACGGGCGTAGCTCAGCGTTATGGCGCCTTTGCCCACGGCTGTTTTGAACGGGGTAATTACGGTACAGGCGAGTTTGAACAATTCGAGTTGTTCGTTGACTTCTGAAAAAACACTGTCGCGGCGAATGAGCATCGGCTCGCCAATTTCAAGCCTTTGGATTAGCCCAATTGTGGCTGCTGAGGTGAAGATGCCCTGCGGATTTTCGCGCAGCACACGGCCATCGGGCATCCAATTGTGGGTGCGGTTGTACACCACTTGCTGGTCGTCGGTGATGTCGAATAGGTATACGCTCATGCAAATGCCATCGAGCGCTTCGCCAGCGATTGAAATTACAGTGTTGATGCGTTCGTTGATGTCGCCGTCACCCAACAAAATGGCCGCGGCCTTTGCCACGCCCTCCATGACCAGCGACTGCCTACGCACTTTTTCTTCGTTTTTTTTGATTCGGCTTACATCTTCTGAACTTACCAGCAAACGGTAAAAACCGCCTTGTTTACCAAGAAAGCGCCAACGCTTCAGGGTATGCACCAATTGGCCTTGGCCATTGATGAATGGCAGTTCGTACACCATTTCGTCTTTGCCTGCCCACATGGTTTGCATGACCTCACGGTAGTAACCAACAAAGGCTTCGTTGTAGTAACTCTGGTACGTTTTCTCGAACTCACCTTTATTCGCGCAGCTGTACAGTGAAAGCGCTTCAGGGTTCATGTTGATCACCCGCATTTTTGATCGTAAAGCGATGACAAGGCTAAGGTCGATTGATTCTACGACGTCATTCAAGGGTTTTCCGGCCGATTTGCGCTCTTCAACGAAATCGACAAGGGCCGTGTAGTCGTACTCTGCAATGGCAATGCCAACCGATTCAAATACGGTGCGGCTGCGGCGCTCAGACTCTTCAAGTACTTCTTGGTACTTTTTACGCTCGATGGAGTAAATGATGGCCTTCTCGAGCAAATTGGCGTCAAACTCACCTTTGAGAATGTAGTCTTGAGCACCTTGCTTAACAATGTCGAGCGCGATTTTTCGGTCGCTCATCCCCGAGAGAATTACAACGGGTGCAGTGGTCACCGATTGAACCGCTGTAAAGGTCTCTTGACCGTAGCTGTCAGGCAAGAACAGGTCTAGAAATACAATGTCGAAAATGGTGTGCCCAAGCCGCTCACACGCGCTTTTCAGTGAGTCAGCATGGTCAATTTGGATGAAAAACCCACGTATATGGCTGAGGATTTCCTTGAAAAGGATGAAATCCTGGTAATTATCTTCAACGACAAGAATGTGGGTCTTGAGGTAGTTCATCCACCGGTGGTTGGCAGCCTGAAAGATACAACAGTACCGTTGGTTTTTGAATTTTTCAACGTGATTTCGCCACCATACCGCACAACAATAGCGCGGGCAATGGCGAGTCCGGCGCCAACATTCGGTGTTGACCGCTCTTTTTTCCTGAACAATTCGAAGGCCACTTTGGTGAATTCTTCGGGCATACCTGCTCCATTGTCTTCAAGCGCAACTTCAACTGTTTTTTCGTCAATGGCTCGATAAGTGAGCTTGAGCTCAAGCGCCTGGTTGTCGAGTTGGTTGTCGAAGGCGTTTTGAAACAAGATTCGCAAGAGCTGAATGGCCTGGCCGGGCGCCATGTGCACAGTTATTGGCTCGGGCGCAATCAAGTTTACCCCTCTACCGCGCGCAGTTGAGCCCATCATGCGGTTCAGCTCCTGTGCGATTTCTTGGAGGTTGACCTGTTGAGCGGCTTCGGTATCGCGCGAAACCCGCGAAAGATCAACCAGCGCATGAATCATGTGCTTCATGCGGTCGGCATTCTCAACAGAATACTGAAGGTAGCGCTTGGCGTCGTCGTCAAGCTGGTCTCCCACTTTTGATTCAAGCAGCTTCAAGAACGAGGCGACCATGCGCAGAGGTTCTTGCAAATCATGCGATACTGAATACAGAAATCGCTCGTGGTCATTCTCCGGTGCTGAAAACGCTGGGTTCATGGGGTCAGGGTGCAATGTCATGTGCTTCGCTTCACTTCACTCAACACATCGCGAATGATTTCAGGCAACTTGGCGAGCTCAAACCCTTTGCTTACGCACCGACGAACGCCTTCTGATTCAGCAAGATTGCGTGTGTACGCGTCGTCTTTGCTGCTGAGAAACACAACGGGGACGTGTATGTGCAGTGAGCGCATCAGTTTTATGAAATCAAATCCGTCAAGCGTTGGCATGCTAATGTCTAACAGTATCAAGTCGATTTCAGAGGTGGTCAGCACCGAAATGGCCTCTTCTGTGGTTAGACAGGTATCTACGTCAAATTGGTGCTCATCGAGCATCATTTTGGTCATCTTCAGGCTGATCACCTCGTCATCGATCAACAATAGCCGTGTCTTCATGGGTTCAATTGGGAGAGAATATCAAAGGTAGACTTGTGAATGTTCGTTGGCGTCAGTACCCATGACGCATTGTGTGTAGGAAGAGGCCTACACACCTGTCAGATGCTTAATTTTCGGTACCTTCACGGCGTGCATTTCGCAACGGTTCCCGACCTGCTAAAGCCGCTCGCCGGCGATTTTGTGTGGCGCATCCCAACCAACAATAGGGAGGTCTACATCACCTTTGATGATGGCCCTGTGGCTCAGGTCACACCGCAGGTACTCGACGTACTCGCGCAGTACAATGCTCCGTCAAGCTTCTTCTGCTTGGGAAAAAACGTGGAAGCAGAAGCTGAACTCTTCCGGCAGGTCATCGACGCAGGCCACACCGTAGGCAATCACAGCTACGCACACCCAAACGGGTGGAATACCCCAACCTACGCCTACCTGCGTGATGTGCTTGAAGGTGGCAAACGCGTCGAAAGTCAGTTCTTCCGTCCTCCATACGGTCGAATCACCCGGCCGCAGGCCAGCGCGCTGAAACACCGCTACACGCTGGTTATGTGGGATGTTCTGAGCGGTGATTACCTTCCTGAACGCTCTCCCGAACGCTGCCTTGAATCGCTCAAACGTTACACACGCGAAGGCTCGATCATTGTTTTTCACGATAGCCTCAAGTCTGCGCGAAACGTGCTAACCGCACTTCCGCAGTACCTTGAGTGGTTGAAAAGTGAAGAGTACCTTTGCAAGGCACTTCCGTCCTCATCCATCCCCAAAAAACCATGAACAGTCCTACTTCCTATACGGCGCTTGTTGTCCGCGAATCGACTGAAAACCGGTTTGAACGCGGCATTGAAGCGTTGCCGTTCAGCTTTTTGCCCGAGCATGATGTGACCATTCGCGTTGAGGCGGCGGCGCTCAATTACAAAGACGCACTCTCTGCTCACGGCCACAAAGGCATCACCCGGCAGTACCCGCATACTCCGGGGGTTGATGCTGCCGGATATGTGGTTGACGACCGCTCCGGTCGCTTCGCGCACGGCACGCCGGTCATTTGCACCTCGTACGATTTGGGCATGAACACCCCGGGCGGTTTCGCAGAGTACATCCGCGTGCCCGCTGATTGGATCGTTCAACGGCCGTCTTCTATGGATGCTTTTCAAGCGATGGTTTTCGGCACAGCAGCCTACACCGCGGCCCTTGCGTTGTGGAAAATGGAGCGTTGCGGTCAGTCACCTGAAATGGGCCCCATCGCTGTCACAGGCGCCACCGGCGGCGTGGGCTCGCTTGCCGTTGCCCTACTCGCGCACGCCGGATACAAGGTAATCGCCATAACCGGCAGCCTCGACCAACACAACTATTTGCGTGCATTGGGAGCGACCGAGATTTTACCGCGTGAAGAGGCCAACGACACCGGGGGCCGTCTGCTCCTGCGTCCAAAATGGGCCGGCGCCATCGATAACGTCGGAGGCAATACGCTGACGACCTTGCTCAAGGCTTGCGGACGAAACGGAAGCGTGGCCTCCATCGGCTTGGTGGGTAGTCCAGATTTTTCAGCAACGGTGTACCCGTTCATTCTCAACGGGGTCAACCTACTGGGTGTTGATTCAGCCGAGACGCCGAGGGCCATCCGCGAAGAAATTTGGCGCCGTTTGGCAAACGAGTGGGCATTCTCGCTACCAAAAGAGGCCGTTACAGAAACCACCCTTAGTGCCATACCGAAGTTCATGGAGGCCATCTTAAATGGCAAAACAACTGGCCGCGTTGTGGCCCGAATCTGATCGCTATGCAAACCATGAGAGCCGCTTTCCTCGTGAAAAATGGTCCCGCCGACGCGGCGTTTGAAGTCTGCGAAACGGCCATGCCGCAGCGCAAACCCAATGAATACCTGATCAAAGTAGAGGCATTCGGTCTGAATTTTGCCGATGTGATGGCGCGCCAAGGCTTCTACCGCGATGCGCCGCCGCTGCCGGCTATTTTGGGTTACGATTTGGTCGGACGCGTGGTTGAGGCGCCTGATGGCCACTCCGATGCCATTGGCAAGCGCGTAGCGGCCATGAGCCGCTTCGGTGGATATGCAGAGTATGCCGTGGCGATTCCGGGGGCTGTTTTTTTTGTTTCGGATGGGATGGATGACGCGGCAGCTTGTGCACTCGGCACCCAGTACTGCACAGCATGGCACGCGGCGTTTCAAGCCACGTCGATGAATTCGGGTGATACCGTGCTCATCCATGCCGCGGCAGGAGGAGTGGGCACCGCATTGGTACAACTGGCCCTCTGGAAGGGCTGCACCGTAGTGGCCATGGCCGGAAGCGACGCAAAGATCGACGAGCTAAAAAAGGCTGGCGCTCAGTACACCGTCAACTACCGCACAGAGAATTATGCAGAAGCGATTCCAAAGCTTCTTGGGAAGCGTCGGCCCATTGACCTAAGCTTCAATGCGGTGGGAGGCACGACTTTCAAGAAAGACATGAAGCTGCTTTCGCCCGGAGGCCGACTTGTGCTGTACGGAGCCAGCGAACGTACCGGTAAGAAAGGAGGCAACCTCGCTACCTACAAAATGCTTTGGCAAATGGGCATTGTAATTCCGCTGCTTTTGGTCGCCGGAAGCCGATCGGTCATCGGGGTGAATGTACTCCGCATTGCCGACCACCGGCCGGATTTGATCAAAGCCGCCGTTGCCGAATTGTCGAAGTTGTGGGATGGAGGGGTCATTCGACCGAAAAGTGGTGGTGTGTACCCCATAGAGCGCCTCGCCGATGCTCACCGTGCATTGGAACAGCGCCAAACCACCGGCAAAATCGCCGTGAAGTGGTGATGGGCTGCGTACCTTTGTAGAAACCCACCGCTGTGTCAGCCAACGAGAACATACGTCAGATTCTACAGCGCCTTCCAGACAAGCCGGGTGTGTACAGGTATTACGATACCGAGGGCAACCTGCTGTATGTAGGCAAGGCAAAAAGCCTAAAGAAGCGCGTAGCCTCGTACTTCAACAAAAACAAGTACGAGAACGGAAAAACTCGGTTGCTCGTCCGCAAAATTGCAGACATTAAATTCATCGTCGTCGACACGGAGTTCGACGCCCTTTTGCTCGAGAACAACCTCATCAAAGAGCACCAGCCGAAGTACAACATTCAACTGAAAGACGACAAGACCTACCCGTGGCTTGTTATCCGGAAGGAGCGCTTTCCGCGTGTGCACCCTACGCGGCGAATGATCAAGGATGGAAGCGAGTACTACGGTCCATACGCGTCGGTCAAAACCATGCATGCGATGCTCGACTTGATAAAGCGCCTCCATCCCTTGCGCACCTGCAATTATTTGCTTTCGGAGGAGAACGTGGCCGCAGGTAAATTTCGCGCCTGCTTGGAGTTTCATTTGGGCAATTGCAAAGCGCCGTGTGTTGATCGGTTCTCGGAAGACGAATACAACGCCAACATTGATGCCATCCGTGAGATCATCAAAGGCAACTACGCCGGTTTGTCGCGGCAATTGCGCCAACGCATGAGCGAACATGCGGCGGCGCTCGAGTTCGAGGCTGCCGCAGCCATTAAATCGCGCCTTGAGGTGCTTGAGCGCTACCAAGTGAGCTCAGCCGTTGTCAGCCAGCGGATTAACGATACCGAAGTGTTCAGCATCTACAGCGATAGCAAAGGTGCATTTGTAAATTACTTGAAGGTCATGAACGGCGCCATTGTGCAGAGCTACACCACTGAGCTCCGCAAGCGGTTAGACGAAACCGACGAAGAGCTGTTGGCCTTTGCCGTGGTATCGTTGAGGGACCGTTTTTCAAGTACCTCACGCGAGGTGCTCCTGTCGCATCCGGTCGACTTTGCCTTGCCGGAGGTGAATGTGCACGTCCCCCAAAGGGGAGATAAACTCAAGCTGATTGAATTGAGTTTGCGCAACGCCACATACGCACTGCGCGATCGGCTCAAGCAGCAGGAGATGACCGACCCCGAGGCGCACACCCGCCGAATTTTGGAGACCCTGCAAAGTGACTTGCATTTGAGCGATTTGCCGGCGCACATTGAGTGTTTTGACAACTCGAACATTCAGGGCACCAACCCCGCCTCGGCCTGTGTGGTGTTTAAGAATGCCAAGCCCTCGAAAGACGATTACCGGAAGTTCAACATCAAAACCGTTGAGGGGCCGAACGACTTCGCGAGCATGACGGAGGTTGTGTACCGCCGGTATAAGCGCCTGGTTGATGAGGGGTTGCCGCTTCCGCAACTGGTGATTATCGACGGCGGCAAAGGTCAGCTGAGTGCTGCCTTGAAGGCCTTGGAAGAGTTGGGCTTGTTGGGTAAGTTGGCCATTGTGGGCATTGCCAAGCGGTTGGAAGAGATTTACTTCCCTGGCGATAGCATTCCGATTTACATCGACAAGCGTTCGCCATCGCTCAAGTTGATACAGCAACTGCGCAATGAAGCGCACCGTTTTTCACTAAGCCATCACCGTGACCGGCGCAGCAAAGCGGCGTTGAAGAGCTCACTGACCGATGTTGCCGGCATCGGTGTGAAGACGGCGCAGAAGTTGCTGGCGCACTTCGGCAGTGTTGCTGCGTTGCGCAAGGCTGATTATGTTGAGGTGGAGAAGGTTGGCGGGAAGAAGGTGGCGATGGCGTTGCGGGAGGCGGGGATGGTTTAGGGGGTTGGGGTGTTATCGAACCGCTTTTTTTTCACCTGTGTTATACGTAGCGTAAGCTACGTATAAATTTTGAATTTCAAGAGAAAATTGATGGCTTAGCCCTGCAACCCTACCCCCACCCCTTCATCTTCGCATCCCACTTCCTCCGTACACCATCTTCGCCCCGGGCAACTTCCTCAAGAAATTGAAGTGCAGCAGCATACGCCTCCTCATCCCGTAGCAACCTGTCAATGTACCGAGGCTTCCATTTCATCTCAATATCCAACCGCTTACAATGCTTGGTTACCTCGCCCTTGAATGTACGAACCAGCGACCCCAACGAGCGGTGATCGGGCGAAATGTGACTCATAAACCAATCCTGAGGCTCAGGTCTTGTGCGTAGACCATATTCCTCCATGACGCCAAGAACGTAGTCAGGGTGAATGCTCACCAAAGGCTGTATGCGAGGGGCCTCGTTGTCTACAATAGCGATAATCCCGTAAAAAACGCCGTCACCAGTTGCATATTCACGCCATTCTGCCGTCGCATGCCTGCTCCGTAAACCTTGCCAAACCAAGTCGGCAACGATCCCCAGCTTGGTCAGTTGCCGGTCTGATGCGCCGTGTTTCCTGAACCCTTTGCTCGGGTACTGAAGTTCTGCCTTTATCAAGTAAACACCGCGTTGGGTATACTTCCACCAAGGGGCCCGCGGTAGGTCAGGATGATAAACGCCAAGGTATTTGCCAGTTGTGTTCATACCTCCAACTTAAGCGGTCGGGTCAATCACTCCTAAATCTTTTTCTTTTTCGTCAGTCCATTCTTTACCGATGATTGCGCCTGAATTGGCAACGCCTGATTAGAATAGCGTTTCAAAACACGCTTCAACTGCGATTATTGACCTCAAAAATTACGGTTCTAACAACGATTTCAATCGGATATAATTACATTGGTGATGCATTTGCCATTTACCAATACCCTGCCACCATGTCAAACAAGGCCTCCGACAGTTTGCACCGCCTTATCAAGGCGATGACCAAGCCCGAAAAACGCTACTTCAAGGTGTTTTCTTCTCGTCATGTCATTGGCGATCAAAACAACTACCAGCGGCTCTTCGATGCCATTGATCGTCAAGATGAATACGATGAGGCCGCTTTAATGAAAAAGTTTGCCAAAGAAGCCTTTGTAAAGCGCTTCAGCATTGCTAAAAACCGCCTGTACCAAAGCATTCTCAGAAGCCTCGATGCCTACCATGCCAATGCCTCGGTCGAAGCGCAAATCAAGCGCCAAATCCACGCAGCCGAAATTCTCTACCGTAAAACATTGTACGGTCAGGCGATGAAATTGCTTCAAAGCACGAAAAAACTGGCGCTTAAGCACGAAAAAATCACATCTCTAATTGAGATTTCCCGGTGGGAAAAACGCATTCTTGAGAAAGACCAGTACGAGGGCCTCGGGAAGAAAGACCTCAAAAACATGCTCGATAACGATCGACTGCTCACTGCCCGTATCGACACCTACAACGAGCTTTGGAATGTAAAAAGCCGCATCTTCAAAAACCTCTACGTTAAAGGCAAGGCGCGATCAGATAAAGACCTTTCGAAGTTCAAACGCATCCTCGATGAACTGGCAAACCGCGACGAAAAAGAGGGCATGCTCGCCGAAAACAGCTTCCTCCTCAATCACCTCTACAGCGCCTACTATTTTGGTGTAGGCGATGAGGCCGCTTCGTACCCCTACCTGAAGCGAAACTTGTCGCTCATTGAAGACAAGGCCCACCTCTTTGCAGAAGACCCGGCGCCACTTCTGAGCACACTCACCAACGCCATCTATGTGGGCAACAAACTCGGATTGCGCGAAGAGGCGTTTGACAACCTCAGCAAACTTCGCCGACTGCCTCAACTCATCGCCGAACGTACCGATGAAGACCTCGAGATTCGCATCTTCGCGCTGTCGAACAGCATCGAGCTGGCGCTGCATACGGAGTCTGGTAACTTCGAGGAGGGCATGAAACTTGTTCCGGTCATCGAAGAGGGATTGCTCAAGCACGATGAACAACTGAGTTCAGTGCGAAAAGCCATGTTTTTCTTCAACATCTCGGTGCTGTACTTCAAGGCCGGCCGACTGAACGAGGCGCTGAAGTGGATCAACCAACTCCTCAACAACATCGACATCGACAAAACCCAAGACCTCCACTGCATGGCGCAACTGCTCAACTTGGCCATCCACCTTGAACTCGGGAACAAGAGCCTCTTGCCTTACGCTCTACGAAGCACTCAGCGTTTTCTTGAAACGCGCCGGAGGGTCTACAAGTTTGAAACCATCTTTCTGCATTTCGTCAATGAAGTTGTCAAGGTGCGGCGAGATAAATCCGATCAAGAGCTGTTTGCTGAACTCTCATCCGAGCTCGAAGCACTTCGAACCGACCCGTTTGAAAAGCAAGTCTTCGAATACTTCGACTTTGCCGCCTGGAGCCGCACCAAAGCAGATTTGGTCGAATAGACCGTCGGTTTTGAACTTTCCCGCTGATTATCTGTAATTTAGCTTCGAACCAAGGAAAGTTTTAACCATGAATCTGCAGCACATTGCGCTTGCTGTGGCTTTGTTGACCAGCAGCAACCTGTTTGCGCAATCGGTCGACTTTGGCCGCGACCAACAGCCCTCCGATACCGAAGCCATTGATGACCTCATGTACTATGGCGGCGATATGGAGTTTATCGGTGGCTATTTCGAAGGAGACACCGTAGGCAATTTCACGGTGTACGATTTCACCGGACAAAGCCTCAACCTCTACGAAACCCTCGCAAACGGCAAACCAACCCTCATGATGTCGGCCAGTGTATCGTGTCCGCGGGCGACGAACGGTTTTCTGCCTGATGCAGCATCTTCAAGTTTGTACGGATCGCTCCAGCAACTGCTGAACACGCACTACGATGATTTCAACTGGATCATGGTTTACGGCGTTGAGGCACACCCTACCTTGGGCGAATGCCCAAGCAATTGTCCGCCGGGGTTCTACAACGACACTACCGTCGCCCAACACGAAACCTACCTCTACCGCCGCTACGCTGTTGGCAACCTCCAGAACTCACCGCAGCATGAGTTCCCGTTCACCATTTATGCCGATAATCCTGACAACGCTGTTTACAACAACTTCTTCCAACGGCCTTTTGGCCTCTGCGCCATCAACTGCAACGGAGTAGTTGAGCTTCGCGGCGATTGGGCGCACTCGGCCATCCATCAAAATTACAATGCGTTGGTGGCGATGATCAATGAAGTGCCGTGCACCGCCACGCCCATCGATGACGACGATGAAGAAATTGAAAATCCTGATAGTGAGGCCACTTCGGTCGGTGAGTTATTAGACCACATTGACATCAAAGCGTGGCCGAATCCGGCGCTTGAGTCGGTTCGCATATCCATCCCCGCGCGGTTTGGTAACGCTGTACGCATCCGCTTGATCGATGGCTTTGGCCGTGTGGTACGCGATGAGCCATCCGCCGCAGGCGAGCAAACAATCCCACTTCAAAACTTCGCCAAAGGCGTGTTTTTCATTGAAATTTCGGGAGATGCGCCCAGCGAACGCATCCGGCTGGTTCACCAATAGTCGCGGTTAGTCGCGAAAAGCGTCCCAGCCCTGTGCTTTAAGCACGATATCGTCGCCATTGCGCGGACAAAGCGTGCAGCCTTCGCCGGCTTCACGCATGTGTCCGATGACGGTGAAGTGCGGGTCACCCTTGAGTTTCTCGTAGTCGCTTGGGGCAACCGTGAAGAGCAGTTCGTAATCTTCACCGCCGTTCAGCGCGCAGGTGGTAGGGTCAAGGTTGAATTCTTGCGCTGCATCGAAGGTCATTTGATCGATGGGGAGCTTGTCTTCAAACACGCGGCAACCCAAACGCGACTCGGTGCAGAGGTGCAGTACTTCACTTGCCAAGCCGTCAGAAACATCAATCATAGAAGTGGGCTTCACCTTGATTTCTGCAAGGTGGCGAACCACATCGATGCGCGCCTCGGGTTTCAATTGGCGCTCCAAGATGTAATCGTAGCCATCGAGTTGGGGCTGTGCGCCCGGTGATTCCATGTACACATGTTTCTCGCGCTCAAGCACTTGAAGGCCCATATAAGCGCCTCCCAAATCACCCGAAACCACAATCAAGTCTCCGTCGTTGGCGGTGCTGCGGTACGCGAGGTCATCGGTTTTGGCGCGGCCGATGGCGGTAATGGAGATCACCAAGCCGCCGGTGCTGCTGGTGGTATCGCCACCGATGAGGTCAACGCGGTAGTTTTCGCACGCCAAACGAATGCCGTCGTACAGCTCGTCCATCGCTTCGACCGAAAACCGGTTTGAAATCGCTACCGATACTGTGATTTGCTCGGGAATGGCATTCATGGCACAGATGTCAGACAGGTTCACCATCACGGCCTTGTAGCCAAGGTGCTTCAGCGGAGTGTACATCAAGTTGAAGTGCACCCCTTCGGTGAGCATGTCGGTGGTAATCATTGTAGCCTCTGTACCGTTTACCAAAACAGCGGCGTCGTCACCAACGCCAAAACGCGTGGCGGAATGGTGACGGGGAAAATTTTCTGTGAGGCGGCGAATCAAGCCAAATTCGCCCAAAGAGCCGATTTCTGTACGTCCTTCCATGCTGCAAAGATAGCGGAAAAGCAGGGTCGAGGGTTTTTGGCACGCTGCTTGTATATAGGAGAACAGAACCATTAAAAACGATTCGCCATGAAAGAGTTAATGAACCGCTACGCCGCCCTGAAGTATCAGGCCATTGAATTGATGAAAGCCGGGAAGATCAGCGCATACCTGGCGAAACTTCAAGAAGTGAATGACCTTCGCTTTCAGATGATCCAAATCAGCGCTTCGGCCTAAACCCTTTGCCGCGTTTACTTCGGTAGCGCGGCAAACTGTGAACTATACTTTCTCCATCTATGCCCCTGGAATTGCGGTTTTCGCAGCTTCAGGGGTTTCTTTTTTTGGGGGATGGATGGGGATGGATGGCCGCCTGAACACGCTCGGTCGTTCTTGCACTCTGCGCCTTCGGTTCATCTGATTTTGTTACATTTCGTACCAAACGGATGCATTGGAACGATAAACCGAGTCAATGCTTGAAAGGCCTGTGAATCCGACCCAACTGCTCGTTTCTGCACTTGACCAAGTCCAAGCTTGGGAGAGTCGCCTTGAATTAAAACGGGGTGAATTGCTTAAGGAAGCCAACACCTCCGACACCCACATTTACCGGGTGCAGTCGGGGAGTTTACGGGTTTTTGTCGTTGATGGTCACGAAGAACACACCATTCGCTTGGCTTACCAAGGCAATATCCTGGTTGCACTCGATAGCTTCTTTACCGAGGAGCCTTCTGACCTCGTAATTGAGGCACTGAAGCGAGGCGCGATCGACCGCATCAGCAAGTCGGCTTTCTTCGCCTTTTTGAACGCACATGACCTCTGGGATACCTGGCATGCGACCTTGCCCATCCTCATCCTTCAGCAAATGGAACGGGAGCGCGACCTCCTCACTTCCTCACCTGCTGAACGCTACCAACGGGTGCTGAAGCGCAGTCCGCAGGTGTTTCAAGAAATCCCCCACAAGTACATCGCCGCGTATCTGCGCATGACGCCCGAGACCTTGTCGCGCGTGCAGAAATCTTGATTTCAATCAAGGCCTGAAGTCGACATCCATCCCAATTTTGCAAAAAAGACAGAAGGAGATGAAAACCACGAATGCAGCGCTCATCAAGGAGCTCGAAGTGTACGTCACGAATCACCGTGAAGGGGCTAAGAAACTGGCATCCATGCCACCGGCGGCGCTGGCCAAGCACCCGGCACCGGGAGCATGGAGTGCGCTGGAGTGCATTGAACACCTGAATCGGTACGGCCGTTTTTACTTGCCCGAGATTCTCAAGCGATTGAACGAACAGCGCACAGCGTCTCCTCAAAGCGTGTTTCGCTCGTCGTGGCTAGGCAATTACTTTGCCGAGAGCGTGAAGCTCAAGGCCAAACTCAACACCATGAAGACCTTCGCCAACATGAATCCGGCCGGTTCTCCTGTGTCGCCCGAGGCAATCGAAGAATTCATTGCGCAGCAAGAAGCGCTTCTTGGCCTGCTCAAGCAATGCTTGTTGACCGATTTGGTGAAGACACGCACGAGCATCTCCATCTCCAAATGGATTCGGCTGCGTTTGGGCGACACCTTGCGTGTGGTGATTTACCACAACGATCGGCACATGGCACAGGCGTTTCGGGCGGTGGGGTAACAGGTTTTGATTGCAGCGGTTGAGTTCAATTCAAAGAGGGCTCTTACCATTGTCGACACTGGAAATTTTTCCATTAAGCCTACAATTTCAGAAGCAAAGCTGGAGAAAAACAGACTAAGAAGCCGTTTAAACGGAAAAAAGTAAACTAAGCACCCTTTAGGCCTCGGTGATTTTCCTATTGTGTGGTGCTTGTTGATGCACTAGGCATCACCGCTTCGCGCCGAACTCCAATCGATTTTGCGTGAGAAGTACATCGTGAGTGCAAGAATCAGGAAGATGCCAATGCTGCCAATCAACAGGGCGAGGTCTTGCAACTGAATCACCACGAAAATGAAGCCGTACAGCACGCTTAAGATGCCCGCAATCAGCAAGGTCAATGGCCCAGATTTCAGCACCGCCTTTACGTAACCCGTGATCAGCGCAATCGTGGCACCGGCTGCCAAACCAAAGGCGAAGTTGTAATCGATGTGCTCCGAGAGCGACAGCAACAGGGTGTAAAACACCACCAACGCCATGCCCACGAGCAGGTACTGTATGCTGTGAATGTGCACCTTCTTCGACACTTCAATGAAGAAGAACACCATGAAGGTGAGTCCGATGAACAGAATGGCATAATGGATCGAGCGGTAGGTTTTCTGGTAGTCATCAACCGGCACGAGCAATTCAACACCAAACGAGGCATCTTCAACACTGTGGCCATTGTTCGTCCACCATTGCGGAAAGTTGCGGTTCAGGTCGAAGACGCTCCATTGGGCCTCAAAGCCCTCGCTAGTCGGATTCGGGTTGGTTGGAAGGAAGGCGCCATTGAATTTGGGGTCAGGCCAGCTCGAACGAAGGGCCACATCGGTGACTTTGCCCATGGGGACAACGAAGAGGTGGCCGCTTCCGCGCAGCGAAACATTCATCGTGAAGCGGTGCTGTGCAGCGGAGTCGTTTGTGAAGCCAATTGGGGTGTGCAATCCGGAATAAACGACATCGTTTGACGGTGTGCCGGGAGAGAAGAACGAACGTTTGTCGTCCCAAGCGACCTCGATTTGCGACTGAATGCCGCGCAGGTCGGTCACTCCGAGAACGAGTTCGGCCTTGTCGAATTCGAGGTCGGTCAAAGGCACATCAAGCGTGCTCAGGTCGGGCAAGTTGAAATCGCCCGAGATCTGCACATCGGTGGTGTAAACGGGGATTTCATAGATGCCGCGTTTGCGGATTTCGGGAAGAATGTCACCCGATACACTGAGGTTTTCGGGGAGGATGTGCAAGCGTTCGCGGTTTTCAGACACGATCGTTTTGCCGTTCGTGGTTTCGGTCACCGTGTACCGGGTGTACGGGATGGAGATGAACGGCCCGGTGAGTGTTTGTGCGTACCCCCACTTCGAGCTGACCTCGCTCACAGCTTCATCGCGGATGTTTTCGCGATCGCGGACGAGGCCTTCAATCATGGCGGTTGGAATCAGGAGCAGGAGCGCAAGGATGCCGATGGCAAAGAGCTTGAAGTAGATGCTGTTTACGAAGCTTTTCATGGTCGTGGTTTGAATCGTTCAAGCAACGCGCGACCGCAATCGGCTGTTATGCCTGAGTTGCGAATTTGGGAAAAGTTGGGAAGTAGAGGGAGACTCACCGCTTCCTTCCCTTCCCCTTGCTGCAATGCGATTGAAGCAGGTGGCTGTTGTTGCTGCGGCCTGAAGCGGCCTTGCGCTTCTGGCGCTTCACGCGAAAGCCGCGGTAAGTGCGCATGGGTTTCGGACGGGCTTCAGCGCTGCTTTCGTGGGCAAACGAAGCGAGGTCAACCGACAAAGCAGCGTTGGCATTGGAAGGGTTTCCCATCCATCCAACCAAACAGAAAAAGAAAATGAGAAGGTTACGCATGGCTGCTCCGTTTACTTCAAAACGGCTGAATAGGTTGTGGAATTGTCTGACATTTTTTTCAGACGATTAAGGCTGCCCTTTGGCTGCGCTTGCAAAACATCAAGCGCTCTTGGCTGTGCGCAGTGCACTGATGCCTTTGACGATGGCGAAAACAACCGTTCCAACCAAAAGGCCGGTAACAACCTCAGCCAGCAGTGAGGGCCAAGCGTGAAGGATGTCATGAATGACGTGAATGTTGTGCACAAAAATGCCTCCCGCGACGAGCACCAGTGCCGCAGTGCCGAGCGCGCCGATAATGCGAATCAACACGGGCAGGGCACGAATGAAGAACCGACCAATGGCGCGGGTGGTTGAACTGTCGCTGCGGGTGAGCACAAGTCCGAAGTCGTCGAGACGCACAATCAACGCTACCATGCCGTACACGCCAATAGTTGCAAGAATGGCGACCACCGAAACGGTGCCGATTTGGATGTCAAGCGGCTGGTCGGTTACTGTGCTCAAGGCAATGATGACGATTTCGACCGACAGAATGAAGTCAACCAAGATGGCTGACCGAATTCGCTGTTTCTCAAAGGCTTTGAGTTCTTCTTCGCTGAGTTGGTGCTTTTTCTTTTCTTTTTTTGGGGATGGATGAGGGAAGATGTATTCCGAAATTTTTTCAATCGCTTCATAGGCGAGGAAGGCTCCGCCGAGCAGAAGGATCGGTGTGATGGCCGCCGGAAGGAAGGCACTCAGCAAGAAGGCGATGGGTAGAATGATCAGCTTGTTGAGGAATGATCTTTTGGTAATCACCCACAGCACGGGAAGCTCGCGCGACGCGCTGAAGCCAACCGCTTTTTCGGCGTTTACCGCCAAGTCGTCGCCAAGGATGCCCGCGGTTTTTTTGGTCGCGATTTTCGACATCGAAGCCACATCGTCCATCAGTGCGGCGATGTCGTCGAGCAAGGCAAAGAAACCTGATGCCATAAAGCTGCGCGTTTGTGCGGGTAAAGCTAGTTAAAGCTGCACAAATGCGGTGAGACGATCACGGTTGTCGACTTAGTCAGCGACGCAAGGCAGGTTTAGCGCCGGAATGGGGTCAACGATGCCATCGGCTTGGTACACACGCACGTAATCAACGTACATGGTGGCGGGCAGAGCTGATGCATCTACAGTGAAGCCCGGCCAATTGCCGCCGATCGCCATGTTGAGGATGAGGAAGTACGAGTGATGGAATTCGTTGGTGTCGTTGATGCCGTTGGTGGTATTGGCGACATGGTAGAGGTTGCCGTCAACAAACCAGCGGATGCCGGTTTCGTCCCATTCTACGCTGTAGACGTGGAACTCCGTAACATCAATGGGGGTGCTGCCACCGAAGAATACATGTCCGTTATTGAACCAATGGATGGTTCCGTGCACGTTGGGGTCGGTGTTTACGTGCTCCATGATGTCGATTTCGCCGCAGCGTGGCCAACCAACGCGGGGGAAGTAGTCGCCAAGCATCCAGAAGGCCGGCCACGAGCCGGTGAATGAAGGCATTTTGATGCGCGCTTCAACACGGCCGTACTTGAACGAGCGTCCGCACTGGGTTTTCATGCGCGTTGAGGTGTAGTTCATGCCCCCGAAGTTTTCGGCTTTGGCGGTGATTTCGAGCATACCGTCAACCACTGCGGCGTTTTCAGCGCGGTAGAATTGCAGTTCGTTGTTGCCCCAACCGTTGTTTCCGGTGCCGATTTCGAAGGTCCAGGCATCGCTGATGCCGTTGGTGAATTCGTCGGCCCAAACAAGTTGGTAATTCTGGGCGTTTGTAGTGAACGCTGCAGCGAAGAGTGCTACAAAGAGGGCGAGTGATGAGGTTTTCGTCGTCATGAGCAGCAAGTTACACAAAGATATTGTCGAATTTACAATATGACAGAAGTCAGTTTTTTAGACGGCTTGGGGGCTCAATTTAGAAGTGTTCTAAATTAAAGTCGTACCTTTGCAACATCAACGGAAATCACCTGTTATAGGTATTGCTATGATTAAGGTAAATGATAACGCGCGTGAGCAAGTAGCCAAGCTCAAAGTCACTGAAGGCCACAGCGATGAGGCATTCATTCGTGTGGCGGTAAGGGGCGGAGGCTGTTCAGGCCTGATGTACGACCTTCACTTCGACACCGCCATGGCAGAGGGCGACCAGGTGTTTGAAGACAACGGCGTGAAGGTCGTTGTTGACCGCAAGAGCTTTTTGTACCTCGTAGGCACGGAGCTTGACTTCAGCGGTGGTTTGAACGGCAAAGGCTTCGTATTCATCAATCCGAACGCAAGTCGCACCTGCGGTTGCGGGGAGAGTTTCTCGATTTAACGGACGTCATTCGGGACGGTCACCATCCGCCGAAGGCGAAATCCAAAAAAAACATACAACGAACAGCAACGACATGGCATACGAAGGAGACGATCTGCTGGAGGAAGTAACCCGCAAGGAGTACGAGTTCGGTTGGACGACCAACATTGAGTCAGACAAGGCCCCTCCGGGGATCAATGAAGGAATTATACGGTTCATTTCGGCCAAGAAGAACGAGCCGGAGTGGATGCTTGAGTGGCGCTTGGACGCATTTCGGACCTGGTCGAAGATGACTGAGCCCGAATGGGCGCACGTGAGCTACACCAAGCCCGATTTTCAGGCCATCAGCTACTATGCCGCGCCGAAGCAGAAGAAGAAACTTGACTCGCTTGACGAAGTTGATCCCGAGTTGCGCCGCACGATGGAAAAGCTCGGCATTTCGCTTGAAGAGCAAAAGCGTTTGACTGGCGTGGCGGTTGATTTCGTGATGGATTCAGTATCGGTGGCCACCACCTTCAAGGAGAAGCTGGGCGAATTGGGCATCATTTTCTGCTCGATGAGCGAAGCGATTCAAAACCACCCCGATTTGGTGAAGAAGTACTTGGGTTCGGTAGTTCCGAAATCTGACAACTTCTACGCAGCGCTGAACAGTGCTGTATTTACCGACGGGTCATTCTGTTACATTCCGAAGGGCGTTCGTTGTCCGATGGAGTTGAGCACCTACTTCCGCATCAACGAAGCGGGAACCGGCCAGTTCGAGCGCACCCTCGTGATTGCCGATGAGGGCAGTTATGTTAGCTATTTGGAAGGATGCACCGCACCGCAACGCGACGAGAACCAGCTGCACGCCGCAGTGGTTGAGCTGGTGGCGCTTGACGAAGCCGAAATCAAGTACAGCACTGTACAAAACTGGTACCCAGGTGACGCTGAGGGCAAGGGCGGCGTGTTCAACTTCGTAACCAAGCGCGGCATTTGCGAGCGCAAGGCCAAGATTTCATGGACGCAAGTTGAAACCGGCTCGGCCATCACCTGGAAGTACCCGAGCTGCATTTTGAAGGGCGATTACTCGGTAGGAGAATTCTACTCGGTAGCCGTTACCAACAAGAGGCAGCAAGCCGATACCGGAACGAAAATGATCCACATCGGTCGCAACACCAGCAGCACCATCATTTCAAAGGGCATCTCGGCCGGAAACAGCCAGAACAGCTACCGCGGTTTGGTGCAGATCAACAAAACGGCTGATAACGCCCGCAACTTCAGTCAGTGCGATTCGTTGCTCATGACCGACCGCTGCGGAGCGCACACCTTCCCGTACATCGAAGTGAAGAACAAGTCGGCCAAGGTGGAGCACGAAGCAACGACCTCGAAGATTGGTGAAGACCAAATTTTCTATTGCCGCCAACGCGGACTCAGCGAAGAGAAGGCCATATCACTCATTGTGAACGGCTACGCCAAAGAAGTATTGAACAAGCTCCCGATGGAGTTTGCGGTGGAAGCTCAGAAATTACTCGCGATTTCACTCGAAGGCAGCGTGGGCTAAGCACGAAGTAAACGAATGCAAAAAAGGTGATACACCTTACGAAAGATTGAATACCATGTTGAAAATCAACAACCTGCACGCTTCGGTTGAAGGCGTGGAAATTTTGAAAGGACTTTCACTTGAGGTGAAACCCGGTGAAGTGCATGCCATTATGGGCCCCAACGGCTCGGGCAAAAGCACCTTGGCCAGCGTATTGGCCGGACACGAAGATTACGAGATCACCGAAGGCTCGGTTGAGCTTGACGGCAAAGACCTGCTCGAACTCGAAGTGGAAGAGCGCGCCGGTGAAGGTCTGTTCTTGGCCTTCCAGTACCCCGTGGAGATTCCCGGTGTGAGCAACATCAACTTTTTGCGCGCCGCATTGAACGACATTCGTACCTACCGCGAGCAAGATCCGGTGAGTGCATCTGATTTCCTCAAGTTGGTAAAAGAGAAATCGGCGCTGGTTGAGTTGGACGGCAAGCTGGCCAACCGCTCAGTGAATGAAGGCTTTTCAGGTGGAGAGAAGAAGCGCAATGAAGTGTTTCAGATGGCCATGCTAGAGCCGAAGCTCGCTGTGCTTGACGAAACCGACTCGGGCCTCGACATTGACGCCTTGAAGATTGTGGCGCACGGTGTAAACGCGATGCGCAGCAGTGAACGTTCGTTCATTGTGATTACCCACTACCAGCGTTTGCTCGATTACATTGTGCCCGATTACGTGCACGTGTTGGTGAACGGCCGCATTGTCAAGAGCGGCTCCAAAGAGCTCGCGCTTGAACTCGAAGCACGCGGCTACGATTGGATCAAAGAAGAACTCATTGCATAATTGAGCGGCATGGACGTCATCACAGCAGTTGATCAGAAGAAAGAGGCCTTTGTACAAGGTCTCGACACGGCGTGCAAACGTCCGCTCGCGCCGGCTTCGCTTTTGGCAGAGGCCCGCGGTTTTGTGGAAGCGCTCCCTGTGCCTACCACCCGCACCGAAGCGTGGAAGTACACCCGTGTAGCCCGCATTGTAGCGATGAACCTGCAGCGCATCGATGAAGCCGTTGATGTGGCTCCTTACCTCTTGCCTGTTGCCGGAGACGCTGCGCGTTTGGTGTTGGTGAACGGCAGGTTTCGGGCCGATTTGAGCATCCTTCCGAAGCAGGCAGGAATCCATGTGCAGCCCTTGGAAGACGCACTTCAGGCAGGCTTGGCTACCGGAATCGGAACGCTTTCGAACCAATCGAACGATTTTTTCGAGGCCGTGAATTTGGCGTACGCTGAATCGGGTGTTTACATCCGCGCAGCGAAAGGAAGCATCATTGAAAGCCCGGTGTACATCGTCCACCTGAGCTCGGGCCAGCAAACTCCCGCCGTATCACGCACCGTGATTGAAGTCGAAGAACGCGCCAGTTTGAACGTCATCTGGCACACCGCAGCAGTTGATGGGACAAGCGCTTTCAGCAGCCACGTCGCCGAGTGCTTCGTGGGCAAGAACGCCCGTTTGGAGATTGACAAGGTTCAAGACGAAGCCGGCGAAGTTTTCCAGCACGCGACCGAATGGGTAGCGCAGGAGCGCGACAGCCGATTTGATATCCGTACCGTGACCCTTCGGGGCGCGTGGGTGCGCAACAACTTGAACGTGCGCATTAACGGCGAGAACTGTTCAACCAACCTTTTTGGCACCTACATGCCAATTGGCAAAGAGTTGATCGACAACCACACCATGCTCGATCACCGCGTGCCGCACTGCGAGTCGAACGAGACCTACAAAGGGTTCTTGAACGACAAGTCAACCGGCGTATTCAACGGCAAGGTGTTTGTCCGCCAAGATGCCCAAAAAACCAATGCCTACCAGCAGAACAGCAACATCGTACTGAGCGACGACGCCACGATGAACGCCAAGCCGGAGCTCGAGATTTACGCTGACGACGTGAAGTGCAGCCACGGCTCAACCACCGGTCAGCTCGACGAAGAGGCGTTGTTTTACCTGCGTGCGCGCGGTTTGAAACTTGCAACCGCGCGTAAATTGTTGGTTGAGGCCTTTGTGGGCGAAATCATCGCTGAGATTGCCGATGACGGCGTGCGTGACTACTGCATTGCCCGACTTCACGAACGCGCCGGCGCATGAACCCCATTCGATTGGATCAGTACTTGGTGCGCAGCGGCTTGGTAAGTTCGCGGGAGCGCGCCGGGGAGATGATCCGTCGGGGAGCGGTGAAGGCCAACGGCGTCGTGGTTGACCGTCCGGGCAAGAAATTTGACACTGAACCCGCTGTTGAGTTGCTTGAAGCCCCCATGCCGTGGGTTTCACGGGGTGCGTTGAAACTTCTGGCTGCGCTGGATGCTTTTAGTGTGGATGTGGATGGACGGACTTGCCTCGATGTAGGCGCCTCAACCGGAGGTTTCACTGAAGTGTTGCTCGAACGTGGCGCGAAGAAAGTGTACGCCTTGGATGCAGGCACCGATCAGCTCGCCGAGCGCTTGCGGATGGACGACCGAGTGGTGAGTTTGGAACAGCAAAACATCCGTACAGCGCCAGATGACTTGCTTGGAGAGAAGGTTTCTTTGGTCGTGGTGGATGTTTCGTTTATCAGTTTGAAGCTCATCCTTCCGGAACTAAAACGCTTCACCGCACCCGGTGCCGACGTTATCGCGCTGGTAAAACCCCAGTTTGAGGTGGGTCCGGCCGGTTTGAACAAGCACGGCGTGGTGAAGAATGAAAAACTGCAGCAGTTTGCGCTTCGCGAAGTCGTGGCAAATGCTGAAAACGTAGGCTACCGCGTTGCCGAACCCATTGAATCGCCGGTAAAAGGCGGCGAAGGAAATACAGAATATCTGATACACTTGAAATGAATCACGTGGAAACGACATACGACATAGAGGCGCTGCGCAAGCAGTTTCCGGTCTTGCACCAGCAGGTCAACGGAAGGCCACTTGTGTACTTCGACAATGCCGCCAGCAGTCAAAAGCCGCTCGCTGTGGTAGATGCCATTCGCGATTATTACCTCAATGACCACGCCAACATTCACCGCGGCGTGCACCACTTGGCACGTCGTGCGACGGAAGCCTACGAAGCCGTGCGCGATCAAGTGGCCGCTTATTTGAATGCCGAAGGCCGCGAGTGCATTGTGTTTACCGCGGGCACTACCGACAGTATCAACTTGGTGGCGCACAGTTGGGGCAGGGCAAACCTCGGAAGAGGCGACTTGATTTTGGTGTCGGCACTTGAGCACCACAGCAACTTGGTGCCATGGCAGATGGTGGCCGAAGCGAACGGCGCTGAGATTGCCGTCATTCCCATCGACGACCTTGGTGTGATTGATTTGGAAGCCTACGCCAAGCTGCTTGATCGCGGTCCGAAATTGGTTGCATTCAACCACGTGTCGAACAGTTTGGGCACCATCAATCCGGCCGAAACGATGACCCGAATGGCCAAGGCCGTTGGCGCGGTGGTGGTGATTGACGGCGCACAATCGGTGCCTCACATGCACCTTGACGTGCAAGCGATTGGTTGTGATTTTTATGCTTTTAGCGGACACAAAGCCTACGGGCCGACCGGGGTGGGTGTTTTGTACGGACGTCGCGAAATGCTCGAATCCATGCCCCCTTGGCGAGGAGGAGGCGAGATGATTGCCAGCGTGACCTACGAACGCTCGACGTGGAACGAGCTTCCGTACAAGTTTGAAGCGGGTACCCCAAACATGGCCGGAGTGGTTGGTTTGGGCGCTGCGCTTGGATGGATGGAGCAGTTGGGGGTATCAGCCATTGCGGCGCATGAACACGCGTTGACCGTGCACGCCACAGAGGCCTTGAGGTCGATGGGAGGCATTAGAATTGTGGGTGAAGCACCTGAGAAAGCCGGGGTGATCTCGTTTTTGGCGGGAGATATCCATCCGTACGATCTTGGCGCCTTGCTTGACCAGATGGGCATTGCTGTGCGCACCGGACACCACTGCACCGAGCCGTTGATGCACCGTTTGGGCGTGCCCGGAACCGTGCGTGCGTCGTTTGCCGCATACAACACCCATGAAGAGGTTGACCTGTTTTTGGCGGCGGTGCACAAGGCCGTTTCGATGCTTTCATGACGACCGTAAAGAAAGGGCCAACGAAGGAGAAAATTCGCTTGACAACCACTCGAAAACAGCAGACCTTTACTGCGGAAGGCGTAAAGGCGGGGGAGGGAGGGCCCGGCAGGGCTTGGGGTTTTCTCCGAACAAACGACCGTGCAAGCGGTTGTTTCGGCAAACACGAAGTGCAATGAACCTTGAAGAACGACAACAGGAAGTCATTGAAGAGTTTGCGCTCTTTGATGACTGGATGCAGAAATATGAGCACATCATTGAGTTGGGACGCGAGTTGCCGCTTATTGATGCTGATTTAAAGAACGACGACCACTTGATTCGCGGATGTCAGTCGCGCGTGTGGTTGCACGCTGACGCCACTACAGATGGGACAGTGCAGTTCACCGCCGACAGTGACGCCATTATCACCAAAGGAATGATTGCCCTGATGATTCGAGTGCTTTCAGGCTTGCGTCCGGAAGAGATTGCTGCTGCCGATTTGCATTTTGTGAACGACATCGGCCTGTACGAGCACCTTTCGCCCACACGAAGCAACGGGTTGGCGTCAATGATCAAACAAATGAAGATTTATGGCCTGGCCTTTCAAGGGAAAGAAACCCACGGAAACTAAGCCAATGGAGGTTCCCACAATGGATAAGCACGCATTGCAGCAAAAGGTTATTGAAACACTCAAGACCATCTTTGATCCTGAGATTCCCGTTGATATTTACGAGCTCGGATTGGTATACGAAGTGAAGATTGACGACGAAGCGAATGCGTTCATCACCATGACGCTCACCTCGCCTTCGTGTCCGGTTGCGGAGTCACTCCCGGTTGAAGTCGAGCAGAAGGCGGCCAGCGTTGAAGGTATTGCGAGTGCCAAGGTTGAGATCACCTTTGAGCCGCCGTGGTCGCAAGACATGATGAGCGAAGAAGCCAAGCTTGACCTCGGATTCTTGTAAGGTGAATGTGCTCAGGGTCACCGGAGAGGGCGCCGAAAAAGAACGTATCTTTGCGGTAATTCCTGAGCAACCCCAATGAGCGACGCGATCAAGCACGAGTGTGGTATTGCGCTTTTGCGGCTTAAGCAGCCACTTCCGTACTACAAAGAAAAGTACGGCACTTCTTTCTACGGACTGAACAAGATGTACCTCCTGATGGAGAAGCAGCACAACCGGGGTCAAGACGGCGCCGGGTTGGCCAACATCAAGTTCGACGTCCCTCCAGGTCAGCGCTACATTTCACGCGTGCGCTCCAACAACCAGCGGCCCATCGTCGATGTGTTTGAGCAAGTCAACCGACGCTTCAAGGAGATTGAGCACGACGCTGAAAAAATCAACGACCCTCTCTACCTTAAGGCCAACTACGGCTTCACCGGTGAATTGTTTCTGGGGCATTTGCGCTACGGCACTTTTGGGAAGAACAGCATTGAAAGCATCCATCCCTTCCTCCGTCAAAACAACTGGATGACCCGCAACCTCGTCGTTGCAGGGAACTTCAACCTGACCAATGTTGACGAATTGTTTCAGCAATTGGTTGACTTGGGCCAGTATCCCAAGGAGATGGCCGATACGGTGACGGTGATGGAGAAAATAGGTCACTTCCTTGACCGCGAGAATGACCGTTTGTTCAGGATTTACAAAGACCAAGGCTACTCCAATCTTCAAATTACCCATCAAATCGCCAAGAACATGAACATTGGCGACATTTTGCGGAATTCGGCCGACAAGTGGGACGGGGGCTATGCCATGGCAGGCTTGGTGGGTCACGGTGATGCGTTTGTGCTCCGCGATCCGAATGGGATTCGTCCGGCGTTTTTTTACGAAGACGATGAGGTTGTTGTGGTTGCCTCCGAGCGTCCTGTGGTTCAAACCGCCTTCAATGTGCGCTACGACCAAGTGCAAGAACTGACGCCGGGCCATGCCATCATCATCCGTAAAGACAACCGCATTTACACTGAGGAAATCATTCCACAGGGCGACCGCAAGGCGTGCAGTTTCGAGCGCATTTATTTTTCACGAGGAAGCGACCGAGACATTTATAGGGAGCGGAAAGAGTTGGGCCGATTGGTGGTTCCATCCATCCTGAAATCCATCCAAAACGACCTCGATAATACCGTGTTTTCGTTTATCCCCAACACTGCCGAGACCGCATTTTACGGCATGGTAAAGGGATTGGAGGATTACCTCAACGACTGGAAGTTTGCAGAAATTACGAAAGCGGGCACGGGCATTGAGCCGGCACGTCTGAAGGAGATTCTCGATACCCGACCACGCGTTGAGAAGATTGCCATTAAGGATGCGAAACTGCGCACCTTCATCACGCAAGACGATGCGCGCGACGACATGGTGGCGCACGTGTACGACGTTACCTACGGGGCGGTTCGACGCGGCCATGACAGCCTTGTTGTGATCGATGACTCGATTGTTCGAGGCACTACCTTGAAGAAGTCGATTATTCGCATGCTCGATCGCCTTGACCCCAAGCACATCGTTGTGGTGAGCTCAGCGCCTCAAATCCGCTACCCCGATTGCTACGGCATCGACATGGCGAAAATGGGCGATTTCATTGCGTTTCAAGCGGCGGTGTCGTTGATCAAACAACGCGGCATGGATGAACTTTTGCAAACGGTTTACCGCAAGTGCAAAGAGCAAGAAAGCTATCCGAAAGAACAAGTGAAGAACTACGTGCGCGAAGTGTATGCACCCTTTACCGCTGAAGAAATCAGCGCCGAGATTTCGCGGCTCCTCTCACCGGATGACGTGAAGGCCAAGGTGACGATCATTTACCAGAGCATCGAGAACCTCCACGAAGCCTGTTCGAACCACCTCGGTGATTGGTACTTCACAGGTAAGTATCCGACACCGGGTGGAAATAAGGTTGCCAACCGCGCCTTCATCAATTACATGGAAGGACGGAACGAGCGCGCATACTGAATTCGGCTGTGGAACTGCATGTGAAACGGCTCGACTTGATCCATCCGGAAGCACCGGGGAACAAGTACTTCAAGTTGAAATACAACATTCTCAAAGCCAGGGAGAAAGAGGCCGAGCGCATTGTTACCGTGGGCGGGCCGTTCAGCAACCATTTGCACGCCACCTCAGCGTTATGCCATCGGGAGGGCTTGGCCTGCACAGGCATTGTACGCGGTGAAGAACCTGCAGTGCTAAGCCAAACCCTGCTTGACTGCCTAGCATGGGGCATGGAGCTGGAGTTTATGGAGCGCGACGCTTGGGACGAATGCAACACCGAAACTTTTAAGAACGAAGTGCATGCGCGTTTTCCGCGTTCGTGGTTTATTCCGGAAGGAGGCAACAATTTTTTGGGTGTGAACGGCTGCATGGAGATTCTGTCAGCAGACGACAAACGGTTTGATACATTGGCTGTTTCGGTGGGCACCGGTACAACGCTGGCGGGCATTTTGCTCACCGCGGGTAGCCACCAGCGCATACTGGCTTTTCCGGCGACGAACGACTTCAGCCTCAAGGAGCGGCTGCGGCAAACTTTGTTTTGGACAGTTGTAGACGAGGAGCTTGCCGACGAGTTGGTCGCTCGGGTGGAGTGGGTCTACGATTTCACCTTCGGTGGATTTGCCCGCGTAACACCTGAGCTGGAGGCGTTTATGGCGCAAGAAGAAGCGGGGGGGCTTCCGCTCGATCGCGTGTACACTTCAAAGATGGTGTTCGGCTTGCGCCGGATGGCCGAGGAAGGAAGGATTCGGGAAGATGAGCGCGTATTGGCCATCCATACCGGTGGACTGCAGGGGAACCGGTTGTTCAAATAGGCACAAAAAAACAGGACAACCCGTGGGGTTGCCCTGCCTAACCTAACTTTAAACTATGTGCAAATGAATTGCACTAGCGAGGTGGATATGTTTATGCTGAAAACCAGCGTTTTGTCTGGTTCAAATGTAGTTCAAAACTTACAGGGTGAAGGTTGGGTTTAGGCAATTATTAAACATTGCGATGTTGATAGCGAAATTGATAAATTGGGAGTTCGAGGGTGGGGAGGGGAGTGAGCGAGATTGGGGTGAGAAATAAGGTGGTGGGGGTTGGAGTGGTAGACGTGTGCTCCTATGCTATCTCTGTTATACGTAGCGTAAGCTACGTATAAACACCACGAAATTAAGCCTTGTTTTAGAGCTTAGAACCGCAACCACCCCAACAACTTTACCACTGTTCAACTTCTTTTTACAACTGTTTTTTTTCAGCTATAACCCGCTGCGCAAAACACCCCTTAATCCCGTAAATCCGAACCCCAACCCATGAAAGCCATCGCCATACATACCATACCTACAAATGACAAAGGTGGTGTCGCTTTGATCTTTACTGAGCAGTTCGGCATCCGACCTTACTACGTCACATTGGGCAAGAAAAGTACCCTCTACCAAGCGATGACTTTGCTCGACATCGAAGAGCGTGAGCGCAGGTCAGGCAGCATGCGCATGTTGGCCGAAGTGCGGCGCGATCCTCCCCTGCTTGATGTGCCAATGCACCCTTTGAAGGCGTCGATTGCCCTGTTTATGGCCGAAGTTTTGCACCGTTCCCTCGCCGAAGAGCAGCCTATGCCCGCGTTGTTCCATTATTGCCATGTCAGCATGCAGGCCCTTGATCTTGATGATCAGGTGGCCAGCTACCCAATCGGATTTTTGTGCAAGCTGATTGATCACCTCGGGTTTGCACCGCCTCCCGTACCGGCATCTGACATGTGCCTCGACTTGGTGCAAGGCGAATGGCTCGGCGCGCCGCCGCTTCATGGTGATTTCCTGCAGGGTGAAGAAGCCCAGCGCTTCGGACACGCTATCCATGCCTCTCACGAATCGTTGGCCGAGTTGCTCAAAGGTCGCGCAGAGCGCCGAATTCTGCTCGATCAATTGGTGCGCTACCTCCAAATTCACCTCCACCATGACCGTGAACTGAAGTCGTACGCGATACTCCGTGAAGTCTTCGCCTAACGCGGTGGTGGATTTGCTATTTTTGTCACCTATGCGGTTTAGCGACGTCGTCGGACACGAACAGGTTAAGGAGCAGTTGCGCCAGCGGGTGAAAACCGGCTCTGTCGCTCATGCCAATCTTTTTCTAGGCCCGGAGGGCTCAGGTACTTGGGCCATGGCACTCGCTTATGCCCGCTACGCTTGCTGTCCGAACCGTACTGATAATGACGCTTGCGGAGCCTGCGACGTATGCCTCAAGTTCGATACCTTCCAATACGCCGACTTGCACTTTACCTTTCCGGTGTACAAGAAAGACTCCGGTTCGCACGGAATATCGTCTGAATTTATTGCGGAATGGCGAAAATTCGTATTGAATCACGCGTATCCGCGCTACCAAGATTGGCTTGATACACTTCAAGCCGAGAAGAAAAGTTTGCGCATCTACGTGGCCGAAGCCAATGAAATCGCCCGGCGACTTTCGTTGAGTGCGTACGAAGGCCGTTACAACATTCAGGTGATTTGGCTGCCTGAGTTGATGAGCGAAGACACAGCCAACAAACTCCTCAAGCTCATCGAAGAGCCGCCGGCGCAAACACTCTTCCTTCTTGTAAGCGAGTCAACTGAGCGCATCCTTCCAACCATCCTATCCAGGACACAGTTGGTAAAACTGCCCGCCATTGACGATGCAGATATTGAACGCGCACTGATAGAACGTGTCGGTTGCAACGAAGAAACGGCAAAAGACATTTCAGCGTTTGTCGAAGGAAATTATGCCCGTGCACTTGAAATCGTAAGCAACCATGAAGGCCAAACAGCCTTTCTCGATACCTTCAGAGACTGGATGCGCTCGTGCTATTCCAGAGATTCTGCGCGCTTGGTGGCCCTTTCATCTGATTTAGGGTCAAAGTCACGCGAGGTGCAGAAGCAATTCTTGGGCTATGCCTTGCATTTCATTCGGCAGTGCATCGTGTTCAATTACAGTGGCGATGAATTGGCGAGGTTCACCGCCGGAGAAGCAGAATTTGCAAGGCGCTTTGCTCCGTTCATCAATCACCGCAATGTTTTGAAAATGAATGACATCATCAACGATGCGGTGCACGATGTCATGGGCAACGTGAGCGGAAAAATTGTTTTCCTCGACCTCTCGTTGAAACTACACAGCGCACTAAGAAGCTGATGCGCTGCGTTTCGTATCTTTGAAGTCTGGTACGAATACACGTACCAAACGAATACCGCGCCTTATGGGATGTGAAAGTTGTTCGAACAATGCGAGCGGCTTACCACGGGGGTGTAAGAACAACGGGGCTTGCGGCATTTCGGGATGTGATAAACTCGAGGTCTTTGACTGGCTCGCCGGCATGCAATTGCCCGACCATGCAAAACTTTTCGATATCATAGAAGTGCGTTTCAAAAGTAGCCGAAAGGTCTTTTACAGAAACGCCGATGGCTTAGAACTCCACATCGGTGACGTTGTGGTGGTAGATGCCTCTCCCGGACATGACGTAGGCGTTGTTTCACTCACCGGTGAGCTTGTGAGGGTTCAAATGAACCGCCGCAATGTCAAAGACTCCATTGAAATCAAGAAGGTCTTGCGAAAGGCCTCCAACGATGATATTGATACATGGCAAGAAGCACGGAAGAAGGAAACCGACACGATGATTCGAGCGCGCAAAATCGCCGATTCGTGCAACTTGAACATGAAAATTAGCGATGTGGAGTACCAAGGCGATGGAAACAAAGCCACCTTCTTCTACACCGCCGAAGATCGGGTTGACTTCCGTGAGCTTATTCGTGCCCTCGCCGAAGCGTTCAGGGTGCGCATCGAAATGCGCCAAATCGGTATGCGCCAAGAAGCAGGCCGATTGGGTGGAATCGGGTCATGCGGACGTGAGCTTTGCTGCTCAACCTGGCTCAGTGATTTTCGAAGCGTCTCCACAAGCGCCGCCCGTTACCAGCAGCTTTCACTCAATCCGCAAAAACTTGCAGGGCAATGTGGAAAGCTTAAATGCTGCTTGAACTTCGAACTCGATCAGTACCGCGAAGCGGTGAAAGAGTTTCCTCCGATGAATACCAAGCTTGAAACCGCTGGCGGACGAGCATCCCTATTCAAAATCGACATCTTCAAGCGTTTGCTGTACTTCACGCTCGATGGTCAGTTCGGTGCTTCACCGGTGGCGCTTGGTCTCGATGAAGTGCTCGACATTATTGAAATGAACAAGCGCGGTGAAAAACCGGCCGATATCAACGAGTTCGTCGTGACCGAAGCCGTTGAAGAGGAAGTCACTTTCCTCAATGACATGGGTCAAGACAGTATCACCCGTTTCGACCGCACCAAGCCACGAAGAAACAACCGCCGAAACCGCGGAAACGAAGGTAGATTCAACCAAGGCGGCGGAAACCGTCCTGAATCACGAGGGCCTCAGAAAGACGGCGAACGCAGAGACAATAACCGTCAGCAAGGGCCTCGTCCACAAGGTTCCCGTCCGCAAGGTCCCCGTCCTGAAGCTTCCGGTGACGCACCGAAAAGGGAGCAAGGTGCGGGAGGCGACAACAACCGCAGAAACCGACCATCCCGCAGGAAAAGAGGAGGTGGAGGAAACGGTCCGCGACCTGAAGGCCAAGGAGGCGGAAATGAGGCGTAAGGCCCTGTTGACATACCTTGTTTCAGCCGTTGTGCTGCTCGCCGGATGTGGCCAATCGCCTTATTTTTACGAGAATACGGTGATCGACCCGCAAGGCTGGTCCGGGAGTGAGCCGGTGAGTTACACGTTTGACATTGACGGCACCACCGAGCCGTTCAATTTCGTCATGAACCTGAGGCATGGCGACGATTACCCGTACAGTAACCTCTTTCTCTTCGTGCAACTTGATTTCCCGAATGGGAAAACCTCTGTTGATACCTTAGAATGCGTGCTGGCTGACCCCACCGGCCGTTGGAATGGCAGAAAAACCGGTCAACTCGTTGACCACCGAATTATGCTGAACAGCCGCCGCATTTTTCCAATGGAGGGCAGTTACCATGTGCATATCCGTCAAGCGATGCGGAATGACCCATTGCCGGGTATCCATGACGTGGGTTTCAGTTTGGAGCGCTGGCAACCCGAGTAGCCTCAAACGGCTTCGGGTTTTTTACCGAGCATAAACCGCACAACAAGCGCGCGAATCAGCAGTAACCAGGGAAGGCCGTGCATAAGTGCGTCGGCCCAATCGATCAATTGCATGCCATTCGCTCCGCCGGCAATCCAGCGGATTTTACCCACCAAATGCGGTTCAGGGAAGAAGGGCGCAAGACCCAAGGTGAGCGACATCATAAGAAGAAGCCGCCAATCGTTCAAGAGTGCTTTCATCGCTGATCAGTCGCAGTTAACAGTGGGTTTTCCGGCGGCGCGCCAAGCGTTGATTCCGCCTTGCAGGTTGTACACTTCGGTAAACCCTTCGCGCTTCATGAAATCCATGGCCTGACCGCTGCGTCCGCCAACTGCGCAGTACACAAATACGGGCGCGCTATGATCAAGCGTCTTCACACGAGCCTTGAAGTTGGCGTCGTAAAAGTCAATGTGCTCACCGCAGGCTACGCGGCCGGCCGCAACTTCGTCGGGCGTGCGCACATCAAGTACGAGCGCATTGGGCTTGGCTTCCATTAATTGCACGAATTCGTCAACCGCAATTTCCTTCACGGTTTGGGCGCTTTTATTTTTTTCGCCTTCGGCGGATGACGACCCTTGGGGCGCATTTTGCGAGTTGCCTCCACAAGCAAACAAGAACATGGCCGAGGCCAACACGGTAAGTCGAAGTTTCATGAATCTGTGTATTTACACCCCAAAGATGGGGCAGAAGCTTGGATGGGGAAGTGATGGAAGTCACCCAAACGAAAAAGTCCCGCCAAACGGCAGGACTTTCTCAGTATTAAAAGGATGTTCAGTGCTTCACAAAGCGAATAGCCGAGTTGCCATCACGGCCCTCAACCACTGCGGTGTAGTGGCCCGGAGCCAGCGCATCAACAGCGATAACTGAGGTTACACCGTTCGTGGCAACCTGGGCCACTTCGCGGCCTTGGGCATCAAAAATGCGCACAAAGCCGTCGACTGCACGACCGTCGGCATAGCGAAGGTTGAGCGCCTCTGTAGCCGGGTTTGGCCATGCGCTGATCGCTGAAGAAACCATCGTTTCAGCCACGCCAACAACCGCTTCAACGTCGTTGCCATTGCGTGGCAGAATCTTGAACTCGTTGAATGAGTAGAAGACCGGACCGGTTACGTTGTAGGCAGTACCTTGGGTGCGGGTAGCTTCGTAAATGGCGGGGTTAATAAGGGCTGATCCGCTGCCGTCGTTTACAATCCATTGTCCGAAACCTGAATTGGCATCTGTACAGATCGCGTTGCTTACGCGAACCAATACGCCTTCGTAGGCCTCTGTATTGACTTGTGCAGTGGTGATTTGGGCCGGTGCGTAGGGGGTGTTTCCGCTTGACACAATGGTCAAACCAGCAATTCCTGAGATCTGCGTCATTTCGAAGAACTCCACCACATTGCCAATGAAGGTAACGCTGTCGCCAACGGTTACCGCTGCATCGGTGAAAACGAATACACCGTTGTACGCGCCTTCGTTGTCTTGGATGAAGAACCCGTTGTTTCCACCCGCAGGAATAACCGCTGAAACAATGCCGCCGGTAAGCACAGTGCTACCCTCAAGTGGAGAGGCACCCATGGCATTTTGAATTTCGTTGATGGTCACTTGTGGGACATCTGAAGTCGTTACAACAACGTAGTCGATCTGAAGACCAAAGTCACCACCGGTGTTGCGAGTAGACAAAATAAATTCAGAGTTGTTGTTGGTGTTGGCACACACAAGGCTTTGAGTGACCTCTACCCAGTTGGCGCTGTTGATGCTTTCGTAAGGCGCATAGGTGTAGCCAAAGTCTTCTGCACGGTTGTCGTACAAACCGGCACGAATGTCACCATTGCCGCGAACCAAGTAGGTAACTTCATAGCTGGTTGCGTTTTCTGTGGTCAAAGATTCGGTAGAGAAACGGCGGTGTTGGCTGTCAGCATTTTCAAGCTGCAGGGCAAAGTCGCCGGTACCCATGTTGTTGTTGGCTTGGGTAACTGCGGTCAAATCGATGTTGGTTCGGGCGCCGTTCCAGCCATCGGGAACACCGTTTGTCCAGTCGGTGAAGTCGCTTTCGAATACTTGGGCGCTAAGGCCGGCGCATGCGAGCAGAGAGAGAAAGAAAAGAGTAACGTTTTTCATGGTAAAAGATTTGTGTAACGTGCTTAGTACTCGGTGATCAGAATGTCGTCAACCTCCCAAGTGGCTGATTGGTTGGTACTGGTGTATTTAAAGGCGATGCGCACATTGCTCTGACCCACGAAGTTGGTCATCGGAAGTACACCGCTGTCGGTCCATTGGAAGCCACCTGTTGACCAGCCCAAGAAGAGGGTGTAGTCTTCCCAAGTGCCTTGGGTTGCCGGTGAGCTTGTGCCATCGTAATTGGTTGAGATCATAACTTGAAGGCCGGGTCCGGAGAAGTTGCGCGCATTGCGGAACGAAAGCCCGGGTGCTGTGGCGGCGCTGAGGTCAACCGCCGGTGAGATCAACCACAGCTCGGTTTGCGATGAGCTGCCGCCATCCCATCCGGAGGCTACAGCGTAGAAATTACCTGCTGAACCTTGGTCAGAAACCTCCCAAACGTGGTTTTCAGGTGTGCTGGTCACTTGGTAGTTGATCCATCCGCCGGAGGCGAGATTCTCATCTTGAAAATCTTTAAGCAAGTAGGCGTCATCTCCGCCGCCACCGCCGCCGCCGCCGGTGCAACGCTCACCGCTGAGCTGCACCTCGTCAAGGTTGCGGATGTACAACTGCATGTCGTTGTTGAACTGGCCAACAATCGCCACAAACGAGCCATTGCCTTCGGGAATGGTGAGGTTTGCGAAGTTCGCAAAGCCCGAACTGCGCACAATTACGGTGTTACCGTTGCAATCGGTCAAGGTGCGGTTAACACTCGATTGGTTGATGGCATCGGCGTAAGGTTGACCGAGCTCTCCACCCACGAATTCAACGTTTTCAAGGCGAATAAGCTGTCCTTGAATCGCGGGCGATATTTCGCTGATGGTAACGGTTTTCGGCGCGAAGGGCACGTTGGTGGCTTGCTTCACGATGTTGTCGATTTGGCTCACGTTGTCGAGCTGCAACATGCCGCTAAACACGTTCAAAATGGTACCGGGTAGGTAAACACGTACCGAGTCGCCTTCGTAAACCCCACCCGGGGTTTGCAAGCGCAGGTTGATGGCCGCGTCACCGTCTTGGAGGTAGATATTGCGGTACAGGTTGCCATTTTGCTCGTCAGCGGTGATCACCCCAAACACTGAGTATTCTTCAGTGAAGGTGATGGCCTCGCCTGCGAAGAGATCGCGCAACTGCTGAACAGTGAGCACTTGGCCCACGGGCAGCTCGTTGAGTGGCGGACTGTCGTATTCGCGCTTACATGCGCTTAAGGTTACAATGCCGATGATGGTCAATACGGCAAGGATGCGGTTGGTGTATGTAGTCGCTTTCATAAATCAAAAACTCACTGCAAGTTGGGCAAAATAGGTGCGTCCGAACAAGTAGCTCAAACGCGGAGGAAATTTGTTTACATCGGTGCGGTCGTAGCGCAATTGCTCAAAGCCGCCGATGGCGAATTCTTGGTTGTTCAACAGGTTGCTGGTGCTTATGTTGAGGTTGATGAACATGCCCTTCACACGCCATGACTTGCCAAAGTAGGCGTCAACGGTGAAGTTATCGTCGAGACGGGTTTGCGCAAGCAAGGCATCCCACTGCGGGTCGTCGGTCACGAAGTTCCCTAAGGCCTCAGAGGTTCTGCGGTCTGGGTTCGGATCAAGGTAGATGTGGGCGAAGTAGTTCGCGTTGACACCTGCAAACCAGTACTTCGGCGAGTTGTAGCGCAAGCCCAGCGAGCCGGCCGTTTGCGGCATACCACCGATGCGGTAGTTTTTAAGGTACACGGTGCGGTTGTCGGCGATTACTTCTTCAGCGTTGTCGCGGGTGATGCGTGCGGTCGGACGAGAGTTCCAGAGGTACTGCCCGGTTCCGAGTACGGCTGTCACCACAGTGGTTGATGACGCGTTGGCCTCAACGCCAATTTCTGTACCCATGTGCAGGTGGTCAACACCGGTCATGCTGTAGTTTACAAAGGTTCTGAACTCATCGTGGTAGAAGCTACGGGCCCACACTTGGTCGTTGATCTCGGTGTAGAACACGGTCGCGCGCGCTTTGAATTTGGGGTAGCGTACGATGTAGTTCAGGTCTCCCCCAAAGATTTTTTCGGTGGTAAGGCCTGGAATGGTTTCGTGGCGCGTACGGGGCGACAAGAACGAGAACCTTGCCGATGGCGGTAAGGTTTGGTGTACCAAGTTAGCTGTCAAAATATGACGTCCGGTAACTTTGTAGGTAGCGCCTGCCTTAAGTCCGTATGTAAAGAAGCTGGTGCGCTCTGATTCGCCAAACGACGATTCAGGGAATCGGCCGTTTTGCATGGCGCTGTTCCTCCAGAATTCGGTTTGCCCGAGCTCTGCACCGGCGTAGAAATCCCACTTTCGGAAGGTATAATCGTACTGCGCAAAGGCGTTGTAGCGGTTAACGTTCATGGTGTAGTCAAAACCGAATACTTCGCCTTCACGAACGATGCGGTTGGGCGTATTCAGGTCGTTCTGGGCGAGATCAGCGTTGTTGAAGTCGCGCAGGGCGAATTGGTCAACATCGACCCAGAAATCACCGCCCAGAAGGTCTTCAATCATTCTGAAGTTGCGGGTACTTTGGTGGTGGAAGGACGCGCCCACGATAAGCTTCTCACGGTCGCTAAAGCTATGGCTGTATACGCTGTTGGCGCCATACGTGGTGAGGTCGTTGCGGATTTCTTCAACGATGTACATGCTGCGGTTACCGGTAACGTTGTTGCCATTAATGCCATTGGCGTTTTCAACGGTGAAGAGGTTCTTGCTGTTGGCGAAGTAGAGGCGGTCCCAGTCGATTTGACGGACTTCAGGCCCGCCGGTCCAGGCAGCGGTGGCCGCATCGAAGCCAACTTGGTCATTGTCAAGTTCGAAGAAGCTTGGCAAATAGCGCCAGTAATCGGGTCGTGGGTCAGGCGCATCGTACCAGTTGATGGCGGTGATGCCTCCGCGGCCTGTCGAAGCAAACAGCGAGGTTTTTATGCTGGTGTTCGCAGTAGGTGTGTAATAGTGCGATGCAATGGCCATTGGGGTGTGGTTGTTGGTCACACGGGCATTGCGTTTTTCGCCATTTTGGAAACCCCAGTTAGGATTGTAGAAGTTAGTCCCGGCGAGGTCGTAGGCCTCTTGTATCGCCAGACCTTGGCGCCCTTGCACTACAGGAGCTCCGAACACGACCACGCCGAAACTGTGTGTTTTGTTCAGTTTTTTCTCTGCCGATAAAAAGTAGCCTGCGGCATCGAAGAATGTGCCTTCAACGTAGCCTTCATCGGCCCAACGGCGTGAGAGTGACACGGTAAATGCCCAGCCGTTTTCCATCATGCCCGTAGAGTGCGTGGCCATGATGCGGTTGCGGTAAGCGCGGTTTGAAGAAGCGTACGAAACGCGGGTTCCCGGCCGCATTTCACTTGCGCGCAGGTCGATGTTGGTGTACCCTCCGATTCCGCCGAAGTTGTACTGCGAACCTTGAACGCCGGTGCGCACACTGATGTTGCGCGTAACATCGTTCAAGCCCCCCCAGCGAAACCACTGAGCCCAGCCGCTTTCAAGATCATTGACGAGAATGCCATTGAGCGATACACGGGTGTGGTTTGATTGGTAACCACGAATGCGGTAGCGGGCTGATCCGAAGTTAAAGCCTGCGGTGCTGGTGTATACATCACGCGCCGATTGCAGTAGACCCGAGATGTCTTGCGACTCAAGCTCGGCATCGAGGTCATCAGCCGTTACAGTAAATACACTCGTTCGGGGCTGCATCTCCAAGCCGGTGGTGTCAGGCATGGTTCTTGATACCGGTAGGGTATCGGTCTGTGCAGTTGCCCATCCTGCCGTGAGGCAGAACATGAATAAAACTGCAAATTTGCAGGGGGTGTTAGGCATGCTGAGCATGGTCGAAAATTGGGTTACAATGTTACACATACCCATTGACATTGCATCATGCTGATCGAAAGTTAACAAAGTGGTAATTGAAAGGTCAAGCGGCATGACATTTGCACTCCAAAACATTGTGTATGTTGCGCCTCCTAAATTTACGGCCTTTTGGAAAATTTGGTAGTGTATGAATACTTCTAAACTCAAGCTTTTTTCACCTTTGGCGGCGGCTCTTGTGCTTCTTTTTTTGGGAGGATGTGCACTGCCGTATCAGGTCGACGGACAGGAGTATCAACCTGCGGTTGTGGGCTTTTACAACGTAGAAAACCTCTTTGACACGGTTGATTCTCCTGACACCAACGACGAAGAGTACTTGCCCGATGGTTTGAAAGGGTGGACGGAAGAGCGCTACCGTGAGAAACTCGCCAACATGGCCCGGGTAATCAGTGAAATCGGCACAGAGATTCATCCTTCGGGGGTGCAAATTCTCGGCCTTTCAGAAATTGAAAACCGCCAAGTGGTTGAAGACCTTATCAATACCGGTCCTTTGGCTGACCGCAATTACGGCATAGTGCATTACGACTCGCCTGACCGTCGTGGTATAGACGTGGGTTTGATCTACCAAAAAGACCGCTTCAAGGTCTTCAACAGCAAAAGCTACTGCCTCACCCTGCCGAACCGCGACGATTTTTTTACCCGCGACCAACTCCTTGTCAGCGGTGTGCTCGATGGCGACACCGTGCATGTAATTGTGGTCCATTGGCCTTCGCGCCGCGGAGGTGAAAAGAAAAGCATGCCACTGCGCATGGCGGCTGCTGAGCTCGGTAGAAGCATCGTTGATTCCATCCAAACAGAGAACCCAAATGCGGCCATATTCTACATGGGTGACCTCAATGATGATCCTGTTGACCCGTCGGTACGTCGCGGACTTCGCTCATCCGGCAAAGCCGAAAAAACAACTGCCGGAATGCTCTTTAACCCCATGGAAGACCTTTACAACAAGGGCATCGGTTCATTGGCCTACCGCGACAACTGGAACTTGTTTGACCAAGTGCTCGTGAGCGAAGGCGGCATCACGCCCTTGCGCAACTCGTACCGCTACTTCGGGGCGAAAGTCTTTAATAAGCCATACCTTCGTCAGCAAGAGGGCAACTTTGCGGGCTACCCGTTCCGAACCCACGTGGGAAACACCTACAAAGGGGGCTTCAGTGACCACTTTCCGGTGTACCTCATTTTGGTTCGTGACATCCGTTAAGCGTTCTCTATCAACACCTCTCCGTGAAAAGGTAGGCGCGCATACGCAACCATCTGCTGATATCTATGGTCATCTTTGAGACCGACTAATGCGCGATTCAAGGCACATTATATGCTCTTGATGACTTTATTGACCAGCTTTTAAGCAAAATTGGCGTTGATTGCTATCTTTACGAGTGGCAAGCGCCACATTAAACTTCAACGCAGTCACTGACTATATAGGGGAGAGGAATTCTACATGAAGAGTTTGTACACGCTGCTGAGTGTTGTGTTGCTATGCACCGCATTCACTGTCCGCGGAAATCACATTCTGGGAGGACATATCACGTATGAATGCTTAGGTGGTAACAATTACGGCGTTACACTGACCATCTACAAAGATTGTTTTGGCGCAACTCTGGCCGTGCCTACTGAAAACCTCTTCTTCATTCCGAATACAGGTTGTACAATTCCCTTTTCGGCGAACATTCCACTCACGGGTGAAGTCGAAATATCCGATCTCTGTGCATCTGAAATCGTCAATTCAAGCTGCAGCGGTGGCTTTATACCAGGGGCGCAACAACTTACGTATTACGGTGAAGTGAACCTAAATCCGGGCTGCACGTGGCAGATTCAATGGGCATCCGGTGACTGGAATTACTTCATCAATATGGACAATTCCTTTCTGCCGACGGCTTTTTTAGCAACCGATCTTGACCCCACAACAGTGGGTTGCGCTTCATCGATTGAAATCGTCACACCAAACCCAATCAACTACTCCTGTACAGGAGCACCCGTTGTGTACGACATTGTTGTAAGCAACCCCAACAACTACGACCTCGCCTTCAGCTTGGTATGTCCGTTAACCACAGCAGGGGTAACAGCGCCCATCACTGCGCCGTGCAACGATCCTATTCCTGGAATGACCATTGACCCAAACACCGGTCAAATCGGCTTTACGTCACCGATGATGTTTGGCAACTACGTCACTGCGGTCAGTATCGACATGTTCGACAACGGTGATTACGTAGGTACAGTAACCGAAAGCATTGCCTTCACCATACGGTTATGCACCGTTACGCCCACTACCTTTCAAGCGCCGCTGCTTCAAGACGTGCTGAACGGCACTCTGGCCGCGGTCGACGAGGTCACCGCTTGCGTGGGCGACTCAGTGTGCGTGAGCGTTGTTGGAAGCAACACCAACATCTTCCGAACCGTTACCATGACAACTGACTTTGGCACGGTATTCCCCACCGGTGATTTCACCACCACGGGTAACAACCCGGTGACCGGACGTTTCTGCGTGGTGGCTACCGATGCCATGGTAGGCAGCAACCTTATCACAGTTGGCATTATTGACGATGCCTGTGTGAACCCCAGTAGCGCGCAAGACCAGTTCACGGTTACTATTAGCCCTGGTGCGTTTTTCGGCATCCCCGACACTACCATCTGCTTCGGTAGCACGGTAGAAATCACCGGTTTGGGCGACACCCAATTCAATTGGTCAGTGCTCTCAGGAGACCCTGCGCCGGGTTTCGTGGGCAACGGCCCGGTGCAGAACCTCAGTCCTGACACCGACACCCAAATTCAGATTCAGTCGGTCAATGGCGTCGCAGGATGCCCATTGACCGATGTATTGAACATCTTCGTGTCGTTGGCTGAAGTTGCTTTGGTGGGAACCAACGAGTCGTGCGCCGGCAATGACGGCAGCATCGACCTCACCGTTTCAGGCGGAAGCGGCAATTACACCTACGATTGGCCAGCCATCCCGTCAGCGGTTCAAGACCCTAACGGTCTTACCGGAGGCAATTACGAGGTCACCGTTACCGATGCCGGATTGAACTTCGTTTGCACACGCACCGAATCGATTACCCTTACCAGCACGCCGCCGCCTGCAGGCAGCATCTCGGGTGACGCCACGATTTGCGAAGGCGATTGCACCGACATCACCTTCGCCTTTACCGGTGTTGGACCGTTTACCGTAAACCTCCGCAACGAACAAACCGGGGCGCTCGAGGCCACCGGAGCACTGAACGATGGCGACACTTTTCAAGTGTGCCCAACGGTCACCACCACCTACACACTCGAGTTGGTGACCGACGCCAACGTGCCGGCCTGTACCTATGCCATTGAGACCCAGGTGACCATCACCGTGCGGCCCAGTGTCACTGCCGGTTTTGTGCTTCCTACTGCTATCTGCGGAGGCGAAAGTGCTGACCTTGAGCTGAGCATTGACCAGCCCGGCAATTTCGTTGTGACTTATACGCCCAACACGGGTACGCCGGCCTCGCCGGCTACAGCTACCGATGGCAACCTTGTGGCGGTTACTCCGGCAGCAACCACCAACTACCAAGTAACCTCGGTTGAGTACACCGATGCTCCGGCATGTCCCGGAGTGGTGTTGGCTCCCGTTACGCTAACGGTTGACCCGCTGCCCACACTCGGGGTTACAGCGGTGGCCACCATCTGCGAGGGCGATGCGGTGAGTCTAACTCTCAACCTCACCGGCGCTGGGCCGTGGGAAGTTGTGCACGACTACGCAAGTGCGGCCTCGCCCTTGGTGGTGAATGCCTCGCCGTTTACCTGGAACCTGCCCGTTTCACCGGCACAATCAACTACCATTAATTTCTCGTCGGTCACCGACGTGGGCGCGGGTTGCGTTGCCGCTGTGGCGTTGATTTCGGCGATTAACGTAAATCCGCTTCCGGGAGGTTCTTTGGCCAACGACGCCACACTGTGCGAGGACGAGTCGGCCGATTTGACCTTCACATTCACAGGCATCGGGCCCTACACCATTCAATGGAGCGACGGCACAACCAACTTCACCAACTTCGGTGCAAATACGGGCTTGGTGCAATCGGTAACCCCCGCCCAAACTACCACCTACTGCCTTGACCTCATTACCGATACCAACGGATGCGAATTTGCCCCGGTGTCATGCGTTGACATCACCGTTATTCCCGCCGCTACAGCCGAGTTCAATGGCAGCTCTGCCGACATTTGCATCAACGATTGTGCCGATCTCGCCTTCACCTTCTCCACCGGTGTAGGCCCTTACGAGGTCGAATACACCGTTGCCGGTTCTTCCGGAAGTGCCACCACCACGGCGGTGTTCAATGCCGGAGATTTGCTAAACCTCTGTCCGACCGAATCGGTCACCGTCACCCTTAACAGCGTGTTCGACCAAGGCAGCAACTGTGCGGTTGACATCAGCACTGCGCAGCCATTTGCCATCAACGTGGCGCCGATTTCAACCATCGCGCTCAGTGGCAGCTTCGCCCTGTGCGTTGGCGAATGTGCCGACTTGGAGTTCACCGTCAACGATGGCACCGGGCCGTTCGACATCACCCTTTCTGGCGTCAACCACACCTTCACAGCCGCCGATATCTTGAACGGGGTGTACACCTTGCAGCTCTGCCCGGTTGCTAACGCCGTGTACACACTAACAGCGTACACCGATCAGGGCAATGGGTGTTCGGCCATCGCGCCGGGCTCTCAAGCTACTGTGAACGTGAGTGCTGTGCCTAGCGCCCAGTTCAGTGCGGCCAACGTTCTGCTGTGCGAGGGCCAAGCTGGCGATGTGGTGCTCAACCTCACACCTCCGGGGCTGCCGCTTGACGTGGTCATTGAAGAAGACATCAACGGCACAGTCACCGTCATCACAACAAATGGGGCGCTGAATGGCGATCTTTTTGTGTTTTCGCCTTCGGCGGATGCGCAGTACACCCTTACCTCAGTAACCGACCCTGCCAGTTTGTGTGCGTCTCAGCCCAACGCCCTGCTCGATGTTCAAGTAAACGGAACGCCACAAATCAGCTTGCCTGATACCTTGTGCACACTCAACGCAGCAAGCTTCCAAATCAGCTTTGAAATCACCGGAGGTGACCCGGCCACGTACGCAGTAGATGTGCCCGGAAACTTGGTTCCTTTGGTGCCCGGGCCGGGAGCGGTGTACACGAGTGATCCGCTGGTTCCGTCAGACGGCGCTGTATTTACTGTGACCGATGGCTTCAACTGCGGAAGCGTGGTGCTGCAAATCGACCCCTTCCAATGTCCGTCAAACACCTTCGCCGGAACCGTTGACACAACCCCTTTGCTTATTTGCGAGGATGGCGTGGTAAGCACCACCCAAAACGGTGACGAAGTGCTTGACCCCGACGATGTGTTGTCGTACATCATTCATTCGTCGCCGAACGAGAGCTTGGGCATTGTGTACTTTGTGAGCGACCAGCCCTCATGGAACGCGGCTGACCTTGACTTTGGCAACACACTGCAGTACGGCACGACCTACTACCTCTCTGCCGTTGCCGGTGACGATGACGGCTCGGGCATTGTGAACCTCGGAGCGCCCAACGTGCATGTTTCATTCGGTATGCCTTTCACGGTGCTTGAAACACCTTCTGCGGCGCTTTCGGGCGATGCGACACTGTGCTTCGGTGAAAGCACCGATCTGCAAGTTGATTTCGCGGGCAGTGGTCCGTACACCATCGCGATTGAAAACAACGGTGTGCCTATCCTGGGTTCGCCGTTCACCTTGGTAACTGACAACCCCTTCCTTATCAACGTAAATCAGGCCGGCAATTACCTCATCACGGCGGTATCGAATGAGGCCTGCCCAGGAACGACATCCGGCGCAGCCGACATTACCATCAATTCATTACCTACGGCAGTGCTGACCGGCGGAGGCTTGGTGTGCGATGGCGATAGCTTTGACCTCGACGTTGCCCTCACAGGCACTGCAGATTGGGACGTGACCTTTGGTCAAGACACTGACGGTGACGGCATTGCCGATGCGACTGAAACGGTCACCTTCGCCCAAGCGACCGGCGTGTACAGCGTTACTCAAAGCGGCAATTACAGCGTAATCAGCGTAACCGATGCTACCGGCTGTGTGGGCCAAGGCGACGCTGCAGCTCTACCTGCGGTTGTTGAAGTGGTGCCCCTACCGGATGCTGAATTTGTTACCCAAGACGCCGATTTCTGCGCCGGAACTACCGTTGACATCACCGTTGAACTCACCGCTGGAACAGCGCCTTGGACCCTCGATTACGGCGTTGGCGGCGGACCAAACACCGCCCAAATCGCTGCCACGCCTTTTACCTTCCAAGCCGGTGTTGGCGGGTCAGTGTGCCTCAGCACCCTTACCGATGCCAACGGTTGTGTGGCCAATATCAATGAATGCATTGAACTGACCGAGATTCCTCTGCCAATTGCCGATGCCGGTGCCGGTGCCACCGTGTGCACCGATGACACCTTTGTGCTCGGTGCCGCCGCACAACCGAACTACACCTACACGTGGTCACCTACCGACCACCTCGATGACGCCCAAGCCGCGCAGCCGGTGTTTACCGCCCCCGCAGTAAACGTTGCTGAAACCTTTACTTACAACGTGCTTGTTGAAGCCAATGGCTGTAGCGCCGAAGACGAAGTAACCCTCACCGTGAACCCTTTGCCTACGGCTGATGCCGGCCCGGCGGGCTTCATTTGTGCCGGAGACCAATTTGGATTGTCTGCATCTGGTGGGGTTGATTATTTGTGGACGGATGACGGCAGTTTTGTTGACCCCATCACCACCGCAAACCCCAACGTCGCACCCGGCATAACTGCAGTGTACGAAGTCACGGTCACCGATGCCAACGGATGTACAGCCATAGCCACAACGACCGTCACCGTACAAGACGCCCTTGCAGCCGTGGTTGATTTCACGCCTGAACTGTGTTTCGGGGTGTGCAACGGCAGCATTTCGGTGACTCCGGCAGGCGGTTATGGTGGTTACAGCATTGCGTGGGATCAAGGCCTGGACGGCAATACCCAACAAAGCGACCTCTGTGAAGGCGACTACACCTACACTTTGACCGACTCTGAAGGGTGCAGTCTCTCTGAAACAATCAGCATCGTTGAATTGCCTGAGTACACGCTTGTGGATGCCATTGCGACGCCTACGCCGTGTTCAGGCTCATCTGACGGACAAATCGAAGTGGTGTCGCCCGAGGCGGTGAGTTTTACCATTGATCCTGCCGGAGGCAGCAATGCCACCGGCGTATTCTCAGGATTGCCCGCCGGTGACTACACCGTAACGGCAATAAACCCCGCCGGATGCGAGGCAAGTGTGCAATTGGTAATAACCGAGCTTTCTGCCCCAATCACCATGGAAGTAGGCTTCGAAATCCTCACCGTGTGTGTGGGCGATGTGGTTGATTTAACGGCCTTGGCACAAGGAGGGGATGGAAACTTCACCTACACGTGGTTCGCTCAACCCGATCCCCTCGGTGTGCTCTCGACCAGTAACCCGTACACTGTTGCAGTGAATGCCGGATTTACTTCCTACGTGAGGGCCGTTGATGGCAACGGCTGTTTTTCAGAGGTTCTCAGCTCAACCGTTGGTTTTGAAGATCCGATTAACGTTGAGCTCACCAATGTTCCGGCAGAGAGCATTTGCTTTGGTGAATGTGTCACCTTCGAAGTTTCGGCTTCGGGCGGCGTTGGAGGCTACAGCTACGAATGGATGTCAAATGAAGCGGGAGGCACCGCTCTGGGAAGCTCTCCGAACCTTACGGATTGTCCGGAGGAGGTGATTACATCGCTTGAATACACCCTCACAGTTGAGGATGGCTGTGTGGAGCCCTTCGTGCTTACTGCATTTGTTGAGGTGCTTTCTATACCAACTCCGTTGTTTGGTTTCGATGTTAGCGAAGGGTGCTGGCCGCTAACGGTTGAATTTCAGAACCTGAGCGATACCTTATTTATGGGTTCGTGTGTGTGGGATTTTGGCGATGGAAACACATTGGCCAGTTGCGACACGGTGCTTCATGTGTACCAAGATCCGGGAGCGTTCACGCCGTCGCTCTCGGTGACCCACATCAATGGCTGTGAGGTAACGGCACCACTCGATGGCACCATTGACGTGCACGATTACCCGGTGGCCGATTTCATCTGGGAGCCCGATTCATTGACCACGATTCAACCGGTTGCCTCGTTCATCAACCAAAGCAGCGATGATGCCATTTTGTTTGAGTGGGATTTCGTAGGGGTAGGCCAAAGCACCGATTTCGAACCGACCGTGATTTTCCCCGGCATTGATGGCACCGATTGGGTGGCGTGTTTGCGGGTAGAGAACATCCACGGTTGTCCGGATACGGTGTGCAAAGAGATCCAAATGATCAGCGAAGTGCTGGTGTACGTCCCTTCGGCGTTCACGCCCGACAACGACGGCATCAATGAAGTCTTCCGGCCGGTGATTGGCGGTGGTGTTCTGGCAGAGAACTACGAGTTCAGCATTTGGAACCGCTGGGGCGAGCAGGTGTTTGTCACCAATGACCCGACGGAGGCGTGGACCGGCTCTGTGCAGCGAGGTGATTATTACGTCCAAATCGACGCCTACATCTGGAAGCTGAAGTACCGCGAGGTCGAAACGGGCAACGACCGCGAGCTTGAAGGTCACGTTGTGGTCATCCGCTAAGGCGGATCCCCCTGCCATTCATCGAAGAAACCGAAAGTCAGAATCCCAAGGATTAGGGTTTTTCCGCAACCGATGGTATTTCATTGTGTTGTAACTTTAGTGCCCTTGTAAACCTGTATGATGAGAAATTTTACGTCGACCTTCGTTCTGCTTGGTGTGTTGTTGATGGGATGGAGCCCCGTTTCTGCCCAAGAAATTTTGTATTGCGGGCAAACCGAGCAAACCGAAAAGCTATTCAACCGCTTCCCGCATCTGCGCCATGACGCCGAGACGTTGGAAGCCGAAATGGATGAATCAGCACGGAATTTTCGCGGCGGAGGTGCCACCGATGAGGTGCTTTACATCCCTGTGGTGTTTCACATCATCCACAACGGAGGACAGGAAAACATTTCGGATGAACAGATTTACAGCGCGATGGAGGTGCTCAACCGCGATTTCCGTGCGTTGAACCCTGACCTTTCACAGGTTGTGGCTGAGTTTGCCGACATCACGGCCGACATCGCCATTGAATTTCGTTTGGCCAAGCGTGACCCGCAAGGCAACTGCACCAAAGGCATTGTGCGTGTGCAAAGTCCGCTAACCACTGAAGGGGGTGATCAAATGAAAGGCCTGAGTTACTGGCCGCGTAACCGCTACATGAACGTTTGGGTATGCGCTGAAGCCGGAGGCGCTGCCGGATACACCTTTTTGCCTAGCTCAGTGAATTCGCCCAACATGGCACCGATTGACGGCATTGTGCTTTTGCACAACTACACCGGCAACATAGGCACCAGCAACAACCTGCGCTCACGCACCTTGACCCACGAAGTGGGCCACTGGCTCAACCTCCGCCACACATGGGGCGCCGGAAACACCCCCGGACAGCAATCAAACTGCGATCAAGACGATGGCGTTGACGATACCCCAAACACCATCGGCTGGCAATCGTGCAACACGGCCGCTCAATCGTGCGGTACACTTGATAACGTGCAGAACTATATGGATTATAGCTACTGCTTCCGCATGTTTACCCTAGGGCAGAAAGACCGCATGCGCGATGCAGCACTCTCAGGCGTTGCACAGCGCAATCAGCTCATCACCGAAAGCAACCACAACTTCACCGGTATCTTCGAAGAAGACGTGCTCTGCGCAGCCGATTTCTTCGCCGATGAACTCATCACCTGTGTGGGGGAAGAGGTTCAGTTCTTTGACGAGTCGTTCCATGTGGTAAATGGATGGACGTGGGAATTCGGTGACGGACAAGTTATTGCGGGTGCTGACCCCGAGGTGTACAGCAACCCTGTAGTTGTGTTTGATCAACCCGGAACCTACTCGGTAACCCTCACCGTTACCAACGGAACCGAAGAACTCACCGTTACCCGCGAGAACTACGTACGTGTGCTCCCGACTGCCGCCTACCCTTCGCCCTACGCGGAAGGATTTGAAGCCGGGCTCAGCGAACAAGACTGGTTCATTGAGAACACCGGGAACGACCTCACCTGGGAGCTCACAGGCCTCGCGGCCTTTGAAGGCGACCGCTCGGTGCGCCTGCGCAATGTGAACAACGCCATCGACGGCAACATTGACAACCTCATCTCAACCACCATTGACCTCAGTGGTGCTACCAGCGCTGAAATCAGCTACCGCTGGGCCTATGCCAACCGCAATAACGAAACCGACGACCGCCTACGCGTGAGCATCTCCCGCGATTGCGGAAAAACATGGGTGCTGCGCAAAATGCACCGCGGCTTGAGCGATTTGCCCACCGTTCCTCCGCAAAACGCATCGTTCACCCCGAGCGGACAAGGCGACTGGGATTTCAACGCCATTTCAATAGCCAACGAAGATTTCCTCTTGAACAACTTCCGTGTGAAGTTTGAGTTTGAGGGCCGTGGAGGAAACAACATGTACCTTGACAACATCAACATCGTGGCGTTTGGACAAGACGGGACAAGCGTGTATGACATTGCATCGAACGATGCATTCCGCATCTACCCAAATCCAGCCGATCAGGAGTTGACGCTCGAGTACACGCTTGCCGCAACCGAAGAGGTGCGCATTTCACTGCACGATGCCCTCGGTCGCGAAGTGCGGTTGCTCAGCGATGCCAGGCAGCAAGGCGGTCAGTACCGTTTGCCGATTCAACGCGAAGCGCTTGCATCAGGCATCTACGTGGTACGCGTGCAGATGGCCGACCGCGTGAACGCCCTACGCGTGGTGTTCAAGTAAGCGAACCGGACTTTTACTTACCCGTGCATGGTTTCCTTGCGTCCGTATTTGGACATGAGTGAGGCCTCGTAGTCCAAGAACTCTTTCCAGCGCTGGTCAACGTCGACCTTGCCGCCGTATTGGCGCGCAAACTGGATGAACGTAGTGTAGTGGCCGGCTTCTGAGATCATTAGCTCGCGGTAGAAGTTGCGTAAATCGCCGTCGTCAACCGTTTCAGAGAGCATGCGGAAACGCTCGCACGAGCGCGCTTCAATCATGGCTGCGAAGAGCAAGCGGTCAACCAACTGCTGTTCTCGGGTGCCGCCCTTTTTGATGAATGCCGCCAAGTCGTGCACGTAGGGGTCTTTGCGCTCAGGGCCGAGAACCCAACCGCGTTCCTTGATCTTGGTGTGCACCATGCCGAAGTGCTCCATTTCTTCCAGCGAAATGCGCGTGAGCTCCTCGACCAAATCGGTGAGCTCAGGGTAGCGCACAATGGTTGAAATCGCGTTTGACGCTGCTTTTTGCTCGCACCACGCGTGGTCGGTGAGGACTTCCGACAAATTGGTTTTGGCCAGTTCGGCCCAGCGTGGATCGGTTGGGAGTTTCAATCCCAGCATCACTTTTTCGTGCTTCTCCATGGTGCAAAATTAGCGAATGCGCCCTTTAGGTACCGCAGTAGGTTTTGTAGCTTCCGCTTCCTTCCGGAGGAAGACCACGGAGGTTCAGCACATCTGCTTGCGCATCGTACGGTCGGCTTAGGGTGTGCAGCGCGAGGTGAAAGCTCTCCATCCGTCCATCCCTTGCCTGTGACAAAAGCTCCTCAACCACGTGGTTTCGAGCGATGAAGAAAGGGTTGGCCTTCGCCATGAGGCGTTGTGCCTCGGCCATGCCATTGGGGTTTGCGGCCACGCGTTTCCGCCAAGCGGCCATCCATCCCTGAAAAAAATCAGCAGTTTCATCAACCCCTTCAACCGGCTCTTCGTTGCGAAGAAAGGCGAAGGTATTTGTGTAATCGAAACCATTTTTCTCCATTCCATCCAAAAGCGATTGCACCAATGCGGCATCGCCGGGATCAGAAGTCGCCAGGCCGAGTTTGCCGCGCATCATCGCCAGCCACGCCTCAGCATAGCGGCTTTTGAAGGTGTTCAACACCTCTTGTGCACGGGCAATGGCGGTATCTTGGTCAGGATGGATGCCCGGGAGCAAGGCACCGGCCAAGCACGCCAGATTCCAGTGCGCGATGCGCGGCTGTTGGCCGTAAGCGTAACGTCCGGCAGTGTCGATGGAGCTGAACACAGTTGACGGACTGTACGCATTCATGAACGCGCAGGGGCCGTAATCGTAGGTCACGCCCGCAATGCCCATGTTGTCGGTGTTCATCACTCCGTGGATGAAGCCTACGCGCATCCAATCGACCACCAAGGCGATCTGCCGCTCCATCACGGCATCGAGGAAGACGAGCGCAGTGTTTTCAGCCGTTTTCAATTCGGGGTAGTGGCGCTCAACAGCGTAATCGAGGAGGGTGCAGACGGCCTCATCGCCGACGAAATTGCGCGCATATTCAAAGCTACCCACGCGGAGGTGGCTCTCCATTACGCGTGTGAGTAATGCGCCGTCGTTAACGGTTTCGCGCAGCACCGGCTCGCCGGTGGCCACCACCGCCAAGCTGCGCGAAGTGCGGATGCCCAAGTGGTGCATAGCCTCGCTGATGAGGTATTCGCGCAGCATAGAGTAGAGGGTGGCTTTGCCATCGCCCCGGCGCGAGTACGGCGTTTTTCCCGAGCCCTTGAACTGGAGGTCAAACCGCTCGCCGGATGGCGTCAGTTGCTCACCAAGCACAGTGGCGCGGCCATCGCCCAGCATCGTGAAATGTCCGAACTGGTGACCGGCGTAAGCCTGCGCAAACGGATGCGCGCCCTCCGGCAAGCGGTTGCCCGAGAAGTAGGCGGCCAGTTCGTCGTTGGAGGCGGTATCGGCACGCAGGCCGAGTTGGTTGGCCAAGCGCCGATTGAAGAGCACCAGCTTGGGATCAGGCGCATGTTCGGGCAGCACGTGGCTGTAAAACGCGTCAGGTAAACGGGTGTAGGTCGATGAAAGGTTCCACCCTTGAATTGCGGGCATTGTGGTGCGGATTATTGCTTAACAACCCGCAAGGTATGCCTTGTGTTGGTTTCCACTGTGACAAAGTACACACCCGGCGCAAAACGACTGAGATCGATGACGGTGCGTTCAGATGTGAGCACGCCGTTGAGCAGCGCGCGTCCGTGCAAGTCGAACAGCGTATACGGAGCGCCAATGTGCGTTGCTCCTGTTTCGATGGTGACAGCATTGGTGGTCGGGTTGGGAAAGGTGCGGAAAGCTTTACCGGAGTTCTCGGCGATGTTGGTGCCTGAGTTGACGGTGAGCAGGGCCTCGCCCGATTCAACGGTGCAGCTTCCGGTAGTGATGACGCAACGGAACTGTTGGTTGTTGTTGCCTTGATTGACGTTGCTCACGATTAACACGGGCGTATTGGTGCCGCTGTACTGGCCGGCATCGTTGAGGTCTTGGAAGCCAAAGCCGATGTTGCTTTGCCATTGGAAGCCGGCGGTGAGGTCGTTGCTGGCCACTGTGAAGATGGCTGAGCTGCCGCTGATGATTGTTTGGTTAACGGGCTGTTGGGTTACGTTGCCGCACACGAAGAGGATGGCCGCGTCGGTGGTGTCGGCGCAGGTGCCCGAGTTCACCACGCAGCGGAAGAGCTGACCGTCTTGCGCGAATTGGGTATTGAGCACGGCGAGAGTTTCGGTGGTGACTCCGGAGTAGTCAGCACCGTCGCTGAGGTCTTCAAAGCCATTGCCGAGGTCAGACTGCCATTGGAAGATCGGGTTGTTGGCCTCGGTAAGAACGGTGAATTCGGTGCCTTGCGTGACTGTGGCCGACTGATCGAGGGGATGCTCGAGGATGGCGAGTGAATCAAGAACGAGGTCAAGGGTGACGATGCTGTCGCATCCGTTGGCGGCAACAAAGAGGAGTTCAATGCCCGAGATGCTTTCGGTGTAGGTTACGCCGTCTTGCCACGTGAACGACTCGCATGCGGTGATGGCGTCGGTGAAGCTTACGGGTTGCAGCACGGTGAGGTTAAGTGTAACTACGCTGTCGCAGCCCAAGAAATTTTGCAACACCCATACTGCAGAGTCGTTGCTTTCGGTGTAGGTGGTGCCGTCGATCCAGGTGAATTGGCTGCATGCCGTGATGCTGTCGGTGGCGAAGCTCGGTTGGAGGAGCTCGATGAAGAGGGTATCGCTCACGGTGCATCCGCCGATGGTGGCCGTGGCGAGCAAGGTGTCAGCGCTTTGCACGAGCAGGGTGTCGCCGTTGAGTGCGCCGCCATCCCACAGCACGCTGCCGTTTGATTCAGCGAAGAGGATGAGTTCTTCGTCGGGACACGCCGCTACGCTGCCTCCGGCGGAAACTGTAAGACTGTTCAGTTGGGCCGCGTAGAGGTCGAGGATTTCGCAATCGTTGAGCGGACGTTTCCAGAGCCCCATGTCGTCGACCAATCCGCTCCACGCGTCGGTGTCGAAGAAGCCGAAGGGCGCTTTGCGGCCGATGTTGCAATCGAGGTCAGAGAGGTTGAGCGGATTGAAGCCGATGGGGTTCGGTGTTTGTCCGGTCGTGGCCAATTGCCCATTGTGGTACAGCCACCACTGGCCGGTGGTGAAGTCGGCTTTGAAGACGAGGTGCGTCCACTGGTTTTTGATGCTCATCACATTGGTGGGCCAAGAGCCGATGCGACCTGCGAGGGTGGCGGTGAAGCCCGAGTTGATGCGGGTGGTCCATGGAAAGCCGCCGGTGAGCATGACCATCAGACCACGTCCGCCGCCGTCGGTGTTGCCGATTTGGATGAGGCGTCGGTCACCGGTGGTGGTGGTGGTGTGGTACCAGGCCGAGAGGGTGATGCCCGAAACGAGGGTATCGGCGCTTTCGTTGAGGTCAACGTTGATGTACGAGGCGAGTGTGCCCGGGAAGCTGTAGGCGCTGCTGTCGTTTCCGAAGCGATCGGGTACAGGCAGCACATTGCCATTGACTTGACCGTGGTTGTTGTTGCCACTGAGGTCATCGGCCGAGTTGGCGGTGAAGGGCCACCACGCGATGAGTCCGTCAGTTGGGACGTATTCAGGAAGTTCTTGCGCAACGGCGTTTGCGGCCATTGCAAAGAAGATCAACGCAGAGAGTATGGATTTCATCATGCCTTAGTCGTTACCGAATGCCGTTATGAAGGTACTCAAACGGCTCCGAATTTTTCATGACCGCAGCAAAGAACGTGCCGCGGTTGTCAGTTCAGCGCACAATGCACGGCAATGCGCACTTCATCACCTACTGTAAAGGTACCTGTATTTGCGCCGAGGCCGTAGTCCAATCGTCGAATGGTGAACTGTCCGTCGATCGCATTGTCACTGAAAGTGAACGGAATAAGAACCTCTTTCGACGTGCCGAGCAGGGTGAGTTGGCCTCGGGCGACCCATCCGAGGGGTGTTTTGCTCACGCCGCTTGAGGTGAAGCAGATGGTGGGGTGCACATCGGTGTTGAAGAAATCATCGGTGCGCAGGTGTTCATCGCGTTTGCGGTTTCCGGTGTTAACGGTGGCCGCGTTGACGCACGCCGAGAACGACGATTTGGCCGGGTCGTTGGCATTGAAGTTCACCTCGCCTTCGAGTTGCGCGAAGCTTCCCCTCACGGTTTTTATGCCGAAGTTGTCGATTTCGAAGTTCACGGTAGATGCCGTTGTGTTGATCGACGATTGGAGGTTCAGAGTGGCGATGAAGAAGAGGAGCGCGATCATGGTGATGGGTGTTTCTTTGTTTTTTTTTCGCTGCGCGGATGAGGAAGCTGTGGTTTACAAAGAACAGGTTTACGGGGGTAGAATGTTCGCATCCGCGCAGCGAAGAAACCAATGACCCCTGTTTTTGCGGTGAAATCCGTATCTTCGAGAAAGTGAAGCCAATCGCATGATCGATCGCGCGTACATAGTGAAAACCCTGCGGCAGAGCATGCCGCTGCTGCATTCGCGCGGCGTGCGATCTGTTGGTCTGTTTGGTTCGTATGCACGCAATGAGCAAACTGCCGCGAGTGATGTTGACTTGCTTGTTGATTTTGAGCGTGGCAGCGAGAATTTCGACAACCTGATGGCCGTGTGCGACTTGCTTGAATCGCTCTTTGCCGGTCACCGCAGCGAGGTCGTGACCAAGAGCGGATTGAGTCAGCACATCGGTCCGCGAATTTTGCAAGAGGTGGTATATGTCTAAGACCCGGTTGAGTACCTCCATCACATCCTTGATGAGTGTGCGTTTATTGAACAGGCCATTTCATCGGAGGTCTCTGAGGCCGATTTCTACGGAGATGAAACGCTCAAACGCGCAATTGTCAGGAGTTTGGAAATCATTGGTGAGGCGACCAAGCAAATTCCTGTCGACTTTAAACTCCGATGGCATACCATTCAATGGAAGAACATGGCGGGCATGCGCGACCGGCTCATGCACGGGTACTTTGGGGTGAATTACTTTATAGTTTGGGACGTTGTGAAGAACAAGATTCCGGCGTTATCTCGGCAGATTCAAGCCATTATTGAGGCCGAAACTCCATGAACGCTTTCCGCGGCCGATCAACAGCTTGTGTTACTGACATCGTGATCCAATGCGAGGGCGTGCACGTCCTGAGAGTCCTATATGTCCTACGCTGTGGGTAGGGCAGTTGTGTGGGCAACGCCGTTTCGTTGGTTACGGTTTTTTCAAAACGTGAATTTTGTGGAACCGAGGGTGGCTCATCCGCGCAGCGGAGAAAAATGAACCGGTAAACTTTCTTGCCGCACACAGCACAGTTTACCGAGATGATGGCGAGCACGATGCAGGTGAAAATGCGGCTGAGAATCACTATTTTTGAAGTTATGGATGTACAACGTTTCATTGAAATCGATGCCGGTAAACGCTTTGGCCGACCGGTGCTCAAAGGGTCGCGCATTGCGGTGGCCGATGTGCTGAACTGGTTGGCCAATGGGATGTCGGTAAGCGAAATCCTTGACGATTTTCCCGAGCTTAATGAAGAACAAATCCGGGCGTGTCTGTTTTTTGCGGCTGACCGAGAAAGCCGCTTTGGCGTGGCATCATGAAGTTGCTCTTTGATCAGAACCTATCGTACCGTTTGGTGCGTCGGCTGAGCAATCTTGATTTGGATGTAAAGCACGTGAACGACGTTTTACCGCCGGGTGCTCCTGACAAGGAAATCTGCAAAGGCCAACGGTTTTTCAATCGTGACGTTTGACAGCGATTTTTTTGATTTCGCGATGCTCTGGGGTCACCCTCCGAAGATTATCCGATTTCGGACGCGCAACCAAACCTCGGCTTTCATTGAGCAGCTTTTTCGGTTGCAGCTATCGTCGATCATGCTTTTCCTGAATGATGATGAGCTCGCATGTTTGGAAGTGCTGGCCCCGACACATCCGGTCGAGTAAGCGTTCGGCCACATCCTTGGCATTTCGTCTTTGGGTTGAGTTTTCGCCTTCGGCGGATGTGCAGCTTCGATGTTACTGAAGAATGTTTTTTTAGAACTGAGCTTGGTTTGTCGGGCTGAACCGGTTGTTTAGGTGTCGCCCCGATGGGGCTTGTGGGATGCGCACGCGCTGCCGTGATCGACGGGTTAAAACGCCGTCGCTACTAAGGTACCACCGCTACGCAGTTGCGCGAGTGCGCCGCACGGTGTGTCGGTTGCAGGGCGGTAATCGGTGGCGCGATTCAGTTGGCGGTAAACGTTTGTGTGGGAAACGAAAATGGTTTACAGCACTCGTTATAAAGCTTGCTCGCCTTTCGTGGTTTTCGGTGTGAGAAGAACGCGGCATGCAACGCACGCGCGCTAAGCCAGTCCGTTACTTCACCCCTTGAAACAAGTTCTTGAACGCAACGCGCTGCGCGATGATGCCGTGCAACTCACTGATCGCCACACGATCTTGCACCATGCTGTCGCGCTCGCGAATGGTGACCGTATTGTCTTCCAATGTTTGGTGATCAACGGTGATGCAGTACGGCGTGCCAATGGCGTCTTGACGACGGTAACGACGTCCGATGGCGTCTTTTTCATCGTACTGACAGTTGAAATCGAACTGGAGTGACTTCAGCAACTCGCGCGCTTTCTCGGGCAATCCGTCTTTTTTGAGCAGGGGAAGGATGGCCGCCTTCACGGGTGCCAAGGCCGGTGGGATGCGCAACACCGTGCGCTCGCTGCCGTCTTCAAGCTGCTCTTCGGTGAATGCGGCGCTGAGCACAGCCAAGAACATGCGGTCGAGGCCGATGGAGGTTTCGATGACGTAGGGCACGTAGTTCTCGTTTTCTTCGGGATCGAAGTAGCGCAGTTTCCTGCCGCTGAACTGCTCGTGGCTACCCAGGTCAAAGTCGGTACGGCTGTGGATGCCTTCGAGCTCTTTGAAGCCCATCGGGAAGGCAAACTCAATGTCGCAGGCCGCATCGGCGTAGTGGGCCAGCTTCACGTGGTCGTGAAAGCGGTAGTTCGCCTCGCCCAAGTTGAGTGCCTTGTGCCATTGAATGCGGGCCTCTTTCCAGTAGTCGTACCATTCTTTCTGCGTGCCGGGCTTGATGAAGAACTGCATTTCCATTTGCTCGAATTCACGCATGCGGAAGATAAACTGCCGCGCGATGATTTCGTTGCGGAAGGCCTTACCCACTTGAGCGATGCCGAAGGGAATCTTCATGCGGCCGCTCTTCTGCACGTTGAGGAAGTTGACGAAGATGCCCTGCGCGGTTTCCGGACGCAGGTAAATGATGCCGCTGTCGCCCGAAACAGCGCCGAGCTCGGTTTTGAACATGAGGTTGAACTGGCGCACGTCGGTCCAGTTTTTCGAGCCGGTCTCGGGATCGGTGATTTCAAGGTCAACGATGAGCTGCTTCACGCCTGCGAGGTCGTTGGCATCCATCGCTTCTTTGAAGCGGCGGTTGATTTCGGTGATTTCCGCCTCGCGGCGGATGACGTTGGCGTTGGTAGCGCGGAACTGCGCCTCATCGAACGCATCGCCAAAACGTTCGCGCGCCTTGTCGATGTCTTTCTGGATTTTCGCTTCGATTTTACCGATGTGCTCTTCGATGAGGACGTCGGCGCGGTAGCGCTTCTTGCTGTCTTTGTTGTCGATCAACGGGTCGTTGAACGCGTCAACGTGGCCCGAGGCCTTCCATGTTGTGGGGTGCATGAAGATGGCGGCATCGAGGCCCACGATGTTTTCGTGCAACTTCACCATAAAATCCCACCAGTACTGCTTGATGTTGTTTTTGAGCTCAACGCCGAGTTGTCCGTAGTCGTACGCGGCGCTCAAACCGTCGTAAATTTCACTGCTGGGGAACACAAAACCGTACTCCTTGCTGTGGGAGATGATTTTCTTCAGCTTGTCGTCGTTGGCCATGGGGTTTGCTTTGAGGCCGCAAAGATAGAAAAGGGCTTGGGGATTAACTTATTAACCGCTTGTAAAATCGTGTTGATATCCATACCTTTGCCGCCCCATTTGGGAAACGCGCGATCGTTATGTCACAACAGGTCAAAATCTTCAGCGGCACAGCCACTACCTACCTTTCAGAGCGCATAGCCTTGGAGTACGGTACAAAGCTGGGCAAGGTCACTCCGCAGCGTTTCAGCGACGGTGAGATTGCCGTGTCGATTGAAGAGACCGTCCGCGGAAAAGACGTGGTGATTGTGCAGTCAACGATGCCACCGGCCGACAACATCCTCGAGCTTCTGCTCATGGTTGATGCTGCCAAGCGCGCCAGCGCCAAGCGCATCGTGGCGGTGATTCCCTACTTCGGCTACGCCCGTCAAGACCGCAAAGATAAGCCACGCGTGGCCATCGGTGCCAAACTCGTCGCCAACCTGCTCACTGCAGCCGGTGTTGACCGTGTGATTACGATGGACCTTCACGCCGACCAAATTCAGGGCTTCTTCGAAGTGCCCGTTGACCACCTGTTTGCGTCAACCATCTTCTTGCCTTACCTCGAAACCATCCGCACCGACAATCTCGTCATTGCTACCCCCGACACCGGAGGTACCAAGCGCGCCAATGCTTACGCCAAGCACCTTCAGGTTGATCTCGCCATCTGCTACAAGCAGCGCAAAGTGGCCAACCAGGTTGAAAGCATGACCGTAATCGGCGATGTGGTAGGCAAAGACGTTGTGCTCATTGACGACATGTGCGACACGGCCGGCACACTCACCAAGGCCGCCGAAATGATGATCAACGAGGGCGCCCGCACTGTGCGCGCCGTGTGCACACACGCCATAATGAGCGGTCCGGCCTACGAGCGTATTGCAGACAGCATGCTCACCGAGATCATCGTCACCAACAGCATCCCGTTGAAAGAAGGCAAACCGGTTGACAAAATCAAGGTGCTTGACATCGCGCCCTTGTTTGCCAACGTGCTCCGCTGCCTCGTCAACAACGAATCCATTAGTACACAATTTATCATCCAATAAACAACAACCATGAAAGTTGCATCATTGAGCGGCTCTCCACGTGAGAGCGTAGGGAAAAAAGATGCCCGCGAACTGCGCAAAACTGAGCGCATCCCGGCGGTCATCTACGGTGGCAACGAGCAGATTCACCTGCACTTGCCTTACGTGCCCGTTGAAAAACTCGTCATTAACCCTGACGTATTTAAAATCGAGCTCGAAGTGGGCGGGAAGGTGTACCCTTCGATTATGAAAGACATTCAGTTCCATCCGGTAACTGACAAGATTGTTCACATCGACTTCCTCCAACTTGTTGACGACAAAGAGGTGACCCTCGCCATCCCTGTGCGCACAGCAGGTAACTCTATCGGTGTGCGCAACGGTGGTCGTTTGGCGATCAACTTCCGTACCCTCAATGTTCGCGGTATTCCCGCCAACATTCCGGATAGCGTTACCGTTGACATCACCGAACTCGAAATCGGTGAAACCGTGCGCATCCGCGATATCAGAACTGAGAACTTCACCATTCTCCAAGCCGATTCTGACGTTGTGGTTACCGTGAAACGTACCCGTGCTGCAATGGCTGCTGCTGCTGCTGCTGAAGACGGCAAGAAGAAAAAATAAGGTCATTGACCCATGAAATACCTGATTGTGGGATTGGGTAACCCCGGTGCTGAGTACCGAAACACCCGCCACAACATAGGATTTGAACTGTTGGACGCCCTCGCCGGGGCGTCCAACGTTCTTTTTAGCCCAAACCGCTACGGCGATACTGCCACCATGAGGCACAAGGGACGGCAAATCACCTTGCTCAAGCCCAACACCTACATGAACCTCAGCGGAAAAGCCGTGCGCTATTGGATGCAGGAAGAACGCATCGAGCTGCCCAATATCATCGTCGCCACTGACGATTTGGCGCTGCCCTTCGGCACCCTCCGGTTGCGCGCCAAAGGCAGCGATGGCGGCCACAACGGCCTCAAATCCATAAACGAACTCCTCAACACCAACGCATACGCCCGTCTGCGCTTCGGAATCGGAAACGACTTCGCCAAAGGAAGACAGGTCGATTATGTTTTGGGTGAATGGGACGATGAAGAGCGGTCAAAACTCACTGAGCGCGTTACCCGCGCCACCGAAGCCCTGCTGGCCTTCACCACCATGGGCATCGCCAACACCATGAACACGTACAACAATACGTGATGCGTTAGCGCTCAATCGAGAGCTGGCCCACTTTCAAGAAAAACGATCGGTTGCCCTTGCGGCGAAACGCCACTTGGCCGTTGCTGATGTTCTCAACCTTGCTTTCGGCAGCCGTTGCCAAGGTGGTGCCGAGGGCTTCGTTTGCAGCGGGCGCCTCACCTTTTATACGTGTTTGGGCCTCGCGTGCCAAGTACTCGGTCACCGTGAGCGAACGTTGCTCGGCTTTCTTGGCCGGTGGTGAAAGCGGGTCATCTGTCAGCTCGGCCACATCTTCATCGGTTAAGAACACCGAAGCATCCAATGGGCGCACGGCGCCTGCTGCGTTGCGCTCAGGAAGGGCCGCAGCCACATTGATCGCGGGCCTCGGAGCCAGTTTGCGCGGTGCCGAGCCGCGAGCATCTTCGGTGTTGGTGGCCAAGGGAGCGTCGGGGTCGTTGTTTTTTTGGATGGATGCGCCATCGCGGTCAACCTGCGGCGTGGTGTTGTTGATCGTGCCCACGGTGTTCATCCCGCTGTCGGCGTCCGTTTGCACCGGATTTTTGGTCACTTCAAGTTCGCGCGGGGTGAAGCGTGCGAGGCGCGCAGGGGCATCTTGGTTGAGCATCCACCATCCACCCAAAAACAAACCAAAGAGCACCGCAGCCACAGCCGCAGCGCGGTAAACCCATTGCAGTTGAATCACCGGTGCGCCGCGGCGCAAGGCGGCTTTGTTCGGGTACACCACCGCGGTGTCGGGTGCGAGTTTCATGCGCTTCAACCCGGCAATGGCCGCTGCATGATCGGCATCGGCAAGGGCGGCGCGGGCAAAGGCATCGTCGAGGTCGCCCTCAGCGACAGCGGCCATCCACAGGTCTTTTGAGGTAAACGGCGCCGGCATGCGCAGCGCATCGAAGCCGCTTTTTTCGGTTGCCGCCACCGTTGGGAGCTCGAAATCGGCCAAATCGAAGTTGGCCTCGAGCTCAGGGTGTTCACTTAAAAACACCAGCAATGCGGCCTGGTCTTCCGGAGAAAGACGTCCCTCGATGGCATCGAGGAGGAAGGCTTCGTAGTTGCCGGTGTTGATGGTCATATCACGTAATCAATGCTAACGAGGTAAGCCTTGAGGGCCACCCGAGCGCGGTAAATGTACACCTTCACCTGGGCGTCGCTCAGGCCGGTGATTTCAGCAATCTCTTCGTAGGTGTACCCCTCATAATCGCGAAGCAGAACAACGGTGCGCTGCACTTCGGGCAAACGCGCGAGGGCTTCGTGAAGCACCTCGTTGAGTCCGGCTTCGGCCTGACGGCTGGTGTACGCCGAAGGGTCAACGCCTTCGAAATCGGCGTTTTTCTTCTCGCGCCGTATCCAGTCGATCATGGTGCGGTACCCCGTGGTGAAGAGGTACGAGCGCGCTTTGTCGGCATTGACCTCGTCGACCTTCAGCCAAAGCTTCGTGTACGACTCCTGCACAATGTCGCGTGCCTGTTCTTCATCGCGCAAATGGCTGCGAATGAAGCGGAACAACGCATCGGCGTGCTCCTCAACAGCGGTATTGTATTCGGTAACGGTCATAGCGTTTCAGGCGCGTTCGAGGGTATGACGGCCTGCCTTCCGAGAAAGTTACAACCGATGCGGCGATTTTCGATTTTTCGCTGCGTCTCTATTTTTTGAGCCCTAACGGGATGAGCGAAATGGGTGGCATGGCCTGCCTTCGACGCTGATCGAACACCGCGATCATGAACTTGGGTTGTGGCGAACGCGTGCATGGAAGGCCAGTCGCTGTGCCGCAAAGAGGGCAGAGAAGAAGGCGACAAAGGTGACCCCGGCTTGGGTTTCAAGGGTGTCTTCGGTGAGGTAGCTCAGCGCAGTTACCAAGCAAAAGGCCGTGAACAAGAAGCCGCGTTCGGGAACCGGTACTCCAAGAGGGATGAAAATGCTCGCGAGCAAAACAAGCACTCCAATAAGGCCAAAGGCTACCCAGAACGTTAGGTATTGGTTGTGTGCCCTCAAGCGAAAAGGCTCATAGAGAACAGTATCAATGTCGACATAGGCATCGCTCATGGCGCTTTTTACATCGCCGGTACCTACGCCGAAGATGGGTTTTTTACCAATGATGTGCCATGCGGCCCGCCAGAACTCAAAACGTTGGGTGACTGAGTTGCCGCTGGGATTGCCCCCGTTTTGCATCAACGATAGCTCGAAGAGGATTTTATCGAAGCGTCGCTGTAGGCCTTTGTGTTCAAATTCGAGCACCGATACCACACCGCGCTCTACGTTGCGAATGTCGTCATCGGTGAGGGCTAACATGCCTGCGGCGTCTTTGGTCAATCCTTTCGAGCTCATGTAACGCAGCAGGGTGCTGTACAGTTCGTGTCCGCGGTCGTCGGTACCGTGCAGGTTGCGTTGGCTGCGTTGCATCCACACTGAATCGAGTTCAGATTTGCAAATGTGGTACCATACAAGGTGCGTGTTTTCTTTTACGCTGTTGCCGATGTGGTGCTCGTAGGGGTTTCCAAGTGCCGTATGCGTGGGGAGTTGGTCAAGGTATCCATCGGGAATGGTAAGGTGGTTGCGTGCGGTTAAGTAAATCCATCCACCCAAAGCCAGAATGAGCAAAGGAAAACCAATGCGGAGGGCACGCCGCCAGATGCGTGGAATCACCGATGCCTCTTCAGAGATGAGGTAGAGCATGAGCACGGCGATGAACAGCACGGCGCCGGTGGCCGATTCTATGACCCAAATGAAACTAAGGTTGATGGTGAGCATGACCAGTGCTGGCAGAATGCGGCGTTTTTCGCTGATCCACAAGAGTAAAATGGCCGAAGCAAACACCAGCAAGATGCTGAAACGGATGTGCGAAATGAAGATTGAGATTTCGCGAATGTTGTTGATTGTATAGTTGAACCAGCCCAGCGGAATGCTCAAGCAAATGAGTGCGGCAGCGCTTGTCGCCACCACAAACACCACGAGTGCGCGTCGAATGGCCACCGCTTCGAGCGGACGCGCCGTGAAGAATATCAGCGGAAACAACAGCAGCGGCAGCTTGATGCGGAGGTCGTGCAGGGCGTAGTTCCAATCGCTTGTGTAAACCAAGCCGATGAGGTGAATGAAGAACAGCGAACTCAGCAGCCAAAACAACGGGTTGCCGAGTGCTTTGCTCCATCGGTAGCGGCGCGTTCCGGCATCTACAAAGAGCTGGTCAAAGAGCCAGGCTCCGGCAAGCCAAAAGCCTGAGAGGCTCATCCCGAAATTCGAGAACGGCAGCGACACCGCGCCCAGAATGAGGCCAAACTGGTAGAGGTACGGGATGTAGCGGTTCACAACTTAGTTCTGGCCTTGCAAAATACGGGTGTACTCGTTGCCAAACACCTTGAGGGCGCGCTCAACTACGGGGTCGTTTTTCAACGCAAAGCGGATGGCACCGTTTTGGTAGTAGTAACGGGTAACGATTTCTTCTTCGAGGCTGTACTCGATTTGATCGCGGAAGCTCTCGAGGTCGAGCGTTTTGTTGGGTTGCAAACGCTCTTCGAGCGAAGCGAACAGGTCGCCGGCTCGGTCGTAGTACTGCTCGATTTCGGCCACTTGTTTCAATTCGGCGAAGATGGCTTCGGTTTCTGTGTCGTACTGAAAATCGTTTTCCAGGGCGAACTTCACGAAGTCGGCATACTGGTTGCTGATGTCAAAATTTTCAGGGTTAGCGATGCTATCAACGGTGTATTGGTAGCGTGTGGCGTACTTAAAGAGCAGGTTATTGCGCAGCAAGCCACCGAGGATGTTGCTCATTTCTTCGAGCGGTACTTCAATGTCGGGTGTTACGCCGCGGCCGTCGAACACGGTTCGTCCGCCTACGGTTTTGAAGGGTTTGATGAGCGAATCAGGCACTTCGCTCACTCCGTATTCGTTGCGGTGCGAGTAATCGAGTTTCTGAATGCACCTGCCGCTAGGTATGTAGTACTTGGCCACGGTCAGCTTGATTTTGGTATTGTAGCTGAGGTCTTTGGTTTGTTGCACGAGGCCTTTTCCGAAGGTTTGGTTGCCAACAACGACGGCGCGGTCGAGGTCTTGCAGAGCGCCGCTTACAATTTCAGAGGCACTGGCTGATTGGCCGTCGATGAGCACGACAAGCGGAATGGTAGGCGCAAGGGGCTCGTTGAGTGCGGCATGGCGCTTGTTCCATTCTTCGAGTTTGCCTTTTGTGCTAACGATTTCGGTGCCTTTGGGCACGAAGAAGTTCACAATACTCACGGCTTCGCGCAGCAATCCGCCGCCGTTACCACGGAGGTCGAACACGAGTTGCTGCATGCCTTGATTGTCGCGCAAGTCGAGGTAGGCTTTGCGCACTTCGGCAGAGGCCGTTTGGGTGAAGCTGCGCAAATGAATGTAGCCCGTTGCAGCGTCGAGCATGCCGTAGTAGGGCACGTCGGGGATTTGTACGTCTTGCCGTTCAACGGTGAACTCGATGGGTTCGGGTTGGTTGTAGCGCCGCACTTTGATTTTTGCCGCTGTACCGGCCTGACCTTTGAGGAGGTCGCTCACGTCTTCGCTGTCGAGACCTTTGACTTCACGGCCATCAATGGCGAGAATGACATCGCCGGCCCGCAAGCCGCTGGTTTGGGCGGGGTAGCCCTCGTAAGGTTCAATGATGGTAATGTCACCGTCGATGGTATTGACCAAGGCGCCGATGCCGCCGTACTGTCCGGTGGTCATGAAGCGAAAGTCTTCAATTTTCGACTCGGGGTAGTACACTGTGTAGGGGTCAAGCGAGCGCAGCATTGCATCGATGCTGGTTTTCATGAGTTCGCCCGGCTTGGTTTCGTCAACGTAAAATGCATTCAGCTCACGGTATACGGAGGTGAAGATTTCGAGGTTTTTCGAAATTTCGAAGTATTCGTTGGAGGCCACGAAGGCCCACGAGGTCAGCGCGATGAGTGCGCCGGCAACGGTGAGTTTCAGTGAATTTCGTTTCATGCTTGCTCTGACGGAGTTTCGGGCAGGGTTAAATTAGCGATATCTTCTTTTAAACGCCGGGTTAGCGCTCTTATTTTCTGTGCGGTGAGGGGTGTTTCAACCACGGTGTTTCCGGTAAACACCCATGCAGCGTGGAGGGTTCGGTTGTGCGTTGACAAAACGTCGTACAAGGCGCCTTTTTCGTGTCGCCACGCTTCGCGGATGAGGCGCTTCACGCGGTTGCGATCGTGTGCGCGCCGAATGCGGCGTTTGCTCACGCTAATGACCACTTTTACCGGGGCATCGGCAACAGGAACGCTGCGCACGAGCAACAAAAACGGGTAGTCTTTGTAGGCTTTGGCGCCCGTGAATAGCGTTTCAATTTCACGGCGGTGAGTAAGGCGTTCTTCTTTCCGAAAGGTGTAGCGGAGCATTGGCGCTAAGGTAGCGAAAACCTTAGGCCTTACCGGTGATGTAGTGGTCAATGGCCATGGTCATTGACGGCGCCTTTGGGTTAGGGGCACTTACATCAACGCGCAGGCCGGCGTCTTCAGCCGCTGTAATGGTGGTCGGACCAAAGCACGCAATGCGGGTAGGGCCTTGCACAAAGTCAGAGAAGTTCTTGAAAAGCGACTCAATACCGCCGGGTGAGAAGAACACCAGCATGTCGTACTTCACATCGGAAAGGTCAGAGAGGTCGCTGCACACCGTGCGGTACATCGTAGCGCGGGTGTACTTGATGTTTGCTGCTTCGAGCGATTCAGGAATGGATGGCTTGAGCAGGTCTGAACACGGCAAAAGGTACTTCTCGGTTTTGTGCTTCTTGATGTGTTCCATCAGGTCAGAAAAGCGCACCGCACCGGTAAATACCTTCCGCTTGCGGAAAACCACGTATTTCTGGAGGTAGTAAGCCGTTGATTCTGACAAGCAGAAGTACTTCATGGTATCGGGCACCGTAATGCGCAGCTCGGTGCACAAGCGGAAGAAGTGATCAACCGCATTGCGCGAAGTGAGAATAATGGCGGTGTGATCGAGGATGTTGATGCGCTCCTGCCTGAAGTCGTGGGAAGTTATAGGCTCCACGTGGATGAACGACCTGAAATCGATCTTCAATCCGTGCTTCTCTGCCAAATCGTAGTAAGGCGATTTCTCACTAGTGGGCTTTGGCTGAGAAATAAGAATCGTCTTTACTTTGCCTCCCATACACAACAGTGGTTAGTGCCTCGTTCCGCGCGTCAGGCGGGATGGAGCTCCATCCATGCCTTAATCAACACCGCCGACGGTAGGAATTCGAGGGTGCAAAGATACAAAATAATGTAGTAGAGCGGAATGCGCTCATTAAGAGCGGCCTGAACCCCGCGCAGCACGCGAAGGAGATAGGCAGCGGCCACCAGCACGAGCCCTCCTACGAGCACCATCCGCGTAAGCGAACCCGATGAAAGCGCAGCGGCAAGTGAAAGCAGCAGCAGAGGAAGGGCCAGCGTATTTAGTAACAAAAAGGTGTTGCCGATGTAATTTGCCAGCGCACGCATCGGTGCAGTGAGGGTACGCACAAGGTTGACCGCGATGAGCTTCAACCCGTATACGCACAGCAGCATCGTGAAGAGTTTGCCGAACAGGCCCAAAGCGGTGCCATGGCCGGTGCGGCTCCATTCTGCCAGCACCAGGTAAGCAAACAACGCAAACGATGAAAGAGCTACCGGCAACATTACCAGCCAGTCAGCCCGTTGGCTGAATTCGCCTTCTTCCAGCGTTTGCCGCACAATGCGGTAGTTGGAGAAGTTCCAGCCCATCATCTGCACATAGGCAGGAAACTGCCTGCGAATGACGGCGACCGCCATCAACACGCCAATGAATACAAAGCCCATCCATGGCTCATAGAGCCGCAGCACTTCGCGTTCGATGGGAATGAGTTCGGTCACTCGGCGAAGATAGTGCGTTTCTGCGCGGTCGTCAATCAAGCAGGTGGCCGAGAACCGCCACTGCCTTTGCTTGAATCACTTCGCCGTCGGGATGAAACGCCTCCAAGAACACAATGTACATGCCAATGCCTGCTTTTTGGCGGCCATCGGTGAAGCCGTCCCAACTAAAGCTCCCTTCGGTTGCAGCCAGCACATTGTTGGTGACTTGCCGAATGGGTCGGCCAAAGTCGTCGTACACCTGAACATTCACGGTAAACCCTTCACGCGGCAAGGTGTAAGTGATGATGCACACATCGTCGAAGCCGTCATTATCGGGTGAAAACACCTCCGGACTCACACTGAGCACGCCGTCGCCTTCGGCGGATGCCACCTGGCTGTTTGTGTAGCCGGGGGTGCCGTAGTTCACCGATTCGGCCGCACTGTGCCAATTGGTAAGGTCATCGGTGTCGCGTTCGAAGTCAATGCGCTCCAACGACACGCCTTTGACGTCGCGCAGCAAGGGGTAATGCATGTCTTCGGTGTAGGCGATGCGGTCGTGGACGTCGCCATTCGGCTCGGCTAAAATCACTACACCCTCGCCGTTGTTGTAGGTGGGCACGTCGTCTACAACCAGCAGGCCGTCAGCGGGCGCGTCCGGATAAAACGGCAGCACGCCGAACCGGCTCTCACTGAACGCGATGTACTCACCGGGGTAAAGAATGTACGGCAAGTTTGTCATAACGGCATAACCCAAAACGTCACCGGCTGATTCACGAGCGAGTTGCCATCCGGCCAAGCTGATGTTGCGCGATGAGCGGTTGTAGATTTCAACGTAGTCAGTGCCTCCCTCATACGGATTGAAGAGGATTTCGTTGATGATCAAATCGCCATCTTGGTGAATTTCAGGTACTGCGAAGCGCTGCTGCGATGGTGCGTCAGCGGCAATTTCATTGCCCCAACAATCGGTCACACTGCTCACACGCGCGACATACACGGTGCCTTCTTCAAAGCCGCCGGTGAACTGAACGCGCATCACGCGGTTCGTTTCATCGGTCATCTCAGCCGAGGCGAGGAAGTAATTCAACGAACTGAAAACTCCGTTGGAAAGCGTGCCAACATCAATAACCACAGTGTTCACCGATTGCGGATCAAGTTGCTTGTTGAATTCAAGGTCAAGGATGAGTGCATCGGTCACAAATACATTGACCAGCTCAGGCATACGGTTGTCAGGCTCGGTGCTGAAAACAGAGTTTTGGGCGCCGGCGGTGTGTCCGGCATCGGCTTGCGAAGCACGCCAGTTGTCTTGATCGCTGCACGGGTGGTCAGGATTGATGCGTTCGAGGCTGTAACCGCTGCCCTTGCGCACGGGGTCATTGTACCATGCATCAGTATATGAAACACGGTCGAGTTGAAGTTCACCCACAAAAAGGGTGAGGGTGCGGCCGGCGTCGGTAAGTTGAGGAAAACCATCCATTCCAATCAATTGTTGAACAGCACTGAATGCGAGGAGGTCATCGTTTCGGGTGAGCACAGCGTATCCGTTGGCTTCAATTAAGAGAGACTGGGTGATTTGAGCACTCTCGAGTCGAACGCCACGCAAATCAAGCAATTGGCCGCTGCGGTTGAAAATCTCCACGTATTCGGCGTTGGGCGAAGAGGGTACTGACGCCGACGGACTTGCCATGATTTCGTTGATGATAAGGTCGCCCGGTTCCGGGACGGCACCACGGACAATGGTAATGTCAATGGGTGCAAGTGCGCTGTTTCCTTCGCAATCGGCAATGCCAATGAGGGTAAGCAAGTACTCCGTACCCACTTCGAAGGGTGTGTCAAAAATGAACCGAATACCTTCGAGGTTGTCAGTGGCGACCACATTGGCATCGCCCAAATCAGGGGCAAGGAGGTAATCGAAGCTGCCGTTGAAAATATCGGCGTCAAGCGGTTCGTTGAAGTTGACGATCAACGTGTTGGGGTTGATAAAGGCGTAGTTGGTGTATTCAGGCGCTTCGGTATCAGGTGTGTCATTGAACACACTGTTTTGTGCACCGGGTGTGCCGCCGGTGAAGCTTGAAGAGGCTGTCCAGTTGAAACTGCCCGAGCAGTTCGCAAACGGATTGATCCGTTCAAGGGTGATGCCGCCATCGTCCAATGCGGGGTTGCCATACCAACTTGTGCTGTAGCTGACGATGTCGATGATTTCCTGAGCGGGGTTTAGCAAGGTGAGGCTATCGGCAGCGTTGGTGAGGGCGACCCAGCCGCTGAGCCCGATAACGCTGCCAAAACCAGCGAAGAGAGCTGCATCAGATTCACTGCATACAATTACAAATTGGCCGGGGAGCAGTGCAAATGAGGGTAGGCTTCGCGCGGTAGTTGTGTTCACGAGCACCCATCCACCCAAATCAAAAACACTTTCAGATGCATTGAACAACTCGATGAATTCAGCCTCAGGCAAGCCGATGGCAGGAGTAGGGTCAGCGAGGATTTCGTTAATGACCACATCGCCCGATTGCGCATCGCCCGCTACGATGTAAATGAATTCGGCAGTTTGGGGAACGGCCGTATTGCCTGCGAGGTCAGCTATGCCGGAGGCCGTTACCGTGAGTAAAGTGTTTTCAGGAAAGGCCGTTGCAAAGGTCAGGGTGACCAGCTCGCCTGCGCCGCCTTGCACAGCCGAAACGGGTGTTCCGACGCCGTTGCTCACACTGAAATTCAGTGCATTGCCTGCCGAAACGGCGTCGAGAGGTTCGTTGAAGCTTAAGGTGACCGTGTTTTCGCCTTCGGCGGATGCCGACAGCAGTTCAGGCGCCGTTTCATCGGGCACGATCGGACCAAAATACACATCGTCAAAGCGGAAACCGGCCACGTTGCTGGCTGTGTACGTAAAGGTAAACCCGATGTGCGAGGCGGTCGAGTAGGTGGTTTCGACGGCTTCGCCCTGGAAAAAAAGCACACCTCCGGCCGGACCGGCAAAGAGCTGCCAGTTGCCGGATGCATCGCGGGTCACGCGGACGTCAACGTTAAAGGCCGATGCTACGAAACCCAAATTTCCGGCAAGTAGCTCAACGGGTGAATTGCCCGCTGCATCATCGCGGAACAGGCGAATGGCATCGTCGCTGCCCGTTTCGCCAAACCGCAAAAAGTAGCCTTGTACGCCAGCTGCGCCGCTACCGGTGAAACTTAAGTTTCCTTGGTTGGCAGCGAGGTAAACACGGCTAAAGTTGCTTGAAGAGCCTGCGAAGTCTTGCCGCAACCTGAAGCGCCATTCTTTTTCGTTGAGCGATTGCGGTAAAAATGCCGTTGACAGGTACGATTGACCGGCTTCGGGGGCATTCAGCTGTACTTCGTCAACGTTCACAAAAAAGTTGGCATCGGTGCCTGTCCAAAGGTGGATGTTGGTGAAATCCCCGTCAGAAAAGTCATCGTTGACAATGGGCAAGGCATCGGGTATGAGGAAGGGGAACACCGCCGGAACCATAGCGTTGCCGGCAAGGTCAGTGACGTTTGAAACACTTAAGTTCAGGTTCACATCAACGGGCAGGTTGACTGCAAAGGTCAAATCGACACTGTTTCCATTGCTCAAAACGGCCGAAACGGGATTGCCCACGCCGCCGTCAACCGCGTAGTTTGCGGCGTTCTCGGCGGTGCTCTGATCGAGCGTTTCGCTGAAGCTTAGCAACAGGGTATTGTCACCGCTCACGTTGAAGGCCGTGATAGTCGGCGCTTCGGTATCGGCTTCGGGGGTGTCGAAGAAGAAATCGTCGAAGAAAAAATTTGTGGCGTTGCTGATGGTGTAGGTGCATACTACTCCTAGGTGGCTTGACGTGGTGAACGTGGCGTCTGTGCCGGTGGCTTGGCTAACAAAGTCGTCGCTGCCTTCGGGCGCAGTGAAGATTTCCCAGTTGCCATCTGCGTCGCGGGTAACGCGCACAATGAGCGTAAAGCTGGCGGCGACTTGGCCGAGCGGGCCTGTTGCAATTTCAACCGGCGCATCGCCGGCATTGCCGTCGCGAAAGAGGCGGATGGCATCTTCGCTTCCGGCTTCGCCGAAGAGCAAAAAGTAGCCATTGGCACCGGCAGAAGCACTCCCGGTGAAGCTCAGGTTAGCTTGGTTTGAAGTCAAGTAAACCCGCGAATAGTTGTTTCCCGAACCGGCGAAACTCTGGCGAATGTAAAAACGCCATTCTTTATCGTCGAGCGAGGTTTCGGTGAACGACGTGCTGAGGTACGACTGACCGGCAGCAGCTGAGTTCAGCTGCAAGCGGTTCGATGCGTTAACAATGAAGTCGGCATCGGTGCCTGACCAGAGTGTTCCGTTGGTGAAATCACCGTCGTTGAAGTCGTCGTTGACCTGTGCGAAAGGATGTACAACGAGCAGTGTGAAAAAAGCGATGAAAAGCGCGCGCATAGTGGCTTTGAGCGTTCGTTCAAGGTGGCTAAATATACTACATTTGCTAAGGCCGCAAGGTGTTAAGCGGCAGTTGGTCATGAAGAAACCGTTAAAAATCGCGGTGGTAGGTGCCACCGGTGTGGTGGGTCAAACCATGCTCAAGGTGCTTGAAGAGCGTCAATTCCCTGTGTCAGAGATCATTCCGGCTGCTTCGGCGCGTTCGGCCGGTAAAATGGTGCGCTTCAATGGTGCCGACCACGAGGTGGTGTCGATTGATGAGGCACTGATTCGCAAGCCCGATGTTGCGCTGTTCAGTGCCGGGGGCAGCGTAAGTTTGGAGTGGGCACCGCGCTTTGCGCAACAAGGCACAACGGTGATCGATAATTCGTCGGCATGGCGCATGCACGAAGGTCACAAACTGGTTGTGCCTGAGGTCAACGGGTCGGTTTTATCGGCCGATGACCTGCTCATTGCCAACCCCAACTGCTCGACCATCCAGCTTGTGATGGTGTTGAAGCCGTTGCACGATGCCTTCGGGATTCGCCGGGTGATTGTTTCGACCTACCAATCGGTGACGGGAACCGGAGCCGCTGCCATGGCACAGATGGAGCGTGAGCGGCGGGGAGAGGAGGGTGCCATGGTGTACCCATACCCCATTGATCGCAACGTGATTCCGCATTGCGATGTCTTCCTCGACAACGACTACACCAAGGAAGAGATGAAGCTCACCAACGAAACCAAGAAAATTTTGGGCGATGACTCAGTGGCCGTTGTAGCCACTGCGGTGCGCGTCCCCGTCGTTGGCGGCCACTCAGAATCGGTCAACATTGAGTTTGAGCGCGATTTCGATTTGGGTGAGGTGCGCCGCTTGCTCAGCAGTTTTCCGGGAGTGGTGGTGCAAGACCGTCCTGAGATGACCACCTATCCGATGCCGTTGTACGCTTCAGGCCGCGATGAGGTGTTTGTGGGACGCATTCGCCGCGATCACAGTCATCCGAAAGCGATAAATCTGTGGATTGTTGCCGACAATTTGCGCAAGGGTGCAGCCACAAATACAGTGCAAATTGCTGAGTACCTTAACGCCGGCGGCCGTTGGGGGTAATCAGCGGGTGAGAACGATTTCGATGCGGCGGTTGGCCTCGTTTTCGCGCTCGTTGCGCGGCTTGTTGTAGACTTTGTCTTTGCCGCCACGTCCTTCGCACGAAATGCTCGCTTCGTCGATGCCATTGGCCACAAGAAAGTCGCGTATGCTTTCAGCACGGGCGCGTGACAAGTGCTCAGCGTTTTTGTAAACCTTGCGTTCAGGGTTGCTTTTGCCCACTTTTTTGAGGTATGCGCGGCCCATGTTGCCGTTGACATGGCCGATCAGGTGCACCTTGTACGACGGATTTTTGCTGAGGAAAGCCAGCACCTCGTTCAGCGTCGGTTCAGACCGTTCGGTGTACAGCGCGCTGTTGCCCTCGAAGTGGATGTTTTGCATCGTGAACTTCGCCGCCCCTTTGGCATTTTCTTTGCTGTTTTTTTGGATGGATGGATGCGAGCTTTTGGCCAGCGAAGTGGGTATCACACCAGAATCGGCGAATTCTTCAGGGAAGAGCTCACGCGGAGGGTCATTGAGAATGGGCACTTCGTCTTTGAGGAAGTACGCCGTGACAATGACGCAGTTGCTTCGCTCGAATTCTGCGGCTTCGAGCATCGACGGGTCGAAGTAGCGCAGCTCATAGTCGCCGAAATCGGGCAGTTCGCCCGTCAAGATGCGGTACACCTCTTGGGTGCGCTCGCGCGACAGTTTTAGGGTGTGGAAGCTTGATTCATTGGCACCGCACATCGCTACAATGTCGATTTTCTCCACCACCAGGCCTTCGCTGCGGCTTAGGAAGAGCTGCAATTCGGCCTTCGCCTCTTCGGAAAGCCGCGCACTGTTCTCTTCAAAGCCCACGACGGCTTTGAGTTTCTGAGCGAGCGGACGACCAAACGCGTGAATACCGGAAAGCACAGAGAGAGAAAACAGCAGAAACGGCAAGATCTTCATTGGCAGCAAGATTTTGGACTTGGGTGAACTATACAGTCTTTCCCAAGGTTAAAAGTACGTCATTTACCCCGATTTCTAAACCCGTACCTTCGACGGTTATCAACAGCAAGCCGTTACCATTCCATGCTCGGATTCCGATTTACAGAGTACAACCCTGAACGCAATCAGCAATCGCGCTTTGAACGACTTCGCGACATTTTTATGGAGCTTGTGACCCACACCTCCGGAGATGTTGACGAAGCGATTGAATGGATGCGTGAGCTCGACAAAGAATATTCGCTCTTTGATGAGGAGTATACCCTTGACGACTTCCTCAATGAAATGATTGAGAACGGCTACCTCCGCGACCCGAATCAACAGGGGGCAGGAGGCGGTGGTTTAACGGCCAAAGGCGAGCAAACCATTCGACAGCGCGCCCTCGACCAAATCTTTGGAAACCTCAAGAAGGGCAATCCCGGCGGACACTCAACGCGGCAATTGGGCGGTGGCGACGAACCCACTGAAAACCGCCGCAGTTACCGGTTTGGCGATAAAACCGAGCAGATTGACTTCAGCGAGAGCTTCCGCAATGCCCAAATCCGCTCTGGAGCCGGAGATTCGGGGTTCATGATTACCGAGAACGACCTTGAAGTGGTTGAGCGCGAATACCGCTCCATGACGTCGACTGTGCTCATGATCGACATCTCGCACTCGATGATCCTCTATGGCGAAGACCGCATCACCCCGGCCAAGAAGGTCGCCATGGCGCTGAGTGAGCTCATCCTCCGAAAATACCCCAAAGACACCCTCGACATTGTTGTCTTCGGCAACGATGCGTGGGAAATCCAAATCAAAGACCTTCCTTACCTCCAGGTCGGTCCGTACCACACCAACACGGTAGCCGGTTTGGAACGTGCGATGGACATCCTTCGAAGAAGAAAAACAGCCAACAAGCAAATCTTCATGATCACCGACGGCAAACCCTCATGCCTCTACGAGAATGGAGAATACTACAAAAACAGCTTCGGACTTGACCCGTACATCGTGGGCAAATGCTTGAACCTCGCGCGTCGCTGCCGCAAGCTGAACATCCCCATTACCACCTTTATGATCGCCTCTGACCCTTACCTGCAAAGCTTCGTTGACCAGTTCACCGAAGCCAACAACGGCAGGGCGTTCTTCACCGGCCTGAACGGACTGGCCGATATGATCTTCTCTGATTTTGAAAAAAACCGACGGAAAAAACTCTGACATGGCGTCAACCACAGCAACACAGCCCGCAACCTTGGGCGAACTGAAAGCAAGCGGCTACACGCCTCGCACGGTACGCGACGAATTGCGCGAAAACCTCATTGAACGTCTGCAAAACGGCAAAACCGTCTTCGAAGGCATTGTCGGCTATGACGATACCGTGATTCCGCAACTGCAGCGCGCCATTCTTGCCCGCCACTCGATCAATTTGCTCGGCTTGCGCGGACAGGCCAAGACGCGCATCGCGCGGCTCATGACGGCGCTGCTCGACGAATACATCCCTGCCGTTGACGGCGCACCGTTGAACGACGACCCCATGCAGCCGCTATCGGCCGAAGCACGCCGAATGGTGGCTGAGCAAGGTGACGCAACGCCTTTGCGCTGGATTCACCGCAGCGAACGCTACGTTGAAAAGCTTGCCACCCCTGACGTGTCGGTGGCCGACCTCATCGGCGATGTTGACCCCATTAAAGCCGCCAACTTGCGACTCGATTACAGCGACGAACGCGTGATTCACTTCGGTTTGGTGCCACGCGCCAACCGCTGCATCTTCGTCATCAACGAACTGCCCGACCTTCAACCCCGCATTCAGGTGGCCTTGTTCAATATTTTGCAGGAAGGCGACATCCAGATTCGCGGTTTCAACCTGCGCTTGCCGTTGGATGTGCACTTCGTGTTCACCGCAAACCCCGAAGACTATACCAACCGCGGCGCCATCATCACTCCGTTGAAAGACCGCATACAGTCGCAAATTCTGACGCATTATCCGCGCAGCATTGAAGATTCATTGATCATCACCCGCCAAGAAGCGAAGCTGAACGCCGAACAACGGCAACGTGTTCGCGTGCCTGAATTGATGGCAGAGTTGGTTGAACAAGTCGCCTTTGAAGCCCGCGGATCGGAATTTGTAGATGCCCGTAGCGGTGTGTCGGCCCGTTTGACCATCAGCGCCCACGAATCGCTCGTGAGCACTGCCGAGTTGAGGGCGCTGAACACCGGTGATGCCCGCACCTCAGCACGACTGACCGATCTGCTCGGCATTGTACCCGCGCTGACCGGCAAAATGGAGCTCGTCTACGAAGGCGAGCAGGAAGGACCCGAGCCCGTGGCGCTCAACCTCATTGGGTTGGCGATTCGCACGCGTTTCCCGCAGATTTTCCCAGACCCTGAGCTTGCGCGAAAGGGCAAGATTGACAACCCCTACAGCAGCATTGCCGAGTGGTTTGAACGCAACGAGCTTGAACTGCTCGACAGCGACAGCGACGCCGAGTATGCCGACAAACTGCGCGGTGTTCCGGGGCTCGAAGCGGTGGCGAAGAAGTACGTCCCTGAAGCCGGAGACGACCTCTTGCTCTACATGGAGTTTGTGCTGCACGGTTTGGGCGAGTGCTCAATGCTCGGAAAGGAAGTGCTCGAAGGAGGGGTTTCGTTCAGCGACCTCATGGGTGACCTTTTCAGGCCTTCGGAAGACTAGGGTGTTCAGGGCAGATGTAGGCCGTTTTCCTACACCATGCTCAGTCGGTGTCTGACAAACGTCGTGGGTTGACAGCTCGTAAAACGAGTCAGTTAACCACACGAAAACGATGCACACTATCATCACGAGGACGGCGTTTTTGGCGCTTTTCATCGGGTTTTTTCAGCTGACGCTGTCAGCACAAACGCTTGACGGCGCGCTTGGCGGTCCGTTAGAGTCGCTTGTCAACGAAGAAGCCTGTTTCTCCATTTCACTTGAAAACAACGGTGCGGTGGGCTATCAGCCTTACCTGCGCGTGTTTCTGCCGCCGCAAATGCCTGCGGCAACGTTCTCGGCCTCGTTTATGGGGCAAGACATCCCCGCATCGCAAGTGACGGTGGTGGGGACGTTTTCAGGCGCCGCGTTGAACGACCCCAACCTTGTTGAAGGCGATCCGAACCGTGCGGTAGCCGGTACTTCGGGATACAGTTTCGCTGTGGTGAATCTGCCTGTTGGCGCGATGGTGCAAGGCGGCATCGTGCTTTCGGTTGAGCTGTGTGCAACACTGGTGGGCGAACTGTTTGTCCCGGTGCAACTAAGCACCCAACCGGTTTTCCGCTACGGCGACACAGCCACCGGTGAGAACGGATCGATAGCATTCGCACCAAGCAGCGCGCAGGTTTCACCCATACCCTACCGCACCTCATTGTCGCGGCTACCGGGCGATGTTGTCGGAGGCGCGTGCAACGCCATCGAATACACATTGGCAGCGAACATTGCGACGAACCAGTTGGTGACCGGCATGAACCTCACTGCGCAAATCCCATCGGGTTTGGCGTATGTGCAGCTTATGATGAGCACGCCCGGCTGTGTGGTAACCCAGCAGCCCACCATTGGAGGTACAGGAAACTTCACGATGCAGTGCAACAACGTTATGGGGAGTTCGAACCCACAAGACGTAAAAGCCGTGTTTTTGCTAGAGCCCACCACGGGGCCTGAAGTTGCCACATGCGACAGTTTGGCCGTGATCACCGACATTTCATTCAGTTCGAATCAGGCACCGCAGGTGCAAGCCAGTTTGCCTATTAATCTCTATCATTTGACGTTTTCGCCTGTGGCGGATGCGGACATTATTGCTCCGGGCCAAGTGCTCACGTTGGGCGTCGATTATGAAATGGCCGGCACAATCACAGGTGTTGATGAATTGCTGCTTGAACTGACCATTCCCGACGGCTTGAATTACATCGGAAATGCGCAAATCGATGGTCAGCCTGTGAATGTGACGACCACCTCTTTGGGCGGCGGACAAACCCTATTAACGGTTGATCTCATTGCTGAAGGAGGTGCAAATGGCCCTTGTGCGAAAGGGAGTTTCACCTTCGAAACCGAGATTGGCACCTTTTACACCAATGGGTCGGTCATTGCTGCGCGCGACCGGTTGTTTGCCGACGGAACGGTGAGTTATACCTTGCCCGGCCAAACGGCCTGTGTGCGACCTTTTGAAGTGGGTGTGAGCATTCCGGCGCCGGAGTTTACCAAAGAAGTGGTGAGCGCACCCGCCAACGGATTGAAGTACACGGCAGGTGAGAACGTCGTGTACCGCATCACCATGACCTCCGATGGCGTCGCCTTGAACGACGCCGTTTTCGAAGACCTTTTCCCCATCCCTGTGCACATTGTCAGCGACTTGAACCTCGCCTTTGGCACAGATATTGTGCACGCGCCTACCGATAACCAGGGCATCATCCCGCAGGCAATCACCATCAATGCATCCAACAACAGCTTGCGCATTGAATGGGGCGACATACCTGCCTCGGTGCCCGGTTCACCGGCCATAGTGTCGGTCGATATCTCCATTCCTGTTTCGGGCGAGCCGTTTGCGCCGTTTTTGCGCCACTCGAATTTTGCCCGACTAACCTCGGTGAACAGCAGCAATCAAATGGCGACCTCGTTGTCGTACACAACGATTGACGTTGGCGCGCCCAACCTGCAGATTTTCAAAGGCGTATTGGCCGTTGACAATGCTGACGCCGTATTGGCGCCGTACGACGCGACCTTTTTTCTCACTGCGAGCGCGCAGAACGTGGATGCCTTTGACTGGGTGACCTTCAGAACCACACTGCGGAACATCGGCGACGCCCCGGCCTATGACGTCATTGTGAACTATTTCCCACCCACCGACCAATTGCACCAGTGCAGTGTTGATGGCGTTACCCTGTTCGATGGAACCCCCGTGACGTATTCAGGTGATTTGTACGGCGCAGGCCTCGTTGTTTCAACCGTAAACCAAGGCACTGCAGGGCGCGTTTTTGTGCAGCACAGGTGCCGGATTCGCAACACTGCTCAAAGCCGACGGATGTTTGTGAACACCAGTTTAGCCTCATGGACATCCGCGCCGGGCGGAGTCGACTATTTTGACCCGGTAAGCGCATCATGCAACGTGCAATTGGCACGACCTGAAGTTGCCCTCAACGTTGTGAGTGTACAGCCTGGCCACGGGCAAACCGGCCAGGTGCACATTGGCGAGTTGGTGACCTTCAACATGGCCATGCAGATGCCTGAAGGGGTTACATCGGGCGCAGCGATTGAGGTTGATTTGCCCCAGGGGTTGTCAGTGGAGGCCTTGCTCTCTTTTGAATCGGTATCTCAAGTCACCTTGGCAAACGGAGGGTATACCACACTATTAAACAACGCCGTGATTTCGCCGATTGGAAGCGGCACAGAAAACCAGCGTCGCCGAATCAACATAAATACAGGCAGCGTTACGAATGCGAACACACTAAACAATATTCCTGAAGTGCTGAACCTCGTGTTCACTGCAACCGTGCTGAACAGTGCCTTGAACCAGAGCAATCAAGCACTGGTGACGGAAGCGCGTTTGCGTTACACCAACCCGAACAACGGCTTGCAAGTGAGTGAGCTTGCTACAACCACCTTAACCGTGGTTGAGCCTGAGCTTGAAGTCACGGTGAGTTTCTTTGAAAACAGCATCTTGCCCGAAGGTCAAACCTTCGTTACGATAAGTGTGGGCCACACCCAAGCATCCACCGGAAACGCTTACAACGTGCGTTTGGTCAATGACCTTCCGTTGGGCATTCAGTTGGTGCCCGGAAGCATTGTTCCTGAGTGTGAAGGCCTATTGGCCGCACTGCCATCCATCCAAAACGGAACATTAATCGCGCAGTGGGATAGCATTCCGCTGGGAACCACCTGCGAGTTTGTGTATGCTGTGCAAGCGCTTGAAGGATTGCCGCCTTGTGTTGAGGTGGCGAACTGCGGCGACCTCGACTACCGGAGCACATTTGCCGCCTTTATGCCGGCGTTGAACATTGTGCCTCAGAATCCATTGGGGGTGCCGAGAACCGGTGATGTTGCTGATCCTGGTGCAGAGCAGAATACTTACAGCGGATTGAGTTGTGATGCCCTTGAAGTGGTTATCCCGAGCTTGACCACCCCGCAAATCACAGGGTCGGCATCGGTGTGTGAAAACGCCGGAACGGTATTGAGCGTGCCTTCGTACAGCGGAGCCTTTGTTGAGTACACTTGGTTCCTCGATGGCGAAGAACTTGACAACAACAACCATCAGCTCGTCATCCCGCAGGCTTTCATCCAAAATAGCGGCACCTACACAGCGCAGGTGCAAATCGGACAATGCGTGACCTCTGCTTCGCAGCCCTTCACCTTGTCGGTGAATGCGCGTCCTGAAGTCACTTTGAACGACCAGTTCTTCCCGTGTGCAACGGGCACTGACCCTGTACAGCTCGTCGCCGACGTCACCGGTGGCGGTGGCACTTACAGCTACACCTGGACCGGTCCGAACTACTTTTCATCGCAGCCATCGGCGACCATCCTCAACGCCTCTGAAGGGCAATCGGGTGTGTACTCGTTGGCGGTAACCGACCAATTTGGCTGCACCTCCCCAGCTGCATCGGCACAGATTACCATCACAACTGCCCCACCGCTACCGACCATTGTGTCAGGTGCATCAGTGTGTGAAGGTCAAAACTTCACGCTCAACACGAGCGCCTATTCAGGCGCGCAAACCTACCACTGGGAAACCCCTTCGGGCCCGGTGGTGACACCGGTGCCCAACCTCACATTGACCGACGTTTCGGTTGACGACGGGGGCGAGTACACCGTATGGGTGCAGTTGGCCAACTGCGCAACCAGTTCATCGCTACCTGTTCAGGTGGTGGTGAATGCCAATCCTGCTCAGCCGGTGTTTACAGCTTCGCCCACTGAAGTGTGCGCCGGTTCAACCCTCACGTTCTCAACCACAGCGCAAGCCGGCAGCTATGCATGGACGGGGCCAAACGGCTACACCGCGAACACGGCAGCGCCGCCTGCAATCGTCAATGCGAATGTTTTGAACGAAGGCACCTACACGTTGGTGGTGAGCAATGGCAACTGCGCCTCGGTGCCCTTTACGCTCGATATTGACGTGCTTCCTCTGCCGGCAGCCCCTGCGCTGAGCAGCAACGCGCCCGTGTGCGTTGGTGAGGTCTTGACGGTTAGTTCATCTAACGGGGCTGATGCCTATGCGTGGACCCTTCCCGGCTCAGCGCAAGAGGTGACCGACTCGCCTGAATACAGCATCAACAATGCGGCAGTGAGCCAATCGGGTTCATGGTCGTTGTCGGTGTTTGATGGCAACTGTTGGAGTTTATCATCAACGATTCAGGTTCAAGTAGATGTCATCCCCTCAGAACAAGCCTACGCAGGCGCCAACACGTTGGGCTGCGCAGATGGGTCGGCCGTTGTACAAGCCGTCAACAACACGGCATTGAATGGCGTATGGTCGGCACCCGACGAAGACCTCACCTTTGCCAGTCCGAACAGCCAAGTATCAGCTGTCAGCGGCATGGTTCCGGGTGAAACGCACTTGGCTGTGTGGTCGTTGTACAACGAAGGGTGCGGCGTGTACTCGAGCGATGAGGTTACCGTGTACGTACCGCTCGACCCAACTGCCGAAGACGATTTCTACGAGCTCGTCGAGGGCGAACGGCCCAGTTTTGCAGTTACCTTGAACGACAACCCCGGTCCGGTTGATTACACCATCACCGTGGTGACACCGCCGGTGAACGGCAGCGCCGAAGTTGTTGAGGGCTCGCTAATTCGCTATACTGCCAATGAAGGTTTCGCCGGAGAAGACGAGTTGGTGTACCGCTTGTGTTTGAGCGGATGTCCTGACCTCTGCGCAACAGCAACCGTGAAGATTCGCGTGTTCCCGTTTTTGCGGATTCCCGACATCATCACACCCAATGGCGACGGCGTCAACGACGCCTTCATGGTTGAGGGCATTCACCGTTTCCCGGCCAATGAGCTAACGGTGTTCAACCGTTGGGGCCGCGAAGTGTACAGCACCGAAAACTACGCCAACGACTGGGAAGGCACCTGGAACGGACAGCCGCTTCCCGATGGCACCTACTTCTACCTCTTGACCAACAAAGCCACCGGCGAGACCTTGGGCCAGGGCTACATCACCCTCCACCACTAAGCACACACACCGATGAATACCAAAGTCTACCTTCTCGTATTGTTGATGGCTTGCGCTTCACAGCTTGATTTGCGCGCTCAGCAGTACTTTGGCACCACCCAATACCTGTGGAACCAAATGTCGATTAATCCTGCCTTTGCAGGATCAAAAGACGCCCTTGAGTCGGGTTTGTTCTACCGCAACCAATGGGCGGGCCTCGACGGCGCACCCACCACCGAGAACGTGTTTGTGCACGCGCCTATCTCGCGCAACGGATTTGGGGCGGGTTTGAACCTCTTCCGCGATCGCATCGGCATTTCGCGCGACATCGCCGTGCAGGGTGCCTTCTCGTACAAGATGCGCATGCGCGAAGGCGCTTTGTCGTTCGGACTTTCAGCCGAGTACGGCAGCCAACGGATGGATTGGGCCCAAACCAACCCCTACGAACAGGGCGATGAAGCCATACCTTTTGCCGACATCGCGTTGCCGTACTACAACTTCGGGTTCGGCAGCTACTTCCAAACCGAGCAGTTCTTTGTGGGCTTCTCGGTGCCGCGTTTGCTCGAAACCGATCAACGCTTCATGAACAGCGAATCGGGCGTGACTGCCCTGTTCGAAACGCGTCGACACGCGTTCTTAACGGCCGGTGCCGTGTTCAAAGCCGGCCGAAACGTGAACATCCAGCCGGTAGCGCAAGTGCGCTATGTAGAAGGCGCACCGGTTCAAGTGGATGCCGGGGCACTCGTGAACCTCAACAAAGTGATTTGGTTGGGGACGAACATCCGCTGGGGCGATTCAGTGAGTTTGATGTTCGACTACGACCTCACGGCACAGCTCCGCATGGGTTACGCCTTTGACTACACCATCACCCGCATGCAAGGCCACGCGGGCACGCACGAGTTCTTCCTCGGCTATGCCCTCAAGAAAAAACGCGACGGATACACCCACCCCCGATTCTTCTGATTTATGCGTCACCTCACCTCATACCTGATCCTCTCTGTTTTTCTCTGCACAACAGCAACGCTCACCGCGCAAACGAAGCGCGCCGATGAGGCCTTTCGCCACCACCACTACCCGGAGGCAATCGAGCTGTACCAGCAGGCCATTCGCCGCGATCTCGACAACGACAAGGCCATCACCAACCTGGCCATCGCCTACTGGCGCACCAACCAGCTCTTGCAAGCCGAGTACTGGTTCACCCGCGCGGCCTTGATGAACGAAGACCCCGAGGTGAAGCGCATGTTTGCACAAGTACTCATCGCCAATGAGAAGTACGAGCAGGCTGCGACATGGCTCCAGAAGTACATGGCAGCGCAAACCAACGACGAAAAGCTGCACGAGGCGCGCCAACTGCACGCTTGGGCGCGTGGCTTGGCCGCAGGCGCTGAAGTCAGCAACGACATCAGGGTGGTGCCGATTTCGGTGAACAGCGAAGACCTCGACTTTGCCCCGGTTGTGCACAAAGGCACGCTCTACTTTACGACCAACCGCAAAGGCGTCAACCGCCGCGATGGCGAGTACGACCCGTGGACCGGCCAGCGCTTTACCGACGTGTACGCCGCGCCGCGCCAAGGTGAGAACGAGTTTGGATCGCCTGTGCCGGCTGCCGACTTGCCACTAACACCCTACCATGACGGTCCGCTCTGCTTTAGCGCTGACGGACGCGAACTCTTCCTCTCAACGAGCGATGTGACCGACCGCGTGCGCCGCTACGATGCCTTCAACAACACCCGCGTGCAAATCAAGCACTACCTGCTGGGTCCCGATGGCGCATGGGTTGCGCAAAAAGCGCTGCCCTTCATCAACAGCGAATGCACTTCAACCCATCCGGCCTTGTCAGCCGATGGCAAAACCCTCGTCTTTGCCTCAGATCGCGAGAGCGGTATCGGAGGGATGGATGTGTACTTTGTCGAGCGATCGTCTTCGGGCGAATGGTCAGCGCCGCAGCCGTTGGGCGCGCACATCAATACCCGCGGAAATGAGGTGTTCCCAAGCTTCGACGCGGAAGGGAACCTCTACTTTTCATCTGACATGCACCCCGGTTTTGGGGGCTTGGATGTTTTTCGCGCTGCGCGGATGGGCGATGGGCGATGGGGTGTCCCCGAAAACCTCGGTCGGCCCATCAACAGTCCCCGTGACGATTTCGGGATGCACTTTGACGCCGATGGCAACACCGGGTTTTTCTCATCCAACCGAAACCCTGACAAGGGCGATGATGTGCTCTTCTTCAAGCGAACCACCGGCGTGCGCATTGACGGATTGCTCGTTGATTGTGTGAGCGGAGCCGTGATTCCCAACGCGCGGGTTGAGCTCTTCGGTGGCAACAACTACCGCGATGTTGACTTTACCGACGTTGACGGACGCTTCTCGTTCATCGTTGATGAAGATGTACGCGTGAGGCTTCAAGCCACGCACGAACGCTACATGGCCGACGGCGGATGCACCGCCGAAGCCGTTTGCCAAACCACCGGTTTGAAAAGCGGCCAACGGATGAGCGTGCAGGTAGCGATGAGTCCGCTCGAGGCACCCGGCTTCACCCCCGGCTACCTCTGCGGCGTAGTGGCACACAGCACCTACGGCAATCCTCTTGCCGAGGCTGAACTTACCCTTCGCGACGAAGCCGGAAATGAAAAAACCATCCTAACCAACGCCCGCGGCGCCTTCTTCACCGAAGTCGAAGCCGGCACGGCCTACGAAGTGAGCGTGAACAAGGCGGCCTTCATCCCCATCCACGAAGTGGTCACGGTGATGCCGCAAACCGATCAATGCCACGCCGTGACCATCGCCCTGGAGCCCGACCGCATGGCCGTTCCTCCGCCGCTTCCGATTGATGTGAAGGTGGAGAAGGATCTCGTCATTGAGCTCTTCCACATTTACTTCGACCTCGCCAGCGCATCCATCCGACAAGAAGCGAAGCAAGACCTCGACACCTTCTACGAACTGCTCGTGCGTTATCCCGGCATGTCGGGCGAAATCATGGCGCACACCGATGCGCGTGGCGAAGCAGCTGCCAACCTGCAGCTCTCACAACGCCGTGCCGACGCCGTTCGTCAGTACCTCATTGATCAAGGCATTGAGGCCGACCGCTTGATTGCACGCGGATACGGAGAAACGCAATTGGTGAACCACTGCGCCGACGGGGTTGACTGCACCGACGAACAGCACCAGCGCAACCGCCGTGTAGAGTTCCGAATCGTCGATTTGGGCGATGCGGCCGAAAGCGCCGACTGATTACGCGACGATGTTGATGATGCGGCCGGGCACCACAATCACCTTGCGCGGGGCTTTGCCTTCGAGGTAGTGGGCGGTGCGTTCGTGCGCCAGCACCAGTTTTTCAACCTCTGCAGCGGGCAACGACGGGTCGCACTCCAGATTGAAGCGCATTTTGCCGTTGAACTGCACGGGGTAACTGATGGTTGACGACACGAGGTAGTCTTCGTTGTAGCTCGGCCATGCCGCTTCGGTCACCGAATCTGAATGGCCGAGAAGCTCCCACAGCTCTTCGCTGATGTGCGGCGCATACGGCGACAGCAGCACGGGTAACACCTCGAGGATGCCGCGCTTGTTGCATTTCTGTTCGGTGAGTTCGTTCACGCAAATCATCATCGCGCTTACGACGGTGTTCCACGACAAGCGGTCAAGGTCTTCGGTGACCTTCTTGATGGTTTTGTGCAAGGTGCGCAGCTCATCGGACGTGGGCGCTTCGTCACTTACATTGAAGGTGTTGTCGGCAGTGTGGTACAAACGCCACAGCTTGCGAAGGAAGTTGTGAACGCCGTTGATGCCTTTGGTATCCCACGGTTTGTGCTGCTCGACCGGACCGAGGAACATCTCGTAGCAACGCAGGGTATCGGCCCCGAATTTCTCAACGAGTTCATCGGGCGTTTGCACGTTGTACTTCGATTTCGACATTTTCTCGATTTCCCAATCGCACACGAAATCACCTGCGTCGTTCGTGATGAACTCGGCATTGGCGTATTCGCTCCGCCAGTTGCGGAAGCCGTCGGTATCGAGCTTGTCGTTGTCAACAAGGGAGATGTCAACGTGAAGGCGTTGGGTTTCGTGCTCTTTGGCGAGATCGGCCGAGACGAAGGAGTTGGTTCCCGCAACCCGGTGCACGAAGCTCGACCGTCCTTGAATCATGCCTTGGTTGACGAGCTTTTTGAAGGGCTCGTCAAAGCCGATGTGGCCGAGGTCGTGCAGTACTTTCGTCCAAAAACGGCTGTAGAGCAAGTGTCCGGTGGCGTGTTCAGCGCCGCCCATGTAGAAGTCGACTTGGCCCCAGTAGTCGGATTTGCTGCGGTCGCAGAAGCTTTCGGTGTTGTGCGGATCCATGTACCGCAAGAAGTACCAGCTTGAGCCGGCCCATCCGGGCATGGTGTTGGTTTCGAGCGGATGTCCGCTGTTCGATACCCAGTTCTTGGCGCGCGCCAGCGGTGGTTCACCGCTTTCGGTAGGGAGGTACTTGTCGACTTCCGGCAAGGCGATGGGCAGGTCGGCATCGTTCACCAGCTGCGGCAAACCGTCGGCATACTGCACCGGGAAGGGCTCTCCCCAGTAGCGTTGACGGCTAAACACGGCATCGCGCAGTCGGTAGTTGATTTTACCACGGCCAACGCCTCCTTCTTCGAGGGCTTCAATGGCGCGGCGCTTGGCCTCGTCGCCCTTCAATCCATCCAAAAAATCAGACGACGACAGGGCGACATCCGTCCCTGAAACTGCACCCTCGCTGAGGTCATTGTTGCCAAAAATGTTGGTGATGGGGATGTTGAAGTGGCGCGTGAATTTCCAGTCGCGTTCGTCGCCCGCAGGCACGGCCATGATGGCGCCGGTGCCGTACGAAGCGAGCACGTACTCGGCAATCCACACGGGCAGTTTTCGTCCGGTCAGCGGATGAACCGCGTAGGCTCCGGTGAAGCAGCCGCTCACTTCTTTGGCCTCACCCATCCGTTCACGCTCGCTGCGCATGGCTGCTCGGGCAATGTAGGCTTCAACCTCTTGTTTTTGGGTGGATGAGGTTATTTGGGCCACCAAAGGGTGTTCAGGGGCCAAAACCATAAAATCGACACCAAAGATGGTATCGGGTCGGGTGGTGAACACTTCAATTTCCGCGTCCCATCCATCCAAAGCAAAAACAACACGAGCCCCCTCTGAACGTCCGATCCAGTTGCGTTGGATTTCTTTCAGGCTATCGCTCCAATCGAGCGTATCGAGCGAAGTGAGCAGACGTTCGGCGTAGGCCGTGATGCGCATCATCCATTGGCGCATGAGCTTTTGCTCAACCGGGTGGCCGCCGCGTTCGGAGCGTCCGTTGACGACCTCGTCGTTGGCGAGCACCGTGCCAAGGGCCGGACACCAATTGACGACCGAATCGGCCAAGTAGGTTAGGCGGAAGTGCATGAGCACCAGCTGTTTTTGTGCCTCGGTGAAGCTTTTCCAGTCGGTGGCGGTGAATTCGCCTTCGAAGTACTTGCTGAATTGCGGGAAGAGCTGCAGATCGAGCTGGCGGTACCAGTATTCGTCGATGGCCGCGTTAACGTTGTAGGTGCCGTTGGTTTCGAAGCGTTCGATGAGGGTAGCGATGGGCTCAGCCCGGTTGGTATCGGTGTTGTACCACGCATCGAAGAGCTGGGCGAAGATCCACTGCGTCCAGCGGTAGTACTCTGGGTCGCTGGTGCGCACCTCGCGGCTCCAGTCGTAGCTGAAGCCCAGTTTATCAAGCTGGCCGCGGTAGCGCGCGATGTTTTGTTCGGTGGTGAGGGCCGGGTGTTGGCCAGTTTCGATGGCGTACTGTTCAGCCGGCAAGCCGAACGAATCGTAGCCCATCGGGTGCAGCACGTTGAAGCCTTGGTGTTGTTTGTAGCGCGCGAAGATGTCAGAGGCGATGTATCCGAGCGGGTGCCCCACGTGCAAACCGGCGCCCGAAGGGTAGGGGAACATGTCGAGCACGTAGTACTTGGGCTTTGAGCTGTCTTCGGTGACGGCGTACTGTTGGCGGTCATTCCACCGCTTTTGCCACTTGGTTTCGATGCTGCTGAAGTTGTATTCCATGACCCGTTCGGTTTCGTGGCGCGAAATTAGCCAAAACCCTCGAAGGCGTGGCGCTTGCTTCGCTACCTTTGTGCCATGAATCTGGTCACCGGAGGTACAGGCATGGTGGGCATGCACCTGATTGCAGGCTTGCTGCGGCGTGGAGCGCGTGTTCGGGCCATCATCCGCAGCGGCAGTTCGCATGCCGCCACCGACCGATTTTTGCGGCATTCGGGCTTCGATCCGGCCGCGGTAGAATGGGTGGAGGGCGATGTGATCGACCTTGGCACGTTGGAAGATGCATTGGATGGATGTGAAACGGTGTTCCACGCTGCGGCGCTGGTGTCGTTTCACCGCCACGACCGTCGGCTCATGTACCAAACCAACGTCGAAGGCACGGCCAACGTGGTCAACCTCGCTTTGGATGGCGGAGTGCAGCGGCTCGTGTACATCTCGTCGGTCGCAGCTCTTGGCCGCAATACGAAGGGCATCCCGGTAACGGAAGACGATGAGTGGAAAGATGGTCCGGAGCTGAGCCACTACAGCCGCTCGAAGCACCTCGCCGAGCGCGAAGTGTGGCGCGGCCGAGAAGAGGGCCTCGAAGTGGTCGTTGTGAATCCGAGTGTGATCTTGGGCGTTGGTGACTTTGGCCGCAGCTCAACCGAACTGTTTGCCAAAGTCGCGCAGGGGTTGCCCGTGTACCCGCAGGGCAGCAACGGATTTGTCGCCGCGGAAGACGTCGCTGCCGCCTGTTTTCACTTGATGGACAACGGCCTGACCAACGAGCGGTACTTGCTCAACGGCGGACATTTACCGCTGCGTGAGTTGTTTACGAAGATGGCCACTGAATTGGGCACCAAGCCTCCACGCATAGAACTTCGACCGTGGATGTTGACCCTCGGTTGGCTTGGCGCGTCACTGGTGAGTTTGTTTACCGGCAAGCGCGCGTTTATCACGCGGGAGAACATCCGCAACGCCGGCTTGCACAACCGTTACGAAACGGCTCGTATGGAGAAGACCGGCTTTTCGTTTACGCCGCTTGATCGGGTGATATCAGAGACCTCGGCGTATTTGAAGACTTATGGCGAAGAGGTTTAGCGGCGCACCTTGTCGGCACCTTTGCGGAGCTCACCCACGCGGTCTTTGCGTTTTTTCACTGCTTCTTCCTTATCGGAGATGGCTTGTGCGCCCTCGTTGATGGTTTTTTCCGCTTCGCGGATGTCGGCTTCGAGGTCTTTCATCGCCTTTTCGGCCTTTTCTTTCGTTTTTTGAGCCTTTTGGCGCTCTTTGGTGAGTTTGGCGAGGTCTTTTTCAACGCTTTTGAGCTCCTTCTCTTCTTGATCGATGGCTTTCGCGTAGATGTCGCCGTAGAATTGGCGGGCGAAATCGGCCAGCATGCGGTCGAGCGACTGCTTGGCTTGCGGGTATTCACGGGCATTGATGCTGGCGCCGCCGAGGTCCATGATCACGCGCAGGTATACAGTACCTGACGACGTTTCGGTGGAGTAGGCGAAGATGGCGGTTTCGGCGATGATGTCAGCGAGGAAGACGCCGGCGGCTTCTTGCCACCCCTTGTTGCGGCTGAATTTGAGTTTGTAGCGTTTGCCCATATAGCCTTCGAAGGCCTTGGCGACGTCTTTTTCTTCACCCACGATTCCGATGACGTGTGCTGTGTGGTCGTTTTTGAGCCACGACACCTGGCGTTGTTCGACGTCGAGGTCGGGACCTTTGGCAAGTGCGTCGAGGATTTTTTCATCTTGAGCCGAGAGGTTAAGGCTGATAAGGGCCAGGGCGAGTATTGGGAGGATTCTTAGGAAGCTATTCATGGTATTGGATGGATGAGTGAGGTAGAGGTACAAAGGTAGGGAAATGGGGTGGAGGGGGTTGGGGTGGGTTTGAATCGAAAAACCCAACGAGCGCTATTACGTAGCGTATGCTACGTAAATAATACGATTTTTTTTGACATACGCAAGTGTTTTTCTCCCCATTCCCCCCACAACTTTACTGCCGTGGGTCTTTTTTTTAAAGCTGTCAGAAAATCAGCATACAGTGTGAGTAGTGAGCAAGAG
>DAITMF010000004.1:0-95247 GCA_036835325.1 Flavobacteriales bacterium
CTCAGCCGATTCAGAGCACTCCGACTTCCAGTCGGAGGGGTCGTAGGTTCGAACCGACCGAAGGGAGCTCACGACCGCAGGGAGTAATCCTACATCGCCCACCCAAAACGAGAAAAGCGAATCCTGATTACAGGTTTCGCTTTTTTGTTGCACTTAAACGTTTAAGCCATGCCATACGTGTACATCTTGTATTCTGGACAGCTTGACCGATTTTATGTTGGGCAGACAACAGGCGTGATCGAAGAAAGGCTGCGACGGCACCTTTCGGCAAACAAAGGATTCACGGCGAAAGCGCGAGATTGGAAGCTTGCCCATTCTGAATCGTTTCTCACCAAGCAAGAAGCCCTCGCCAGAGAGCGTCAAATCAAAGCGTGGAAATCTCGTGCCGCTATTGAGCGACTTCTTCTCCAGAACTTAGCCGATTCAGAGCACTCCGACTTCCAGTCGGAGGGGTCGTAGGTTCGAACCGACCGAAGGGAGCTCACGACCGCAGGGAGTAATCCTACATCGCCCACCCAAAACGAGAAAAGCGAATCCTGATTACAGGTTTCGCTTTTTTGTTGCCCTTAAACGTTTAACATGAACTGCTTCACCTCGCTCAGCCGCTTCAGAGTACTTCGACTTCAGTCACCCCCTACCCCTCCAAAAACCTCACATTCCGCCGCAAACCCTCGTAGCCGGTGCGCTTGACCGCTGATTTGCGGAACAGATCGCGAAAAACGTCTTCCGTAATCTCAAGCCAGTCGCGGCGGGTGAAGCTGAGCAAACGCTCGTCGGGAGTGAATTCTTCGGTGGTGTGCGCGGTGGAAAACCGGTTCCACGGACAAACCTCCTGGCACATGTCGCAGCCAAACATCCAATCGTCCATCTTGCCCTTGAACTCTTGCGGGATGGCATCTTTCAGCTCGATCGTGAAGTATGAAATGCAGCGCGAGCCGTCGACGGTGTACGGACGAATGATCGCACCGGTCGGACATGCATCGATGCATCGGGTGCACGATCCGCAGTGATCGGTCACAGGGCCATCCTCCTCCAACTCCAAATCCAAAATCAACTCGGCCACGAAAAAGTAACTTCCCTCCTGCTTCCGAATGATGTTCGTGTGCTTGCCCATCCATCCCGATCCACTGCGCACAGCCCAAGCCTTGTCAAGCACGGGCGCTGAATCAACAAACACGCGTCCATCGACTTCGCCAATCTCCTCGGCGATGCGTTGCATCAACGTCTTCATGCACCGCTTCACCACAAAATGGTAGTCTTCGCCGAAGGCGTACATCGAAATCTTCGGCGCATCAGCCGCCGTTTGCCGCTGCTCGGTGTAGTAGTTGAACAGCAAGGTCACCACCGACTTCGCCCCGGGCACCAGCAAACGCGGATCAAGCCGCTTGTCGAAGTGGTTCTCCATGTAGCCCATCCGGCCGTTCATGCCCTGCTTCAGCCACTGCTCAAGCCGCGGCGCCTCGTCTTCCAAAAATGTGGCCTTGCTGATGCCGCAATGCAAAAAACCCGCTTCATGGGCGAGTTGCTTGATGATTGCACTGCGTGCGGATGCGGTGAGGTCGTGGCGGGTCATTGCGTTGCCGAACAAAGGTAATGCAGCCGGCCAAACACGGCATCACTCGCGTGAAACCAAGGCCAAACGCTCCATTTCGGCGACCTCAATCGAGATGCAGTCAAACTCTTCAACCACCTTTCCGAAGATGCGGTACACACCCCGACCCCGAAAGGGATAGCGCCGGGCAATGTCAGGGAAGTGCACGGTGTCGAGCCAATCGCCTGCGCGATCAAGGAAGGTGCCGAAGTACATCTGCTCGCGCTTGGTGGTAGAAGTCAGCTTCGCCGTCACAAGGTAACCCGTTATGCTCACGCGCTGCCCGATCAAACCGGGAAGCTCAGCCGCCAACAGGGGCTCAACCTCGGCTTCGTTGCGCAGCAAACTGAACGGATCACCGAGCGTAAACCCGAACAGTTCAAGCTCATCGAAGGCGTCGTCGTACGGATCATTGTGCAGCGGCGGGAGCTCGGGCAAGCTCCCCTGCGGCCGTCCGAACAACTTGGCGGTGGCGACCGGCGGCGGCGCGTGGCCGAGCACAAAGTGCGCCTTCCATAGCAGGGCCTTTTTGGTTTCGCCGGTGAAACTCATGGCGCCTGCCCGCACCAGTAAAGTCAGCTGCTCCAGTCCCATACCGGTGCGGTCAACAAGGTCTTCAAGCGAAGCAAAGACGCCGTCGTCGCGGGCGCGTACCACCCGGTCGATGGTTTGCGCATCGATGCCTTTGATGAACTGCATGCCCAGCACAATTTCATCGCCAAAAATCACGGCCTCACCGCGTCCGCGGTTGACGCATGGCGGCGAGATGCGCGCGCCCTTCATCCGCGCTTCGTGGACGTAGAGCTCGGTGCTGTAAAATCCGCCCGAATTGTTGAGCGTGGCCACCATGTATTCGAGCGGGTAATGGGCCTTGAGGAACAGACTTTGGTAGCTCTCCACGGCGTACGATGCCGAATGGCCTTTCGCAAAAGCATAGCCGGCAAAGCTTTCGATCTGCCGCCACACTTCGGCCGACAGCGCATCGTCGTGTCCGCGTTCGCGGCAGTTGATGAAAAATTGCTCTTTGGCTTTCTCGAACTCTTCGCGCGAGCGGAACTTGCCGCTCATGCCACGCCGCAGCACGTCGGCCTCGGCGAGGGTGAGTCCGGCGAAGTAGTGGGCGACCTTAATAACGTCTTCCTGGTACACCATCACGCCGAAGGTATCGGGCATGATGTCGAGCATGACGGGGTGAGCATCGGCGCGCTTTTCAGGGAATCGGTAGCGCAAAATGTACTCGCGCATCATGCCGCTTTTGGCCACACCCGGACGAATCACCGAGCTCGCCGCCACCAACCCCAGGTAGTCATCCACCCGAAGCTTACGCATCAACATGCGCATGGCCGGCGATTCAATATAAAAGCAGCCAATGGCGTCAGCCGTGCGCAAACAGTGCTTCACGCGCTCGTCGCGTTTGAACCGATTGAGGTCGTGGATGTCGATCTGCTCGGCCTCAGGCCGGTTTTCTGCAATGATGCCCAAGCTGTCTTTGATCTTGCCCAGCCCGCGTTGGCTGAGGATGTCGAACTTGTAAAACCCGGCGTCTTCAGCGATGAGCATGTCGAACTGCGCCGTGGGAAAGCCCTTTGGCGGAAAAAACGTGGCGACGTGGTCGTGGATGTGCGTTTCGGTGATGAGGATGCCCGCGGCATGGATGCCCAAACTGTTCGGAAAACCGTGGATGCGCTCGCTGTAGCGGATGACGAGCCGTGACAGTTCATCGAGCTCGTGCATGGAAAAGCGACCGTCGCTCAGCCGATCGATTTCGTGCTTGGGCAGCCCGATGACCTTGCCGAGCTCGCGCACGACGGCGCGGTATTGGAAGGTGTTGTAGGCGCCGAGCAGACACACGTTGGGGAAGCGCTCGAAGATGTAGCGGGTGACGTCGTCGCGATCCGTCCACGAAAAATCGATGTCAAAATCGGGCGGATTTTGCCGGTAGAGGTTGATGAAGCGCTCGAAGTAGAGGTCGAGTTCGATGGGATCAACGTCGGTGATGCGCAGCAAATAGGCCACCACGCTGTTGGCGCCGCTGCCGCGACCGACGTAAAAATACCCTTTCGACCGTGCGTACGAGGTAATGTCCCAATTGATCAAAAAATAGGCGGTAAACTGCTTTTCGCTGATGATGCTGAGTTCTTTGTCGATGCGCTGCAAAATTTTCTCATCGGGATTTGGGTAGCGGTAGGCGAGTCCGTCATTGCAGAGTTTGCGAATGAGCCGTTCGTCGTCATCGGCGCTTCCGGTGTAGGTTTTTTGGTTCTTGTGGGGTTTGTCGGTACCGAATTCGAAGTGCAGTTCACAGCCGTCGAGAAGTGCATCGGCCGCATCGGTCAATTCGGGAAAATCAGCGTAAAGCGTTGCCAGTTCTTGGGCGCTTCTGTAGCGGTCGTCGGGGTGGGCCTCCTGCGCTTTCGGCAGCTTGCTGAGCAGGGTGTTGGTATCGATGGCGCGCAGCAGACGGTGGGTATTGAAATCGGTTTTGCTGCGAAAAGTTTGCGTTGGCAAGGCGATGCAGGGGTGTTTGTAGGCCACGCCGTTTACGCGGAAGCGGTTGAGTTCGTGGGGTTCGATTGTTATGTATTCATGGGGATGGAGGGAAGGATGGTCAACCACCGGCGAGCTGTACGGGTACACCACACTGCAGTGTTCAAAGTGCGGTGCCCGTTGGGGAAAGGGATGCTTCGGATGGATGTGCGCCGCCAGGTGATCGTTGATTTCACGGATGCCTTTGTTGTTGCGGGCAATGACGAGGTACACGCGCGTGGCGCCGTTGCGGAAATCAACGCCGAGCAGGGCTTTATGCCCGCGTTTTTGCGCCATTCGCACAAAGTCGAGCTGCGCTGAGGTGTTGTTGACATCGGCCAGCAAGGCATACGCATACCCGCCCGTTTGGTAGAGGTCAAGCACCTCTTCGGGAGAGCAAATGCCATAGCGAAGCGAGTAGTGCGAATGCATGCTGCAAAGGTACACGCAATGACAATTTATTTATCAACACGGGATAATTATTTTATCATTCAACGTACATTTGATTCCCCCAAAAACGAAGCGCATGTCAGAAAAATCCATCATGCACCTTGACCTTGACACCTTCTTTGTGTCGGTCGAGCGCTTGGCCGACAGCCGGCTCAACAACCGTCCCATCCTCATCGGCGGCACGAGCGACCGCGGTGTGGTGGCATCGTGCAGCTACGAAGCACGTCGCTTCGGTGTGCACTCGGGCATGCCAATGAAAACCGCACGCATGCTGTGTCCTGAAGCCACCATCATCCGCGGCAACTCGATGAACTATTTGAAGTATTCCGACATGGTCACCGAGATCATCCGCGAAGCGGTACCCATCTATGAAAAAAGCTCCATCGATGAGTTTTACACGGATTTAACGGGGATGGACCGTTTCTTCGGCTGCTTGAAGTTCGCGGGCGAGCTGCGCCAACGCATCATGCGCGAAACCGGATTGCCGATTTCGTTCGGCTTATCCACCAATAAAACCGTTGCCAAGGTGGCCACCGGCGAGGCCAAACCCAACAACCAACTGCACATCATCAAGGGGAATGAACGCATGTTCCTCGCACCGCTGCCGGTGAAAAAAATCCCCATGGTGGGCGAAAAAACCCAGCAAACCCTGCGCCACCTCGGCGTGCGCATCATCCAAACCCTGCAAGAAATGCCGCCCGAAATGATGCAGCAAGTGCTCGGAAAAAACGGCGTGGTCATCTGGAAAAAAGCCCGCGGTGAAGACGATACACCGGTGGTGCCCTACTCCGAACGCAAATCCATCTCCACTGAGCGCACCTTCGACCGCGACACAACCGACGTGGAAAAAATCCGCGGCATCCTCATCGCCATGGCCGAAAACCTGGCCTTTCAACTGCGCCGCGGAGCCAAAGTCTCGGCCTGCGTCACCATCAAAGTGCGCTACGCCGACTTCAACACCTACAGCTTGCAAGAGCGCATTCCCTACACCTCGGCCGATCACCTGCTCGTGCCCAAAGTGCTCGAACTCTTCACCCGGCTCTACAACCGCCGCATGCTCGTGCGGCTCATCGGGGTGCGCTACAGCCACCTCGTAACCGGCGGACACCAAATTCACCTCTTCGACGACAGCGAAGAACGCATACGGCTCTATGAAGCACTCGATAAACTGCGGCTGCGGTACGGCGACCGCGCAGTGGTGACCGCCGCCGGACTCGACGCACGCACAATCGGACGCACCAATCCGTTCGACGGAGGGCCACCCCTCCTACTCGCCAACCGACGGCAGTGAAAATGCACTTACTTGGAACGTCCGGGATTCTGCTTCAAAAAAGCCTCCCAGCCCTTATAACCCTTGCCCAAAGCAGGTGAATTGCTCTGAAAATGGTGGCACAAGGCCGCTGCCAAGCCGTCGGTGGCGTCAAGCTCCTTGGGCAAATCGGCGGGCTTGAGGTTCAACACGCTGCACAGCATGGCAGCCACTTGCTCTTTGCTGGCATTGCCATTGCCTGTAATCGACTGCTTGATCTTCCGCGGAGCGTACTCCACCACCGGAATGCGCCGACTCAGCGCAGCCGCCAAGGCCACACCCTGTGCACGGCCAAGCTTCAGCATCGACTGCACGTTTTGCCCGAAAAATGGCGCTTCGGCAGCCACTTCATCCGGATTGAACTCATCAATCAACTGAATGCAGCGGTCGAAAATGCGCTGCAATTTCAGCGCATGATCGTCGATCTTCGACAGGTGCAACACCCCCATGGTGAGCATCTCAGGCTTCTTACCCACCACACGAATGATGCCGTAGCCCATGATTGTGGTGCCGGGGTCAATGCCCATAATGATGCGCTCTGTTGTTTCCGCTGCCAATGCGATACCTTTGCCGCCAAAGGTAGCCAATTGAATACGTCACGCCGTCAGCTTCTGCTTCTGCTCCGTGCTTTGATTTTGCTCGCTGCGCTCGGATGGTTGTGGTACATCTTGTCAGACACTTTCGAAACGACTGACCTTCGCATGACCGGCGACCCCATTTGGCTGCTCGTCTTAATCGGATTGCTTCCGGTCAACCTCGGCTTGGAGGCCCTTAAATGGAAGCTACTGACCCGCAATTTTGCCCCTAGTTCTTACATCACAGCACTCAAAGCCGTTCTGCACGGAAGCTTCTACGCGCTCTTCACGCCCAACCGCTTGGGCGACGGCATCGGCCGGTGGCGCTACCTGCCGCCGGGCAACAAAACACGCGGTACCTACGCCTTCGCCAATGGCAGCATTGCCCAAACACTCGCCACACTTATTGCGGGCTCCATCGCACTGCTTTTCAGCGATCTGTGGTTGGCCGATTACGAAGGCGGCTTTAAAAACCTGCTGTTTTACTTCGGCTTCGGCGTGTTTCCCTTGACCCTCCTTATTCTCGTTTTGTACACCGAACCGGGTTGGATGCGCATCCTCCGCGAATGGATTCCCGAAAAAGGCTTCATCGGCAAGCGCATTCACCTGATGCAGCAGTACTCGCGCAGTGAACACCGATTTACACTCTTACTGAGCATGTTGCGCTACACCATGTTCACCGCGCAGTACATCGCTGCACTGCACCTCTACGGTTTCGACGGCGAGCTCAACCAAGCAGCAGCCCGCATCGCCATCATTTACCTCATCGCAACCACCATTCCGACAGCCGCTTTGGCCGAATTTGGCATCCGTGAATCGCTTGCGGTGCTCATCTTGCCCACCTTGGGGATGTCGCCCGAAGCGGCCTTCAGCGCCACTTTCGTGCTGTGGTTGACCAACCTGTGTTTACCCGCAGTGGTGGGCAGCATCCCCCTGCTGAAATCGCGAAAAACGGCCACAGCATGAAGGTAATGTTTGCCGTACTCGCATCAATAGCCGTCCAATACGGACTTCTCACGCTTTGGATGACCCTCCGCATTCTCCTGGCCGATGCCCGAAAGCGCCTTTCGCACGCTGAAAACAACGGCATTACCACGACCGATGCTCATCCATCCCTAAGCATCCTCATCCCCATAAAAAACGACCATGAAGCATTGACGAAGCTCTTGGCGCAGCTCCAAAACGTGCCTGCCGAGCTGATCGTGATCGACGACCACAGCAGCGACGGCAGCGCTGAAATCGCTCAAGAACGTGGTGTTCGCGTCATTGCGAACAACGGAAACGGCAAACGTCAGGCACTACTGACCGGACTGTCGCACGCTTCCGGTGAAGTCACGATTACACTCGATAGCGATGTGACCTTACCGCACAATTGGGTTGCAGAAACGCTAAATGCCTTGAGCCAACCAAATGTGGACCTCTGGATTTTCCCCGTTTTTGTTGCCCCAAGCCGGAGGTTTCTGAACCGATTTGAAGCCCTTGACGCCCTATCGCTAACAGCAACCACTGCCGCATTCGCTTATCAAAATCGGGCAATCATGGGCAGCGGAGCGTTTATGGCCTGCAAAACCGACCTCCTGCGCGAGGCGCTAAACCGCATCAACGACCAACTGCCATCGGGCGATGACACCTTTGTTGTGCAGTACATTCGGTCTCAAAAACGTCTGGTTCAATTTGTACGGCGTGCAGCGGTTTCTGTTGAGCCGCAAAGCACCCTGAAAGACTTGCTCAGGCAACGCGTACGCTGGGGCTACAAAACGCCGCATTACACTGACAACAGGGCAGTTTTGGTCGCGTGGCTCGTCTTTTTTGCGAATTTCTCGTGGGTGGTCGCATTGGCCTTTGCCGTACTCGGCGAAACCGCTTTTTGGACACTGGTTGCGGCAAAACCCTTAGTTGATGCAATCGTACTTTCGGTGGCGATGCGCCATTTCAAGCAATGGCACTTGCTTCCGGTGCTGCTGTTCGCACTGGTTCTGTACCCGATTTACCTTGTCGCTGTGGCAAGTTGGGCTATCTTCGTCCACCCCGATTTGATTCAAAAACAATGGCGGTAAAGCGAAATCCAACGGCGACTATCGGCGCAGCGTTCATCGCATTGATGACGCTTGTGGCCTTGCTGGGCCCTGTGATTCGACCTGACCCCACTCCCAACGCCAACACCCAGCAACTTTCGATCTCGCGCCAAAAACCGGGCTTTCAAGTAAATGTGATTCAGTTGACGTACGCCGATGGCCGCACCGAAAGCATACCCATCGATTCGGTCGACACGGCTTCACCAAACCTGCGCATTCTGCCCTTCGGCGACGACCGCTGGATGGAGCCTGAGGCAGCGCAAAGCTTCAGCGTTGAGCGCAAACGGTTTTGGTTGGGGACCGACACTTACGGACGCGATTTTTTAAGCCGTTTGATGGCCGGAAGCGCCATTTCATTGAGCGTAGGCTTTGTCGCCGTGCTCATTTCATTGCTCATTGGTGTCGTCTTGGGCGCGTTGTCAGGGTATTTTGGAGGATGGATGGATGCGGTCATTTCGTGGTTCATCAACGTTGTGTGGAGCATCCCCACCTTGCTCATGGTCATTGCCATTACTTTGGCCTTTGGAAAAGGCTTTTGGCAGGTTTTTGTCGCCATCGGATTGACCATGTGGGTGGAGGTCGCCCGGATTGTCCGCGGACAATTCCTTTCGCTTCGCGAGAAGGAATATGTGGAAGCGGCAAAAGCCCTCGGTTACTCGCACTTCCGCATCATCCGCAGGCACATTATGCCCAACGCCATCGGGCCTGTTATTGTCATTTGTGCCGCCAACTTCGCGAGCGCCATCCTCATTGAAGCCGGTTTGAGTTTCTTGGGCTTGGGGGCACAAATACCCGTGCCTAGCTGGGGCAACATGATTAAGGAGCATTATCCGTTGGTGACCACTGACTTGGCCTACTTGGCCTTGCTCCCAGGCTTCCTTATCATGGCCTTGGTGCTTAGTTTCATGCTGATTGGCAACGGCCTGCGCGACCGGCTCGATGTGCGCCGTTGACGCAAGAAATAACACGGTTCGTACCAGCAAAACATCACTTCATTCCGACCGAGCGTCGAAATTAGTGAAACCAAGTGCGCATCCAACACTAAAAAGCTGTAATTTAAGAGCTTCGAAACAGGGAGAAACCAACTTACCAAAATGACATTTTCACGACTGTTTGGCCTATGTATGGCCTTTGCAATCGCTGCAACGGGTGCTGTTGCACAGCAAAACACCCCTACCATTAGCGACAACATTGTGCGACTGGCTGCACAAAACGGGCTCTCACCCGACGATGTGCAAGGCTTGGTGTTTCAACGCTCGGTGCCTAACCGCAAATCAGGTCACATCTACCATTACCTCCAACAACACCTGAATGGAATACCGATTGAAGGAGCGCTCATGACTGCTGTTGAAGCACCTGAGGGCAGCATTGTGCACATCAACCACACCTTCGTACGCGGCATTCAGCGCTACACCGCAGCCGCTGCGCCCGGCCTAAAAGCCGACGCCGCACTCGGAAAAGCATTGGCGGCGCTCGGCATTCAGGGTGAGGCGCCTGCAGTTCTTGAGCAAAGCACTGAGGCAATGCAAGCCGGTCGATTTGACAAAGGCAGTGTTTCGCTGGCTGAAATCCCGTTCAAACTTGTTTACCTGCCATCGGGCAACCGCTTGGTTCTTTGCTGGGAGCTCGTTATTCAAACCACCGACACCCGCCACTGGTGGCAAGCCTTTGTGGATGCTGAAACCGGCGCCCTCATTCAACGCCACGACTGGATCGTTGAATGCAACTGGAATGCACCGCATGGCCACTCGTTGGCTTGCGCACCATCGCTTGCGGGCCGCAACCCGTTGCTGACTACCGCTAGTGCACCAGCTCCCGCTCCACTAAACGACGGCAGTAGTTACCGCGTTTTTCCTGAACCACTGCGCTCACCCTACGACGGCCCCCGCGCGCTCATCAGCCAGCCTTGGGCAGGCACACCCCTCGCATCACCCTTCGGATGGCACGATACCAACGGAGCACCAGGCCCCGAATACACCATTACCCGCGGCAACAACGTGTACGCATCAGAAGACCGCGATGCCAATAACCTCCCGGGATTTTCGCCAGATGGCGGACCAGGACTCGATTTCGACTATGCTCTTGATCTCTCTCTATCGCCCATTAACTACCAAGCAGCAGCGATTACGAACTTGTTCTACTGGAACAACCTCTGCCATGACGTTTTCTATTACTATGGTTTTGATGAGGCCAGTGGCAACTTCCAAGAGAACAACTACGGCAACGGCGGTTTAGGCAACGACCATGTATTTGCCGATGCCCAAGACGGCTCGGGCCTGAACAATGCCAACTTTGGCACCCCGCCCGATGGCCAAAATCCACGCATGCAAATGTTTGAATGGAGCGTCCCCGAAGTGTCGTTTGTAAACGCAAACGGAACCGCTTATGCTGCCGTTCCTGCTGCGTTTGGCCCTCAATCGGCATCCATTTCTACCCAATTGGCCCTGTACCTTGACAATGCCGGTGGACCGTCGTTGGCGTGCGCAGCCCCGTTCAATGCCGCCGCCTTGAACGGTCGTATCGCTCTCATTGACCGTGGAACCTGCAACTTCACATCCAAGGTTCAAAACGCCGAGAACGCCGGAGCTGTGGCGGTAATTGTGGTGCAAAACTCAGCTGATGCGCCTTTCGCTATGGGTGGCACTGACCCCGGCTTAACCATTCCTTCTGTTATGGTTTCCCTCGCCGATGGAAATGCATTAAAAGCGGCGCTGCAGCAAGGAGTGGTAAACGTTACCATCAACCTCGCATCCGGCGTTAACCGCGACAGCGACCTTGACAACGAAGTGATTGCGCACGAGTACGGACACGGCATCTCAACACGTTTGACCGCCGGAGCCGATAATGTGGGCTGCCTTTTCAACCAAGAGCAAATGGGTGAAGGATGGAGCGATTACTTCGGACTCATTCTGACCATGGAAGCCGGCGATGGCCCCAATGAAGCAAGGGGCATAGCGAACTACTCGTTTGGCGATGGCCCGAACGGCCCAGGCATACGTCCTTTCCCCTACTCATTCGATTTGGCAGTGAACCCTGTCACCTACAACGACATCGCCGGTTTGAGCGTGCCGCACGGCGTTGGATCGGTTTGGTGCAGCATGCTGTGGGACATGACCTGGCTTCTCGTTGGAGAATACGGGTTCGACCCTGACCTCTACAATGGCACCGGTGGCAACAATATTTCTCTGCAACTCGTGATGGAAGGCCTAAAACTTCAACCCTGCTCACCCGGATTTGTCGACGGACGTGATGCCATCCTCCTTGCCGACCAATTGCTTTACGGAGGTGCGAACCAATGCCTCATTTGGGAAGCCTTTGCTCGACGTGGCCTTGGCGCCAACGCCGATCAAGGAAGCAGTAGCTCGGTCACCGATGGTACAGAATCGTATGAATTTGGCGCTTCGTGCTCCGTTTCAATTCTGAAATCGGCAGCTACAGAAATGGAAGCCGGCAGCAGTTCGGTGGTTACACTAACAGTCACCAACAGCAGCGGTCAACCTGCCACCAATGTCACCGTAACTGACCTTATCCCTGCCGAAGTAACCTACGTAAGCGGGTCTGCTTCTTGTCCGGTGAACCAAATCGGAAGTTCGCTCACCTTCAACCTCGGCACCCTTGCCGATGGAGACGTGGTGGTATGCACCTACAGTGTCGCCGCACCGGCCGGAAACTTCACCGTTGCCTCCTTGAACGATGACCTCGAATCAGGTGCTACAGGTTACACAACGCAAACCGATGTCGGCCCCGCATCGTGGAGCTTAAGCAACTTGCGCTTCAGCAGTCCGAACACCTCGTGGTTTGCCCCTGACATTAACGAAGACGCCGACCTATCTTTGATTCTCCCCAACGTTAGTGGTATCACACCAAGCACCTTCTTCAGCATTCGTCACCTTTACAACACCGAAGCAACATGGGATGGTGGCGTCATCGAATACTCAACTGACGGCGGCACCAACTGGAACGACCTTGGGCCGCTCATCACGCTCAACGGCTACAACGGCAGCATCAACACGAATGCGGGCACAGGAATTTCCGGACGTCCGGCATTTACAGGTGGCAGCGGCGGTTTCATCGAAACCACTGCAAATTTGGGCAGTTTGGCCGGACAAACAGTGAGTTTCCGCTTCAGAATGGTGTGTGACTTCATCATTGGCGCGGAAGGCTGGTACATCGACGACATCTTCATCGGCGAACAAAAAATCGAGTTCGAAAACACCGCATGCGTGACCAGCGACCAAACTGCACTGCTCTGTTCTACTGCCCGCACCCTTGTTGTTGAGCCCACTCCGTGCGAAGGCGACTTCAACAACGACGGTTTGGTGAACGCACTTGACTTGCTCATGATGCTCGCTGAATTTGGGTGTTCGGGCAGCTGTCTAACTGACTTGTCGTCTAATGGATTTATCGGCACCGAAGACATTATTCTCTTCTTGCCGCTCTACAACACCATTTGCGATTAATCAAAATTTGCAAAGGCCTTGCGCAGTTAATCGTAATTGCGCAAGGCCTTTGTCAATGAATACTGCATTCGGAGGCGCAAACTTTGCGGAGACAAAACCGTAAGTTGTTCGCCATGACCGAGCAATTCCATGATGAAATCTTCGGTGATGCGCAGATGCAACTTCACGCGAAACTCGTCAGATGTATCCACCTCAATGGTTTGACTGCTGTGCAGCGGCAATGTGCGGATATACTTCCCCTGAAACGCCGTAAACGACAGAACCACTTCTTCGGGCTCAGCATCGCTGGGGTTCACGATTCCGAAGCTGTGGCGAAAATGCTCGGCAACATTGTAGTTGGCCGGGTAATCAAACACATCATTGGCCATGATCACTTGGCTCATGCGGTCAAGTCCAAAGGTCTTTAGCTCTCCGCTACCACGTTCACGCGCCAGTAAGTACCAGCGATTGCGGTATTCTTTAATCGCTAACGGATCAACGAAACGGTCACTGTGGTTGCTTTCATGAAACTTCTGGTAACGAAACCGCACGGCGTTGCGGCTTCGTATGGCCTGAAGCAACGCTTGAAGGTGTTCGGTACCTTGCGGACTTCCGTGATCGAGGTGGATGTACGGCGACAAATCTTCGGCTACGTTCAGGGCTTGAAAGAGATCAAAGGCCTGCATCATGCGGTGAAAACCTGTGCTTCCCTCGGCTTCGCCGGCAATGTAGTAGCCCTTCTCCTTGCGTGAATAGGCGATTTCAACCCCGTAGAGCGACTGAATTTCGCGCACGTCACGTTGAAAAGTGCGCTGCGAATACACTCCACCACCGTCAGCTGCATCCAAGAAATCAAGCTGGGCCATCACATAGCGCTGCACCTCATCAAACGATGAAAACGCTTGCTGCTTCAGCTTGCGAAGAATGAACCCGTACCGTGCTATGTAGGCCTGCTTTGACATGGTTTAAAGATAAATCATCCGGCCTTCTGTACCCGAAAACCGATGCCGTCTTTTGACGCGAGGGGTTCTTTGGTGGGTGGATGCGCATCTCCATAAACCTCCGCCAAGGTCATCGGCCGTGCTTCTTCGAAGGCCTTTCCTTGCGCAACAAGCAGTGCGCCCGCCTTCTCTGCTTCAAGCTCGCGGAAACAGTAGCGCGCAATGAGTCTTCCTTGCCGAAGGAGCGCCTGATCGATGCGCGACAGGTGCGTGTTGAACGTGCAAATGAGTTGCATGTTCAAGCAATCCGAAAGCAAACCGTCTGACAAATTCAAGAGCACTGATACAGCTGAAAAGCCTTCGAGTTCGCGATCGGCCAGCACACGTTCTGCATCCTCAATCACCAACACCGAGTTGGGGTATTGCATCAACAGCGACATAAAATTTGGGTCGGTCAACCGGTCGGCAAACCCCGGAGGAATGAAGATCACGTTCTTCTTCAGCGTGGCAATCAAGTAACGCAAATAGGTGGTTTTGCCGGTCCCGGGCAACCCGTGTAACAACACAATCCCCTTGTCGTTATTCCTGTTAAGCCGCTTGCGAATAACCGCATGCACATCCCTGAAATCGTCGTTGTAATGCTTTGAAATGTTCAACCTGGGTCGGTTCACACGGATCGGTACAATGTCTAAACCTCTTCCACTCGCGGCTACCACATGCACAAAAGGCTCAGAACGCTTATGCTGTACCTTACATCCTTTCGCCAAGTCTTCAAGCTCCGATACCAACGATTGAGCAGTCGCCAAAAACAGAAAATGGAGCTCTTGGGCATCCGCGTCAAAGGCAATGAGCACGCCATCCATCCCCATCCACCAACCCGACTCCAAAAAGACTCCGTACGGCCCTTCAACAGAATCCATCGTCCGTAAAAACGAAATCCGACCTTCGTAACGCGCAATTGCACGTGCGTGAAATTCTTCACCTTGAATGCGCTTCGCCGAACGCACCGACGGCAGCGCGCTGTAGCTTGTCCAAAAGAATCGGTAAGCAGACGGCTGTGCATCGACGCCCGCAAAAACTTCGCCTGCCGCCAACGGGGCGCACGTTCCAAAAGGTTTGATCATGGGAGATGTGTTTGAATCTGCGAAATACCGGCGCTGAACGACAAAGCGTGTCGTTGTTAATAAACAACCGTTGGCAGTTCTGTGATTTCGCTCACTGTCAAAGCCGTCCCTTGCTGTAAATTTGTCCCCGTAATGATGTTGCCCTCGTTCTACCGTTTTTCCGCGTTTGCAATGCTCCTGGCGTTGGCAAGCAACGTGTGGTCTCAAAAACCACGCACAGTACTGGCGTCACAGCTTTTTGACAGCCTAACCGTGTACAGCAACGACCGTTCGTTCAGTTCAAACCGCGACGCAGTTAGCTTCGCAGGTATGCCGCAATTGGCCTTTGTGTACACGTCTGAAGAACAGGTTGTTTTGGGGAATTTGTACAAAAAACGCGGACTCAAAACCGGAATGCGCCTGATTTCCACGGTCGACTACGACATCATCGACAGCCTAACGCAAACCGATGATCTCGTTTACAGCTTCCGCATCCGCTTCAAGCGGCTCTCTGAAACCGAGTTCCCCTTTCTGCGCTTTGAAATCGACAAAACCAACGGCAGCACAGGGATGGTTGATCTGCACTTGCTTCCGTACACTGAAACAAAAGCCGGTTTTTACCCGGGCAATGAAGACCTCTACCTTGGTGAGGCGCGTAAGTTCGAGCTGTACACCAACCGGCTCGAAAACCTCGAACTCGACGGCGTGTGGCGCAGTGCCGGTGAATTCGACTACCGTTTGGTGCGCGATGGCAACGCAGCCTTTCTCTATATCGAGCCCAAATCTTTAGGCGAACACCGCTTTGAAATTAACCCGAAAACGAAGCGTCCGCACCTCGACTCAAGCGGTACCGCCAGCTTCTTTCTCCCATCCATCCGGCACTCCTTCAATGTGCGCAATAGCCGGCATGTTTTTTTGCGGATGGATGTGCGCGAAGTGACACGAAACCCAAAACAACCCGAAAGCACCGAAGTGCAGCTCGAAAACAACCGCCGATTGCAAGTGGGTAAAACCTACCGCATCGAAGCAAGCGAAGAGGTGGGCAGCCCGCTCATTGCCGAGCTTTTCACCTTGCGGCGACTTACCAACGATAAGGTGATGTGTGAATTTCGACCGTACCGCGACCACCGCATCCAAGACGGCTACCTTTTTATTAAGGATGGCGACAACCCCGTTTTCATGACCAACGTTGAAATTGCCCCAACGCCCGAAATCCGCGCAGCGAGCATTCTCCGCAACGGCGACACCTATACCGCTGACCTCACCATAAAGCCGGGCGAGAGCTTCGAACTTCGCCTCGAAGGCAACAACCTCACCAAGGCACGCTTCAACTTTGAGGAGCTCGAAGTGATCGGCAGCGATTCGCTTGTACAAAGCGACGTACTGCGCACCTACAAACTTAAAGTACCCCTTTCGGTCTCGCGCCGAAAACTAAATCTGTACGACGGAAGCTCGCCCACCGGCATTGTACTCACTATCGCCGAACACCAACGGGCGCGTCCGCTCGATTTCATTGTAATCGACTACGGTGCCGGCCCTGTGGTGGTTGACTCCATTCGGCAGCCCATCCTCCACCCAAAAACCGTCAAAGATTTGGTCATTTCGTTCAACCCTGACCGCATTGACGACAGCGAGCACCTCTACGGCAGGCAGCACATCCGCATTTCGGTGCGCATTGAAGACAAGCGTGGCACCCTCATCGAAAACCGCGATTTGGGCCGCTTCACCGTATGCCCGGGTGAATCTTCGCCACGCTACGGATTCTACCCGGCATCGGGCTGCCAACGCGACGACATTTACCTCAACACCTACCTATCGCGCAAAACACATAGCCTCAATGAATGGTCGCGCATAGAACTCGTCATCGAACACGTGCCTGAAAGCCACGGCGGTGAATCGTACGTCCAGCGCATCGTCATCTACAACCAACGCCGCAGCACCTTCGACGTTGACGTGTCAATCCCGGCCGGTTTAATCACCCAAAAAGTGGGCCGCGGAGAACAGCTCTCTCCGTTGTTCAGCGGCATCGGCTTCGCAATGATGGCCCAGTTTACCTTCTACAAGAAAGACGAAATCCAACGCATACAGCCCGTCAAAGCCGGTGTGGGCTTTCTCGCTCAAAACGCGTTCAACTTCAACCCCGATGCCCAACGCGATTTGGGAATTTTGGCCATTACGTCGATCTACCCGATTCGGCGGACAGGAAAATTTAGCTTCCCGCTCTTTGGCGGTTTTGGCTACTTCATGCAAGACAACTCATTTTTCTTCATGATTGGCCCGGGCATTCACGTAAGTTTCTAAACCAAAAAAGAGCTGCGCGAAATGCACAGCCCTTTGGAAAATGGGTAGGAACCAAAATCAGCGGGTCACAACAAGTCGTGTGCGTGAAGTGACGGTACCGCTGGTGTTTTCAAGAGCTGCAATGTACAAGCCTGCAGGAAGATGGCTTACGTCAGCGCGTCCGAAAGACGCCGGAGCCGTGTAAACCGCCTGACCGGCACCGTTGTACACAACAAACTGCGCACCGGCTTGAAGGTCACCGGTAAGTGAGATGTTTCCTTGGGTTGGGTTCGGATGGATGAGGAAGCGAGCCCCGTCAGCAAATGCTTCGGTTACTCCAACAGCCTGCTCAAACAACTGGTTCACAAGTGCACCAACCGCTTGGCCCGACATAGAACCCATGGTGTTTCCAACAGGGAAGTGAATGCCGCCGTAAAGCCGGCTAATGGCCGTTTCCTCTGCGCATTCAGCGAAGCTGGTGAACGAACGTGGACCACCAAACTGGTCGCCGTGCGTAAAATCAGTGAACGCATAGTTCTCACCGAAGAGCGAGGTCATCACAACGCCCCACGCACCCGATTGGGTTGAATGACCGGAGGTGTATTCAGGAAATGGAGGCGTTGACACAATGGTCGTCCAATCGGCATCAATGTGGCTGTTGATGTAGGTAATCGGACGTTCGAGGTTGTATACATATTTCGTGGCCCAGCACTGAACAAAGGCATCAGAAAGCGCCATCCCCATTCGGGCATAAGCATCTGCAGCAAACCCGAGGTCAGAGTTCTCGAGTTCCAATATTTGAAGCAGCATCGACCAGCTGTGACCCGGAGGGGTTACTGTGCCAGCGCCGTCGGCCCAATACTCGGCAATGTTGATTTCTTCTTCGGTAGCGTTGTTTACAGCTTCATATACCGCTAAGGCCTCGTTGTACAGCTCGCTTCCCTCTTCGGTAGAGAAAGCAGGAGGCGCAGGCGACAACAACTCGCTCGTTACAAACTCGACCACAAAGCAGCGTTTGTCGCCCCAGTAGGGCTGCAATGCCGCTTGTCCTGGAAGCGGAACCCACAAACCAGGCCCCACAGGCGGCACAAAATCAGCAGGGAAATTTGAAAACTGACATCCTTCTTCACCGTCAGCGTGTGCATAAGTCAAAATGGCATTGGCCAAGTCAGATCCATATTGTGACGATGCTGCAACAAGAATCGCATCGGCTTCCATAGCGTGCTCAACGGTAAACTGCACGCGCAACGATACGAGCTCATCAAGCAACTCCACCGGAGCATTTGAAAACATATCGGCAGTCACCTCGTAAACCGCCTGATTGATGACCTCAGGCCAATACAATTCACCGCTTGGCAAAGGCAAGGCATCCAACTGCGGTACCACGCCTGCCGAAGAGGTGCGATCGGGCATGCCGTGAACACCGGCTTCATAGGCCGTTATACCGATGTACCCGAGTGCTCGGCTCACAACAGGTGGTGTAAAGCCCGGCGTCACCGGAATCATCTCAAGTTGCAGTGCGCTGTAGGCGTTCAGAACATCTGCGGGGTGATCGTACGCCGTTTGCGCATACGTCATCGAGCTTGCCATAACTGCAAGAGAGAGGGTAAAAATTCGTATTAAGTACTGTTTAGTTGTTGGTACAAATGTTGGAGAAAAACTGAATTGTCACAACTTTATCAAATATTTTTTAACGACAAAGTAACGTGTTTAAGCGATGAATTGTCGGAAACCATCGACAAATGCATGACTGCATTTCTACGGAAAAGGTGGTATCTTTGTTTCATGCGGAGGTTTTTTGCTTGGACGTTAACACTTTGGTACGCCCTGATGGTATCAGGCATCTACCTTCACGTGCACTACTGCTGCGGCCGGGTGCTCGACGTCAGCATAAACCCTGCAAGTGCCATTTGTTCTTCGGCTTCGCCGGATGACCACAGCTGTCACTCATCAACCCAACCGACCCATAAAGAAAAGGGGTGCTGCAGCAGTACAGGGTGCCACACCACTAACCACCAAGAAGTGCCCGCGCACGAATGGTCGCAATCGTGCTGTTCGACCGGCGACTTTTACATCGCGATTGAAGATGCGCACGACAAAAGTGCCTTTTCGTTCAGTCTAATCCTCCCCGTTAAAACTGCCGCGAACCTCACATCCCATCCTGAAATCACCTATGAGCCTCTTCCCGTAGGTTCCATTGAACCGCGGGCCGGTCCGCCACTCTACCTGCTCTTTGTCAGCCGTATCGACTACGCCTGAGTTTGGATGACTTCGTTAAACCAACACCTGTGTTGGGCAAACCAATGTTCACATCCATCCATAAAAAAGAGAAACCATGAAACTCATTTTATCAACCCTGCTCGTACTTGCAGGAATCGCGCTGCACGCGCAAAAAAATACCGTAGTTGACACCCTTTGGGTGAACGGCCTTTGTGGCATGTGCGAAGAGCGCATCGAAAAAGCCATGGACACCAAAGGCGTAATTACCGCTGATTACGACCACCACACCAAGCTTCTCGCACTGGTTTACAACAGCAAGAAAATCAGCGAAGATAAAATTCACGCCCTCCTTTATGCCGTAGGTCACGACACCGAAAAAGGCAAAGCTCCTGACGATGTGTATGCCAACATGCACGGCTGCTGCAAATACCGCGAGCCCGGTTCAACCGGCTGCAGCGATGGTCATAAGCACACCAACGAAGACCACGGCGACGATGAACACTAAACCACTCCTCCAAGCGCTGAAGGCCTTGGTGGTGTTGGGTTTGGTATTGAGCAGCGCCGCATTGCACGCTCAAAAAACCGTCAAAGGCAAGGTGTTTATCCCCTGCGAATCAGGCGACGGATCACTCGACCCGCTCCCCGGAGCCAGTGTTTACTGGAAAAACACCCAACAAGGCACCACCACCGACCCCTTGGGCTTCTTCAAAATGAAGGGCAACGAGGGCGATACCCTCATCGTCTCGTTCGTAGGCTACACCACCGGCATGCTCGTTTGGAATGGCGAACCGTGGATTGAAATTCAGCTTAACCCCGGAGAGTTGCTCAACGCTGCTGAAGTGGTTGAACGCAGCACCGGCCAACGCATGGAAATGCTCAATCCGCTCGTTTCGCAAACCCTCGACCGGAAAGAACTCACCAAAGCCGCGTGCTGCAACCTCAGCGAAAGCTTCGAAACCAACGCTTCAGTCGACGCTGCCTACACCGATGCCGTCACAGGCACACGGCAAATTCGCATGCTCGGCCTCGATGGCAAGTACGTGGAAACACTGAAAGACAACATCCCCACCATACGCGGATTGTCAACCGTGTATGGGCTCTACTACGTTCCAGGGCCGTGGGTTGATCAAATCTTTATCTCCAAAGGCGTGGGCTCTGTCACCAGCGGCTTCGAATCAATCACAGGGCAAATCAACATCGCAATGAAAAGTCCGGTGTCGTCTGAAGACTACCACGTCAACGCCTATGTTAACCAAGGCGGACGTACCGAGCTCAACCTGCATACACGGCAAAACGTTTCGCGCCGTTGGGCAACCACCGTCATGCTTCACGGCGAGTACAACGATTTTGAGATGGACAACAACCGTGACGGGTTCATGGACAACCCGCTCAAGGCCGATGTCGTATTCCGAAACGAATGGAAATTTTCAGGTGATCGCGGCATGGAAGGCGAATACAGCGTTACCGCTGTGACCACCGACCAAACCAGCGGCCAATTGTCATCGCTCAACGACGGCAATCCCGGCATGAACCTTTGGCTTGCTGAACAGCAATCGCAGCACGTTGAAGTCACGGCCAAAACCGGCTACGTCTTCCCAAAAGCCGAATGGAAAAGCATCGGAACGCAGTTCTCGGGCGAGTACCACAACCAAGAATCCAGCTTTGGAGACCGCATCTACAACGGTACACAACGCACCTTCCGTGCAAACCTGCTCTACGCCGGAATGCTCGGCAACACCAACCACAAATTCACCACAGGCGCAAGCTTCTTGTACGACGACTACAGCGAATCACTCGATAGTGCTAGGTTTGAGCGTACCGAGCAAGTGCCGGGTGTGTTTTTCGAGTACACGTGGTCGATGCTCGAACGCTTCACATTGGTGGCAGGAATGCGAAGCGATTACCACAACCTCTACGGGCTCTACCTCACCCCACGTTTGCACGCACGCTACAGCTTCACTGAAAACACCTCATTGAAAGCCGTAGGCGGACGCGGCTACCGCACAGCGAACGTGATCATGGAAAACATCGGTCAGTTGGCCAGCAACCGCGCATGGGTCATCGACGGCGACGCTGCAGTGGCCGGGTTTGGCCTGCAACCCGAAGTCGCATGGAATTACGGCGTGAACCTCCTCCACCGATTCAAACTGAACTACCGAGAAGCCACGCTTTCGCTTGATTTCTACCGCACCGATTTCGAGAACCAGGTCATCACCGACCTCGAAAATCCACGCGAAGTCGTGTTTTACAACCTCGAAGGCCGCTGCTACTCAAACAGTGCGCAAGCTGAATTCGGGTGGTCACCTGCACGTCGCTTCGACATCCGATTGGCTTACCGCTGGCTCGAAGTGAAAACCGACTACCGCGTTGGCCGCTTAGACGTGCCCTTGGTTTCAACCCACCGCGCCTTCTCGAACTTCGCCTACGAAACCAAGGCCAACGAAAGGGGTGCAAAATCGGTGTTTGACCTCACAGTGCAGTTGATTGGCGACCAACGCTTGCCCTCTACATTCGCCAATCCTGACGGGTTCAGAGCACCTGTTCGATCAAACGACTACTTCTTGGTAGGCGCGCAAATTACCCGAGCGTTCTCAAAAAGTTTCGATTTTTACGTAGGAGGCGAAAACCTCCTTAACTTTAGGCAACCAATGGCGATTTTATCGGCTGAAAACCCGAGCAGCGAGTTCTTCGATGCATCGTTGGTTTGGGGCCCTGTTTTTGGAGCAATGGCTTACGCAGGCATCCGTTGGACGCCAGGCGCTGAATAGTAAGATTTAGGGGCTGGTTCCGCGACTCGATTGAAGGGAGAGACAATTGAGCATAGGAATTGGCCCCATCCTTTTTCCATCCGTCGATTTTCATCGCAAAAACCCGCCAAAGTGCCTTATCTTTATACCAAGATCATGGCCTTGGAGACCTCTTCTCAACCCGTTTACACCGATTCAAACCTCGTCGCAAGACCCGTTGTTATACGGCTCAATCGCGAAGGTTTAATCATCAGCCACAACGAAACGGCAGCAAAGCTCGTCGAACTAAACTCAGGCGCTCAGCACTTCAATTCGTTCATTCACGACCGCCCTTGGGCCGATGATTTTTTTTCGCGCCTAACGGCGGATGGTCAAGCCACCGGCGAGTGGCGACCCAATACCAACAACGTACACCTTTGCTATTTTTTTGAAGGATGGACGGATGGCGAGTATGGATACATCGTTACCGTAACCGACTGCTCAGCCGAAAAAAACCTCGAACATCGGCTTAAAGAAACCGAACGACGCTACAAAAGCATATTGTCAAACCTCAACGGGATGGCCTACAGGGCCAAAAACAATGAGGTATGGACGATGGAGTACGTCAGCGATGCAGCAGAACGCATCACCGGTGTCAAAGCCGAAGATTTCACCTCAGGCAAAACCAACCCTGCTGATATCGTACACCCTGACGATCTGGCCAAAACCCGCGAAAACCTCGCCAAAGGCTTCGCAGCCAACCAACCCGTTCACCACACCTTTCGCATCATCACGCCCGACGGCCAAGAAAGGTGGATTCTCGAGAAATGCCGGGCGGTGTTTGACCGCAACGCACACATCACCGCCATCGAAGGACTCTTGTTCGATGTTAGCCGCGATAAAGAGCGTGAAACGCGCTCATTGCGCAACGATGAAACCCTGCGCATCTTCGCTGAACACCTGCCCTTTGCGGTAGCCATGTTCGACACCGAAATGCGCTACATTTTGCACTCTCCACAGTGGCTTCGGAATTTCAGAAAAACCGAACCGCTCATCGACCAGTGCCACTATGATGTATTCCCCGGCATACCTGACCGCTGGAGAGAAGCCCACAGAGCCGGCCTCTCAGGTGAATCAAGAAGTAGCGAGGCCGACCAGGTTATTTGGCCTGACAAACGTGAACAATGGTTTAAATGGCAATTGCACCCCTGGTACACGCAGGAAGGCGCAATCGGCGGCATCATCATTTTCAGTGAAGACATCACTGAAATTAGGCACAACCGAGAAGAAAAAAACCGCATTCAGCACGCACTTGATGCAGCCAGCGACGGTATTTTCATTATCGACACCACTACACTGAAGTTCCTGTACGCGAACGGCGGCGCTACCCGAAAAACCGGGTACAGCACTGAAGATCTGCTCGAAATGACGCCCATTGATCTCAATCCGGCTTATGACTTCGAGGCGTTTCGCACTACCATTCAAAACATCGGCAATCAACCGAATCAAATCATCGTATTTGAAACCGAGCTCTTTCGCAAAGAAGGCTCGGCCATGCAAGTTGAAATCAGTTTGCAACTTACCGATGATGTATTCAATGAAACAGCATGCATAGCGGTTTGCCGCGACCGAAGCCAGCAAAAAATCGCCGAAGACCTGCTCGCTCAAAGTGAGGCACGCTACCGCACCATCGTTTCATCGATGAGTGACCTCATTTTTGTCTTTAGTCTTGATGGCCGAGTCGTTGACGTGCACTCACGTTCTGATGAATTGCTCATGATGCCCGTGCCTGAACTCATCGGCAAACGCATCGACGAAGTAGTACCCGTTCCTTTGGCGCAACGCTACTTGCGGCATGCCAATCAGTTGCTGAAAGAGAAACGAATCCAACGCTTTGAATACGACCTCACCATAAAGGGCCGCACCTTTTGGTATTTGGCTGCACTGAACCTCCACCCCGATGGCGACAAAGTCACCGCCAATGTGGTCGACATCACAACCCGTAAAGAAATCGAGATTGAACTGCAGCACCGCGAAAGCATTCTGAGTGCCGTTTCAGCCATCACCAACACGCTCTTAACCACCAGCGACTGGAAACAGTCAATGGATCGTGCACTCTCTGTTCTTGGCAAAGCCGCCAACGCCAGCCGCGCCTACCTGTTCTCGGTTCACCGATCAAACACTGATCAACTGCTTTTTTCACAAACCAATGAATGGTGCAACGAAGGCACCGAACCGGAGATCGACAACCCCTTGTTTCAGAACATGCCCGTGCTTGACTTTGGCTACGACAGATGGGTGCAAAGCTTCATTGAAGGTAAGCCCATATTTGGGGCGGTTGAAGATTTCCCAGCCAACGAGCAACCGATTCTTGAAGCGCAAGGCATTAAATCACTCGCAACCTTCCCCTTCCATTTGGGAAAAGACTGGGTGGGCTTTGTAGGCTTTGATCAATGCGTGAGCAACCGTGTTTGGTCAAGCTCAGAGCTCGAAGCACTGCGCGCCGCAGCCTCTGCCATAAGCACCGCCATCACCCGACAGCACACCGAAAATCAGCTGCGCATTCTGAACGAAGAATTGGAACAGAGGGTTGCCGAACGCACCGAACGCCTCGAAAATGCAAACCGTGAACTCGAAGCCTTCTCGTATTCGGTTTCGCACGACTTGCGCGCACCGCTCAGAGCCGTTGTTGGATTCTCAAACATCTTACTCGATGACCATGCCGATCAACTGAACGATGACGGAAAGCGCATGCTGAAAGTCATCGAAAGCAACACCCTGCGTATGGGCGGTTTGATCGATGACCTCATTGCATTCGCGCGCATTGGCAAGCAGGCGCTATCGCTGCATCCAATTGACATGGTACATCTCATTGAAGAGGTACTGACCGACTTTAAAATCGACGAAGCCCCGCACATCACCGTGAACGTTGGTGAGCTTCCGCAAAGTGTTGCCGATCAACGGCTCATTAAACAAGTGTGGCACAACCTAATCGCCAATGCCCTCAAGTATTCTGCGCTCTCTGAATCGCCGCAGATTGAGGTTTCGGGCAGCATTCAGGGCAATGAAGTGGTATACGCTGTGCGCGACAACGGTGTGGGCTTCGAAATGGAATACTACGACAAACTCTTTGGGGTATTCCAACGCCTGCATAGCAATCCGGAGTTCGAAGGCACCGGCATTGGACTGGCTCTGGTGAAACGCATCCTAGAAAAGCACGACGGACGTATCTGGGCAGTAGGCGTGCCCGATCAGGGAGCCACCTTCTATTTCGCGCTGCCCGTGCGTTAAGCCGCGAAACTTCCGCATCCATCCTCCAAAAAAAAACACGCCACACGACAAACCATGTCGTTGCGGTTCAAAATCCATCTACAAGCGTCCGTTAACAACAATTAGTGAATTCCTACGCCCGTTTTCCTGTGTGATTCGTATATTCATCATCGCAAAACCCTGTAGGAAATGTTGGAATTCACAAAAAGCATCCTGACGAAAGTGAGTTTTGACCGCATCCTCTTCACCAAAGAGTTGAAGAAGGCGGTTAAATGGCTAAGTAAAGATGACTTGCACCATTTACGCATGTGGTGCCAACAACGCTTCGGAGCTATCTACGGTGACGTCATCAACGAAACTTTCGCCGGCGTAGCCATTTAACGGGCCACAACCCGAACCGTCGCTTTCACGTCTTCAACGCGCTTACGCAACTCCTCGGCCGTATCGGCAAGCAAAGTCACGTGGCCCATTTTTCTGAACGGCTTGGTTTCTGATTTGCCATACACATGAGGATACACCTTCGGTATGCGCAACAGCTCTTCCATACCGTCGTACACCACCGATCCGCTATGGCCCGGCTCTCCGACAAGGTTCACCATGGCACCGAAACTGTGCGCGCGCGTGTCACCCAATGGAAGATTTAAAATTGCCCGCAAATGTTGCGCAAACTGCGACGTGTAGTTCGCCTCGATGGTATGGTGACCGCTGTTGTGGGTGCGCGGTGCTACCTCATTCACCAGCAAGGCGCCGTCATCGGTCAAAAACATCTCAACGGCCAATATGCCCGTAAACGCAAAGGCATCAACCACTTGAAGGGCAAGCTTCGTCGCCGCTTCAGCCAATTGGTCACCAATGCTGGCGGGTGCAAACAGATAGTCAACCAGGTTCACACGCTGATCAAACACCAGCTCAACCACCGGGAAAGCCGCCGTTTCGCCATCGGCATTGCGGGCAACAATCACCGAAAGTTCTTTGGCAATTGGCACCAATGACTCAACAACACACGGAGCGTCGAAGGCATCAACCAAATCATCGGGTGTGCGCAACACCTTCACCCCTTTGCCGTCGTACCCGCCGGTACGCGACTTGAGTACGCACGGCAAATCATGGCTCGATAGCGATCGGCCGCTTTCTACCAAACGAAAATCAGACGTTGCTATGCCGTGATCGGCGTAAAATTGCTTCTGCAAGCCCTTGTCTTTGATGGTGGCAATGTGTTCAGGATCAGGACAAATACGCACTCCCTTGGCTTTCAAATCGCGCAAGGCCTCGATGTTCACGTCTTCAATCTCGATGGTCAACAGGTCTTTGTCACGACCGAACGCCATTACCGTTTCGTAGTCACGAAAATCGCCGCAGGTAAAACTGTTGGCTAGCTCAGCGCAGGGCGCATCGGGCGCCGGATCAAGCACATGCACGTGCACATCCAAGTCAATGGCTTCAGGAATCAGCATTCGGCCGAGTTGGCCGCCACCTAAGATGCCGAGTCGAAACTGATTTCCGTAAAACGATGATTTCATAAAAAAAGGGTCGGCCGCAAATATACAGCACCACCCTCAAGGCGTTGCCATTGGCCATCGGTTTACTGCTTTCAAGTTGCTTCGCCTTCAAACGAGGCTGCTATTCTTTTCTTGGATGGATGAGGAAGGATGGTCGTCTGCTCAACGCTTCGGCGCCAAAAGAACCAACTCTGTGCGTCGGTTCTCGGCATGCAGTTCTTCATCGCATTCAACACCATCAGCGCACCCATTGCGGAGGACTGACTCGCCCATGCCTTTGGCCTCCAATCGGATGGCTGCCACACCTTTCGACGTCAAATAAGCCAAACATGCCGCAGCTCTGCGGTTAGAAAGTTCGAGGTTGAACGCGTCGGTGCCCCGGCTGTCGGTATGGCTCGAAAGCGAAGCCCGAAAGTTCGGATTGTTCTTCAACAAAGCCGCCAAACGATCGAGCTCAGCGCGCGCATCGGCGTTGAGTTCGGCACTGTTGAAGGCGTAGTACACGTTGCGAATCACAAACAGGTCATCGCTTCGGATGGCGATTGGGTTGTTGCGCTCATCGTTCAAGCGAATGGCCTCTTCGGGCGCTACACGGGTGTACACGACCTTTCCGTTGTTCACTGCAAGCTCAATCTCTTCACCTCGGTCAAAAATGACCATTTTCATCACCTTGCTGTTTTCATCGAACCGAAAGGTGTACTGCAGCTCCGGACTCAACTCATCGAATTTGAAACGTCCGCCTTCGGTGGTGTAGGTGAGTGCTGTAACGCGTCCTTCGCCGTCTTCAACGTAAATCACTTCGCCGGCATTGACACCTTCGTTGCCAACGAGTTGCCCTTCAATGCCAATGTTCAACAGCCGACTGTCGTCGGTATTTTCAACAAGTTCAAACCGGTCTCCGTCGTTCGGTGGCATTAGTTCAAACAGAAAACGACCGTCGCGATCGGGCGCAAACACCATGATGCGCTTGCCCTCAGCGTTCACAATGTAAAGCAAACTTCGCTCAAGTACCGCTTGCGGTGCGCCCTCGAAAGTCGCTCGGTAGCTTCGTTGAAGTTCCAAGGTCCCGATATCAAATGAACCGTTGCTTGCTGTACGGTCTGACACCACCAATTCACCCAAGGTATTGCGCAAGGTCACTTGTGCATTTTGCACCGGTGTTCCCGCACACACCAATTCGGCGCGCAAGCCGTCAGCGAACACGCGTGGCCGGTCGCGGCGCAGGCGAAGCACGGCATCTGCGCCCCCGCGATCGGTTGAAATGAACGCGTTGTTATCGTCGAGCCAAAGCAGCTGGAAATCGTCACCAGCACTGTTGATCGGAGACGGTAAGCGCTCAATCGTGGCGTACTGCAATGAACGAGGCGTGGCATACACATCAAGTTTACCGGCGCCTCCGGTACGGTCGCTGCTGAAGTACACTTGGTCATCGTTCCATACCGGAAAAACTTCATTTGCCGGTGAATTGACTGCATTGCCGAGCGAAACCGGATCACTCCACCCATTGGCCAAACGGTTGAGGTAGTAGAGGTCGAACTTCCCCGCACCGCCCGTGCGGTTAGAGCTGAACACGATTTGCTCTCCGTCAGCCGAAACCGATGGATGGATGTTTCGTTCGCCGTTCGCGGCGGCGAGCACAAGTTTTACGCTGTCAATACCTGCGCCAGCAATGCGGCCTTGAACGAGGCTGCCTGCTGGGTAGCCGTAGGCACCATCGGCCAATGAAAAGAACACGGCATCGCCCCGTTGCGACCACGTGCCCACACATTCGATTGAATTCTCGGGCATGCCTATGCGCTGCGCTGAATCAGGTGGATAGCTGCTCCAGGTCTCACCGTGTTTGTGCAATTGGGTTTGTTCACGGCGCTCGGGCTGCAAACCTTCGTCGCTGATGCGCAGTGTTGACCTGCGTTCGGTTTGAAGCACCAAACCATCCGTGTGGAGGCCGGCTGCCCACCCTATGCCGTTGAGCTCAGGCAGCGGTTCTGCCGTCATGACTTGGCCCGAAGCCGCGAGCATCCCCATCCATCCAAAAACAAAAAAGAGCAGCTTCTTCATTGGAAATAGCGAATGCTTTGGAGGGTTCGACGTTCGGATTTGCCCCAGAAAATGCCCAGCATGAGCTCGTGATTGCCCGCTGTCGCCGGAGCAACCGTATACTGCATAAGGGGCCAGCCGAAATTGTATGCCAAGCGGTACTTGTTGCGTATGCGGTACTCGGTAAACGCGTAAGCCGCGGCGGCATGCCGATAGCCAAGTCCGAACCACAGGTTTTGCCGGTACCACATGCCTGCCTGCAGCTCGGGCAGCAGTTGGCGGGAAGTGCTGTAGCGCAAGGCGGCCATCAGACGCACGCTCCAGTCATCGTTGAGGGCATGGGTGCTACCCGTAAAAAGCGTGAGCTCGGCGACCTTTCCGGTCGTTGTAAGTTCTCCCCATGTGCTTTCGCGTGGCAAAAGATGCTGGGCCTCAACACCTGCAAACCACCGTTCAGAGCGGTACAACGCCGACGCATTCACCAGTGGTGCCACTTGATCGGGGGCCCCGATCAGCGCCGGATCATCGGCATGGAGGGCGGCAATGCGGTCGCGGGACATTTTTTCGTAAAGCACACCCCCTCCAAGGGCGAAGGCCAATTCGCCTTTGCCAAGGCCGCTTCGCCAACTGATGTGGGCCACGGTGGCAGTTCGGTCAAAGGCGCCGAGTGTTTCAGCCATGGCCCTCACGCCAAAGCCCAAACGCCCATTCAAGCGGGTTTGGTAACTAATCAAAGCCGTTTGCGGAGCTCCTTCAACACCCACCCATTGGTGGCGGTAGCGTGCATTGATGGCGCTGCGCTCGTACATGCCGGCGGCAGCTCCAATGCCGTCGTACAGATTGAACGATTGCATTGAATACACCCACTCGTGCTGCGCGTTCGCACCGAAAACCAAGGCCAAAAGCGCTATGAGCAAGCTGTACTTCATTGCAGCAGGGTGATGTATCCGGTGAAACTTTGACCGTTCAAGTGCACTTCATAAAAGTAGGTCCCTTCAGGAAGCCGTGCACCGTTGTTGCCCACTCCGGTGAACACCACATTGGTGTTGTCGTAGTTGCTGGCATTCCAAACGAGCTGGCCCCAGCGGTTGAAGAGTTTTACGTCGTTGTTGATGTATTCGGGCAAATCAATGTTTCCGATGAACCACACGTCGTTGTTGCCGTCGCTGTTGGGTGTGACCAGTGTAAACACTTCAAGATCGCACGGCACCAATGCAGGCGTTGGCACTTGCAAAAGCTGCACATCTTCACAACCTTCTGTTGAGGTCACCGTTACCGTGTAGATTCCCGGCGCGATGGCGTCGTTTGCCACTTCATCGCCTTCTTGGGTTTGGATGAGGATGGATGCGATGCTTCCACAACCTACACTGCTTGCCGTAAGTACGCCGTTGCTGCCGTCAAAACAGCCGGGATAATTGACTTGAAGCGCAACTTCGAAGGATGCAAAGGCATCGCTCTGTTCGAATCCGGATTTTAGACTGTAGGCTTCGCCGGATGCGAGGCGGTAGCCGGGCTCACCCACCGTTGAGCTGAACGATGGCGCGTTCACGGCGGCCGAACCAATGACCTGACGCCCAAGTACCGTTTGGGCAACGGTAAACACTGAAGCCCATGCACAGAGGAATATAGTGAGCGTGTACCGCATCAGTTGATTGAGCTACGGGCGATCACCCACCAGTTTTGACCGTCGCTGATAATTTGCACGACCTCCTTCGTTGGGCCGCTAAGCGCGAGGTTCGCAGCACCTTCGATTGAGCTCCCCCCTGACGGAAGAATAAGTACCGGATTGGTGAGCGTACCCTGCCGTTTAACGGTGTACACGCGACCGGTACACGTAGTGGCCACAGGAAGGTTCAGGGTGACTGTTCCGCCGGTGACATTGGCGAGAATCACATGGTTGTTCTGGTCGATGTTGGCGTTGATGGGGCCTTCAACGAGCTGCACGGTGTAGCTTATTGAACCGTTCACGTGAAGGGTACTTTGTGGGGCGTTGGTGCCAATGGCCACGGGCACCGGCGCGGCAACGATGGTGCTTCCGTTATATGTCCAGCCAGACTCTGCAAGCAGCGGCGAGAGATCAACCACGAAGGCCTCGGCACCCTCAACGATGTTCAGTTCTGTGCCAACCAATTGAAAAAGGTTGATGGCTTGGCCGGTGCTTCCTTCCACGAGCGGACCGAGGTTGACAGTCCACACCTCGCCTCCTTCGTTGATGGAAAGGGTTTGGTTGGTGAGCGTAACGTTGGTGATTTGGGCGTCAGAAAGGTCGGTTCGGTTGGCATAAAACGCGTAGGGTACCGAAAGCAGTTGCGATGTGCCAAGTAGATCGAAGAGACCGTTGCCTGTTTCGGCTTGCACGCGCAAGAAGTAGTTGGTTGCTCCCCAGTTGATGTTGGCAAATGCGGTGGAGTTTCCACCTCCGGTGGATGTCCCTTGACCAATTACGAGATCAAACAACCCGAAGGCATCGGTGGTGACGAGGTGGTCTTCTTCCCACATGAGCAGTCCCGTGGCGGAATTCGCCAAGATGCCGATGCGCACCACCACGTCAGAATCGGCGATGGGGGCAGCTTCGCTGTTGCGTATAACCGCTTGGTAGCTGATACCTGCGGGTGCTTGAGCGCTTGCTACCACGGCAACAAGTGCGAAAAGTGCTCCGAATAAATACTTCATAGTGACTGCCTGGAGTTCACTGTGAAATTAGCTTAGGGGCATTCGCTGCAATGTGGCACACCGATTTAGATTTGAACGTTCACGGGTGAATAACAGCCACTTGCCGAGACGGTGCTCATTCAGGCAAGTAGGGTGCAATGCGAGGTTTAAGGTCGTTGTACAGCACACCGAGTTTCACGCGCAGGCGCATTTCCCATATTGGCGCGGTGAATTGCTGGTCAATTTGTTTGTTGTTCTTGAGCATGAGTCGGATGCCGCCTCCGCCGCCTACGGCGAAATACCTCAAGAAGTGGTAATCAACAATCACTCCGGTTTCGTAGAGCACGATGCTGCCGCGGTTGAACGCATCGCGCGGACTTTCATCGGCTCGAAACTCACGCGAACGTCCGTATCCGAGTACAAAAGGGAAGGTGAGTTCCCAGTTCTTTCGGGCCACGGCCGAGTACTCGAAGTAGGTTGCGATGTAGTTCATGCGGAGTTCACGCGACTCTTCGACACCGTTATCGAACCTGAAGTCGTAGGTATCGCCGTGGCGCATCCAGTGGTAGGCGAGCCCCATGTTAACACGACGGCCGAAGCTCACGCCGGCTTTGACGCCGTAGGTGCGAATGGGTCGTCCGGTGATGAACGCATTGCGTGTTGCGAGGTTTCCGGTAAGCTTCGGTGGTTGGGCAAAGCTTTCTCGCAAACTGTCGGCCAGGTTGTAATTGCTCGGTTGTGCCAAGGCGCATCCCATCCATCCGAAAAAAAAGAAGAGCAAAAAGAAAGTCCGCATCCTTGACAATTCATGCCAAATATACGGACCACAAAAGTCGTACCACGCTTTGTTTCATTTTCAAACCCTGCGCTCGCATTGAGAAGCACAGCGTGAGAACTGTACTTTTTTATACCGTCACTGAACGATGACCAATCGCTTTCGTACCACAGCGTGATCAGACGTTAATTCAACGAAGTATGTACCCGCCGCCATCGCAGTCATCGTGATGTGCAGCGCGTTTGGGGTGTTGGGTTCAATGAGGGCATTTACGATTTTCCCCATGGCATCGTACACGCGTACCGTGTACGAAACTGCATTTGCAGAGGTAAGAACTGTGAATGCACCGTTGCTCGGATTGGGGTAAATGACGACTGAGTCGCCGTGAATGCGCTCTTCAACCGTATCGGGTATGAAACTGAAAGGATCTGATCTTCGCGCACACCCATTGCTTTCAACCACCTCTACCGAATAGTCTCCGGGCGCAGTGGGCAGTAAGAACTGATTGGTGGCACCTTCAATGGGCTCATTGTTGAAGAACCATTGATAGCCTTCAAACTGACCGGTGGTTAACACGCCACCTGTGAATTCAATGACCGGAAGTGCGATGCTCAACATCGTCAACTGGGTAATGACCAAGCTGTCACAGCCGTTAGTGGTGGTGAAGGTGTCGGCGTATGAACCACCGGTAAACTGCCACCCTCCGCCAACGAATAGCGAGTCGCCTTGGCACAGGTTAGCCGAAGTGTTCACTATCACGGGTGGCAAAAGTGATAACGTGGTTGTGATCACTGAATCACAGCTTCCCGGGGTCACAATCACATCGGTGTAAACCCCGGGTGTATTCTGCCATGCCCCGCCTGCAAAGAGGCTATCGCCCTGACAAATCGCTGCGCTCGTATTTACTGCAATTTGACTGTCGACCGTAAGGGTTGTTTGCACTTGTACCGTGCAGCCTTCCGCATTGGTGATGAAGTCAGTGTACACACCTGACTGAGTTTGGTTGGCCCCGCCGAGGAAGATGCTCTGTCCTTGGCAGATCGATTCGGTCGCCGTTTGTGTTTGGGGAGGGGTTACCGTGAGTGTAGTTTCGATGGTGATTTGGCACCCGTCAGGGTCAGTCTCGGTATCGGTGTACACTCCTGATGTAGTTTGGTTTGCGCCGCCCACGAAGTAGCTTTGTCCGGCGCAAATGGTCACTGCCTCAGGAATTACGACGTTCGAATCGATAATCAAGGTAGTGACTACAACCGCTTCGCAGCCATCGGGCCCGGTGAAGGTGTCAGAGTACTGTCCGGGCTGGGTTTGGTTTGCGCCACCGACAAAGTAGCTTTGACCGGGACAAATTGTAACGGTTTCTGTGGTGATGGGCGCCGGCAGGATGCTCAGGTTGGTCACCACCACCGAATCGCAGCCGTTGATTGAGGTGAACACTTCGGTGTAATTGCCGGGAGTGTTTTGCACCCCACCTGCCAAGAAGATGCTTCCACCTTGGCACACTTGGGCTGTCGCATTGACCAAAATTGGGGCGAGCACGGTCAATTGTGTTGTCACAACAGAATCACATCCACCCGTAGAGAAGAAGGTATCGATATAGGTGCCCGAGGTGGTTTGGTTCGCGCCTCCGACAAAGAGTGATTCGCCGTTGCACAAGGTGACTGATTGACCGGTTTGTATGGTTGATTGCACGCTGAGCGTAGTCACCACGGTCGAATCGCAGCCTTGTACCGTTTGAAAGACATCGGTGTAGACACCCGCTTGGGTTTGGTTGGCGCCACCTAGGAGAATGCTTTGCCCTTGGCAGATGGTGGTGGTTTGGTTGATGGTGAAGACCGGGTTCACCGTCAAGGTTAGGGTCTCGGTTTCACACGTTGGCCCGAGGCATTGTGTAAGGGTGAGGGTGCGATTGCCCGAAGGGTTCCAGTTTACGTTGACGTTGGGTGTGCCTTGACCACTTACGACCGCCCCATTGGTGGCAGTCCACACGTAGGTACTGCCTCCGGTTGCGGGGGTAGAATAGCCGATTCCGGTGAGGTTGTCGCCTTGGCACAACTGCGTGGGCCCATTGATTTGCGCGCTTAATCCGGTGATGGTGGTATCCATGTTGACGACAACACCGAATGCAGGACCCCAGTTGCTTTCTGCATCACGGGCACGCATCCAAAGTACATGCACGCCCTCCTCAACGGGTTGCGGAATAGCGCCACCACGAATGGCTTTGAGCGCTGCGTTAAAATTTCCGTTCAATGCGAGCATTGCAGTTCCGTTTCCAGGGCCCGGGTCGTTGTCGAAATAGTACTCCGCCGCGGTAACTCTGATGTCGCGCACGGTTGAAATCGCAGGTTCAATGCTTACCACCATCGAGAACAAGGGCCCCCAGTTATTTTCTGCGTCGCGCACCCGGATATTCAATGTATGAATGCCCACGTCGGGCACCGTTATTGCCTCATTGACCATGAGTTCGATTGCGGCGTCGATGTTTCCGTCGAATGCAACAAATGCTGTTCCGTTGCCTGCACCGGGGTCATTGTCCCAGAAACTTTCACCGGCAGTAATTTGAATATCGCGAACGGTAACTATGCTGGGTTCAATGTTCACTACGACCGAAAACACCGGACCCCAATTCATATTGAAGTCACGCACACGGATGTTGAAGGTATGCAGCCCTACAGGTAACAATTCACTGTCAGACGCGATTAATTCCTCAATTGCATCACCAAAACTTGCATCGGCGGCCTGCATTGCGGTGCCATTGCCTTGACCGGGATCGGCATCCCAGAAATACTCAGCAGAAAGCACACCCTGCGCTTGACCGCCGAGCGAAACTAATAAAACCGTAAGAAAGCCTATAAATCGGAGCATGGATCTGGTGTTAGCGATCGAAGGTGAAAGCACGAACATCCAATGTATTGCCCACGCGCACGTTGAAAGGATAAATGACATGGTACACACGCGCGGCCCCAGTATGCAGAGGGAAAAAATTATCCAAAGTAAACGACCCACCGTAGGCACCGGCATCGCCTGGACTCAAATCGAGATCATAGAACACGGGTGCCGGATTGCCTCCATCGATTGCTTCGGGAGAATTACTAAATGTGCCCGAGTCAATGTTGATTTGAATGTTCGAATTGAGCGTATTCAAGCTCGAAAAAGTAAAGCTGCCTGATGTTGGCACAGCCCAACCGGTTGAAAGGTGGTTATAGTAGAGATTCAATTGCGCACCGGAGCTTGAAATGGAGGCGATACCAACCGATTGGGATGCCAGTGAGCCCTCGACCAAAACGTTATTCATGGCCTCCCAAATACGGCCTGGACCAAGGTTGTTGAAGACAATCCCATAGGTGTTTGAACTCCCAGGAATTGCGCTAAACTCTCCGCGTAGTGTATTGTTCCAACACAAATTCGGAACAGACTGGTCATTCGACTCGACAATATTGATGCCTCTTGAGCGAAAACGGATATAATTGTTTCGCACATGAACCGCTTGATTCCGCGTGCTAATATGCACTGCAGAACCACTCGTAACGCTGCTGCTTGAGGTTTCGAATACTTTATTCCCTAAGATATAACATGTGTCATTTTGAAAAGCAGCAGTGGGCTGAACGACGCTAATTTTGTCGAGGGTGAGGTTATTGATAATATCATTGCCAATCACATTGCCATAAGCGATTAGAACTCGCCCGGCATCAAAACGTGAACCTACAATATCCGCATTGAAGGCTACATTCTGCAACGAAACTGAGCCTGATTCAAAATGGCTGTCGATTACCTGCACTTGAATTGATCGAAAATCTGCAGTTCCCGGTCCTGTAGTTATGCTCCCAAAAGTATTGTTCATTCCGATGAACGAAACTTCCATTCCGGAGACCAAATTAATCTGATAGTCGCCTTGAACCACGAAAAAGTCGTCGTTTGCAAAGCTCAAAAATTGCAGTGATTTGTTAACGGTGATGTTTTCAATCCAAGGAACGTTTCCTGCTCGATTCTTGATGATAATGCGGTCACCATTTTGCGCGGCATTCACCGCTGCAGTAATGCTTGAAAAGGCAGGTGGCTGGCCAAATTCTTCGACGATACGGTCAACGGCGTGCAATTGGACAAAAGTCAACAATGCGAAGAAAAGCAGGGCAAAATGTTTCATAGGATTTTCCTTGGTCGTTGGGGCACACATGGATGTGCAAGGCACGCCCGAAAGGTATGAAATATCGAAAACATAGTGAGCCCAAGCAGGTCGCAAAACCACGTGCGCGGGAGATGACGAACCTTTCAACGCTACGCTTTGCGAGCTATCTGCAATTCCAAATGCTAAACTGCAGAAATGGCCTTGGCTTTACCAACGGGGTTTCGGCAAACTCAGCCGGCACATCCATCCAAAAAAAGAGCAAAAAGAAAGTCCGTATCCTTGACAATTTATGTCAAAGATACGGACTGCAAGAAGTGCGCCTGAGTCTTACAACACAGTTACTGTAGCTATTAGATGCCCCTGCATAGGTCCCGCATCGGTATCACAATTAAATGTGGCCTAGAATCTCAAATACGCCGGTAGCCATCCTGATGCTGGTAGGTAATCCATGTCTACGACATTGAACGTTGAGTTGGCATTGTCACCGGTTTCCGACGAGTAGAAGTTGCCTTGACCATCCTCGTAGATCACGGTAACTTTCATTGTCGGGTCATTCCAATGTGAGTATAATTCCTTAGCGTAGTTCATACTACCCATTGTTAGGTAGGTCTCAAGCCACTCATTTGTACTGACGCCCGAGTTAGGATTGTAGGGTTTATGCCCGAAACTGTGCTAACCCGTTCATTAAGCCAATTTCCAAATTCATCCTCGCCCAAGTAGCGGTCAACCGAACCGCCTAGGTTGTAGAACGTGGTGATTTCATCGGCACCTAAGTCACTCGACGTAGTGTTGCTCGATGTAACATCATTGCTTGTACCAATTGCAGTTCTTACCTGACCTGAAATGGGGTGAGTAATCGAAAACTGGTAGATAGAATTCGCGGTAAGCGTAGTACCGCCACCGCCGCCACCGCCGCCACCGCCTCCTCCGCCATTGCCGCCTCCTCCACCGCCACCGGTGGGGGTTGTTACTTCATCGTCTTGGTTGCAACCGGCGAATACCAAGCCGACAACCAGTAAAATACATGTTAAATAGCGCATACTAAATTGGTTTGTGCCCGAAGATACGGCAGCTCCAAAAGCAAAAACCCCGTCTCGCGACAGGGTTTTTTACGGTAAACGCATTTCGAAGATCAATGCTCTTCCTCACCGGCGGCCAAAGGCACCGTTTGAGGAACGAAATCGGCCTCGTAATTTGGGTTGCTGTAGTCGTAGGCCCAGCGGTGTACCTCAGGAAGTGCTCCTGGCCAGTTACCGTGAATACGTTCTACAGGGGTTGTCCATTCAAGAGTGTTTGATTCCCATGGGTTCTGAACGGCTTCTTGACCGCGGAAGATGCTGTAGAAGAAGTTGTACAAGAACAGAATCTGTGCCAAACCACCAATGATGGCGAACACTGAAATCAGCGGGTTCAAATCCATTACCCAATCAAGGAATGGGAATGCACTGTAGTCGTAGTAACGACGCGGTGCACCGGCCATGCCCACAAAGTGCATAGGGAAGAATACCCCGTAACCGCTCACAAGGGTTAACCAGAAGTGGGCGTAGCCCAGCTTCGTTCCCATCATACGTCCGTACATCTTTGGGAACCAGTGGTAAATACCCGCCAACATACCGAAGATGGCCGACATACCCATTACAATGTGGAAGTGAGCCACTACGAAATACGTATCGTGTACGTTTACGTCAAGGGCTGAGTCAGCAAGGATAATACCCGTCAAACCACCGGTGACGAAAGTTGACACCAAGCCTACACTGAACAGCATTGCCGGTGTGAACTTGATATTGCCTTTCCACAAGGTGGTGATGTAGTTGAACGCCTTCACGGCTGAAGGAATCGCAATCAACAAGGTGGTGAATACGAACACCGATCCGAGGAATGGGTTCATACCGGTTACAAACATGTGGTGACCCCACACAATGAAGCTCAAGAAGCCGATGGCCAAAATCGAACCAATCATTGCACGGTAACCGAAGATTGGCTTACGGCTGTTTGTTGAAATGATTTCCGACGAAATACCGAGCGCCGGCAACAGAACGATGTATACCTCAGGGTGACCCAAGAACCAGAACAAGTGCTGGTACAAAATGGGCGAACCACCGGTTACGTCAAGTGCCTCACCGGCAATGTGGATTTCATTCAAGTAGAACGCAGTTCCCATTGAACGGTCCATGATCAAGAGAACAACCGCACTTACGAGTACCGGGAACGAAAGTACACCTAGAATGGCCGTTACCAAGAACGCCCAGATGGTCAATGGCAAACGGGTCATTTTCATGCCTTTCGTACGCAGGTTCACGATGGTCACGATGTAGTTCAAACCGCCGAGAAGCGAAGAGGCTACGAAGATGACCATTGAAATCAACCAAAGGGTCATACCTGTTCCTGAACCCGGGGCAGCTTGCGGAAGGGCCGACAGCGGAGGGTAGGTCGTCCAGCCGCCACTTGCTGCACCGCCTTCAACGAAAAGCGATGCAACCATGATCACACTCGAAACGAAGAAGAACCAGTACGAGAGCATGTTCAGGAAGCCTGATGCCATGTCACGTGCACCGATCTGCAACGGAATAAGTAGGTTGGAGAATGTACCTGACAAACCGCCTGTAAGTACGAAGAACACCATGATGGTACCGTGAATGGTCACGAGCGCCAAGTAGGCATTTCGATCGAGAATTCCGTCAGGTGCCCACTTCCCAAGCACAGCTTCGAGGAAGGCAAATGACTGGCCTGGCCACCCTAACTGAAGGCGGAACAAGATTGACAAGAGTACCGCGATGATTCCCATGAAGATTGCAGTCACGAGGAACTGCTTAGAGATCATCTTGTGGTCTTGAGAAAAGACGTACTTCGAAACGAAGCTTTCCTCGTGGTGATGTGCGTGAGCGTTTGCTGCCATGTTCGGATCTTAAACGGTCATTATTGTTGTTTCAGTGCGGCTGTGATGGTTTCACCCTCAGTGGCAACTTCGGTTGCCTCAACAGAAGTACCTTCACTGGATGGTTCTACTTCACTGCCCTCTTCAGGCTTTTGAACATAGAAGGTATCGAGTTGTTCAAGCCAAGCCTTATATTGTTCTTCTGTTTCCACAACAATCTTCATTTGCATGTTAAAGTGCGCAGCACCGCACACTTTGTTGCAGAGAAGAACGAAGTCGAAATCTTCATCACCGGTGATTAAGCGCATGCTATCGGTGGTGATTGTTGGGGTCATTTTGAATCGGGTTGGTACACCCGGTACGCAGTTCATTTGCGCTCGGAAGTGCGGCATGTATGCCGAGTGAATCACGTCGCGTGAACGGAAGACGAACTCAACTTCTTTGCCTACCGGTAAGTGGAACTCACCCTTGATGACTTTGTCATCTTTTCCGGCTTCCCATGCAGCAACTCCGGTATCGAAGTTAAACTCTTCCAGCTCCATGATGCGTTGCACGTGGCGGTCAAGGCGCTTCAGCTTTTCACGACGCGTTTTAATGGCTGCATCTGTAAGAATGACAACCTTATCTGAGGCGAACATCGATCCAATCTCAGCCAGACGCTTTTCAAGGTTGGCTTTGAGCTCAGGACTCATACCGTGGTCATGGTCGGCATGGTCACCGTGGTCTCCATGATCATGGTCGTGATGAGCGCCGGCTTGAAGTTGTTTTTCGATGCTGGCTTTTTCATCGAGGAGCAAACCGCGCTCGTAGGCCAACTCTTGTTGGAGCTTGGCGCGCGACTCGTTGATTTCGGCGAGGCTTTCAGCCATTCCGTCTTTCGTTACGATACCAAGCGGGTTAGTAGGGGTGATCAAGTTGTAGCTTGACACACCAAACTCACCGTCATTGCCGGCGTAGCGAGCCGTCCAGTCAAACTGTTTTGAGTAGATTTCTACCCGCAGCGCATCGTCAGCAGCCACACCGGTCATGTCGTTCCAAGTGCGAAGACCGTAGATAATAATCACGGCAAGGACGATTGAAGGAATGACTGTCCAAATCAACTCCAAACGGTTGTCGTGCGGGAAGAACTTCGCTTTGCGGTCTTTGCGGTAGTAGTACTTCGACGCGAAGTAGAACAACAGCGTATTCACTACGAAGAACACCGATACGATAATAATCATGTTAAAGCCCATGAGGGTATCAACCGATTCACCGTGCGCTGAGGCTGAAGTAGGGAGGTAATCACCATACGCTACAAACAGGTAAATAACACCTGCGTAGAAGAGCACCATGAATACAATCCAGAGTGCAGCATTGAGGCGGTTGTCGGCGTAAGAGATTTCTTCCTCTTTCGTCTTCCGCAACTTAGCGGTGAGTTCGTACACACGCGCCAATTGGGCTACGGCTACGATACCCACAACAACCACCAAGAGAATAAGAAGCTTCATGACCTATGGTTTGAATACGGTTAGATGTGCAATTCTTTACTTTCCTGCAGGAATGGATGGTTCTTCGCTACCAACGGTGCCTTGCTCAATGCGTTGAACGTTGTGTAAACGAACAAGCCAAGGAAGCCGAGGAACATACCAACCTCCATCCACCCGAAATGGTTGTGGTCGTGCATGGTTCCGGGTATAACAAGCAGGTAAACATCCACGAAGTGACCAACAAAAATCAAAAGGGCTACAGGAATAATGAACGCCGGATTACGTTTCGCATCGCGGGCGATGAGGACGTAGAACGGTACGGCGAAGTTGATGAAGAACATCACTACAAGTGGAATACCGTAGCTGCCTTCAAAACGCTTCACAAAGTAGGTTACTTCTTCAGGGATGTTCGAGTACCAAATCAGCATGAACTGGCTGAACCACAGGTATGCCCACAGCATTGAGATGGCAAACATCCATTTCGCCAAATCGTGCACGTGGCTGTCGCTCAGGTTTGGGAAGTACCCTTTTGTGCGCATCCACAACAAGCTGAGAAGCGCGAAAATCATGGTGCTCACCCACATTCCGGAAAATACGTACCAGCCGTAGAGGGTGCTGAACCAGTGGGTATCGATTGACATGAGCCAGTCCCAAGAAAGGGTTGAACTGAACACAGCAAAGAACACCAAGAACAAAGCACTGCGGCGGTACTGAAGGTAGTGCAAGCGTGTGCCGCCATCTTGGTCTTCTTGAAGCGACCATTTGCGGAACAAGCGTGCGAAAATGAGGAAGGTTGCCAAGTACACAATCGTGCGCAACCAGAAGAAAGCTCCATTAAAGAAGGCCGCTTTGTTGGCGATAATGTAGTCGTAGTTCGGATTAGCCACTGCGCCGGCCTCGAGGGTGTCGACGTAACGAACGGTATCGCCTTCTTGCACCATGAACTCATGGTAGAGGGTGCTATCCATCCAGTGGTAGATGTGGTGCAAATGCAGTTGGCCTGCGACAAGCACGATCACAATCACAGCAGCACCTATGGGTAAGTAAGCGAACATCGCTTCGAAAAAGCGTTTGATGTAGGCAGACCACCCCACCTCGGCGGCGTACTGCAACGCGTAAAAAAAGAGCGCTCCGAGAGCAACGGCGAAATAGAAAAAGCCGTTGACGAGCAGGTTTGACCACCAACGCTGATGGTGTGCGCTGGTATCGGTCAGAAAACCACCAACAAGGGCTACAAGGCCAATGCCCATTAGCACGATCGATGCGGTTTTAAGCTTTCCTTCAAACTTGAATTCCATGGTATCGGATTTCTGTGTTTTCAATCAATTCGTTGGCGATTAACCTTCGGCTCCATCGGTTGCCGGGGCTTGTTCAGCCTCGGGTTGTGATGCCTTCAGGTTACCATTTTCATCAAACTCAGGCATCTTGCCGCCGTTTTGAAGCACTTGCACGTACTGTATAACCTGCCAGCGTTCTTTCTGACTCATTTGTGATGCGTGCGACCCCATCAAACCTTTACCGTAGTGGATGGAGTGGAACATCTTCCCTTCCTCAAGGTCTTTCAGCTTACCTGTGTAATCAGGAATACCTTCAATGTGACCGTTCTTAGAGATTGCACCATCGCCCTTCCCTTTCTCACCATGGCAGTGAATGCACATGATTTGGTAGAGTTCTTTGCCATTCTCAACGTTCTCTTTGGTGAAAGGAAGCGGTGATTTCAATACTACAGAAGCTTCGTAGCCTTCCACTGTGTTTGGATGTGGGTATGGCATGTTGAAAATCATGTCAGACCCGGCGAATGCTATCGTACCAGGAACCGGCTTGCGCGCTGAAATTCGTCCGTTCAACGAATCGTACTGCGCTTGGCCAAAATGGTAGGTATCCATTCCGTAGTCAACGTACGCCTCAATGGCCGGACTCCGGTACATGTCAGGCATGTACTCCACACCCGGGCTGTTTGGGTCGGTTACACACGACCCCAAGAGGACGGTGAATGCGGTGAAAACAATGGTATTTCTGATGAACATGGCGTGTTCGATTATTCGTAATCCTTAATGCTCAATTCAATGAGCGGCGTTTCTTTCACGATAGCTTCGATGGTCTCGGCGTCTTTACCGTGGTTCTGATCAGTAGTGATTTCAACCACAAACTTGTCGTCGGTTGTGCGTGGATCAGGGTTCGTGGCCGGCATTCCGGGAAGTGTTCCGTTGCGCAACAAGTAGGTCAACACCATTCCGTGGGCGCCACACAGTACACTGAACTCGAAGGTCACAGGCACAAATGCCGGGAGGTTCTCCCACAACGAAAAGCTTGGTTTACCACCAATGTTCATCGGCCAATCGTAGATCATGAAGTACCACATACCAAGCAATGCCAGTGCAGTACCGGTTGAAGCATACATGAATGAAGCAATGGCCAAACGGGTGCGCTTAATGCCAATGATAGGGTCAAGACCGTGTACAGGGAAAGGTGAGTACACCTCCTTAACACGCAAACCTTTTGAAACGAGATGCTCGCACGCGTGCAACAGCGTGTCGTCATCGTCGTACATCACATGAAAAACTTTCTTGCTCATGGTCGTCGGACCTTAGTGGTTATCAGAGTGATCTTTTTTCTTCTTGAAGTTCTCACCACTTGACTTGAGAATGGTCTTCAACTCATTCAATGCCAATACCGGGAAGAAACGGGCAAACAACAGGAACAGGGTAAAGAAAATGCCCAAGGTTCCGATGAAGATGCCAATGTCAATTGATGTTGCGTGGAACTCGCCCCATGATGATGGGTTGTAGTCGCGGTGAATCGAAGTAACAATGATTACGTAACGCTCGAACCACATACCGATGTTCACCACAATTGACATTGCGAAGGTAAACATGAGGTTACGGCGCCATTTCTTCACCCAGAACAGCTGAGGAGAAATCACGTTGCAGGTCATCATAATCCAGTATGACCAGCTGTACGGACCTGAAAAGCGGTTGATGAACGCGTACGATTCGTATTCAACACCTGAGTACCAGCTGATGAACAACTCGGTCAAGTAGGCTACACCTACAATCGAACCGGTCACGATAATTACGATGTTCATGTACTCAACGTGGCGTACGTGAATGTAGTTCTCCAAACGCATGGCTTTTCGCATGATCAACAGCAGCGTTTGCACCATCGCGAAGCCCGAGAACACTGCTCCCGAAACGAAGTACGGAGGGAAAATCGTTGTGTGCCATCCCGGAATCACCGACGTGGCAAAGTCCATCGATACAATCGAGTGAACCGAGAATACAAGCGGAGTAGCAATGCCTGCGAGTACGAGCGACACCTCCTCAAAGCGTGTCCAGTTTTTCGCCTTACCTGACCAACCAAAGGCCAAGATGCCATAGATTTTCTTTGGCAAAGGCTTCACCATACGGTCACGGATGGTGGCGAAGTCAGGAATCAAACCGATGTACCAAAACACCAGCGATACACTGAAGTAGGTTGAGATCGCAAATACGTCCCACAGAAGAGGTGAGTTGAAGTTTACCCACAGCGAACCAAACTGGTTTGGCAAGGGTAGAACCCAGTACGATACCCAAATACGTCCCATGTGAATACCTGGGAACACCGCGGCCATCATAACCGCGAAGATGGTCATCGCTTCGGCTGAACGGTTAATCGCCATCCGCCATTTCTGACGGAACAGCAACAACACCGCTGAAATCAGGGTACCGGCGTGACCAATACCTACCCACCAAACGAAGTTGGTAATGTCCCATGCCCAGCCTACGGTTTTGTTCAATCCCCAGGCGCCGATACCGGTGCCGATAAGGTAAAGAATGCACCCTACACCGTAAAAGGCGATGAGGCCTGCGATGGTAATCATGAGTTTCCACGCGCGCGGCGCCGGTCCCTCGATGGGCCCTACCACATCGTTGGTGATGTCTTTGTACGACTTGTCACCAAGAATTAGGGGCTCTCTGATTGCTGCTTCCTTCTGCATTGCTGCTTGGTTTATGCTTGCTGATCTTCTGTGTTACGCACCTTCACCATGTAGTAGATGTTCGGTTGAACACCGATTTCTTCAAGGGCATGGTACGAGCGGTTGTTTTCTGAAATGCTCTTCACGGCACTTCCTTTATCGTTCAGGTCACCGAAACGGATGGCGCCCATTGCACAGGCCTCTGAACAGGCAGTCTGAACTTCTCCATCTTTTACCGGACGGCCGTCTTTCTTGGCGTTCAGTTTGCCCTCTTGAATGCGGCCTACACACATGCTGCATTTCTCCATCACACCGCGTGAACGTACAGTCACGTCAGGGTTCAGTACCATGCGGGTCAGCATATCTTGAGCCGGGTTCACATTCTTGAACTTGTCGTAGCCCAAGTAGTTGAACCAGTTGAAGCGACGCACTTTGTACGGACAGTTGTTCGCACAATAGCGGGTTCCGATGCAACGGTTGTAGGTCATTTGGTTGAGACCCTCATTGCTATGGGTTGTAGCAGCTACCGGACAAACCGTTTCACACGGTGCGTGGTTGCAGTGCTGACACATCATCGGCATGTGAACCGTTTGTGGGTTCTCTGCCGGGTCTTCCATCAAGCCGTACGTCTCGATTACGCCTTTGCCTTCTTCTTTGCCGCGCTCTTGGCTCCAGTCAGAAGAGTAGAAGCGGTCAATGCGCAGCCAGTGCATGTCGCGGTGACGAAGTACTTCGTCTTTGCCAACAACAGGCACGTTGTTCTCGAGGTGGCAAGCCGTAACGCATGCGCCGCATCCAAGACATGCGCTTAGGTCAATGGTCATGCCCCAACGATGGCCAACGCCCTCTACAGGGTGCTCATGCCAGAGGTCAAACTCGCGGATGGATTTCTTGTCACGTGCATCAATTACACCGTCTCCGTTCACATCTTCGTGCACGGCCAAGCGGTGCGCCTTGTTCCACGATGCATCGCCCTTCTTTTTGCCTTTTTCGGCAACGAAGGCGCCCAAGGTGGTTTCTTTCACTACCGATTCACGCCCCATGTAGGTGTGCTGCATCTGCGTAGTGGCAAGCGCGTAAGTTTTAGTGATAGCCTCAACCTGTACGTCGAGGTTCAAGAATTCAGGGTAACCGTTAACGAGGGTAGCAAAACCGTAAACGTTCTGACCTACCGGCATTGCATTGCCGTTCTCGTCAAAGATATGTGCTCCATTCTCACCTGTTTGGTAAGCCGCTTTGCCGATGCGCTCGTTGCCGGCACCTCGTCCGTAACCTACCGCAATACCAATGGTACCGCGTTTTTGACCGGGTTGAGGGTACACAGGCAACTCAACTGAACGCCCGTTGGCAGTCACCTTTACCATGCTGGCAGGGTCACGTTGAGCAATGTAGGTGTTCAAACCGAGCTCTTCCATATCGGCCTTGGCCATGGTGATGTAGTTGTCCCACGTCACTTTGGTTACCGGGTCAGGAAGCTCATGCAACCAAGGGTTTGCAATTTGATCGCCGTTTCCGATACCTGTTTTCTGGTACAGGGCGAGCTGCCAATTGCCTCCGCTTGTTTTACTCACTTTGGCTACGGCATCCGCAACATCAAGGGAGGGTGCTGCCGTGTTTTCGCCTTCGGCGGATGAGGACGCTACTGCCATAGTAGAAGCCCCGGTTGCCATAAATCCGTTGTGAAGCGCCTCGTTCCATGCTACATCGGTGTACATCATGTCAGCCGTGTAGGCTGAATTGTACGTTTGACGCATGAAACTGTAGTAATCGCTTTCAATACCCGCCCACTTCAGCAAACTCTCCTGCGCTTGACGCGTCTTGAAGAGTGCTGTGATGGTAGGTTGCACCAAGTCAACTCGTCCATCAACCAAAGAAAGATCATTCCACGACTCGAGGTAGTGGTTGTCAGGACAAATTACAGTGCAGCGGCTTGCTGTTTCATCAGCGAAAATGCTGAAGGCAACGCTCATTTTAACTTTCTCAATGCCCGCAGCGAACTCATCGCGGTTGTACCACGAGTAGCCGGGGTTTGTGCCATAAACAATCAAGGCATCAACTTTGCCACCGTTCATGTCGCGAACGAGCTCGGCCATGGCCTTATCATCGCCTTTGAACAGATTGATTTGACGATCGATATCAATGGTTTTGCCATAGTTGCCCAAGGCAGCGTTGATTGCACCAACGATGCGCTGCACGTCAGGGTCGTTGCTTCCTGACACCACGATAGATGCACCGCGGCTATCGCGAAGCGACTTAACTGCATTGTTGAGTGCGAGTTCGCTTACGCCATCCACCGCAGGTGCAGACCCATTGCTAACGCCTGCCAACAACGCTGCAAGCACCTTACCGTACTGGTCGGGCTTAATTGCCACACGCGTGTCGGCATTGGTTCCGGTCATCGACATGTTGGTCTCAAACTGGAAGTGGCGCGACATCCATTCGCCTTCGGGCTTGCGGCGCGAAGCGTAATCAGACGCAAAATGGTTTCCGGTCAACCATGTTGACAAGAAGTCAGCACCAACGCTAACGATGGTTTTCGCCTCAGCGAAATGGTAGTTTGGAATGGCTGCCTTGCCAAAAAGTTGGCGGTGCGCCTCGCGAATACCGCTGTACGAAACGGCATCGTATTGAATGTGACGCGCATTGTAACGTGCTGTGAAGGCATCGATTGCGCGTTGTGTTGACGTACTGGCAATGGTGTTGCTCAAGACAACCACATTCTGTGCATTCTCCAATCCGGCCATTACACGTGCATCAGCCGTTGACCAGTCAGAGGCCTGCTTGTCAACCATCGGGCCTTCCAAGCGAGCGCTGTCGTACAAACCGAGCACTGAGGCATTGATTTGTGCATTCAACGCACCGGCTTTGATACCGTGTTGGGTGTTCGGCTTAATGAAGATCGGACGACCTTCGCGGGTTTTCACGAGAACGCTTCCGTAGTTGTTACCGTCGTAGTAGGCGGTGGCGTAGTAATTCGCGATACCCGGAGTGATTTCTTCGGGCTTATTAACGTACGGAATTGACTTAATGACCGGTGTTTCGCATGCCGCCAGCGTAGCCGCAGTGATGCTGAAACCCATGAACTTCAGGAAGTCGCGACGTCCGGTGCTGCTTTCCTTCAGTTGATCATCGGCCAAAAACTCATCGACGCTCTGTTGCGCCGGGAATTCTTCCTTCAGGAGTTCTTTGTACTCCGGGGTTTCGTTGAGTTCCTCGAGGCCTGCCCAGTAACGCTTGGTGTTATTCATGGTAGCTGAATTCGTGGTATTAGTAGTGGCACTTAGAGCATTCCCATCCGCCAAGGTCTTTGACGGTTACGCTTTCATCTTCGATGTAGCGGCGGAGCTCTTCGTTTCCGCGAATCGATTCTTTGAGTCGGTTGTGAACTTCTTCGTAGTACCCGCTGCTTGCAAGGTCAATGGATGCCTTGTTGTGGCACTCAATGCACCAGCCCATGGTAAGGGTTGGTTTGCTCAGCTCGATCAAGCCCGGGTAATCGTTCACCAATCGGTTGATGTCTTCCACGGGTGTAAGGCGGCCTCCTTTGTAGGTCGCAACATCGCCGTGGCAGTTTTGGCACTCTAGACCGGCAACGGTTACGTGCTGTGAGTGGTTGAAGTAAACGTGGTCAGGGAGGTTGTGCACCTTGTTCCACTTGATTGGCTTCTCTTCGTAGTTCTCGATGTACTGACCGGTTTCAGGATTGAAACCAATGGCCTCGTAGATCTTACCGAGTTCTTTTTCACCCCAGCGGCTACCGTTCTTGATGCCCTTGTGGCAGTTCATGCACACGTTTGCCGAAGGAATACCGGCGTGTTTTGAATCGGCTGCTGAGCTGTGGCAGTACTGACAATCAACTTCGTTTTCACACACGTGAATCGAGTGCCAGAATTTAATCGGTTGCTCAGGCTCGTAGCCTTGGTAAGTACCAACGTCCATCGCGGTTTGGTAAGCCACAACAGCGCCGTACGCCACAACGAACAAACCGATAATGGAAACCATTACAATGTTCTTCCAAGCCCAACCGCGAAGTGATTCCCAGTAGGTTTGCGGTGCCAATGGCGTTTTGCCTTCGCTTTCGCGGTGCGCGTTGGTCAACGAGCGCTTTACGCTGCTTGCTGAAGCGGCGATGATGATGAACAAAACGAGCAGAATCAAGAACCATAGGCTCGCTGAACTGCTCTTGTCTTCAGGGTAAATCTCGTCGTAGGTCTGACACTCGTTGCCAGCAACTGTTGTTGCAGCCGCGCCACCTCCTGGAGGGTTTTGTACGTACGCCATGATGTCGGCGACATCAGCGGCGCTAACGGCCTGGGCAGACATCCATCCATACACCGGAACGTAACGCTCAACGAGCGATTTGATGTAAGGGTCTCCTGACTCAGCCGCCTTTTGGGGGTTCTGAATCCAGAGCACCAACAACTCCTCGCTGGCAGTCCACCGATCAGCAATACCTGCAAGACCCGGACCCGCCAGAACCTCGTTGGTAATCTTGTGACAGGCAGCACAGTTGGCCTTAAAGGTTTGCTCACCCTTAACAGGGTCGCCCGAATCCCAAACGCCTGCAGTGAGCGTGGTGGTCAGGAACATGGCCATGAGAAAACTCAGTATTCTCGATGGTTTCAGGGCCGAAAGCGGCTTAGCAGAAAGATGGGTCATCTCGCGTTTTTTACGGATCTGATCGTACATATTGACGGCAAATTTATGCCATTTTAACATTGAGATTTGGGGGCTATGACAATTTTGTGACAGTTGCTGTTAATTTAAAATGATTCTAAGTTAGCCCTAAAACTCAACGCTAGCGGGCACTTCTGACACTCAGTACATTGAACAATTGCCAACAGCCCCGCGTTGACTCCGGGGTACCTTTGGCACGATTGGTGGTATGAATTCGTTTAGTTTTGCAGTACCATGAAGAGAACCGTTCGCACAATACGCACAATCGCACTGTCATTGCTCTTGTTTTCGTCGCTTGCAGCCTCTGCACAAGACGATAATTGGTGGCGCAAATTGTTCCGCAAAGACACGGTTGAGGAGCAAACCCTCCCGAGCACCTCTCCGGTTGACTCACCTGAAGTCACCGCACCGGCCTTGCCTCCTGAGCAGTACCCGAAAGTCACTGACACCGTCAAAACAGCCGGTGCCAGCGGGTTGATTGTACGCAATGAGCCTCAGCGTTTGGCGATGCTCGACAGTTTGTACCGTGAAGATCCTCCTGAGATCAGTGGCTTCCGTATACAGGTGTTCTTCGGCAACCTTCAGCAGGCCCGTGAAGTGCGCAAAACCTTCATGGAGCTCAATCGCGAGGTGCCCTGTTACCTCATCCAGAACCCGCCGAGTTTTGCGGTGCAAATTGGCAACTACCGCACCCAACTCGATGCTTACCGTGAAGCGCGTGAATACAAGGCAGCGTATCCCGGTGCCATCGTTGTTCCGGCGCGCATTGAACCTCCTCAAAACAAAAAAACAGGCGGTAAGCTATAAGCCTACCGCCTGAATTCTTGGTCACTCGAACGGGTTTAATCGTTGAGTGATTGTTTCACTTCTACTTCTTCGAAGGCTTCGATTTGGTCACCGACTCTGATGTCGTTAAACTTCTCGATGTTCAAACCACACTCGTAGCCCTTGCCCACTTCCTTGACATCGTCTTTGAAGCGCTTGAGCTGTCCGAGGTCGCCGGTGTACAACACGATGCCATCGCGAATTACGCGCACTTTGTTGTTTCGGGTGATTTTTCCATCCAAAACAAAGCAACCTGCAATGGTTCCCACCTTTGAAATCTTGAAGGTTTCGCGAATCTCAGCGGTACCGACAACGCGTTCCTCAATGCGGGTGGCAAGCATGCCTTCCATGGCTTCGCGCATCTCGTCGATGGCTTGGTAAATTACCGAGTACAAGCGAATTTGAATCTCTTCGGTTTCGGCGAGTTTGCGCGCACCGGCTGACGGACGTACCTGGAAGCCGACAATAATCGCATCCGAAGCCGAAGCCAACATGACGTCGCTCTCCGAAATTTGACCCACCGCCTTGTGAATGATGTTCACCTGAATCTTCTCCGTTGAGAGTTTCTGCAGGGCATCGCTGAGTGCTTCAATCGAACCGTCAACGTCACCTTTAACAATGAGGTTAAGTTCTTTGAACTCACCGATGGCGATACGGCGACCGATTTCTTCAATGGTGATGTGACGTTGCGTACGCACACCTTGCTCACGCTGCAATTGCTGACGTTTGGTCGCAATGTTGCGCGCCTCGCGTTCGTCTTCGAACACGTAGAATTTGTCACCTGCACTTGGCGCTCCGCTCATACCGAGCATCGAAACCGGCATAGAAGGGCCGGCAGCCTCAACGCGCTGCAAACGTTCATTGTACATGGCTTTAACACGTCCGCTGTATTGACCGGCAAGCAATGCATCACCTACGTTCAGCGTACCTGTTTCGACCAAAATGGTACATACGTAACCACGTCCTTTATCGAGCGCTGATTCAATGACCGTGCCCACAGCCCTGCGTTTCGGGTTGGCTTTCAGCTCAAGAATTTCAGATTCAAGAACTACCTTTTCGAGCAGGTCTTCGATTCCGACGCCTTGTTTCGCAGAAATTTCTTGGCATTGGAACTTACCCCCCCAGTCTTCAACGAGGATGTTCATGTTGGCCAATTGCTCGCGAATTTTATCGGAGTTGGCACCTGGTTTGTCAATCTTGTTGATGGCAAACACCATCGGGATACCCGCAGCTTGGGCGTGATTGATGGCCTCCGTGGTTTGGGGCATCACGGCATCGTCTGCCGCAATCACGATGATGGCCAAGTCTGTTACTTGTGCACCACGGGCACGCATCGCCGTAAAGGCTTCGTGACCCGGAGTATCGAGGAAGGTGATGGTTTTACCGTTCTGAATTTGCACATTGTACGCTCCGATGTGCTGGGTAATGCCTCCGGCTTCCCCGGCGATTACGTTGGCTTTACGGATGTAGTCAAGCAACGATGTTTTACCGTGGTCAACGTGACCCATCACTGTAACAATCGGCGGACGCTCGATCATCATGTTCGGATCGTCATATTCCTCCGGAATCGACTCTTGCACCTCTGCGCTCACAAACTGCACTTCGTAACCAAACTCCTCGGAGATGATTTGAATGGTTTCGGCGTCGAGGCGTTGGTTGATTGACACCATGATACCCAGCGACATGCAGGCTGAGATGACATCGTTCACCGAAGCGTTCATCATGCGCGTGAGTTCTGACACCGTTACAAACTCGGTGAGCTTGAGTACGGTCGACTCTTCTTGGCGCTTCATTTCCTCTTCCTCGTGGCGGGCGGCCATCATATCGCGCTTCGCACGGCGAAGCTTTGACGATTTTGACTTGCCACCACCGCTCAGGCGAGCGAGGGTTTCTTTGATTTCCTTTTGAATAGCGGCATCCGATACCTCTGTCTTCTTCTCGGGCTGACGGCCACGGTTGTTTCCGCGGTCACCTCCGCGGTTGCCGCCGCGATCACCGCCTGTGTTTCCACCACGGTCACCGCCACCACCTTGCGGAGGTGTTTGACCTGTTTCGGGGCCACTGTTGGCGATGCGCTTGCGCTTGCGTTTCTTGCGTGCATCATCGTCAGACGACGAAGCGACGGGTTGTTTCTTTTTCGGACGTTCAACCGGGAGTTCGATTTTACCGATGACGGTTGGTCCGGCAAGGCGTTCAACCTCCGGACGCATGAACTCGATTTCTGCCGGCTTTTGTGGCTCGGCGGGCTTGGGTGGCTCTGCCTTTTTGGGTTCAGCCGGTTTGGGCGCTTCGGCCTTCGGGGCTTCCGGTTTTGCAACAGGTGCTTCTACCTTCGGCGGAGCTTGCTGCTTTGGAGGTTCAGGTATTCTGGGCTCCTCTTTCGGTGCTTGCTTCTTTCTTGGTTGAAGCGCATCGAGGTCAACCTTCCCGACAACCTTAACGCCTCCGCTTGATGCGGGCGCTTCAGGTTCAACCGCTTTGACCGGTTCTTCGGCCTTCGGTGGTTCGGGTGCTTTTTCGACCGGCTTCGGAGGTTCAGGGGCCTCAACTTTCGCCACAGGCTTGATTTCCGGTTCGGCAGGCACCGCCTTCACGGGCGAGCTCTCCACCGTAGCGCGCAACGCGTCGATGTCGAGGTTGTCTTCCTCATCGTCTTCGCGCACTTCTTTCACCTTCTTGTTTGATTCAAGCGTGATGGTGGTGCGCTCAGCGGTTCCGCGTACGGCCTGCTTCGACTTCTCGATGAGCTTCTTGTCGGCTGAGAATTCATGACGAATCAAACCGTATACAGGCGGCTCGATCTTCGCATTCGGACTGTTCTCTACCTCAATGCCCTTCTTGCCCAAGAATTCAATGATGGTGGGTACACCAATATTGAACTCCCGCGCTACTTTACTTAATCGTACGGGCTTTGTTTCTTCTGACATACAAACGTATTGCTCGGTTCGCTCTCGGTTTTATTTGGGTTTTTCTTTGGGGATGGATGAGCACAGACGCCGCCTGTACTCAACCTTGGTTATTCGAATTCAGAGCGGAGAATTCGAACCACCTCACGCACCGTCTCGACTTCGAGGTCAGTGCGCTTTGCTAGGTCTTCAACATCGTGATCAAGTACGCTGCGGGCAGTATCGCACCCGATGGATTTCAGCGCATCGATGATCCAGCTTTCGATTTCATCAGCAAACTCTTCGAGTTCAACGTCGTCAAGTTCTGCCTCAGATTCGCGGTACACATCAATCTCAAAGCCGGTCAAACGGCTAGCGAGTTTGATGTTGTGACCGCCTTTTCCGATGGCCAATGAAACCTGGTCAGGCTTAAGGTAAACATCGGCTTTCGCGTTCTCATTGTCAAGTGTAATCGACGAAATTTTTGCCGGACTTAATGCACGGGCGATCAGCAACTGGTCGTTGGCTGTGTAATTGATTACGTCGATGTTCTCGTTGCGAAGCTCACGCACAATGCTATGGATGCGCGCACCTTTCATGCCCACACAAGCGCCTACCGGGTCAATGCGGTCATCGTACGACTCAACCGCCACTTTGGCGCGCTCGCCCGGTTCACGAACGATTTTCTTGATGGTGATAAGGCCGTCAAAAATCTCCGGAACTTCTTGTTCGAACAAACGCTCCAAGAATTCAGGTGCTGTGCGCGACAAGATAATGCGCGGTGTGTTGTTGCGCATGTCAACTTCTGCGACCACTGCACGAACGGTATCGCCTTTCTTGAAGAAGTCTGATGGAATTTGGTTCGACTTTGGAAGAACCAATTCATTGTCTTCATCATCAACCACGAGGATTTCGCGTTTCCAGATTTGGTATACCTCACCTGACACGATTTCACCTACGCGTTCTTTGTATTTCTGGTAAATCTGATCTTTTTCCAAATCGAGGATTCGGCTTACGAGGTTTTGGCGCATGGCCAGAACATTGCGGCGACCGAACGACTCTATCTTAATTTCTTCTGACACCTCTTCGCCAATTTCGAAGTCGTCTTCGATTTTCAGCGCCTCGTTCAGTGCGATTTGGGTGTTTTCATCTTCCACGTCGTCATCGGCAACGATTTCGCGGTTACGCCAAATCTCAAGGTCGCCCTTATCGGGGTTGATGATGATGTCAAAGTTCTCATCGCTTCCATAGCGCTTAATGATCATAGCGCGAAACGTCTCCTCCAAAATGGCGAGCATGGTTTCGCGGTTGATGTTTTTCAGCTCTTTGAAATCGGCGAACGACTGACTCAGTTCTACAACGTTCATTGTTGCTTATTTAAATGAAATAACCACTTTAGCTTCATTTATCTCTTCGTAAGGCAGGGCGAAGACTTCTTCGACCCATTCTTTCGATTTTCTACCTTCAATGCGGCGCTTTTCGCGCACTTTCAGTTCAATTTGCGCGTCGTTGGCAGCGGTCAATGCCCCGGTAAGCTTGCGGCCATCGGCCAGTTTCACTGCCAAATCGCGGCCAACATTCTTCATGTACTGGCGTGCGATGCGCAGCGGCTGATCGGCCCCGGGCGACGATACATTCAACGAGAAGTCTTCGGTATCGCGGTCGAATGATGACTCGAGGTGGCGGCTTACTTTCACGCAATCGCCAATCGAAACACCGTTGTCATTATCAACCAGCACCCGGATGTCATTCGCTCCTGAAACATCAATCTCTACAAAGAAGAGCGGCCCGTCTCCGAAGCCTTCCTTCAGCAATTCTGCCACGCGTTGTTTCGTAATCATTTAAGGCCTGCGAATAAAAAGAGGGGTTCGCACCCCTCCACGATAACATCCATACGACGCTGCAAATATAGATAATTCCGTTCGTATACAATACACCCTTCATCGTTTACATTAATTTATACATTGCCACGCCTGCCAGTCACCATCCGCGCGCAGCGCAGGCATCCAAAAAAATTACCTTTGCCCTGAATCACAGAGCTATGTTTGTCCGCTACGCACTTGCCATCCTCCCCTTCCTCATCCTTCCAAACCTAAAAAGCTTCGCGCAAAAACAACATTTCGTTGATTTTCACGACAACGGCCAAAAGTCTACTGAAGGCTTCTACGAACGCGGCCTTGAAAACGGCATCTGGAAATGGTGGTACCCCGACGGCACCCTCAAAGAAGAAACCAACTACTTCTTTGGGAAAATCAACGGCCAAAGCACCCGCTGGCACGCCAATGGAATACCCGAACACATTGGCTTTTTTGCCATGGACAAGCCCGACAGCACCCTGCTTTCGTTCACACCTGACAGCGTGCTCATTGAGAAAGGCCACTTCGCAAACGGCAAGCAAACCGGCGAATGGAACTACTGGTTCACCGACGGCCAATTGCGCATGACCGAAGTTTACACTGACAGTGTTCGCCTGCTCACCTTTGCGCGCGCCATTGACCGCTCGGTGCAAGTGGAAAACGGAAACGGCACCTACGAAAGCCACTACGACGATGGCACACTCATGGAACGCTGCGGATACCTCAACGGCCTCCGCAATGGCGACTATACCGTAAACTTTAGCGACGGGAAAACCCGCGAACAAGGCAGCTACGCCCTCGGCCTCCAAACCGGAAATTGGAAAACCAACCACCGCAATGGGAAACAATGGCAAAACGTCAACTACCTCAACGGTGCGCTCAATGGCCCGTTCAATCAGTTCTTCGCCAACGGAAACAAAGACTTTGAAGGCAACTACCTCAATGGTGAGAAACACGGCGATTGGACGTGGTACTTCGTTGACGGCGGCATTGACATGACCGGCCAATTCGCTGAAGGTGAACAAGAAGGCGACTGGACGTGGTATTACCGCAATGGCACCGTGCATTACACCGGTCACTTCACCAAGGGCCTTCGCGATGGCCAATGGAAATGGAACTACGAAGGCGGCCAGCTCTGGAAGGAAGGGCCATACGCCAACAACCAAAAAAACGGCACCTGGAGCTACTTCTTCGAAGACGGCACCCCCCTCATGAAAGGCAACTTCACCACTGACCTGGAAGAAGGCGTTTGGGAAAGCTGGTACGACAGCGGCAAACCCAAAGACAAAGGCAGTTTCAAAGCCGGAACAATGAACGGCTACTGGGAAGGTTGGTACCCCAACAGCGTGGTGCATTACCGCGGAAGTTGGAACGGCGACCTCCGAACCGGCGACTGGGAAATCTACCACGAAAACGGCAAACCCCGCGAAAAAGGCAGCTACGACAAAGAAGGCCGAAAAACCGGGAAATGGAGCTCGTACGACGCCAACGGCATCCTCCAAGAAACCGGCACCTACAAAGCGGGAACTCCGCACGGAGAATGGCTCTACAATTACCCCAACGGCTCGCCTGAGTTCAAAAAAACATACAAAGACGGCAAAATGGAGGGCGCTTCAATTACCTACGGCCGAAACGGACAAGTCATTGAAGAAGCCACCTACCGCAACAACCGCTTGCACGGGAAATTCATCCGGTACAACGAAAAAACGCGCAAAGTCGAAAAGCACATCATTTTCGAAAACGGCCAAGTTGCCAAGGTCGTTGAAGGCAAGCTGTAAACTGAACCTTTCGACTGCTGCGCGGTTGAACCCCAATTACAAGGTTGAATGTCGTACGTATTGCAAATGATTGCCGAGGGTGAACACCTGCATCAAGATTTCAAGATGCGGGTTGAAGATGCGCGCAAAATCGCACGCACACTCGTCGCCTTTGCCAATACCGAAGGCGGCCGATTGCTCATTGGTGTGAAAGACAATGGCAGCATCAGCGGTATTCAACCCGAAGAAGAATACCACATGATTGAAGGCGCGGCTGAGCTCTACTGCAAACCGCCCATCGGCTTCAAAACACAGGTGTGGAAGGCCAGTAACCGCGCTGTTCTTGAAGTCATCGTTGAGCCCAGCAAAGCGCGACCGCATTATTGTGCCGATGAAACCGGCGAATGGCACGCCTACCAACGGGTCGATGACCGAAACGTTAAAGCCAATGGCGTTTTGCTCAAGGTGTGGCAGCATGAACAATCGGCAAGGCCCGCTGATTTCAAGTACAACGGCCGCACGCGAAGGCTCTTCGGGCTCCTCCACCAACACGGTCGGTTGAGCTTCAAAAGCATTTCGAAAATGATGCGCTCGGGCCGAGCCAGCACCGAAGAATTGCTTGCCCAACTCGTTGTTTGGGAAGTCATCGGCATGGAATTTACCGATACAGGATGCTTCTTTTTCTTGGGGGATGGGATGGAGGAACTCGCATGAAGCTACCTGCACACGCTAAACCGGCGCTTTTTGCGTTTGGAGGATGATACGTATGACCACAACCTTGCACCGACTGTTTACCCTTTGGATGGCTTGCGGCCTCACCGCGCTCAGCACCTATGCGCAAATCGCCACCGGCGCTTGGCGTGAGCACCTCCCTTACGGCGAAACCATTGATGTAGTGAAAGGAGGGTCACGCGTTTTTTGCGCAACGCCGCACGCCGTTTTCAGCTACGACGAAAGCGACAACAGCATTGAACGCCTCTCGCGGGTGAATCGCCTCAGCGCCTCAGCCGTTACATCGCTCGCTTACGACGAAACCAGCAAAACCTTGCTCGTTGGGCATGCCAACGGTCAGCTTGACCTCGTTTCAGGCACGGTTTCAACCCCGATGAACGACATCCCTTCAAGTCAAATCCTTGGCAATAAGCGCATCAATTCCATTTACGTACTGAACGGCAAAGCCTACGTGTGCACCGGATTTGGCGTTGTGGTGGTTGACATTTCCAAGCGAGAAGTTGCAGAAACCTGGTTCATCACGGGCCAAACCAACCTTACCCGTATCAACGCCATAGCACAAGACGGCGAACATTGGTACGCCGCTGCTCAAGATGGCATTTACCGCGCCGACTTCAATTCGGCCTTCTTGGTGAGCTTCGAAGCATGGAGCTTGCTCGATGAGCTCCCGGTCGACGACGCGAATTACACCAAAATCATCGCAGCCAACGACCGGTTGTACACCCTTCGCGACAATGGTTTCGATGATGAAATTTGGGTCAGTCAAACTGAAGAGCTCAACTGGACCATCGTGCCCGGTTATGAAAGTCAACAAGTGACCGACATTCGCCACGCCAACAACCGATTTACCATCAGCGGTTTCAACGTTGTGCGTGTATTTACCGACAACTTCGAACTCATCGACGAACGTCTTTTCGCCGCCGATGAGCTTCTTTTTCCACGGGCGGCCCTAAGCGATGGCAGTAACCGCGTTTGGGTGGCCAACGAATTCAATGGCTTGATCTCGTTTACATCACCACCAACCGGGCAACCTGAGCTCCGGCTTCGTCCGGAAGGCCCACGCGCTGTTGAAGCACGCCGAATTTCAGCGTTCAATGACAACGTCTGGATTGCTTCAGGCGGCGTAAACGCAGCCTGGACCGCCAACTTCGATAAAAAAGGCATGTACGGCCTGGTCGGAAACCAATGGATTAACATTGCTCCCACCGATGGCATCAACGAAGTCGCCGGCTTGAATGACATCATGACGGTCGCCGTTGACCCGCTCCAAAACAACCGCGTCATTTTTGGCTCATGGGAAGAAGGCCTCATTGAAGTTATCGATGGCCAAATCAGCCAAATTTACAACGAAAACAACAGCTCACTTGTGCCCACACCCTACGTCAACGGCCTCACTCGCACAGGAGTAGGTGGCGCCGCCTTTGACCTTGACGGCAACCTCTGGTTCACCAACGTGTACACCAGCCAAACCCCTCTGCACGTCTTAACACGTGAAGGACAATTTTATAGCTACAACTTCCAGCCGCAAGTCAATGCAGAGAAGTTCATGGCCGACCTGCTCACTACCTCGTCAGGTTTCGTTTGGGGAGTACTGCCACGCGGCGAAGGTTTAATTGTCTTTGACCCCGCAGGCACCCTAAATGACCCTTCCGATGACCGGTACCGATTGTTGACAAACGTACCCGGTCAAGGCGGGCTTCCCAGCAACGACATTTACAGCATTGAAGAAGACCTCAACGGTGAAGTGTGGGTTGGAACGCTCCAAGGCATCGCCGTGTTCTACACACCGCTCTCGTTGTTCGATGATGGCGTGAACACCGATGCCCAGCAAATCTTGATTGAGCAAGACGGCAACATCCAAATCTTGCTCGAAACCGAACAAATCAATGCCATCGCCATCGATGGAGCTAACCGAAAATGGATCGCCACCGCCGGAAGCGGCGTTTTCTTGGTGAGCCCCAACGGCCAAGAAGAAATTTTTCACTTCACCACGCGAAACAGTCCGTTGCTCTCTGACAACGTGTTTGACATTGCCATCAACCAAGCCTCGGGCGAAGTCTTCTTCGCTACCGAAAACGGTGTAATCTCTTACATGTCAACGGCCACAAACTTCGACCAAGACATCAACGAGGTCATCGTGTACCCAAATCCTGTAAGACCCGATTACGAAGGCGTAATCACAATTGACGGCTTGGCCTTCCAAAGCGATGTGCGCATCACCGACACAGCCGGCAACCTCGTGTTTGCGACCACTTCAAACGGCGGACGAGCGGTATGGGACGGCAATGGCCGCGACGGACGCCGTGTTGCCACCGGAGTTTACCTTGTTTTTGCGGCTTCGCCGGATGGATCAGCCGCCAACGTAGGAAAGGTCGCCATCATCGGACGCTAATTTGTGGTGACTTTGCGCACGATTCACCCTAACTTTGTGCCAGAAGCCCCACCCATTGGCACACGACGAAGAAGACATCCGAAAGCGACTCAGTTGGCGAAAAATCATGATTCCGGTCTTGATTGGCTTCGCGGTGGCCGCGGGTTTGCTCTACTACAACCTTACTGCACCAACCTACATCCTTGACACCGCCAATGGCACCCACGCATGGATCGACGCCAATGGAAACGGAGCACCGGATACCTCAGAACCCGAAGAGTTCGTCGAACAAGCAGGTGGTGACTACCGGCTCACCAATCCAACTGAACTCCTCACAACCTACGAATGGCCGACTTACGCCTGGCTGGCGCTCATTGGCGCCTTGTTGATGGTGGTCTTGCGCGATGTGGGCTACATTTACCGCATCCGTTTGCTTTCAGACAAAGCATGGAGTTGGCGCCGCAGCTTCGATGTCATCATGCTTTGGGAGTTTGCCAGTGCCCTAACCCCCAGCGTTGTTGGAGGCTCAGGAGTGGCCATTTACGTCTTGCACCGCGAAGGCATGAACCTCGGCCGAAGCACCGCCACGGTGTTCGTCACCGCATTGATGGATGAGCTCTTCTACATTATAATGGTGCCTTTGGTGTTTCTCATCATCGGGCCTGACAGGCTTTTTCCGGCTGAAGGCCTTTTCGGTGTAATTACCCCAAGCTTGCTGAAAACACTTTTCTACTTCGGTTATGGCTTCATCGTGCTACTGACCACACTCATCTTGCTCGGTATTTTCTTTTTCCCGCTAAGAACCAAGCTGTTCTTGGTGAAACTGTTCTCGTTTGGCATTCTTCGGAGATGGCAAAAAAACATGGTCAAACTCGGCGACGAAATCATCCTTAGCTCGAAACACTTCAACGGCAAATCGTGGGCCTTTTGGCTCGAGGCCTTTGCGGCTACCGCCGTGAGTTGGACAGCTCGCTTCCTCTCACTTAACTTCATTTTTTTGGCCTTCATTACCGACTTCAGCCACCTCGAAGTATACGGCCGTCAGCTTGTTATGTGGGTAATCTTGCTAATTAGCTTTACCCCTGGTTCAAGCGGCATTGCTGAGTTGCTGCTGCCGGCTTTCTTCAATTACTTACCCGGCCTTGCACCTGTTTTGCTCGCACTCGTGGCCATTCTTTGGCGTTTGCTGACCTATTTCCCATACCTCTTTGTTGGAGCAGCGGTTTTGCCGGGCTGGTTCAGGCGCACCTCGAAATCCGTCCGTGCCGCTTAAGCGTCGAGAACTTTCTAAATTGCGGTCGATTCTGACCACATCGTATGAATACAAAATCACACAAATTCGGCACGCGTGCAGTGCACGCAGGCGTTGAAGCTGACCCAAGCACAGGGGCCATTATGACCCCCATTTACCAAACCAGCACCTACGTGCAGCATGGGGTGGGCAATCACAAAGGGTACGAATACTCGCGTACCCACAACCCAACACGCACAGCGCTCCAGAACAGCTTGGCTGCCCTTGAAAACGGTAAGCACGGCATCACCTTTGCCAGCGGACTCGCCGCCATCGACGCTGTGGTCAAACTGCTTCGCCCGGGCGATGAAGTCATCGCTGTCAACGACCTCTACGGCGGTACCTACCGCTTGTTCATGACCGTATTCGCGCATTACGGCATTCGCTTCACGTTTACCGATTTGCGTGACCCGGCAGTGCTTGACTCACTTATCACACCAAACACGAAGCTGGTGTGGGTTGAAACCCCTACCAACCCTGTGCTTCAAGTGGTTGATATCGCTGCAATCGCAGCACGCTGCAAAGCCGGCAAAATTCTACTGGCGGTTGACAACACCTTCGCCACACCTTACCTCCAAAATCCGCTTGAACTCGGGGCTGACATTGTGATGCACTCGGTTACCAAATACCTCGGAGGCCACTCGGATGTCATTATGGGCGCCTTGGTGGTCAACGACGATGAACTCGCCCAACGCCTCTACACCCTGCAAAACAGCTGTGGAGCCGTGCACGGCCCGATGGACGCGTTTCTCGTCCTCCGTGGGGTGAAAACCCTGCACCTGCGCATGAAAGCCCACTGTGAAAATGGAGCCGCCATTGCCGAATGGCTCTCAAATCATCCGAAGGTTGACAAAGTCTACTACCCCGGATTGAAAAGCCATCCCAACCACGACGTGGCCGCCCGCCAAATGCGCGGCTTCGGCGGTATGGTAGCGTTCACCCTCAAAAACCATGACCTTGAGCACACCAAAAAAGTGGTGGCCAAGGTGCAACTGTTCGCATTGGCTGAATCGCTCGGCGGCGTTGAATCGCTGATCGGCCACCCTGCAACCATGACCCACGCATCCATCCCAAAAGAAGAACGCGAAAAATCAGGCGTGACCGATTCTTTGATCCGCCTCAGTGTTGGCGTCGAAGACGTGAGCGACCTCATTGCCGACCTTGAACACGCCATAGGATGAACCACTCCCCTGCCCACATCGCCATCGCCGGAGCAGGCCTCGTAGGCAGTTTGCTCGCGGTGATCATGGCCCGTCGCGGACACCGAGTTTCGGTGTTCGAACGCCGAAACGACCCCCGCGAAACCGGTTACATCGGCGGACGATCAATCAACCTCGCCCTCTCTGACCGCGGCTGGAAAGCCCTCGAGCTCGCAGGCATCGCCGATGACGTGCGTGCAATGGCCATCCCAATGTACGGCCGCATGATGCATGCCGTTGACGGAGAACTCACCTTTCAGCCTTATGGCAAAGATGGGCAGGCCATCTACTCGGTTCCGCGCGGAGGCCTGAACAAACTCCTCATCCAACTCGCTGACCGCAACGACAACGTCGACATGCACTTTGCGCATGCCGTCACAGACATTGATCTTGACACCGCCACGCTTCACCTCGCTGACCCTGCCGGGCAGCACCTCGAAGTGCAGGCCGACCGCATTTTTGGCACCGACGGCGCATTCTCGGCCGTGCGCAGCCGAATGATGCGCACTGACCGGTTCAACTACGAACAGCGCTTTCTTGACCACGGATACAAAGAACTCAGCATTGGGGCAAATCCTGATGGGTCGCACCAACTTGAAACCAATGCCCTCCACATCTGGCCGCGCGGCGAGTTCATGCTTATCGCGCTCCCCAACCCCGACGGCAGCTTCACCTGCACACTGTTCTTCCCTTACGAAGGCAAGGTTTCGTTCAATTCCCTCACCACAGATGAGGCAGTAACCCGCTTCATGGAAGACAACTTCGCCGATGTCATCCCGCTCATTCCTGATTACCTAAAACAGTGGCACGGTAACCCAACCTCATCGTTGATTATGGTGACCTGTTCACCCTGGAACTACGGCGACAAAGTGTGCCTCCTCGGCGATGCATCGCACGCCATCGTACCCTTTTATGGCCAAGGTATGAACAGCGGATTTGAAGATTGCACGGTGCTCAGCCGAATCCTCGACGAAACCGGCAACGATTGGTCAACCGCACTGCCAAAGTTTGCCCGCGAGCGCAAACCTCAAACCGACGGCATCCTTGAGCTGGCCTTGCGCAACTACATCGAAATGCGCGACAAAACCGCCGATCCGGCATTCCTCCTCCAGAAAAAAATCGAGGCCCGATTCAGCAAACGCCATCCTGAAAAATGGATCCCGCTCTATTCGCAAGTCACCTTCTCGCACATCCCCTACGATAAAGCCCTCGCCGCCGGAGACGTGCAAGATGCCATCATGAAACGCGTTATGAACCGCAGCGATATCGAAACCGTTTGGGACAGCGACGAGGTTGAAGCCGCCATCCTCCACGAACTTGAGCAACTGCACGCTGTGAACAACTGACCCAACCGCGCAACGTTTGCCCCGCTTTTCACGTTACATTCGTAGTATGAGGTACTTCGTCGCGTTTGCTTTTTTGTTTTTCGCCTTCGGCGGATGGGGACAAACCGGTCGCCAAAACAGGCCTTTGTACCAAATCGGAAACCAGTTCGGCAACAAAGGATGGCACATTGCCCCGGGAATTACCTATGCCTTCCCCAACCAAGGCACACGGGAAGACCAACGCAACATCAACCAAGAAGGAAACCTCGTCACCGCTTACGATGGGGTTTTTGACGCCGGTGGTCGTGTTGGCTTCTACGTCGAAGCAGGAAAGCATTACTTCTTCGATTACCCAATGCTCTTTCACTTCGTTGACTTCGGCATCCACATCAAGCAACTGCGCGGAACCGAAGAGTTCAATGGCCTTGTACTCACCGATCAGGGCATGTTGCCCGTCACCAACCGAGGAAGTTTCAGCGATGGGTATGCCGGCCTGTACGTCAACGCCAACCGCATTGTACAACTTTCTGATCGCACCTTTTTGCAACCTGCCATCGGCGTAAATGCTGACTACCGCGTTTTTGGCAACCGCCGATTTGAAGGCGTGGCTGAACCGTTTATTCAAGAGTTCGCCGATCCGTTTCAATTGCAAGTGCATGCCAAACTGGGCTTCGGTTTTGCTCCAGAGAACGGAGTCATGATCATTCCATCGCTTGAAACGCCCATTTTAAATGTGGTGCCAATGTACGATGGCAAATCAACCTTGCCGATGTTCTCAACGCGCTACAGACCGGTGATTTTATCGGTGCGCATACTCTTCCTCTCGCGCAACAAACCGGCTGATTGTGTGGGCAAAGACACCCAGCGTCGTGGCCACCAGCTTTGGGGCGACGAAATGCGGAGGAGGTAGCCCGGCAAATCACCTCGAGGTGTTGCCAACACCCAACTAGCTTCATTACCTTCGCCATCGGCCGCAAGGGTAACTTCATGAGACAGCTGTTCTACAAAATCATCTACAGTGCGCAAATCAATCCGATTCTTCTCAGAATCAACCGTGCACTGCGCAACGCATTGGGAATAGGTGTAATGCTCCCTCCATCCGGAAAAATCACCCTACGACCCGAGGGAATCAAACCCTTCGTCCTCTACACAAACCAGTCAAACTACGTCACACACCTCTTATTCTGGAAGGGTTACCGAAACTTCGAATACTCAACCATATTTATTGACCTGATGAAAGGCGTCGATGTGTTTTTCGACGTGGGAGCAAACATTGGCTATTACGCGTTGTTGGGCGCTTCGGCAAATCCTAAAGCACGCATAACCGCCTTTGAGCCCTCGAGCGGTCCACTGCACTACTTGAAAAAAAACACCGAAGCCAACCGGCCTTCGCTAGTCAGTGTTGCGCCTATGGCCTTGGCTGCGCGCAGCGAAAAACTTCGTTTCTTCGAGAATAAGAACACCAAATACACCTATTTACGCCACAACCTTGCCGGTGAAGGCAATTCAGGAAGCAAAACAAGTGCATCGGCATTTCGGGAAACAACGGTTGATGGAATCACACTTGGTGATTATCTCAAAGCACACCCAACCGATAAACTCGACCTCATTAAAATTGACACGGAAGGCAACGAACACCACATACTCGGCGCGGCCATTGAAACACTTGAAATCTACAGGCCAATCGTAATTTGTGAAACCCTTTACAACAGCAACGAAGCTGAACTTGAACAGCTCTTCAAGGGCCTGAACTATTGCATGTTTCGGCATGTGAACTCAGGCCTCCAAGAAACACAGTCACTTGCCAGAAAACACGACGATGGCATCCGAAATTGCTTCTTTGTCCCTTCCGAGAAACGCTCACTCATCGCAGCTTACGAAGTGAATTAAGAGCTCCGGGTCAACCGTGCTTCGGCGCATCCATGCACAGCTCAACAAGGACTTTGTTGCTGTCTTTTGGATGGAGGAAGGCGATCAACTTGCCATCGGCTCCCGCCTTGGGCTCATGATGAATCATGGTGTAGCCAAGCGACTTTAAACGGGCAATCTCGCCGTAAATGTCGTCAACCGCAAAGGCCACATGGTGGATGCCTTCGCCGCGTGACTCGATGTGCTTGGCAATGGCACTTTCAGGAGCAGTGGCTTGCAACAGCTCAATTTTGTTCTCTCCAACTGCGAAAAACGAGGTAATAACCGATTCGCTTTCAACGGTTTCACGCTTGTAAGGGGCTACACCAAGTACATCGGTGAAAATGCGTTCGGAGGCTTCGAGGTCGCGCACCGCGATGCCAAGGTGCTCAATGCGGTTCAAGGGCATGTCTTCTAACGTTTGCTTACGGTTTGTCCGAATGAACGGTCGAAGTTAACGTAATACATGCCTGACTTCCAATTTGCTGTGTTGACAACACGGTCATACCCCTTTGCGATAAGCCGACCAAAGGCGTCAAAGACTTCGTAGTCGGTCTCGGCCGAAAAGCGAATGGTATCGGTGATTTTGTCGCTTTCAAGTACAACAGCATTCACAGTGCTGGGCACTTCAAACTTGGCTGACCGACGCATCGAGCGCGCATCGGCCTGTGCAATGCGAAAGGTGTTTGCGCCTGAATGAAACGGCACGCCGATTGAATAGCGTTGCGTTGCCGTGGCTTTTCCTTTTCCGTCAACAGTGGCTACCGCCACCCACTTGTTCCACTTGTACTGTTCAATGACAAACGGAATGGCGGCTTCTTCTCCGGTAGTGGTGAAACCCAATACCGAGCCTGAACTCTCCATGGCCGTTACTTCAAAAGTGCTTCGCGGAGCAATGGCCTCCGGGTTAATCACCCGTGGTGCGCAAGTATCTTTTGTGCGAATAACCACCTCAATAGGTGCGCCGTCTTTAAATCCGTACATGCTTAGATCAACAGCAAAGGCTGACGAGTTCCATTCGTCGGTGGTGATTTCACCATTTACCCTGACTTCGAAGACACAAAAGCCAACACCGTCAGAAGCGAACGGATTTGTGACGTACAAATCTTTCCCTTGGTACACTCCGGTGTACACGAAAACATCAGCATGCGCAAATAAGCTGCTGACCATCAAAGCAAATGTGAACAGATTGCGCTTCATAGTTGTGGCCTTTTTCAAATGTACCCAAACGTGTTGAAATGAAACACCACTAAGGTTCAATCTTGAGTGAGTTAATCGTCCGGGAGGCCAACTGCGTAACAAAGTACCCGTGCTGGCGCTCGTCACTTGTGCGCATGACATAGGTTGCGCCGCGCTCGTCGGTCATTAAGCGAAGGTAGTGGTGCCCTGCTGACCGTCCGTCAGGCAATACCAATTCATAAAAGAATGATGCATCGCCTTCATCGAAGAACACAACGTCAAAGAGGCCGTTTCCGGCCAAATCAGCTTTAAGCTCATCAAGTGAGACCACTTCTTTGGTGACGTGCATGGTAAACGAATCGCCCACGTGCACCACTTTGGCCGCTCCATGGTAACCATTCTCTACTTCAACGCCGCTTACGTAGTTCAATTCGTCGGGCAAGCTCCCTGAGAATCCGACTCCTTCGATGTCAAAGGCAATGGTCAACTCGCCGGCATCAACAACCTCAGAAGCCTGTGTTTCAGCGATTGCATCAAACGATGCCGCAGAATCAGAATTTGTGCCGCACGATGTGCACCACACAATGACCAGAGCGGTCGCGAAGCTTTGAAACTGAAGTTGAGTCACGTAGCGTTTTACGGAGATTGAACAGAAAGGGTTACACCGCGGCTTCGGTCGGCATTTGTTGGGCTGAATGAAAAGTACAATCTTTGGTGCCATGACAGTGAACGATCTCAAGCTCAACGGCCGCACGGCCATGGTGTGCGGCAGCACACAAGGCATTGGCTTTGCAGCCGCACACGACCTCGCCCAAATGGGTGCACGTGTGGTGTGCGTGGCACGCAATGAAGAACGGCTTAAAGAAGCCATCGCTGCGCTTCCTGGGAGTGGACATAGCTACCTTGTGGCCGATTTTGCTCACCCCGATCAACTCGCTGCTGCGCTCAAAACCTTCACCGAAGGCGGTGGCGAAGCGCACATTCTGGTCAACAACACGGGCGGTCCGCCGGCCGGAACAGCCATCGACGCTGAAGTCGATGCCTTTCGCATCGCCTTTAACCAACACCTTGTTTGCAACCACGTGCTGGTGCAGCACCTTGTGCCGGGAATGAAGCGCGCCAATTACGGCCGCATCATCAACGTCATTTCAACTTCTGTGAAGCAGCCCTTGCCCAACTTGGGCGTATCAAACACCATTCGAGGAGCCGTTGCCAATTGGTCAAAAACCCTTGCACGCGAATTGGGGCCCTTCGGCATCACCGTGAACAACGTGCTGCCCGGAGCCACCGACACCGCACGCCTTAATGCCATTATTGAACGCAAGTCGAACCAAACAGGCCATTCGAACGATGCTGTGCGGAATGAAATGGCGTCTGAAGTCCCGCTGGGCCGCATCGGAAAGCCTGAAGAAATCGGCCATGCCATCGCCTTTCTGGCGAGCCCGGCTGCGGCCTACATCTCCGGTATCAACCTTCCGGTCGATGGCGGACGAACCGCCTGCCTGTAAGTGTACTTTTTACACTATCTCAAAAACTGTGAAAATCCAAGAATAACAGGGCTTTCAGAGGGGGGTAAAACGCATTTGAATCTTGTTTTTTCATCTAACTTTGCCGCGTTTTAAAACATCTCTAAATGAGTACAACTCAAACCCATTCTGCGCGCCTTGAGGCCTTCATGCAAGAAGTGCGCAAGCGCAATGCCAACGAGCCTGAGTTCATTCAGGCCGTGGAGGAGGTGGCAGAAACCGTGATTCCATTCATTGAGAAGAATCCGAAGTATGCCGACGCCAAAATTTTGGAGCGCATTGTTGAGCCCGAGCGCACAATCATGTTCCGTGTTCCTTGGGTCGATGACAAGGGCCAGGTTCAGGTGAACCGTGGTTTCCGAGTGCAGTTCAACTCAGCAATCGGGCCTTACAAAGGCGGTCTTCGCTTTCACCCCAGCGTGAACCTCAGCATCTTGAAGTTCCTCGGGTTTGAACAAATCTTCAAAAACTCGCTCACCTCACTCCCTATGGGCGGTGGTAAAGGGGGGTCAGATTTTGACCCCAAGGGCAAGTCTGACCTTGAAGTAATGCGTTTTTGCCAAAGCTTCATGACCGAACTCACCCGCCACGTAGGTGCTGATACCGACGTTCCGGCAGGTGACATCGGCGTTGGAGCGCGCGAAATCGGCTTCATGTTTGGTCAGTACAAGCGTCTCCGCAACGAATTTACCGGCGTTTTCACCGGCAAAGGCGTGAATTGGGGTGGCTCGCTCATCCGTCCGGAAGCAACAGGCTATGGCGCTGTATACTTCATCTCGAACATGCTTGAGCGCAGCGGCGATTCACTTCGCGGAAAAACCGTTGCGATTTCAGGCTCCGGTAACGTAGCCCAATTTGCCATCGAGAAGGTTCAGCAAATGGGCGGTAAAGTCGTTACCGTTTCCGACTCTGCCGGTTACGTGTTTGCACCTGAAGGCATCCACGCCGAACAACTTGACTTCATTAAAGACCTGAAAAACGTACGTCGCGGTCGCATCAGCGAGCTCGCCAATGCCTACGCTGACATGACCTACTTCGAAGGTGAGCGTCCGTGGAGCCTCCCAACCAACGTTGATGTGGCCATTCCATGTGCGACCCAGAACGAGCTCAATGGCGACGATGCGCAACAGCTCATCGAGCGCGGCATCAAAGTGGTGGGCGAAGGCGCTAACATGCCTTCTACGCCTGAAGCCGTTGAGGTATTCCGCTCGAAGGGCATCCTCTTTGCGCCCGGCAAAGCATGCAACGCCGGTGGTGTGGCCACTTCAGGCCTCGAAATGTCGCAAAACTCACTGCGCCTGAGCTGGTCTCGCGAAGAAGTCGACGAACGTCTCCGCGGCATCATGAACAGCATCCACGAAGCGTGCGTGAAGTACGGCCGTGACGACCAAGGCAAAGTTGACTACGTGCGCGGCGCCAACATCGCCGGCTTCGTGAAAGTTGCCGATGCCATGATTGATCAAGGCGTGATTTGATTCACCTGTTTACCCTACTTAAAAAGCCATCCTTCGGGGTGGCTTTTTTTGTTTTGGATGGATGAGTTTCCACCGTCACAAAGTACACGCTTGGTCAGAAATATTTGTTTTTGACGTATCTTACATCCGTCCAAAACCTTTCAACCAAAATGAAAACCGCAATCACAACACTGGCGTTGGCCGCTGCCTTTGTTCTTCATATCAACGCCAATTCACAAAACACCTTGTTTTTTGATGACTTCGGAACAGGCTGCAATCAAGGACAATTGTCATCGGTGTATGGCAACGGATGGACGGCCACCAACACCGGCGCCAACGAAGCTTCGGCCAGCAACTGGTACGTTAGCGGCACCGAAACCAACACCGGCGTAGGCAACTGTGGAGCTGAATGTGGCAGTTCGCCTAACCCCACTTTGCACGTATCAAATCCGACCGTGCTCGGAATTCCAGCCGACATCGGCGCTGCCTACTACGAAGGCTTGGCGGGATTCTGCGGCTTCTTCCCCTGCGGCGCCACCGATAAACGTGTTGAATCGCCCACCATCAATTGCACCGGGCACACAAACATTTCACTGAGTTTCACTTACCTCGAAGGAGGCAACGCCATTGACAATGCCACGGTGTGGTACTTCGACGGCAGCACGTGGTCGCAGGTCGATGACCCACCAAAAACCTTTAGCCCAACGTGTTCGCCCCAAGGCCAGTGGACTGCACGCAGCATCGTTCTACCGGCCTCGGCCAACAACAACGCCGCTGTACGCATTGGCTTCCGCTGGATCAACAACGACGATGGCGACGCCACCGACCCATCATTCGCCGCAGATGACGTCGAAGTTACCGGCACCCCTGATTCCGTTGATCCTGTAGAATGCCTCGGCGACATCAACGGCGATGGAACCATAAACGCCTCCGACTTCAGCTTGTTTATGGGCAATTTCGGCTGCACTGCCAACTGCATAGCTGATTTCGATGGCAACGGCCAAGTCGACACCGACGATTTGCTCTTTTTCTTGAGTGTATTCGGAACTACGTGCGATTGAGCCGCTCCATTCGCTAATTTTGTGGTATGATTATCGGACTTCAACACCTGCACTCAGGCTTACGCTATGTAGTGCTTCTCTTTTTGGTTATTTCAATCGTTGTCGCTTTTGTTGGCCGCAATAAAGGGTCGTTCAAAGGCCTGAAAACGGTAGCTTTGGTAGCCTTGGCCTCAGCACACCTTCAACTGGTCATTGGATTGGCACTCTATTTCCTGAAAAATTGGCACCTCGCATTCACGGTAGATGGTTTTATGAAAGCGCCACACACCCGCTTCTTCGCGGTTGAGCACCTCACCATGATGCTCTTGGCGATCATATTGATAACCGTGGGCTACGCGAGTGCGAAACGCATGACCGATGCTGTGCGGCAACACCGCCGCATTTTGGTGTTTTACCTGGTGGCTTTGGTACTGATCTTCGCGAGCATTCCATGGCCGTTCCGAACCGATCTTGGGCATTACGGATGGTTCTGATTCGCACAGCATTGGTCGTTTTTTTGACCGTTTTTCTTTTCGCCTGCGGCGGATCGGATAGCGTGCCCACGAGCAACTCAACTGACATCACCGAGGCCGAATCCCAACGACTGTACACCATGAAGTGCGGTCTCTGTCACGGCAACGACGGAAAACTGATGCTCTCGGGTGCACCTGACCTTTCAAGCTCACGCCTCGAACTCAACGAACGCATCGCCCTCATCACCTACGGCAAAGGCAAAATGCCGCCGCAAAAAGATGTGCTGACGGCAGATGAAATCCGCGGTATCGCCCGCTACATAGAAACCTTCAGAAAGTAACTCCATGCCGCAACTGCTGGAAACAGCAAAAATTCAAGAAACCTGCATTCTCGTAGGCTTGGTCACCCGTGCCCAATCGCGTGAATTGCTCGAGGAATACCTCGCCGAGCTTGAGTTTCTTGCCACCACGGCCGACGCCCGCTGCGTTGGCCGATTTGTACAAGCCTTGAACAATCCTGACCCGCGCACCTTCATTGGGTCAGGCAAGGTGCTTGAGATTGCCGAATTCGTTAAAGAACATAAGGTTGATATGGTCATCTTCGACGATGAACTCAGTCCTGCGCAGCTGCGCAACCTTGAAAACGAATTGAAAGATGTCAAGGTGCTTGACCGCAACAACCTCATCCTTGACATTTTTGCTTCGCGCGCTCGCACTGCACACGCCAAAACCCAGGTCGAACTGGCACAGTACCAGTACCTCCTTCCGCGACTTACCCGAATGTGGACCCACCTTCAAAAACAAAAAGGGGGTATCGGTATGAAAGGGCCCGGTGAAAAAGAAATCGAGACTGACCGACGCATCATCCGCGACCGCATCGCCGGCCTGAAGAAAGACCTCGAGAACATTGACAAGCAAATGGCTACCCAACGCGGAAACCGCGGGGCACTGGTCAGGGTAGCGCTGGTCGGCTACACCAACGTAGGCAAATCAACCCTGATGAACCTGCTTGCAAAAAGCGAAGTGTACGCCGAGAACAAGCTCTTTGCCACCCTTGACACAACCGTGCGCAAAGTCGTTCTGGGAAATCTTCCTTTTTTGCTTTCAGATACGGTCGGATTCATCCGCAAATTGCCCCACCAACTCATCGAATCGTTCAAATCAACCCTCGATGAAACGCGTGAATCAGATTTGCTCATCCATGTGGTTGACATCTCACACCCGAAATTTGAAGAACAAATGGCTGTGGTGCAAGAAACCTTGCTCGATATTGGCGCCGGCCACACCCCGGTTTTGTTGGTCTTCAACAAAATTGACGCGGTTGAATTTCCTACCATCGACGACAGCTTTCCCATCCATCCAGACCTTGCAAACGAAGAGGAGATTCACGATCCATCGCCCATTCCACGCAACCTCGATGAGCTCAAGCAAACTTGGATGGCGCGCATGGGCGAAGCTTCGGTCGTGTTCATTTCAGCCCGCGACCGTGTGAACCTCGATGAACTGCGTGACGTGCTGTACGAACGGGTGAAAACCATTCATGCAGAGCGTTACCCGTACAACAACTACCTCTATTGAGCTTGCCCCGTGGCAATGCCTTATCTTTGCGACTGTTATGGCAGGAATACGACAAGAAAAAATCGCCAGCATGCTCAAACGCGAGCTCGCCCTCATCTTCCAGCGCGAGGCCTCGACCTTGTTCAACGGGCGTTTCATCACCATCACCGTGGTTAGGCTAACCCCCGACCTCGGTATGGCACGCGTGTACTTGAGCATTCTGGCCACCAAAGATGTGAAGGCCGATTTGGCCATGATCAGAGAGCAAACCTGGAAGGTTCGTAAACTGCTCGCTGAAACCGCAGGGAAACATTTGCGTAAAATGCCTGAAATCAGCTTCTTCATCGATGATTCACTCGACTATTTCGAAGAAGTTGACCGCCTCTTGAAGTAACCATGCACCGCGAAGAAATAAAGCGCTCACTGCACATGGCCTGTGGCCACAGCACATTGCTGCAACGCAGTTTGTTTACCATTATGGACTGGCTGACCGGCCAGAGTTGGCACGTAAGACGCGAAATCCGCAAATGGCTGCGCAACGCTCCCCAGCATGCGCACATCCTCGACGCCGGAACAGGGTATGGCCATCAGGCTTACTGGCTCAGCAAACAGAACCACCGGCACAGCGTATTGGCCATCGACGAATCGCGCGAACACGTGTGCCGCGGCAATGCCTACGTGCGTGACGCACAGCTCAACAACCTCTTGTTCCGCACAGCCGCCCTTGAAGATTTCAAAGCCGACGCGGCGTTTGACCTGATTTTGTGCACCGATGCCATCTCACACGTTGCCGATGAAGCGTCAGTGTTGAACAACCTCCATGACTCAATGCGGCATGAAGGCTTGCTCATCGCCACCGCCGAACGCCGGCCCGCCGAAACTCCCAAAAACCAGCCGGCCAACGGTTACGACATGGGTGAACTCAAGCAGCTATTCAGAGACAGCGGTTTTCACAAGGTAAAAGCCCATTACACCGGAGGGTGGTTTGGTCAGACCGGACGCTACCTCGGGGTGAGCATTCCGCTCACGCTCCTGCGCACCAGCCGTTTGTTTGCGGTCATCATGCCCTTCTATTTTTTGCTGGTTACGCCGGTGGTTATTCTCTTTAACTGGCTTGATAGCCATACGGCTCAAACCAGCGGCCGCGGTATTCTTCTACTCGCGCGAAAATAAGGCCACAGGCCATTGAAATGGCGTAACTTCACCCCGTGAACGTCGCGTTCTTCATATCACGCCGCTACCTGTTTGCCAAGAAGTCACGGAACATCATCAACGTGATTTCGGCCATCTCCATGTTTGTTGTTGCCATGGTCACTGCGGCAATGATTACCGTGCTTTCAGCCTTCAACGGCATCGAATCACTTGTGAGCAGCCTGTTTAGCTCGTTCGACCCTGAGATTACCGTGCTGCCCGCTGAAGGAAAGGTGTTTGAGGCAAGTGACTCGCTCATTACTTACCTCGCCGCCACCGAAGGGGTTTCATCGGTAGCCCGTGTACTTGAAGACGATGTCGTAATCCGATTCGACAACCAACCCACCGTTGCTACACTTAAAGGCGTTGACACCGTGTTTACCCGAGTCACCGATGTGCGTGACGTCATCCGCTATGGCGAGTTTAAACTCGAAAGCAATGGTTTCCCTTGCGCCATTGTTGGCTATGGCATTCAAAGCGAACTCGGATTGCCCTACCACCCAACCGAGTACCCATTGTTCTCAGTATCGGCCCCGATTCGCGGTAAAAAACTCGGACGTTACAAAGAGCGGGCCCTCAATACCCTACCCGTGATGATGAGCGGCGTATTCAGCATCAACGCCGAAATGGATGTGAAGTACATCCTCACCCCCTTGGCGTTTGCGCGTGAACTCTTCAATTACGAAAATGAAGTGAGCGCACTTGGCATTGCCATTGCCGACAAACAAAAACCCGAAAAGGTCAAAGAGCGCTTAGCTGCTCGGTTAGGGCCCGACTACATCATTGAAACACGTTACGACCGCAACGCCCTCATTCACCAAACCAACCGCACCGAAAAGTGGGCGACCTTTCTCATTCTCACCTTCATCATGGTCATCGCCGGCTTCAACATCATGGCTTCACTCACCATGCTAATCATTGAAAAACGGAACGACATTTTCATTCTTCAAAGCATGGGATTCACTGCTGCTGACATCCGAACGGTGTTTAGCAACCAAGGCTTCCTAATCAATGCCATTGGCATGCTCATTGGTTTGGTGTTTGGCTTGGGCCTGTGTTTCGTACAGCAGAAGTTTGGGTTGATTAAACTTCAGGGCTCCATTGTACCGGCTTACCCCATCGAAGTACGACCGGGTGATATCGCCGGCATCCTCTTCACTGTGCTCGCAATTGGCACGCTGTTTTCAACAGGCATGGTGCGCTACCTAATCAAGCGCTTTGTGCACTGAAAGCGTAACCCTTGAATTCTTCTTTGATTTCGTCGAGTTTTTCAAGCACTGCTGCCTCGCTGTCGAGCGTAACCAAGGCCAAACGGTGGTCTTTGAAGTGCGAAATGCCTTTGAAGTAATTCGCATAGTGCCTGCGCATTTCAACAATGCCCAGCCGATCTCCTTTCCAACGCACCGACATTCGGAGGTGGTCAGCGGCTGCATCGATGCGCTCTGACATGGTTGGAGGCTGCAATTCTTGGCCCGTGGCGAAGTAGTGCTTAATCTCGCGGAAAATCCACGGGTAACCTATACTGGCCCTGCCGATCATGATGCCATCAACGCCGTAGCGGTTGCGGTACTCAAGCGCCCGTTGCGGTGTGTCAATGTCGCCATTGCCAAACACCGGAATGTGCATACGCGGGTTGTTTTTCACTTCAGCAATAAGCGACCAGTCGGCATCGCCTTTGTACATCTGCTTGCGGGTTCTACCGTGAATGCTGATGGCTTTGATGCCTACATCCTGCAAACGTTCGGCCACCTCAACGATGTATTTGGTATCTTCATCCCAGCCCAGACGGGTTTTAACCGTTACAGGAAGCGAGGTCGAGTTTACGATTTCACGGGTCAACGAAACCATTTTGGGCACATCCTGAAGAATTCCGGCGCCGGCGCCTCGGCAGGTTACTTTCTTAACCGGACACCCGTAATTGATGTCGATGATGTCAGGATTTGCTTCAGCCGTGATGCGCGTAGCTTCGCGCATCGATTCAATCTCACTGCCGAAAATCTGGATGCCGATGGGCCGCTCGTACTCGAAAATATCGAGTTTCTGACGGCTCTTCGCGGCATCGCGAATGAGGCCCTCCGAAGAGATGAACTCTGTGTACATCAGGTCGGCACCGTGCTTTTTGCACAGTGCACGAAAGGGCGGATCGCTGACGTCTTCCATCGGCGCCAACAAGAGCGGAAACTCACCCAATTCAATGTGTTCAATCTTAACCATTCGGAAAAAATACCCAACTTCGGAGCAAATTTACGAAAAGGCCGTCACACCGTGATTTTTACTGTTTTCAGAAGCATGTCACCGGGCATGAAAGCACTGTTCTTTGTTCTGCTGTTCTTTATGATGGCGGCATTGGGCAGCGCATTGGCGCCCATCGTGGCGACGCTGGTATGCGGTGGCGAGGCGGTTGACCTGAGCGCTTTGCTCACCACTGACGCAGCCTTGCCTGATGCGTGCACCTTGCGAACGGTCAACACGGTCAATCAACTCGTTGCTTTTTTGGCCCTCGCCTTTGTTTTTCGTTTTTTGTTTGGGATGGATGGAGTGGATGGATTCAGAAACCGGCTTCCGAGCGCATCGGCCTGGTTGGTGCCACTTCTCGGTTTGGCAGCATTGCCTTTGATACAAGCAGCCTACGATGTGAATGCGTCGTTTATACCGGATGGCAGTGCCCTTGCAGAAATGGTGAAGCCCGCAGAAACCTTGGCCGAGGAGATGACCAACACCATGCTCGATATGCCTACAACGACGAGTTTGTTGATCAACCTGCTCGTGGTGGCTGTGGTTCCGGCTGTTTGCGAAGAATTCGCCTTTCGCGGAGTGCTGCAGGTGCAACTTGCCAGGGCCACGCGCAATGTACACCTCGGTGTTTGGCTTACAGCCATCTTCTTTAGCTTCATCCACTTGCAGTTTTACGGTTTCCTTCCCCGTGTGCTGCTGGGTGCTTTTTTCGGGTACCTGGTGGTGCACACCGGCAGCTTGTGGACGGCAGTCTTGGCCCATTTCGTCAACAACGCTGTTGTTGTTTTCGCGAACTACGTTTCTCAGAAGTCAGAACGCTTCGATCTTGAGCAACTTGAGGCTCCTTCGGGTGATGCACTGGTTGTACTGCTTGCCTTCGCCGTTTTCACCCTCTTGTATTGGGTAATTCTGCAGCAATCGGTTTGGCCGACCATCAAAGAACGCTACCTGACCGATCTCCGCGGTGAGCCGCAAACCGGCGACTAAGGATGCTCATCCATCCCCCAAAAAAAATCAAGAATTCAAGATGGCTTCGGCAACCAGAAGGTCGATGCGGTTGGTGAGTTTGAAGTTCTCTTGGTTGCCCTCGATAATGTTGATTTTGAACCCGATTGACTCCACCACGGAGGCATCGTCAGTAAAGCTTGTGCTGTGCTCTTCGTAGTAGGCCTCACGCAGGATTTCCATGGCAAAGCACTGCGGTGTTTGCACCGCAAGAAACTTGTTGCGTTCGGCATGCCGCCAGCGCTCGCCGTCGTAGTGCCTTAAAGTGTCAACCACCGGCATCACCGGCACAGCGGTGCCGAGTTCAGCGGCCGTATCAAAGCAACGTTGCAAGGTTTCGTTGGAAACGAACATGCGCACAGCATCGTGCACGGCCACAATGCCCCGCTCTGCATCGATGGCGTTCAGTCCGTTTTGCACGGAATGAAACCGCGTTTCACCGCCTGCTACGATGGTGTGCTCAGGCAAATGGAGCGCCTGCGCATTGAGTTTCCAGTAATCGAGAAAATCAGGGTGAACCACCACCACGATGTGGATGTTTGGGTCAAAACTTTTGAAGCGCAAAATGGTGCGTCCAAGTACAGGAATGCCTTGAAGGGTAATGAACTGCTTGGGCAGCTTGCTGCCCATTCGTGAACCGGTGCCTCCTGCAACGATAATGGCGTAACGCATTGGTGTAAAATTGAAGCAGTACGAAGCTAATAAAAACGTCCGGCACACAGCCGGACGTTCACTTTTCTATACGTTCACCGAAGAATTAGAGCGCGGCGGCGTAGCGGCGCGACACTTCTTCCCAGTTGATGACATTGAAGAATGCGCCAATGTAGTCAGGACGACGGTTTTGGTAGTTGAGGTAGTAGGCGTGTTCCCAAACATCGAGGCCGAGAATCGGGGTGCCTGAGCAGCCTACACCCGGCATGAGCGGGTTGTCTTGGTTGGCCGTTGAGCACACCTCGAGTTTACCGTCTTTCACACAGAGCCACGCCCAACCTGACCCAAAACGGGTAGCGGCAGCAGCACTGAATTTTTCTTTAAAGGCGTCAAACGAACCGAAGGCGCTATTGATGGCATCGCCAAGAGCGCCTGAAGGGTTTCCTCCACCGTTGGGTGCCATAACAGCCCAGAAGAGGTTGTGGTTGTAGAAGCCACCACCGTTGTTGCGCACTGCGGCATTGTCGCCGATGTTGGCGCAAATTTCTTCAATGCTCATGTTCTCAAGGGCAGTACCCGCGATGGCATTGTTGAGGTTATTGGTGTAGCCTGCGTGGTGTTTCCCGTGGTGGATTTCCATGGTGCGGGCATCAATATGGGGTTCGAGCGCGTCGTACGCGTAAGGAAGCTTGGGCAGTTCAAAAGCCATGACAGAATCTATTTAGAGTGAATACTAGGTTACAAAGGTACGATTTCACTTAGTTTACTTGGGTTGAAGCTCCGGTAGAGACGGAGGCTTTCTTGGTCAGGGTGCCATTCACAATGGTGTACAGTGAGTAATCGCGGGCGGCCTTCAGTGCTTCATTGAACATGGCATCGTCTTCAAGGAGCACACGGTAATAGGCTTCTTCGTCAAAGAGCGAACGGGCCATGTACGCCATGATGCGAACGCTGATCGGTTTTTTACTCAGGCGCAGCCCGCGCGGGTCAACCGAAACACCGTCGGCCAAACCAAAGCGGGTTAGCTCATTGAGCATTTCGTCAGTTACGGTGAAGCCCTTGATGAACTCGTCAACGTTGACGAAGCGCTTTAGCGACGATCGGTTGCGATCAGTGTAGTCAACGGCGTAAGTGCGCAAGGTGCCCGTGTAGCTAAGCTCGGAGAAGTAGTAGGTGACGCCGGCGGTGTCGAACGGCACAAAGATATCGGGCGTAATGCCGCCACCACCGTACACGATTCGTCCGCCCGGGGTTGTAAACCGCAGTGTATCGGTGGTTCGAATGCTATCGACCTCGTAGAACTCGCCGTTCTCGTAGCGTTCAGCGTATTCGTTCTCGTAATCGATGCCTTCGCCGTACGGACGTTGAATGCTGCGGCCGGTGGGTGTGTAGTACCGCGCCACGGTCAAGCGCAGGGCCGATTTATCAGGCAGGCTGATTTCGTCTTGCACGAGTCCTTTTCCGAAGCTTCGGCGGCCTACTGTAATTGACCGGTCATGGTCTTGCAGGGCACCGGCCAAGATTTCACTTGCCGAAGCCGAGCCGTGATTGATCAGCACCACCACATTGAGGTTGCTGTAGCGGCCTTTGCCACGTGAGCGGTACTCGTGACGGGGCGATGCCTTTCCTTCGGTGTATACGATGAGTTTATCGCGGTCGAGGAACTCTTCTACCATTGGAATGGCTACGTTCAGGTAACCACCGCCATTGCCTCGAAGATCGAGGATGATGCGCTGCGCACCGGCCGATACAAGCTCTTCCATTCCCTCCATAAACTCTTCGTACGAAGTGCGTGCAAAGCGCGTGAGGCGCAGGTAGCCAATTTCGGGTTCAACCATGACCGAGGCCACCACACTGTGGATGGGTATCTTGTCGCGCACGATGTCGAACACCCGTTCTTTGGCTTCGCCACGGCGTTCGATGCCAAGTTCGACCTTGGTTCCTTTCTCGCCTTTCAGGAGCTTCATTACCCGTTCATTGGTAAGACCAACCCCGGCTATGCCCACGGTATCAACACGCACAATTTTGTCACCGGCTTGAATGCCGGCAGCTTCTGACGGCCCGCCTTCGATGGGTGTAACCACCAGCAGCGTATCGTTTTGAATCATGAACTCAACGCCGATGCCTTCGAAATTGCCCTCGAGGGGTTCTTGGATGGCTGCAAATTCTTCAGCAGAAATGTAGTAGGAGTGCGGATCTAGGCCTTCAAGCATTGCATCGATGGCGCGATCAATGAGCTGGCTTTTCTCAACCGAATCAACGTACATCTCGTCAATCTTGTTGAGGATGTTGACCAGCTTGTTGGGATTTGATTCAGGCGATCGCCGATTGACCAAAACGGTATTGCCGCCAAAATTGGCCCCGATGTAAACCCCTACAACCAAAAGGATGGCATAAATAAGAGGCTGAAAGGCGCCATTTCGGCTTTTTTCCGGCTCACGGCCGGGTATGCGGTCGCTCATACTTGCGCGTTTTTATGGTGAGGTGATTTGCACCACTTCAATGCCGGCACTTTGCAAAAATTCAATGCCGCTGTTGTCTTTATAACCGCGGGTGTACACCACACGTTTAATGCCTGCCTGCAAAATTAACTTTGAACATTCGCGGCAAGGCGATAGCGTAATATACAACGTTGCGTCGACAGCGCTGTTGTTTGACCGTGCGACTTTGGTAATGGCGTTGGCTTCGGCGTGGAGCACATACCAGTGGGTATCTCCTGAGTCGTCTTCGCAGGCGTTGGGGAATCCCGACGGGGTTCCGTTGTAGCCGTCAGAAATGATCATGCCGTTCTTCACAATCAACGCACCCACTTGCTTCCGGGTACAATGCGAAAGCCGCGACCATTCTTCGGCCATTTTCAAATATGCACGATCGTAGCGCTCTTGCTTGGCAGGATCGTTGTATTTCAGCAGGTCAATGCTCATTGCGGGTTCAAATTTACTTCAAAACCTTGGTGAACACGCGCCAATACCTGTTAATTTGCCCCATGATCGACTGCTCGGGAATGGCACGCCGTATTCGCCACATTCTTACCGTTTGTGCGCTCGTGCTTTTGCGGCAATTTGCTTCGGCACAGGCCTTCGACTTCCGCTGCCTCGAGCAAGGCAACGGTTTGCCCGCAGCAGGCGTTTACCACCTCGCCGAAGACAGCCTGGGCCGTTTATTAATTGGTACAGAAGGAGGAGGTTTTGCCCGCTACGACGGACGATCATTCACCGTTTGGGACCACACCAACGGCCTCAACGCCGACACCGTGCGCTGCCTTTACCCCGCAGCCAATGGTACCGTTTGGGTAGGCACCGGCGGCGGAGGGCTTTGGCGTTTTGTCAACGACAGCTTCTACGTTGAAACCGCCGACATACTTCGGCGAACCGAGGTGCGCGCACTCACTGCAACCGCTGACGGACGACTCTACATCGGCACCCTCGGAAGCGGCCTACTGGTCAAAGAAAAGGAACGCGTAACGCGCATTGTCGACATCCAAGTCAACGACATCCGAGCGCTGCTCACATCCTCCAACGATCAGCTCATCGTTGGAACCGACAGCGGTGCTTTTGTGCACAGAAACGGACGATTCACACCCATCCTCCATCCATCCACCCAAAAAAAAGCGCCTGCCATTTTCTGCCTCTTCGAAGATTGCCAAAAGCGCATTTGGGCAGGCACCAATGACGGCCCCATTATCATTACCGATAGCGGGTGGCAGGCTGCACCCTACCCCGCCCCCGCCGGTGAGCGCGTGCGAACCATTGCCGAAGACCAACAAGGCGATCTTTGGTTCGGCACCCAAAGCGGTGCCTTCGAACTCGAAGAACGCAACAATAAGCTGCACCTCTACACCACCGAAAGCGGCTTGAGCAACAACCGCATACGCAACATTTACCGCGACCGGTCAGGCACACTTTGGTTCTCTACTTACTTCGGTGGCATTTGCCAATTGACCTCGCAATCGGTTGTGTTTTTCAACCGCGAACAGGGCTTCCCGCAAAGTCCGGTCAATGATGTCGTGCTCACTGACGATTCAATGGTTTGGCTTGGCAGCTTCGACGGAACCCTCTACCGCTGGACTGAAGGCGAACGTCCGCAGCGCATTTTTCAAACGCGCACCCTGTTCCAAAACAATGCCATTACCGCACTGACCGTGATTGGCGACAGCACCCACCGCAACCTGTACATCGCCACCGAATACGACGGCGTGGTGCGCTACGACCTCCGCGACCAAGAGATTGACGTTGATGTTGACCTCGCGCCCCGTTGGCTCACCGGTGAAGTTTTTGCCCTGACCACCCTAAACAAGCGCTTGCTTGTAGGCGGCACCAACGCCCTTGTGAGCGGAAGCATGCGCCTACTGCCCAGCATGATGGGCGCCGATCGCTTCACCGCCCTCGCCGTGAAAGGCGACAGCGTGCTGGCCGGTACCAACGTAGGCCTCTTTTTGCTGGAGGCCGACCTCAGCGGTGGCACCTTGATTGAAGAAACTGACGGGAAGGAGATTTCAGCCCTGAGCATTGATTTCACCGGACAAGTATGGCTCGGCACCCTGCGCGACGGTCTTTTTCGGTTGAGAGACGGACGTGTACGGAGGGAAGCCAAACGCGAACTGCCCGACAACCGCATCGTTGGCATTGACCTTGACCCACGGCAAGACGTTTGGGTGGCTACCCGAAAGGGCATTACCCGCCTTGAACTTGACCCCTCACAAGAAATCATCCTCGGAAGTACCCACTTTGGAGTAGAGCACGGCCTGTCAGGGCAAATCAACGGGCAAGCCCTCGCGTGGGACAGCCGCAACCACCTCTGGATGGGCAACTCCCGCGGATTGTTCAGATTGGATCCCGAAGGTGTTTTCGCAAACCCAACACCGCCGGGCCTCCGCATCACTGGTTTGCGCCTCTTCTACGAAACACCCGATTGGTCAGTGCTCGAACTCGACAAGCTCGTCAACGGATTGCCGATCGGTCTAACTCTACCTTACGACCAGAACCACATCACCTTCGATTTCACCGCTTTTGACTTGGCCGACCCTGACCACACCGTGTTTCAGTGCCGCTTGGAAGGGTACGACCCGGAGTGGATTGACCTCGGGCTGCGCCAAACGCAGACCTACCCCATACTTCCTCCCGGCGATTACACCTTCTTGGTTCGGAGCCGAAACAGTTCAGGGTTGTGGAATGAAAATCCGCTGGCATTTCCGTTTCGCATCTCGCCGCCTTGGTATGCGCACCCATTGGCCATCATCCTTGCCATTGCAGCGTTGATTGTGGGTGTTTGGGCCATCGTGCGTTGGCGTTTGCAGGTGTTGCGCCGCAAGAACGAAATTCTTGAATCGCTCGTCCGCGAGCGCACCCGTGAAGCCGACGAAGCGCGTGAGAAGAGCGACCGCTTGCTGCTGAATATCCTTCCCCAAGCGACAGCCGATGAACTGAAAGAAACCGGCACCGCCAAAGCGCGCCGTTACGACGAAGTCAGCGTGCTGTTTTCTGACCTGAAAGGCTTCACCGGCATTGCCGAGCAAATCACCGCCGATGAACTTGTGGCCATGCTTGATGCGACCTTCCGCGTATTTGATCAAGCTTGCGACCGTTTTGGCATTGAGAAAATCAAAACCATGGGCGACGCCTACATGTGCGTGTGCGGATTGCCTGAAGCCCATTCCGATCATGCCCTGCGCATGGTCGGCTTTGCTGAAGCCATGCTCGAAGGCGTTGCCGAGGTCAATCGGCGCTATGCCGACCGCAACTTGCCCGAGATTCAAATCCGCATCGGCATTCACAGCGGACCGGTGATTGCCGGAGTTGTGGGCGATAAAAAATTCGCCTATGACATATGGGGCGATACGGTGAATATCGCTGCGCGGATGGAGAGCAGTGGCCACGTAGGCCGTATCAACATCACCCCCGAAACCTACCGACGAATTGCCGATCACTACCACTGTGAAAGCCGAGGAAAAATCGCCGCAAAGAACAAAGGAGAGTTGGAAATGTACTTCGTAACAGGAAAACGTACCGTATGAAAGTTTACACCCGCACAGGCGACGCCGGAACCACCGGAATTTTAGGAGGTACCCGACTGCCCAAAAACCACATCCGCATTGAAGCGTACGGCACCGTCGACGAACTCAACGCGCATTTGGGTCTGCTGAGAGACCACGAAGCCGCCGCACCCCATCGCGCAGCCATCATTGCCATTCAGGAAGACCTGTTTGTGCTCGGCAGCCACTTGGCAAGCGACCCCGAAAAGAACAAAATGGAATTGCCCACGCTCAACCCACTGCGCATCGATGACCTCGAGAAAGCTATGGATGCCATGGATACCGAACTGCCCGAAATGCGCAACTTCGTTTTACCGGGCGGACACCCCGCAGTATCGCAATGCCACATTGCCCGCTGCGTATGCCGACGGGCTGAGCGGGCAACCATCGCACTCGCACACACGTCATTCGTAAACGATGTGCTTATTCGTTACCTGAACCGCTTATCTGACTACCTTTTTGTGCTTTCGCGCAAGCTCACACACGAGCTCGGAGCCCCTGAAACACCCTGGATTCCCAACAAAAGAGGCTAAGCCACTAAGCATCAGTGTATTAATTTCATCACATTGCGTGAACATTTTTAACTTGCCTGAGGTAACAAAAAATATATTTTTGCGTACTCGATTAAGGCACTCATTAAATTAAGGAGCTATGTATTGGACGTTGGAACTTGCTTCCTACTTGGAAGACGCCCCATGGCCGGCTACTAAAGACGAGCTGATTGACTTCGCTATGCGAACCGGGGCTCCCTTGGAAGTTGTAGAAAACCTGCAACAAATTGAAGACGAAGGCGAGATCTACGAAAGCATCGAGGAAATTTGGCCCGACTACCCCACCAAAGAAGATTTCTTCTTCAACGAAGATGAATATTGAATCTGGTTGTACCGGAGAAAAGCGGCCCCTTGGGTCGCTTTTTTTATGCGCTTATGTCAGCGCAGCCAAATGTTTGGACCAAAAAAATGGGGACTGCGTTCAATCCCCATTCCACTTAACATTAAACTAAAACTACCATTACAATAAGTACATTGTAACTATGAAATCTTTTGGTATGAGGCCCGTACGACCTCTATCTGATTCCAAAGTTAGCAAATCACTACAGGAAAGCAAATTTTTGTTCGAAAATCTCAGTTCAAGCAGATTATGCCAAGTCTGAGACCCCTCTGAGCACCATGCGCAGTGTATGCCGGCTGCGCTGTTCAAGCATGAGCTCTTTGTCGTTGGTGAGGCTCTGAACGGTTTTATCGTCGTAGTGACGAACTGTCCACAACTCCACATGCTCGTTGTACCGCACGGCATAACTGCCTTGCATGAGTTGAATGAAACCGCCGATTTTGCGCGGGTCGTTGTCAACGCACACCGAAAAGCTAATGGCTGAGTTTTGCATCAGGTTCACGGCAATGCCGAGGTCTGACAGCGCTTCGAAAATATCGCGCAAGTTTGATTCGATGATGAACGAGAAGTCGCGCGGCGATATGCTGATCAAGATTTGATTCGGCTTGAAAATGTAGAGCGGCACCTGCGGTTTAAGCTGTCCTTCACCCCGAATAATGGTGCCCGGTGCGGTTGGCTCAACGAACGACTTCACGTACAACGGAATGCTTTTGTTTTGAAGCGGCTTGATGGTTTTTGGATGGATGACCGACGCGCCGTAGTACGCCAATTCAATTGCTTCCCGAAACGACAGTTCGTCGATGCGCACGGTGTTGTTGAACCACTTAGGGTCGGCGTTGAGCATTCCCGGCACGTCTTTCCAGATTGTGACTGATTCAGAATCCAAGAGGTAGGCGAGCACAGCGGCCGTGTAGTCAGAGCCCTCGCGGCCAAGTGTGGTGGTATTCCCAATCTGGCTTCGGGCAATGAAGCCCTGCGTAATGAGCATCTTTGGTTCGCCGGGCACGAGGTGCGCACGTAATACGTCGGCGCCTTTTTTGCTTCGCTCCCAATCAACGACCGCACTGCGGTGCGCCGAGTCGGTGATGATGATGTGGCGGGCGTCCAACCATTCGACAGGCAAACCTGCGGCAACAAGGTAGGCTGCCACCAATCGGGTTCCCACCAATTCGCCGTACGACACCACGCGGTCATACGCCAGGGCGTGGTTGCCTCCGGGCGGCTCGGCCACTGTTGTGCGCAAGGCATCGTACAAACGTTCTATGGGCGTCTGTACATCGGCGTGGAGACCGAGTTCGGCAGCGATGCTGCGGTGGTAGTCTTCAAATTGGCTTAGCACCGGCTCGGTTGACTTGCCGTCGCACCATGCCATCCAAAGCTCTTCGAGCAAATTGGTGGTTTTGCCCATGGCGCTTTGCACCACAATCAAGTGCTCTTCGCCCGCGTTGCGGAGGATTTCTGCAACGTTCTTCACTGCTTCTGCAGAGCGCACAGAGGCTCCGCCGAATTTGTACACCTTCATTCGTATCGCTTTAAATATGCTTCCATGGCCTTGCGGTCCATCTTACAATCGTACCATTCTTTGTCAACGAAGGCTCCAGCCCTCTCGTAAAACTCAATCGACGGCGTGTTCCAATCAAGCACCTGCCATTGGGTGCGGTAGTAACCCCTATCAACCGCTTCCTGCACCACGCGCCGCAAAAGTGCTGAACCCAAGCCGCTTCCGCGGAATGACTCTGTCACAATCAGGTCTTCGAGGTAGTAGCAGATGCCTTTCCAGGTCGAATAGCGCAGGTAGCACAGAGCCATGCCTACAATTTCACCGTTGTGTTCAGCCACAAAGCAGTCAAAACGCCGTGGATCGTCAAACCCGTCGCGCATCAATTGCGACACCGTCAGCGACACCTCATCGGGCGCGCGTTCGTAAGCGGCCAACTCACAAATCAACTGGTGCACAGCCGGCATATCATCGCGATGCGCCCCACGTAGTATGAAGTCATTCATAAGCATGGCTCAAAACTACGAAGCCCAAGGCGTCATCAACCAACTGCGTGCAGTATATTGCCCCCATGAACCATGTTGATATCGTCCTCATCCTCATCCTTGCGCTCGGCGTTTGGAGCGGCTTCAAAAAGGGATTTATCGTTTCCCTCTTCGACGTCATTGGCCTTGGCTTAGGCGTTTACGGTGGCATTCACTTCTCCGATGCGTTTGCCGAATGGCTCAAAACCGAATTCAACATAGGCATCGATTGGCTGCCTTTCAGTGCGTTTTTGGTGACCCTTCTGCTCATCTTGTTGGTGGTTCACCTGCTTGCAAAGGCCATTACCAAAGCGCTCAAACTGGCCATGCTCGGCACCGTGAATAAAGTAGGTGGCGCTGTGTTCGGATTGGCACGGAGCGTGTTGTTTCTATCGTTGGCGCTGCTCTTCATCCATCCCCTCAATAAAAAATCACAGTTCGTGAGCGATGAAGCCCTCGAGGCCTCAGTGCTTTACACCCCCATTTACCTCACGGCGACGACGGTGATCCCGGCCTTACTGACCAGCGACTTTTTTGAATACCTCGACGAAAACGACTGGATTCCCCTTCACCTCCGCGACGCGCTCGAGGGCAACGACGAGCTGTCGCTCATCCATCCAACAAACCAATCAAGTCACGCTTGAGCGCTTCAATGCGGGCTTCAGCTGCGGCACGGCGTTCGGCGTAATTCGCACTTCCGGGGCCCATGCACACCGAAAAGTAGAACTTGATTTTGGGCTCCGTGCCCGAGGGCCGCGCGGTCAACAGGCTTTTGCCTTCCAGTTCAAACTGCAGCACGTTTGACGGCGGCAAGTCAATGCGCGCGATCGAGCCCTGCGTCAAATCGCGTCGCTCAAGGCTGCGGTAGTCGCGAATGGCCACCACCTTCAAGCCTCCCAGATCAGCCGGTGGCGACTGCCTAAACCGCTCCATTGAGGCGCGGATCTCTTCCGCGCCCGCTATTCCTTGCTTCGTCAGCGAAACGAGGTCTTCGCGGTACAATCCGAAGCGCTCATGCACCTGCTGCAGTAGATCTGGCAAGGTCAGCCCGCGGTTGTAGCCCCACGCGGCGAGTTCGCAGATCATGGCTGAAGCAGCCACACCGTCTTTGTCGCGCACAAAATCGCCAATCATGTAGCCGTAACTTTCTTCGCCGCCGGTGATGAAGCGCTCAGCGGGTTCTTTGTCGGCAATCAAGCGCGCAATGTGCTTAAACCCGGTCAGGGTTTCGTAGCAGGGCAGGTTGTACGCTGCGGCGATGTCGGCCAAGAGGTCGGTTGTGACAATGGTTTTGCCAACGTAGCCGTTTGTGGGAAGCGTGCCGAGCGCAGACCTCTGCTCAAGCTGGTACCAGGTCAGCAGAGCGCCGGTATCGTTGCCATTGAGCAGTTCGTAGTCGCCGTGGCGGTTCTTCACGGCAATGCCCACGCGGTCGCAATCGGGATCGGTCCCCAGCACCAATTCAGCGCCAATTTCCTTCGCCAGGGCAATGCCCATCGCCAAGGCCTCGCCTTCTTCGGGATTGGGCGATTTCACCGTGGGGAAGTTCCCGTCAGGCTCTGACTGTTCCGCTACCAAATGCACGTTTTGAAAGCCAATTTGGTTCAACGCATCGGGCACGAGCGTGATGCCTGTACCGTGCAATGCGGTGTACACAATGGGCATCGCCGCCGCGGTTCTGATTTCGCCGGGAGCGATGCAATTGGCGGCCACACGGCTGAGGTAGTCAGCATCGGTACCGGAATCGGTCAAGGCAATGCGTGCGGCGTCGCCTCCGCGTTTCACCGCTGAAAGCGTATTCACTTTGCGCACCTCGGCAATGATGCCGGCATCGTGCGGTTCGGTGACCTGTGCGCCATCGTTCCAGTATACTTTGTAACCGTTGTACGCCGGAGGATTGTGGCTCGCCGTGACTACCACGCCGCCCACACATCCCGCATCGCGGACAATAAAACTCAACAACGGCGTAGGCCGCAGTGCATAGGTCAGCAGCACCTCAAAGCCGTTGGCTGCAAACACATCGGCGGCAACGTCGGCGAAAAAACGGCTGTTTCGGCGGCAATCGTACGCGAGGGCCACTTTGTGCCAGCCCTCACCGAAAGAGGTACGCAGGTAGTTGGCAAAGCCCTGCGTGGCCTGACCAACCGTGTACGCATTCATGCGGTTGGTGCCCGTGCCCATGATGCCGCGCAAGCCGCCCGTACCAAACTCCAAATCGGTGTGGAAGGCCTCAACCAGGGCCTCGTCAGAGCCGGTCAGGAGCGCTTCAGTCGCTGTGCGGGTTTGCGGGTCGATGTCTTCGGCCAGCCATGCCCGTGCCCGTTGGCGGGCTTGTTCAAGCAAGTGGTCGTTCATAGCATTGCGTTTATGCAGCGCTGCAAGTCGCTTTTCCAATCGGCAATGTCTCTGCCGATGGCCTTGCAGAACCGTGTAGTGTCGAGTTTTGAATAGGCCGGTCGCACCGCTTTCGTCGGAAACGCTGCGCTGTCAACTGCGCTGAGCTCAACGGTGCGGTTGCTCAAATCGGCAATTGCGCGCGCAAAGTCGTACCAACTCGCTTCGCCGCCTTGCGCGTAGTGCAGGGTGCTGCCGAGTAGTTTCTTATTTTTATTCGCTGCGCGGATGAGCTCTTGGAGGTCGTCGGCAAAGCTGAGGCCGCACGTAGGGCTGGCCACTTGGTCGTTGACCACGCGGGTAGGCATGCCATCGGCGAACCGTTGGAGCATGGTGCGGAGGAAGTTCTTTCCGTACGGCGAATAAAGCCATGACAAACGGACGATGATTGCTTCCGGATGGGCGGCGCGCACAGCGCGTTCGCCGGCCAACTTGGAAGCCCCGTACACCGATAGCGGATGGGTTGGTGCAGCTTCATCGTAGGGCGTTTTCGCCGCGCCGTCGAACACGTAATCGGTTGAAAGGTGGATGAAGTTTACTCCCGCTTCAGCGCACAACTTGGCGCCGAGTGCCACGCCTTCGGCGTTGATGCGGAAGGCTTCGTCGCGGTGATCTTCGGCGGCCTCCACATTGGTGTACGCCGCAGCGTTGATGACCCAATCGGGTTGTTCATGGGCGAGCACAGCCTCCCAGTCGTTGGCATTGGCAATGTCAAGCGAGCGCCGCTCAAGGAAAATCCATGCCGCAAGCTGACGATCAGCTTGCACCTTCAAACACTGGCCAAATTGGCCTGAACCGCCTGTTACCACTATTTTCATTGGCCGAATCAATGGGGCGTGAAGTTACGGCTTTGGCCGTGAACCCTGTACCCAAACGACGCAGAAAGCCGCGCATTGTGTAACTTTGTGAGAACTGGCACATTAATTGCGGTAACACGACCAAATCGGAACCGATGAAAAAGGCACTTCTTCTTCTTTTTGCGCTCTTCAATTTCGCCTTGGCGAACGCACAAGTCGCACCGCAGAACATCAACCGCAATGCCCAGCGGGGTAGCATTTGGATGCATCCGCGTTACTTCCGCGCACCTACTTTGAGTGTTGGTTTTGAGTTTGCTTTTCCGCAAAACGAGTTTGACAACAACTTCACGGGTGTCCCGGTAGGGGTTGGCGGACAGTTCCTCACCAACAACGGTACCCGATCGCCATTTGAGTTTGGCTTGGGCTTTTCGTGGCTTAGCCGCGGATCATCAACCGAGAGCGTGTGGTTGCTTGAGGGCCGCGACATCAACGGCAATGAGATTTTTTCACGGGCTGACCTATCTGTCAACAGCAACATCTACACTTACAATGGCATTGTGCGGTTCAAGCCGCTATTGGGCCGTGTGCAACCTTACATCGACGGTTTGGCGGGCGTGCGCAACTTCAGCACGGTAACGGTGATTAAGCCCGAAGACGGTGGCGACCCCACGCGTCAGCGTCAAACCCGTGATTTTGCTTTCACGTACGGTTACGCTGCAGGTGTGAAGGTGCGCGTGATCCCCAACATGATGGTCGAGGGCCGCTTTTCAAACCTGTACGGTACGCAGGTGAGCTTTGTTGACCGTGAGACCTTGGCCATTGGTTCAAACAACGAAGTGACCTACGATAAAAAGTCGAGCCGCACCGATATGTTCATTGTGCACTTGGGGGTGTGTTTTGAGTTTTGAAGATGGACTTTGGAGGCTGGACTTTGGATGATAGACTTTAGATGATAGATTCTAGACTCTTAATTCGAACGTCTCGATTCCAGCGTCTCAATTCCAGCGTCTCGATTCTAACGTCTGAAGTCTAAAGTTTGAAGTCTGGACAATAGACTTTTAATGACGCACTCGCCCCGCGCGTGGTTTTACAACAAAGGGTTCAAGGAGAACATACGGTAGCTTGGAGTTCTTGCTCAATAAGCTTGCTCCAGACTGTTCTTCCTCTTGCTCAATACGCACACTGTATGCTATCTTAAGGCGGCACTGCCGCCGATTATGGGTAGTAAGGGGATTCCCACATGGGCTGCTTGCGTGCTAGGTCTTTTTACAACGAAAAGCACGAAAGGCGCGAAACGTGCAGGAAGGAAGGTGAGCTGAGAAAAGTTATTTCTAAGGTGGGAGAGGCAATACAAACCAGATTGCTAACGCGTATATTTACGAGCCGCCCTTTATATGGAAGTTTGCCAAGATGAAAGAGTACCATGGTCCGCTGACCAGCCAATTATCCTTCGAATAAACATGATCAGAGTTGTTTGTGCATTGATTGAGAACGAAGGCAAAACTTTGGTTGTGCAGCGAGGGGAGAACATGTCATTGCCTTACAAGTGGGAGTTCCTCGGAGGTAAAATTGAAGCTGGCGAAACTGAAGAAGCTTGCATTCAGAGGGAGATCCAAGAGGAACTTGGAATTGTCATTAAGCCCAATAGACGCCTTACGCCCTCGACGCATGCATATCCCAAAGCAACGATACATTTGATTCCATTCATGGCCGAGCACATTGGCGGAGAAATCGTATTAACCGAACACAAGTCATACCGATGGCTCAGGAAGGATGAACTTGTTTCTTTGGATTGGGCAGAGGCGGATATACCTATCGTCAACGAATACTTAACGCTATGATCGATGGGATATACGAGCAACTGGTCACGCGCTTGGTTGCCCAAAGAATTGCGGCTTTAGATAGGAATAGCTACTACATCGAGACGGGTGTACTTGACAAGGAAGAGGCCTCTGCTTTCTTAGCTCAGCACCTATCCCAAACTATCAAACACGCACTGAATCAAATCAAAGGAGAGAATCGCCTTGAATTGCAAATTGAAGTTGCCAACAAGATCATTCATTTTCTGAAAGAGCATCTGCAAAACGAAGCGCTTGAGGATGACCTTGTGGCCGCTGAGGGTGAGCTATTGAAGGCCGTATTTTCCAAAGTTGACGCCCACTTTTCCGACTTTAAACTGCAACTCAAAGAAATTACCCCCTATACCAGACTTACACACAGCGAGCTCTTCACCGGAGGCAACGTGGGGCTTTCACTGGAAAGTGAACTAAGGAAGGAAATCTTATCTGCCAACGATATTGACTTGTTGGTGTCCTTTATCAAGTTCAAAGGGGTTATTATACTCGAGCGGGAGTTCAGAGAATTTGTGAATCGCGGGGGGAAACTGCGGGTGATCACGACAACCTACATGGGTGCGTCTGATTACAAGGCCATACAACTCTTGTCGAGCTTGCCGAATACCCAAGTCAAAATCTCATACAACACTGGTAATGAGCGACTGCACGCCAAAGCTTATCTGTTCAAACGGAAAACAGGGTTTCATACAGGTTACATTGGCTCTTCGAACTTTTCACGCTCCGCTCTAACGGATGGATTGGAGTGGAATCTGAAAATCACGACGAAAGAAGTGGGTCACATCATCGACAAATTCCAGAAAACCTTTGACTCATACTGGGCCAGCGATGATTTTGAGCTTTTTGATGCGACCCTCCACAAAGAGAAATTACTGGAATCGCTTCAGCTAGGGAGTAATCCAACAAACACTTCACTCTGCACACAATTCTTTGACATTAAACCGTATCCGTTTCAAGAAGAGATCCTTGAAAAACTTGAGGTTGAACGGACGGTCCATAAGCGAAACAAGAACTTGGTCGTTGCGGCAACCGGGACAGGGAAGACGATTGTCTCAGCATTTGACTACAAAAAATTCAAAGACTCCAATACTTCAGCCAAGCTGCTTTTTTTGACGCATCGAAAAGAGATCTTACAGCAAGCCGCACGTATTTTTCGTGAAATCGTTAAAGACAACAATTTTGGAGAATTGTGGGTAGACGGGTTAGAGCCAAACAGCTACGACCACATATTTGCATCCGTCCAAACACTGAACAGACGTCTCAGCGATCTGAATCACAGCTCTGAATACTACGACTTCATCATCATCGATGAATGCCACCACTTGACTGCGAGCAGTTACCGAGGCATCCTCCAGTATTTCAAACCGAAGGTCTTGCTGGGACTGACAGCCACTCCTGAACGCATGGATGGGGGCGATATACAAGAGGACTTTCACAACCGAATTGCTGCTGAGATACGATTGCCCGAAGCCTTAAACCGTAAACTACTAAGTCCTTTCCAATACTTCGGGGTTAGCGACAGCATTGACCTATCCAAGGCTGGCTGGGAGCGCGGTCGCTATGTTGCAAGTGAATTGTCATCCATTTACACGGCAAACGACCGGAGGGTCAGGGACATACTAAACGCTCTGGAGAAGTACACCAAAGACCCTCAAGAGGTCCGTGCGCTTGGGTTTTGCGTGTCGATCGACCACGCGAAATTCATGGCGGAGAAGTTCCGACTGGTCGGATTTAAAGCCGATTACTTGACGAGTGCGAACAAATCGAACCGCAGTCAGCTCAAGAGCCAGTTGCTCAAGAAAGAGATCAACTACCTCTTTGTCGTGGATATTTTCAATGAAGGGGTAGACATTCCGGAAGTCGACACTGTGATGTTTCTTCGTCCAACAGAGAGTCTTACGATTTTCATGCAGCAACTTGGTCGAGGGCTGCGATTGGCCGATGGCAAGGATTGCCTGACTGTGCTTGACTTTGTGGGCAACGCACGACCCGAATACAATTTTGAGAACAAGTTCAGAGCACTCATTGGGAAAACGTCAACTACTGTAACTAAGGAGGTTGAAGACAATTTTCCTCATTTACCGCTAGGGTGCTCCATCGTACTTGAGAAGAAGGCCAAGAAAGTAATCCTGGACAATATCACTGCCGCGACATCCCACAGTCGGAAGCAGCTCATTCAAAAGATTCAGAACTTCCAACACCAGAGTACTTTGGAGTTGAATCTGGGGAATTTCATTGCCTTCCATAACATCCCGCTGCAAGTGCTATACAAACGTGGGAGTTGGAAGCGACTCTGTCAGGAAGCCGGCAGAATTCCAGACTTCGATAGCGCAAATGAAAAAGAGATTGTAAGCGCTATTTCGAACAAGTGGCTTGCTACCCGATCCACAAGTTATTTCGAATTTATTCTATCCCTTGCGAAGAATCAGTTTCGACTTTCCGGAAAGGAGTTCACTGAGTTAGAGAATCAAATGCTGTTGATGTTGCATTATGACGTTAGATCGGATCAAACTGGCTTTTCATCCCTGAGCGAGAGCATTGAGGCATTGGGAAAGAATAAGGTTCTTGAGGACGAGATCGTTGAAGTTTTGGAAATCCTGATAGATCGGATTGACTTCAAGGAATTCGACATTGAACTTCCCTATCCACAACCTTTAAAGGTTCATGCGCGCTACACCAGGGATCAAATCCTTGCCGCATTTGACTTGAGTACTTTCAAAAAGAAGTCATCGAAGCGTGAAGGCGTAGCGGAACAACCAAGACTAAACACGGAGCTCTTGTTCATTAATCTTGTGAAATCAGAGGAGAACTTTTCACCCACCACGATGTACGACGACTACGCCATCAACGAGACCTTGTTCCATTGGCAGAGTCAAAACTCGGCCGGGCCCGACACACCGAAAGGACTTTCGTACATTCACCACAAGGAACTCAAGAAAAGGATCTGCCTTTTCATCCGTGAGAGAAACAAGGATGAGTTTGGAAACACAATGGGCTTCGTATTCGCCGGAGAAGCCGAATTGGTTCAACACCATGGTGCGAAACCGATGAACATTGTGTGGAAGTTACGAGTCCCCTTGCCGCCATTTTTATACAACGATGCAGTCAAGTTGAGGGTTGGTTAGAGCGGCTATCGTTCGTTTAGTGAGTGTGATATTTAGCGCGACGGTTACGTAAGAAATGGTCGAGGGCCGCTTTTCAAACCTGTACGGTACGCAGGTGAGCTTTGTTGACC
>DAITMF010000005.1:0-85059 GCA_036835325.1 Flavobacteriales bacterium
AACGAGCAAATCTTTTTAGACCGAGAGCTCATCGCTTCAAAAAACGCCTCTGTTTCAGAAGTGGCAGCGCAGGTTGCCGCAATTTGCCGCGAATATCCTGAAGTGCAAATGGCTTGGTCGCTTGATGAATTGATGGTATCTGCCGCAACAGACCCTGTGGTGATGAGCTTGCAACGTGGCATTCACCAACAGCGCTCAGGCGATGTGGTGTTAATCAACTTACCGGGTTACATTGAGTACGGCTTCAGAGGCACAACCCACGGGAGTCCGTTCGTCTACGATACGCATGTCCCTTTAATTTTCTACGGTCACGGAGTAAAACAAGGCGAACTTACACGCCGCGTTTCGATTACCGACATTGCCCCTACCGTTGCACGCTTGCTTCGCATTGGTCTCCCTACAGGTTCAACCGGCGATGTGATTCACGAACTTTGCGACTGACGAAGCAAAGAACATGATTGTATACACCTTGCGGGTAAGCCACGCGCACCGCAAATTTCTTGACATCGAAGCGGTCATTCCCACCAACGGGGCTGACCAACTCACCCTACAATTGCCGGTTTGGAGACCGGGCCGCTACGAACGAGGGCAGTTTGCCCGCAACATTCAACGGTGGAAGGCCTTCGCAGCCGATGGCAGGCCGTTGACCGCTCGTAAGGTATCGCACAGCCAATGGACCGTTGATTGCGCCGGGCTCACTGCCATCGAAGTGCATTACAACTATTACGCTGCCGAACTCAATGCAGGTTCAACCTGGGTTGATGAACGCCAATGGTACGTCAATCCGGTCAATTGCTTTATTTATTGTTTGGATCGGATGGATGAGTCGGCCGAAATACGGCTCAATGTCCCCAACAATTGGGGGCTCGCTTCTGGTCTACCCAATGACGGCTACACCCGTTTAACTGCAAAGAACATCCAAACCTTGATGGATGGCCCATTTATCGCAGCAGACGCGCTCTGGCACCGAAGCTACGAAGTCGACGCCCATCGATTTCACATTTGGATTCGCGGCAAACATAGCTTCGATGAAACCAAGCTCCTTGCTGATTTCAAAGCCTTCACCGAGGCGCAGATCAGGGCATTCGGATACTTTCCGGTTGATGAGTACCACTTTCTTTTTCAGCTCCCTGATTTCAAAGTGCGGCATGGAGTTGAGCATGAAAACTCGACGGTAATCACACTCGGACCGGCCGAAACCGTAAGCACTCCCGAAGGCTACCTCGAGCTCTTGGCCATCTCGTCGCACGAACTTTACCACACCTGGAACGTGAAGTCATTGCGGCCTGCTGAAATGCTCCCTTACGACTTTACAAACGAAAACTACAGCCGTCAAGGCTACATCACCGAAGGGGTAACCACCTACATGGGCGATCTCTTCTTGCTCAAAGCAAAGGTGATCGACATCCAAACCTACCTTAAACTCTTCGCTGACGATGTCATGCGCCACCTACACAACCCGGGGCGCTTCAACATGAGCGTCGCCGATAGCAGCTTCGATACCTGGCTTGATGGATATAGCACAGGAATACCGGCCCGAAAAGTATCCATCTACACAGAAGGGTGTTTAAACGCCTTCATGGCCGACGTAACCCTGCTCGAACAAGGTAGCGCGCTTGATGCGGTGATGCACGAAATGTGCCAAAAATTCGCTCTGCAGAACAAAGGCTACACCGACGGTGAATACGACCAAATGGTGATCAATTCGAGTAACGGACTTGCACTACCGCTTTTTGACAACCTCGTTCACGGCACGGGAGATTATGTGCCCTATTTGAAAACTGCTTTTGAGAAACTCGGATTGGGCATTTCGTTGGAGGTGGTTATCGGCTTCGCCGGGATGACCGGTGCAGCCGGACAACTCGAGCGCGGTGGGTTGAAGTTGAGTTTGGTTTGGCCTGACTCGCCCGCTGACAAGGCCGGATTGGCCACCGGCGATCTTGTAACTGTAGTCAATGCCATACAGGTCGATGAACACCTCGACGCCCGATTGCGCCTCGAAAGCCCAAGCCTATTGAAAATTCAATTCATACGGAACCGTTCGGCGCATGCTTGTACGGTTCACCCTGATCTGAAATACTTCCCGGTGGTTAAGCTCACAGCACCCGAGCAACCCAATGCGCTTTTCTCGAAGTGGATCTGGGGTTAAATCGCAATGAATATCACTTCACAACAGCGTGTGCAGAGCTTGGCTTCGGCAAGCTTTGAACTTGGCATTTTTTACGTATTCTTGTGACTACCTGACCCTCTCAGGAATTAAAACCAATCTATTAACCAAAACACCGTTTAGTATGGAAGGTACTGTACAAACGCACGATGGGCCAAGCAAACTTGTGCTCGCGTTGCTCTGCTTCTTTTTGGGAAGCCTTGGAATTCACCGCTTTCTCACCGGAAAAATCGGAACAGGCATCTTGATGATTCTCACCTTGGGCGGCCTAGGCTTGTGGACGCTCATCGACTTTATCATCATCCTCACCGGGAATTTCACTGACAAGTACGGCAACAAGATCACCACCTGAACCACTGGTTATCAGCCGATTGTTTTGAGCGACGAGTGACCACTCGTCGCTTTTTCATTTCCGCTCGTCGAAGTGAAGGTCAAATTGAGCGCCACAGCCGTAACCAAGCCACTGCGCTCTCGGTATAAAACCTTGAAAGCGCAACCCGAGAGACGCGAATCAAGCGAGTGTGGTGTGAGTGTGTGTTTGTCAGAGCGAGATGTCTCCGGGTTGCCTTTTTCTTTCGCTCACCGGTATAGAAACGCTAACCAAGTTCTATTCTATCATATAAAAAAGCCCGTCGGATTCATTCGGCGGGTTTTTTCGTTCCCATCTGTCGACGGTTCTGAGCCACGAAATACCGTTCGTCGAACGAAAACGACAGCAAGTCGAAAGCATTGTGCCGTGTAGATTTATTGCCTCTACTTTCGAGACAGAGATTAGCAGATGGACGAGCACAAGACCCAGCGGGGTTGCTCGATCCGTCGACCAGCACAGTTTCACAGAGAGAGAGAGAGCCGAGGTTGCACAGCAACTGAGGCTTTCTTGATTTAGGCAGCTCCGTTACAAATCGTCTCCCAGCATCACGAATCTGACGATGTTGGCTCCCATTTCGAAGGCCATTCGTCGAAGGGCTTCAGGGTCTTTGTGCACTTCCCAATCTTCCCATCCATCCCCCAAATCAGATTCAAAATCGTAATAACATACCAAACGTCCTTCGTAGATCAAACCCAGTCCTTGCGGAGCAGAGTTGTCATGCTCATGAACCTTGGGCAAACCGTTTTTCAGCGTGAACTTTTGCTTGTAGATGGGGTGGTCAAACGGAAGCTCAATCAATTCAAGCTCCGGGAATACCTTTTTAAGTTGCGGACGGATGAATGCATCCATGCCGTAATTGTCACTGATGTGCAAAAAACCACCACTAACAAGGTACCGGCGAAGATTTTCTGCCTCTTCCGAAGAAAAAACGACGTTGCCATGGCCCGTCATGTGAACAAAAGGATAATTAAACAGGTCAGGGCTGCCAATGTCAACGTACGGCACCTCCGGATTGATGTTCATTCCGAGCTCGTCATTGCAGAAATCAACCAAATTGGGGATACTCGTTGGGTTTGAGTACCAGTCTCCACCTCCTTTATACTTGAGTACGGCGAGCTGGAAACCCGATTGACCAGAACCATTTAGCACTGCACAAATGAGCAGAAAACCTGTGAAAACGTAACGCATACCACAAATGTACGTACACAGGTCGACAAATCCCCACCCGGTCCCCTATGAACTTGGCGCAAATCGGTGTGGGAATTAAGCCACCTATTTATATATTTGCGCCTCTAAAAATTAAACCTTAAATCCATGCAGAACAAGTCTGCTGTACTCCTTTTCACGGTACTTCTGGCCTTGTCGACAGTGTACATTCTGTCGTTCAATCTGGTATCGAAGCGTTTCGAACGTGTCGCAGAACAACAAGGTGCCTTTGTGGCAGACTCGTTGTTACGAGCCGGCGCAATCACTGAAGAGCAGACCGATTCGGTCGCCGCAGCGGCTGCCCGTCAGTTTCTGCGCGATTCTTCTGACGCAAAGATCTACCCGGTTTTTGGCCACTCTTACAAAGAAGTTAAGGAGTCAGAGCTCAACCTCGGTCTTGACCTTCAAGGCGGTATGAGCGTTACCCTTGAGGTATCCATCCCGGATCTCATCCTCTCACTGAGTGATTACAACGAGAACGATTACTTCCGCAAGGCCATTGCAGAAGCACGCGAAGCTCAGCGTTCAGACAACCGTGACTATGTCACTTTGTTCGCTGATGCGTGGGAAAATCAAAACTCAGGTGTTGCTCTTTGGTTGATTTTCCAAACCCCTGAGAACAAAGAGTTGTTTCCGGCTGAAGCAAGCGACGATGAGATTATCGAAATCCTTCGCAGCGAAGCTCAATTGGCCATCGACAACACTGAAAACATCATCCGTAAGCGTATTGACCAGTTCGGTGTTGCCCAGCCTAACGTTCAGAAATTGGCATTTTCAGGACGCATCTTGGTCGAACTTCCCGGTGTTGACGACCGTGAGCGCGTGCGCAAGCAGTTGAAGTCTACCGCAAACCTCGAGTTCTGGGAAACCTACAACAACGAAGAAGTTTTTGATAAACTGTCAATTGCCAATGACGCACTCGCCAACGCACTCTACCCGGAAATCGTTGCGAAAGCTGAACGCATAAACGCGGCAGCTGCAGACACGACAATAGCTGAAGCCGACCGTGACAGCCTCACACTCGAAGAGCGCCGCATGCGCAGCCCGCTGTTTGCATTGCTTCAACCGCAGTTGCAGCAACGCAGCCCCGTGCTCGGCTACGCTTTGGTTGCTGACACTTCGGCCATCAACAGTTTGATTTCACGTCCAGAGGCACTTGCTGCCCTTGGAGCCAACCTGCGATTGATGTGGGAAGCGAACACCCAAGGCAATGTTGCGTCGCTTTACGCTATTCGCGATGATAGCGGTCGTGGCAAAGCCAAGTTGGGCGGACGTAACATCGTTGATGCCGGCGTAGGCTACGACCAAATCGGTGACGTGATCGTCAACATGACCATGGACGGTGAAGGCACCGCAGCATGGGCGCGCATGACCGAAGAAGCGGCCAACGACGGTAACCGTCCGGTAGCTGTTGTACTTGACAATAAGATTCAATCTGCTCCAAGCGTTCGCGTGGCAATTACCAATGGCCGCTCTCAAATTAGCTTTGGGTCAGGCCAAACGGCCGAGCAAAAACTTGCTGAAGCAACCGACCTTGCCGGCTTGCTCAAAGCAGGTTCATTGCCAGCACCTGCCCGTATCGTTGACGAAGTGAGCATAGGCCCTGAACTTGGTGAAGAAAACATCAATGCGGGTATCTACTCATTTGCCATTGCACTTTTGGTCGTGTTGTTGTACATGATCTTCTACTACAAAGGCGCCGGTTTGGTATCTGACCTTGCATTGATTGCCAACCTGTTCTTCTTGATAGGTGCCTTGGCATCATTGGGTGCTGCGCTTACCCTTCCTGGTATCGCAGGTATCGTATTGACCATCGGTATGGCGGTTGATGCCAACGTACTCATCTTCGAGCGCATCAAAGAAGAGTTGCGTGCCGGCAAAGGTCTCCAAGCCGCACTGAAAGAAGGCTACGGAAACGCCTACTCAGCGATTATTGACGCCAACGTAACCACCTTGCTTACGGCGCTCGTTCTGTACTACTTCGGTTCAGGAGCCATTCGCGGGTTCGCTACCACATTGATCATCGGTATCTTCACTTCGCTCTTTTCGGCGATCGTGCTCACCCGCTTGGTGTTCTTCACCCGCCTCGAGAATAAGAAACCGATTTCGTTCTACAGCAATACCACCAAAAACTGGTTCACGAACATTAACGTCGACTTCCTCGGAAAGCGTCGCTTGGCCTACATCATCTCAGGCTCAATCATCGTTCTCGGTTTGGCGTCGATGTTTACACGGAACTTTGACTTGGGCATTGACTTCACCGGTGGTAGCACCTTTGATGTTAAGTTCGAGCAACCCGTTGACATTCAGCAGGTGCGCACGCTTTGTGCAGATGCCTTTGCAGAAGACGGGAAACCGGGTAACCCGCGTATCCAAACAAAAGAGAGCAACGCTCAGCTTCGCATCATGACCAACTTCTTGCAAAATAGCGATGCAAGTGATGTTGATGAACAAATCAATGGTGCGGCCAAAGCGGCCCTCAGTCAATTGGGTGTGCCCTATGTGATTGAGCGCTACAACAAAGTAGACTCGACCATCTCTGACGACTTCCGCAACGGTGCGCGAAATGCCACCTTGTTCTCGTTGCTGGTGATCTTCCTCTACCTTGTGTTGCGCTTCCGTCGCTGGCAATATGGTCTTGGGGCATTGCTCGCAATGGTACACGACGTCTTGATTGTTCTCGCTGTGTTCTCGTTCGGTTGGGGCTTCCTTCCATTCACCATGGAAATCGACCAAGCCTTCATTGCAGCGATTCTCACTGTAATTGGTTATTCGATCAATGACACGGTGGTTGTATTTGACCGTATTCGTGAGTACATTGGTTTGTACGGCAGTAAGTCAGACCAAAAGAAAATCATCAATGATTCACTTAACAGCACACTGAGCCGTACGATCAACACCTCGTTGACCACCTTCGTGGTGCTCCTCTCGATTTTCTTGTTCGGTGGAGACAACATCAAGGGCTTCGTGTTTGCCTTGTTGGTGGGTGTCGTTGTAGGTACATACTCATCAATCTTCATTGCAACACCTGTTGCGTACGACTTGGGTGCAGCTGCAGCACGCAAGAAGTCTTAAAACGATTCTTCACGACCAAATCGGTCGACCAAAAAGGGGCTCCCAAGGGAGCCCCTTTTTTTATGTCTGTGCTTAGGGCTGATGCGCTTTTGGTAACTTTGCAGTATGGGCGCAACCGAAATCATTTTCATTTTCGTCATCTACCTCCTTTTATTTGGGTCAAAAGGGATTCCCAGTCTTGCCCAAACGATGGGCAAGGCGGTGCGTCAATTCCGTGAGGCGTCATCGGATATCCAACGTGAGATACTGAACACAGGTCGAGAAATCCAGAACGAAGTCAACCGCACCGCAGCTCCGACCCCAGAAAAGAAAGAGGTTCACAACCAAGATCCCCCTCCGAATACCACAGAGCAATGAGCATTCTACTTCTGATCGCCGGGCTCGTTTTTCTAATTGCCGGCGGTGAAGCTTTGGTCCGTAGCGCTACGGGTATTGCACTTAAGGCCGACATCCCACCATTGATTGTGGGTTTAACCGTTGTGTCAATAGGCACATCTGCCCCGGAGCTGTTTGCCTCAGTGTCGGCCGCCATTCAAGGCTCTCCGGGGCTGGCCGTGGGCAACGTCGTTGGTTCAAACATTGCCAACCTTTCCTTGGTACTCGGGCTTACCGCGCTCATTTACCCCATTCCGATCTTCCGCGGAGCCATTTACCTCGACCTCTTGGTCTTGGTGGGCTTCACTGCGCTCTTCGTTTTTCTCGGCTTCGATGGCAACCTTAGCACGCTTGACGGTGCTCTTTTTTTAATCGCCATTGTACTTTACACTGCGAGCCTCATCCGGCGAAGCCGAAAAAAGAAAAAAGAGGCTGAAGAAGGTGCTGAAGCTGCGCATAGCAACAGTGAGCATGACCTTCAAGAACTTGCCGTTATGAAGCAGCGCGGCTACGGCTTCTTGTTTATGCTCGCCCTCGTTGGCGGCGTGGGCTTGTATTTTGGAGCCGAATGGTTCGTTGGCGGTGCGCGCCAAATCGCGCAGAGCTTGAACATCAGTGACTACATCATCGGCGTTACAGTTGTAGCCTTCGGAACAAGCGTACCTGAACTCGTTGCCTCAATCATTGCTGCACTTCGTCAACAAGCCGACATTTCAATTGGCAACCTTGTAGGTTCGAACATTTACAACATCGGTTTGGTGTTGGGTACAACCGCGTCAATCGCACCCCTCACCATTGACGCGGCCATGATTAATTATGACTTCTTCTGGATGGCAGGAATCGCGCTGGCAATGATCCCAATTCTACTTTTCGCCAAAAAAGTACACCGATTGATTGGACTGATGCTCTTCCTCAGCTACGTTACCTATGTTGTTCTGCTGCTGCAATGACCTTGCAAGAAATCATCAGCGATGGCCAAGCTCGACTCGAGTATGACCCTGATGCCTTCAGCCATGTTCAAACAGACGAACTTCTGACCGGCGTTGCATGGCGCCAAAACACCATCCGCATTTACGGAAAAGACCACTTGGAGCCGCGGCTAACAGCTTGGTACGGACCAGAATACCGCTACAGTTCGATCAGGTGGCTGGCCCAACCGTTTACTCCGCAACTTGAAACCCTCCGAGAAGAACTCGAACGCTTAACCGGCTTCCCGTTCAATGCTGTACTCATCAACCGCTACCGAAACGGCAAAGATGCCATGGGATGGCACCGCGACAACGAACCCGAAATCGACCAAGCCCTTATTGCCTCGGTCAGTTTTGGAGCAACACGCGACTTTCTCATCCGCCGAAAAGGCGAAAAACAATCGACAAGCGTTTCCTTGAGCCACGGTTCTCTGTTGCTGATGCATCACATGCAAACGGCCCACGAACATGCGTTACCCAAGCGGTTGCGGGTGCATGAAGAGCGAGTTAACCTCACGTTTAGAAGAATCATTGGTTAACTGTACCTTTGTGGTATGTCAGTGCACCACGAAACCAAACGCATCACCACGCATGTGCTTCTTGAAATGAAGGCCCGCGGTGAAAAAATCGCCATGCTTACCGCATACGATTATTCAATGGCCAAGATCGTTGATCAGGCCGGCATCGAATGCATTCTTGTTGGCGATTCAGCTTCCAACGTGATGGCTGGTCATGAAACCACCTTGCCCATTACACTTGATCAAATGATCTACCACGCTTCTTCGGTGGTGCGAGCGATCAAAAGGGCATTGGTGGTGGTTGACCTTCCTTTTGGCACCTACCAGGGCAATTCAAAAGAAGCACTGCAATCGGCCATTCGCATTATGAAAGAAAGCGGCGCGCATGCGGTGAAACTTGAGGGCGGACGAGAAATCCGTGAATCAGTAGAGCGTATCTTAAGCGCAGGCATCCCGGTGATGGGGCACTTGGGCCTCACGCCTCAATCGATTTACAAATTCGGCACCTACGTTGTGCGTGCCCGCGAAGAGGCCGAAGCCGAACGCTTGTTGGAAGATGCGCGCATGCTCAACGACATCGGCTGCTTCGCCGTGGTGCTTGAGAAAATACCGGCGAAACTGGCCGAACAAGTGGCGCAAAGCATCACCGCACCGGTCATCGGCATAGGCGCCGGTAGCGGCGTCGATGGGCAAGTGCTCGTACTGCACGATATGCTCGGTATCACCCAAGAGTTCAGTCCGCGCTTTCTGCGGCGCTACCTCGATATGGGCGACCAAATGATGGGTGCCTTGCAGCAGTACGTGAGCGATGTAAAAGCCGTCGACTTCCCCAACGATAACGAACAATACTAAGCACACGGCATGTCGACCTTTGCAAAGGAGCCCCGCGACCCTATTGTGATGAGCAATGAAAAGAACCTCCAGGTTCTTTTCGAAGACAATCACATCATTGCCATCAACAAGCGCAACTCTGACATTGTACAGAGCGATATCTCAGGCGATGCCACGCTGTGCGACGTGGTCAAAGAGTACGTCCGCATCAAATACAACAAGCCCGGCAAGGCCTTTATAGGCACCATCCACCGACTTGACCGGCCTGTGAGCGGTGTGATTTTGTATTCACGCACCACGAAGGCCTTGAACAGGCTGATGAACATGTTCAAGTACAGGGAAATTCAAAAAACCTATTGGGCGTGCGTTAAAGATGCTCCTCCGAAAGACGAAGACCACATCGTCAACTACATGAAAAAGAACGAGGAGCAAAACAAATCATACACCTACGACACACCGGGCGATGACCGCAAAGAATGTGAACTGAGCTACAAAGTCGTTGGAAAAACCGACCATTACTACTTCCTCGAAGTAAAACCCAAAACCGGCCGGCACCATCAAATTCGCGCGACCTTGGCAAGCATTGGGTGTCCTATAAAGGGCGATATTAAGTACGGCGCCCGCCGCACCAACGAAAACGCATCCATTCACTTGCATGCGCGCAAAATTGAGTTCATACACCCGGTGCAAAAAACACCGCTCACCATTGTTGCTCCTCCACCCGATGACCCGCTCTGGAACGCCTTTCTTCAACAGGTACATGACGTTTGATTTTCTTTTTTGGGGGATGGATGAGGGCCGATTGAGCTCCAAGCAAATGCGACTTTAATCACACCTACTTCCCCTCTCCTTTTGGTACATTTGCACCCTATTTTGACACTATGGAACCCAAAGAACACGTACACTGCCTGATCATTGGTTCAGGCCCCGCAGGATATACAGCAGCCATCTACGCAGCACGTGCTGATTTAAAGCCCGTTATGTACATGGGAATGCAACCGGGAGGTCAACTCATGGACACCACCGAGGTTGACAATTTTCCCGGCTACCCGCAAGGAATCAAAGGCCCTGAGATGATGGAAGACCTTAAAACCCAAGCAGCGCGATTCGGTACCGACGTGCGCACAGGGTTTGCCACCAAGGTTGATTTTTCAGGCCCCAAACACATCGTTGAAATTGACAATGGCGCTCACGTAGTAAGTGCTGACTCGGTCATCATTTCCACCGGGGCATCGGCCAAATGGCTCGGACTTGAATCAGAACTACGTTTACGTGACATGGGCGGCGGCGTTTCTGCATGCGCCGTGTGCGACGGGTTCTTCTACCGTGGACAAGACGTGGCCATCGTTGGTGCGGGTGATACCGCTGCCGAAGAAGCTACCTACCTCGCCAAACTTTGCCGCAAAGTGTACATGATTGTGCGCAAAGATCAATTCCGCGCGTCAAAAGCCATGCAGCACCGCGTTCTCAAAACAGAAAACATCGAGGTGCTCTTCAATACCGAAACCGAAGAAGTACTTGGCCAACATGGCGTTGAAGGCGTGCGTGTGGTCAACAACCAAACCGGAGAAAAGCGCGTGCTCGACATTACCGGTTTCTTCGTTGCGATTGGTCACAAGCCCAATACCGACATTTTCAAAGGCTGGCTCGAACTCGATGAGCAAGGCTACATCATTTTGCCTAAACCCGGAACTGCAAAAACCAACATTCCGGGTGTGTTTGTTTCAGGCGACGCCGCTGATAAAGTCTACCGCCAAGCCATTACCGCTGCGGGCACAGGCTGCATGGCCGCACTTGACGCAGAGCGCTACCTCGCTGCGCTCAATGATTGATTGCGAATGAAACTCAACGAAGCCACTGACAAGGAAGGCCGAAAGGCGAGTCCGGTGTTGCCCACCGAAATCAAAAACTTCCTCATCGATATTGACGGCACAATCACCGAAGATGTGCCCAACGAAGAACCGGAGCGCATGGAAACATGTGCTCCATTCCCTGATGCCCTCGATACACTCAACAAGTGGTTTGACCAAGGACACATCATCACCTTCTTCACGTCACGCACTGAGGCACACCGCGAAGTAACCGAGCGCTGGCTCGAAAAACACGAATTCAAGTACCACGGCTTACTCATGGGCAAGCCGCGCGGCGGCAACTACCACTGGATCGACAACCACGTGGTACGGGCAACACGCTACCTCGGAAAATTCACCGACCTCACCACCGCAACACGCGACATCGAGGTATTCGAAGACTGAGCTTCGGCAAGGTTTTTGCTACCTTTCGTACATGAGAGGCTTGTATACCTTTGTCGCAGTGTTTGCGTCGCTGTTTGCCGTTGCCCAACACGTGCCGGTCAATGAACTCATTGGTGATTTCAATCCTGCTCAGCACCCCGGCTTTGTCAAAATTGATGCGCAGTACACTGAAAAGTCTGACATCTACCTACGCAAAGAAGCTTACGCCGCATTCGTAAACATGGCCAAGGCGGCCGGTGAAGCCGGTTTCACCTTGAGTATACTAAGCGCAACCCGAAACTTCTCCTACCAAAAAGGCATCTGGGAGCGCAAATGGGAACAACCCAAGTACATGGGATGGAGCGCCATCGACCGCTCGAAAGACATTCTGAAGTTCAGTGCAATGCCCGGAAGCAGCCGGCATCATTGGGGCACCGACATCGACCTGAACGCACTTGATAACCGGTGGTTTGAAAGCGGCGAAGGAAAACGCCTTTATGAGTGGCTGTACGCGCATGCACCCAACTACGGCTTCCATCAGGTGTACACATCAAAATCAAACGGCCGAACCGGATACGAAGAAGAAAAATGGCACTGGTCGTACCTGCCACTGGCCGAGCACTTTCTTCAGCAGTACAACCTCGAATTGACCAACCAATCATTGGGCAAATTCAAAGGAAGCGAAACCGCTGTTGAGCTCAAAATCGTTGAAAATTACGTGAACGGCATCCATCCATCAACCCAAAAAAAATAAACATGGCATTTCCCAACGATGGCTTTAACGAACCGGCACCTGTTCAACGAAGGTCAAAGAAAATCGGTTTGCCTCCGGGAAGTCTCGTGTACATCGGCCATAACCCGGGGTTCGACCCCTACATTGAACACTACGCATTCGACGCGCATCAAGCAGTGAGTCACTCGTACCTAAAAACGAGCGATTTGAAACCCAACAACAACCCCGAGCAAACCCATTGGATTACCCTGTACGGCGTACACGAAGCCTCTGTGATTGAACACATTGGACAGACTTTCCAACTGCACCACCTCTTGCTCGAAGATGTGCTCAATACCACCCAGCGGCCCACCGCAGAACTCTACGACGACACCCTTTTTGCGTCGATGAAAATGGTGGCGTGGGATGCACACCGCAACCGCTTTACCGAAGAGCACATTTCAATGGTGCTTAAGGGGAATACCGTGCTGCTCTTTCAAGAACGGCCGGGCGATGTGCTCGACGACATCCGGCAGCGCATCGAAACCGGCAAAGGGGTGCTGCGGTCGCGCGGCGCCGATTACCTCTTCTACCGCATTCTCGATGCCGTGGTTGATCACTACTACCTCATCGGAGAACAGTTGAATGACCTCGTTGAGAAACTCGAAAACGACATTCTCATGAAACCACGGCAGACCCAAATGAGGCAGCTCCTGCTTTATAAAAAAATGCTGCTCAATCTGCGAACAATTGCGGCTCCACTGCGTGATCACGTAGCCCTTACCGAACGGCTCGACCGTAACATTGTCAAAAAAGAAACTTTGCCCTACCTGCGCGACCTCAACGCACACGTAAAAGAGGTAATCGAAATCATTGATGTAAGCCGTGAAGCAGCGAATGGCCTCATTGACCTTTACCTTTCGGCCTCAAATCAGCAGTTGAACCAAGTGATTCGGCTGCTCACGGTTATCTCGACAATCTTCATTCCCCTTACCTTCATCGTAGGCGTATACGGCATGAACTTCAAGATGCCCGAATACGAATCGCCCTACGGTTACCCGACCGTATGGGGAGTGATGGTGGCCATTGCGCTGTTGCTGCTAATCATCTTCCGCAAAAGACGGTGGATCTGAACACAAAAAAAGCCCTCAAACGAGGGCTTTGAATTTTTGGGTGGCTAATGGGACTTGAACCCACGACCCCCGGAACCACAATCCGGTGCTCTAACCAGCTGAGCTATAGCCACCATCTTCCAAAACACGTGCACGAACGGATTCGTGCGATTTTGGGAGCGCAAAGTAACGAATATTCTTCTTTACTTGCAACGAAAATTTTCGTCCCACGAAGGCGTTTAAAAGCTATGCCGAAGAAGCGCGACATCCTCTTCATTTCCAGTTGGTTTCCAAACGCGCTTGCACCCACCCTGGGCAATTTTGTTGAACGGCATGCAGAGGCCATCAGTACAATGCACCGCGTGTTTGTGGTGCATGTAGTGCCAGATTCTTCGCGCCTTTGGCCGCGATTTGTGTACCGCCAACAAGGCGATTTGCACATCGGAATACTCTACCATCCTGCTATCCGACCCCACCGTTGGTTTCGTCGTTTTTTCTTTGATTTCGCCTACCGGCGGATGAGAACAGCAGTTGGCTTTACACCTGAACTCGTGCATGTGAATGTGCTCCATCCGATGGGCGACATCGCCGTTCGGATGGCTGAGCGAATGAATCTGCCATTGGTGGCAACAGAGCATTGGACGGGCTACCACCCGAACACGCACAATCACCTCAGCCGGCAACAATGGACGAAGTTGACCCAAGTGGCAGCCAAATGCGCAGTGATCTGTCCGGTCAGTGAACACCTTGCCAAAGCCATGAAAGCCCGCGGACTTGACGGAGATTTCCGTGTTATCGGCAATGTTGTAGACACCGAGCTATTCACGCATCCCGCAGAGCGGAAAACAAAAAAACAGCTCCTGCATGTCAGCAACTTGCTTGACGTCCACAAAAACGTCTCAGGCATTTTGCGCGCATTCAAAGCCGCCTTGGCGCATGACGAAGAGCTTCATTTGACCATCATTGGCGATGGCGACTTGGCTCCTCACAGGCAACTGGCCAGAGAGTTGAAGCTCCCTCCGCATGCCCTAAAATTTCAAGGCACAACTTCAATCGAGGGCATCGCGAAGGCCATGCAAACGGCTGGTGCACTTGTGCTGTTCAGCAACTATGAAAATTTGCCCTGCGTGATTGGAGAAGCCCTTGCGACCGGGCTTCCTGTAATCTCGACCACTGTGGGAGGCATACCCGAACACCTCAATGCGCAGCGCGGCTGGTTGATTGAACCCCAAGACGAAGCCGGCTTAACTCAGGCCATGCTGGCAGTGGGGGTATCGGGTGAACGCTTCAACACTGAGGCACTGAGCGCCTATTCGGTTGAGCATTTCAGTCGCGAAGCCATTGCCAAGGCCTACACCGACGTGTACCTTTCGGCTTTGAACACCCACCGCCGATGATCAAGAACATCGCTTCGAGCTTCGCTGCGCGCCTGGCCGTTATGGCCATTACCCTTGCGGTTGTGGTGATGAATGCCCAAGTGCTTGGCGGAAGCGGCCAAGGCTTGGCCTCGCTCATTCAGTTCGGTATTTTGCTGCTTGTTTCGATGAGCAGTTACATTGGTGGTGGCGCGGTTGTATACCTCATTCCTCGCACCGGGGCACGTCCACTCCTCGCGCCGGTTTACCTTAGCTCAGCGCTGGTCGCTCTACTCTTCTACCCCCTTCTGCGCTGGCTTGAGTTGATTGATGCATACTTGATTGTGCATGTCTGCATTCTCGGATGGATGCAATCGGTGTTTACCTTTCACTTGCAGGTACTGGTTGGACATGAGCGCATTCAACGCTACAACCTCGCTGTGACCGGCCAAAGTGTCAGCCTCGCATTGGCACTGGTGATTGTGTACTTCGTTTTCAACGAAGCCACCATTGTTGCCTACCTGATTGCCCTTTACGTTTCGTTTGGTTTAACCTTGGTGGTTAGCGCCTTAGCGGTCAGAAAGGTGTGGGAGACAAAGCAAAATCTGCGCTTTTCAGAAGCTTTGAAGGCGCTATGGCGCTATGGGAAGTACGGCCAAACCGGCAATGTTTTTCAATTGCTCACCTACCGGTCGCCGATGTACTTTCTCGAAAAGCTGATGGTGCACGGTTTGGCAGCTGCGGGTATTTTTTCGATTGCGTTTTACGCTGCCGAAGCCGTTTGGAGCGTGGGTAAAAGCTTGTCGCTTGTGCAACATGCCCGCATCGCCAACAGCACCGACACAGCATCAAACAAAGCGCTCACCCTTGGCATGTTGGTGCTCAGCACAAGTTCTTCGGCCGTGTTGGTCACTACGGCCCTCATTGTGCCTGAAAATATTTATTTGGCTGTTTTTGGGGATGACATGAAAGGGCTTTCGCTTGCGCTGCTGGGCTTGGCCCCGGGCATAATCGCCAATGGCGCTTCGGTGATTGTAGCCCATCATTTTTCAGGAACCGGTAAACACCGCATCAACACCTATGGGTCAGCTGCCGGTTTGGGTGCGCTCTTGGTGTTCATTTACCCGCTTATCGATCACTACGGTATACACGGCGCAGCGTTTGCGGCTTCAATTGGGTACAGCTTTCAGTTCTGCGTACTTTTTTGGGTGTTCATCTCTCTTGAAGACGTAAAAAAGACCGACTGGAAAGCCGGCATCAACGCCATGAAAGCGCTATTCAAACTTAACTGAGCACAAGCAAGTCGTTAACCCCGATGTACCGTGTTACATTGAAACCTTCACCATACAAGAAGCCGGCCGGACGTCCGAATTGCATCGCACGTGCTTTGAGAAAATCGAAAAATTCAGGTCCTGAAATGGGGGTTAGCGGTTCGCTCGATTGCGGATCATAGAATTGCGAAGCGTAGGCGCGAATGGCCTCCATTTTCAATTCGAAATCGTGCGTTACATCAACAACCACATCGGGTTCAAGCAGGTAGTCTTGGATGTAGTGGTATATGGCCTTGGGGCGCCAAGGTTCTTGTCCTTGGTTGCTACCGAAGGTATCTACTTTGCGCAATCCGGCCAAGAAACAGGCGTCTGAAACAAGTTTACCTGCTTTGCCGTGGTCGGGATGGCGATCGGTAATCGAGTTGGCGAGCACAATGGTCGGCCGGTACGTTCTGACACATGCTGCGATACGCCTGAGGTTCTCTTCGCAATGGGTAAAAAACCCGTCAGCCAGTTGCAAGTTCTCCCGCACCGAAATGCCCAGAATTGCGCCAGCGTTGGCTGATTCAATGTCGCGCAGTTCGGCAGATCCTCGGCTGCCAAGCTCACCACGTGTGAGGTCGACAATGCCTACCTTTTGGCCGCGTCGCACCATGCCGGCTACGGTACCGCCGGCTGAGATTTCAACGTCGTCAGGATGGGCTGCAAAGGCGAGAACGTCAAGCTTCAAATCGGTCATCCTTCGATCCAGTTCAAAATTTCTTCATCAATGGGGAGTACACGTGGACTAACATCACGCACCAAACGGCCCTCTTCGTCGATCAAGAACTTGTGAAAATTCCATTGTACCTCAAAATCGCCGACACCGTTTTCGCTCTTCGAAGTCAGCCATGTGTATAAGGGATGCATATCACCGCCTTTGACACTGATTTTTGACATCATCGGGAAACTCACGCCGAAGTTCTTTGAGCAGAAACTGGCAATTTGATCGTTCGAACCCGGCTCTTGTCCGCCAAAATTATTCGCCGGGAAACCGATAATTTCAAACTTGGCTCCGCCTTTTGCCTCATACAACTCTTGCAGTTGCTCGTATTGAGGCGTTAAGCCACATTCGCTGGCTGTATTGACCACCAATACTTTTTTTCCTTTGAGCTGGCTGAGCTCGAACGGTGCTCCGTTGATATCGGTGACGGTAAAGTCGTGAAAGCTTTTCATCATGGTTTCTGTATTTGGAGTTTGGATGGATGTGCTGGCCGTTGCTGAAGGTTCACGTGTCACCCAATACACTACTCCGATGACAAAGATGGGCATAGCGATGACAAAGAGGCGTTGAACTAGTTTCATTTTTTCAGGAATTTCAAGGTATCGACAATGCAATGTAACATCATCACTTGTTTTCCCGTTCACTCTGTTTAGAACTTTTGTGAAACCAGCAAGGAGGTTCGGAAGGCACAAACACTATTTTTGTCGCTTTCCGACGCGAAGCCATTATGAAGAGAGTAGCCATACCGTTCGTCGCCGCCACCCTAATTGTCAGTTCCGTTGTTGCGCAGCACACCGGTGGAGACTTCGAAGAAAGTATGCTCGAACGCTCGGAGAGCGAAAGCGAGTTGGCTTTTGAAAATGTTTGGGACATTAACGACAGTCTCATGCGCATTCCCGCCTACGACGAATACTGCAAGTGGGACACCCGCAACATTCATGCCTACGATTTTGATTACCGTGAGATCAAAGAAGAGCGAAGCGTTGTACTTCGTTACGAAGAGTGCGATTTCGCTCACCCGTTTCGTGGTGAAATCACATCCAACTTTGGCGAACGCGGAGCACGCCACCACTACGGCATCGACATCAAATTGCTCAAAGGAGACCCTGTAAAAACTGCCTTTGAAGGCTTGGTGCGCATAGCGCAATACTCACGAACTTACGGAAACGTGGTCGTGGTGCGCCATGCAAACGGTTTGGAAACCCTCTATGCTCACCTCAGTGCGCGCAAAGTGGTACCGGGAGATTACGTCGAAGCCGGTGACATCATTGGTCTTGGCGGAAACACTGGACGCAGCACCGGTAGCCACCTCCATTTCGAATGCCGCTACAAAGGCGAACCCATTGACCCAAACGTTTTGATCAATTGGGAAAAAGGTGAGCTCTTGACCGATACACTCACCATTTCACAAAACCTTTTTGCCTACCTCGATGAAGTACGCGCAATCAAGCACCACACCATTCGTTCTGGTGATACACTGAGCTCAATTGCCCGTCGCTACGGTATTAGCGTTCAAACACTTTGCCGTCTGAATGGCATCCGTCCGACTGCGACCATTTACGCCGGTCGACGCCTCAGGGTGCGTTAAAAAGCCGTTATTTACGGCGCATAATCGTTGGTGTTCGTTGAACCTAGGCTAACTTTCATTGTTGTTCTCTGACACGAATTCTACGATCCTTGTATGACCCAACATGTTGCCGTAATTGGTTCCGGCTTCGCCGGATTGGCCGCAGCTACCACCCTTGCTGACCAAGGCCACAAAGTGACCATTTTCGAAAAAAATGATATGGCCGGCGGCCGAGCCCGGGTCTTCAAAGCCGACGCATTCACGTTCGACATGGGGCCCAGTTGGTACTGGATGCCCGACGTTTTCGATGCCTACTTTGAACGCTTCGGAAAAAAGGTGAGTGACTACTACACCTTAAAACGACTTGACCCGAGCTACCGTGTATACTTCAACGACGGCCCTGTCGATATCCCTGCCGATTACCAAGAGCTTCGCAAGCTTTTTGAAAAACTCGAGCCAGGCAGCGCAGGCCTACTCGACACCTTCATGAACGAAGCTGAAATCAAATACGGCATCGGCATGAGCAAATTCGTGTTCAAACCATCGCACTCCATCATGGAATTCGCTGAATGGCAAACCGTGAAAGACGCCACCAAACTTCATCTGTTCACTTCGTTTAGCAGCTACATTCGTAAGTACTTCAAGAATCCAAAGCTGCTTCAATTGCTAGAATTCCCTGTGTTGTTCTTGGGCGCAAAACCCGAAAACACCCCTGCGCTGTATTCCCTGATGAACTATGCCGATACAAAACTCGGTACATGGTATCCAATGGGAGGTATGCACGAGATTGTAAAGGCAATGGTCGCCCTAGCCGAAGAAAAAGGCGTGGAAATTCGCCTATCAACTCCGGTCACAGGTGTCAAATACGCCGGAAACAACGTTACTGCAGTGTGCACCCCTAACTGCGACGTTGCATGCGACGCCGTGATCGGAGCCGCCGATTACAACCACATTGATCAGCACATCCTCCCAAAAGATAAACGCAACTACACTCCTGAGTATTGGGACAAGCGTACCATGTCGCCTTCATCGCTACTCTACTACGTAGGGCTAAACCGTGAACTCCCTGAATTGCAGCACCACAACCTGTTTTTCGATGCCGACTTTGGTAAACATGCGGTGGAGATTTATGACACAGCCAAGTGGCCTGAAAACCCGCTGTTCTACGTGTCATGTCCGGGCAAAACCGACCCCTCTGTGCTTCCTGCGGGCAATGAAAATGTGTTCATCTTGATCCCAATTGCGCCAGGTATTGAAGAAAATGAAGGTACACGTGAACACTACTTCAACGTGGTATCTGAACGCTTGAAAAAGCACATCGGCGTTGACATCCGCGAGCACATTGTGTACAAACGCAGCTACGCTCACAAAGAATTCCAAAACGATTACCACGCTTTCAAAGGAAACGCATACGGCCTGGCGAATACCTTGCGCCAAACGGCTTTTCTCAAGCCAAAGCTGAAGAGCAAAAAATTCAGTAACTTTTACTTCGCCGGACAGCTAACAACACCAGGACCAGGTGTACCACCGAGCCTAATCAGTGGACAAGTAGCCGCCGACGAAGTGAACAAGGTGCTGGGTCAAATGGTTGAAGTGAACGTCTGAATTAACCATCCGACATGAAATCTACTTACGACTCGGTATCGCTGGCTTGCAGTGTGAAAACCACCCGTGCTTACAGCACATCGTTTTCGCTCGGCATTCGCTTTCTTCATAAAGACATCCGCAACCCGATTTACGCCATTTACGGTTTCGTTCGCTTCGCGGATGAAATCGTTGACACCTTCCACGATTACAACAAGAAGCAGTTGTTTGAGCGTTTTCGGGAAGATACCTACCTGGCGCTTGAACAGCGAATTAGCCTCAACCCCATTTTGAACGCGTTCCAAGATGCCTACCACCGCTTCAACATCGACAAATCACACGTCGACACCTTCTTGCGAAGCATGGAGATGGACCTTTACGAGATTGAGCACAACCGTGAAAGTTTTGACACCTACGTTTTGGGGTCGGCCGAAGTGGTGGGCTTAATGTGCCTGCGCGTGTTTACAAAAGGCGACGATGCGCTCTACCAAGAGCTCTACCCGCAAGCACGTTCTCTTGGTGCTGCTTTTCAGAAAATAAATTTCTTGCGCGACCTCCACGCCGACTTTGAAAACCTAGGCAGAGCCTATTTTCCGGGGCTAGACGTCAGCAACTTCGATGAGCAAACCAAACGCACCATCGAAGCAGAAATCGCGGCAGACTTCGCTGAAGCGTACAAAGGAATTTTGAAATTGCCCAAAGATGTACGTCTTGGAGTTTACGTGGCTTACGTATACTACTACAGGCTTTTCCTCAAGATACAGGCGCTTCCCAGCAATCGTGTGCTCGAAGAGCGCATTCGCATCAACAATAAGCGCAAAGTGGCCCTATTCATTGGTTCGTACTTCCGCCACAGCCTCAATTTGCTCTAAGTATGAAGATTTTTTTGGCAGGATGGATGACCTTGCTCACCCTTACGGGCTGGTGCTCTGAAAACCTGCTAACGTCGTGCCGTGAACTGCACTTTGCGGCTTCTGACAAAGGAAAAATTGAACTAGGCATTCGTGAATGTACCGGTTATCCCAGCGATGCCGTGATTCGGGCTTACCAAGGTAGCTTCCAAGCACGGCTCGCTGAATTCAGCTTCAATCCGTACACCAAATGGAGCTACTTCAACGAAGGACGAGACCTCCTAGAAGCAGCTGTTACCTCCGCCCCTGAGAACCCTGAAATCCGGTTCATTCGTTTGAGCGTACAGCTCAAGGCGCCCTCCTTTTTAGGATACACCAGCGACATTAAAAACGACACCCGAAGCGTTGTGAACGCACTGCAAACGGGTTGGTTGGCTTCAGACCGGGCATTCCGAACAAAGGTCATCGACTTTTTGCTCGCAAACGTCGACATCGATGCATCCACCCAAAAAAAACTGACCCAAATAAAACATACCCCATGAACACCGATTACGTCATTCTCGTTGACGGCAACGACCAGCAAACGGGGGTATGCGAAAAACTCGAAGCACACCAGAAAGGCCTTCTCCACAGAGCATTCTCTGTCTTCGTTTTTAATAAAGCGGGCGAACTCCTCATTCACCGAAGGGCAGAAAGCAAGTACCATTCACCCGGCCTTTGGACAAACACCTGCTGCAGTCATCCTCGTCCGGAAGAAAGCACCCTGAACGCCGCAAAGCGACGTTTGAACGAAGAGATGGGCATGGCGACTGCGCTCGAAGAAGTTTTCGCCTTTGAATACCGTGCCGATTTTGACAACGGCCTCACCGAACATGAGTACGATCACGTTCTGTTCGGTTGGAGCGATGATCTTCCAACCATTAACCGCGACGAAGTGGCCGAGTACCGCTACATGCCCGTTGGTGAAATCGCTGAGTGGATGAACCGCGAGCCGGAAGCCTTCACCGTGTGGTTCAGAATTTGCTTCCCGAATGTGCTCGATGCCCTGAGAAAGGTTGCCTGATGAAAGCCATTGTTATTGGAGCAGGCATTGGCGGCTTGGCCACCGCACTAAGACTTGCCGCTGCAGGCCACGAAGTGCATGTTTTCGAACAATCTGACTCGCTCGGAGGTAAGCTGAATGTGTTCGCGCAAAACGGTTACAGGTTTGATGCCGGTCCGTCATTGTTCACCCTTCCGAGTCTCGTCGAAGAACTTGTAAAATGCGCCGGGGCCTCTCCTTCGCGATTTCAATACCATACGCTTGATCGCTCGTGCCATTACTTTTGGGACGATGGCACCCAACTCATCGCCTGGTTCGACAAAAATAAACTGGCGCACGAAATTGAAACCGTCCTTGGCGTTGACCCAACACCCACTTTGAAGCATTTAAAGCAAAGCGCTTTCCTTTATGAAACCACCGCCTCCTTGTTCATGGAGCGCTCGCTGCACCGCTTGAAATCCTACATCTCAAAGGATGTGATTAAGGCGCTCGTCAATGTTTTTCGGCTCGACCTCACCACCAGCATGCACCGCTCAAACAACGCGGCTCTGAACCACCCTAAACTCGTCCAGCTTTTTGACCGCTACGCTACGTACAACGGTTCTGACCCCTACCGAGCGCCGGGCGTTTTGAACATCATCCCCCACCTTGAACACAACATTGGCACCTTCTTGCCCAAAGGAGGCATGTACACCATCACACAAACCGTCGCTGATCTGGCCAAAGAAAAAGGCGTTCATTTTCACACCAATACCCCCGTTCGCCGCATTGTCACCGAAGGTGGAAAGGCCGTCGGCATAGAAACCGAACAAGGTGAAATCGCTGCCGATTTTGTTGTCTCAAACGCCGATGTCTTCACCACCTACCGCCATCTCCTGCCGCAAGAATCAGCACCGGCCGGAGTTCTTGAGCGCGAACGTTCTACTTCAGCATTGATCTTCTATTGGGGCATTGCGCACAGTTTCCCGCAGCTTCACCTCCACAACATTTTCTTCAGCAATGACTATGTGCATGAATTCGCCCTGCTGAAAGAAGGCGTTGAAATCTCCGACGACCCCACTGTTTACATCAACATCACTTCAAAAATCGAACCCGAAGATGCACCCGCAGGCCACGAAAACTGGTTTGTCATGATCAACGTGCCCGCACATTTCGATCAAAATTGGGATGTACTTATTCCAAAAGCGCGCAAGGCCATTTTATCGAAGATTTCCAAGATTTTAGGGATGGATGTGGAAACGCTGATTACCACAGAAGCCTTGCTCGAACCTCGAACGATTGAGTCGAAAACGGCCAGCCACCGCGGTGCCCTCTACGGCACTGCATCAAACGACCGAATGGCCGCATTCTTAAGGCACCCAAACTTCAGCCGTTCCATTAAAGGTCTGTACTTTTGCGGCGGAAGTGTTCACCCGGGAGGCGGCATTCCGCTTTGCCTCCTTTCCGCAAAAATTGTGAATGAACTCATTGAAAGCGACCATGCCTAAACTTACCCAAGCGCAAATCTCGCTCGGTGTAATTGTGATCCTCCACAGCGTGGGTATCACCGGTATGCTGTTAGCAAGAGATTGGTTTCTGCCCCTTACTCCTGCAAACCTTGTCGTATCCGGGTACTTTGTGCTCCGTCATGCTGAGAAGCCTATTTGGCCAATTTACGCCCTCATTGCCGTGCTTGCGTTTGGTATCGAAGCGATTGGCGTGGCCACCGGTTGGCCCTTTGGAGAGTACGAATACGTCACAGCACTCGGACCTCAACTCATTCGCACCCCGATTCTGATCGGATTACTCTGGCTCTTATTACTCAGCGGGGCGCTGTACTGGATGAACCGCATCACCTCCAACCGCTTCTTCCAAGTGGCCGGGGCGGCAGGCCTGATGACAGGCATTGATATTCTCATCGAACCCGTAGCCATTGAATTGCAGTACTGGACGTGGTACGGTGCCGATGTCCCGTTGAGCAACTACCTCGGATGGTTCGGCACTGCCTTACTCCTGTCGGCCATTGTTACCACCTTTGAACCACATTTCAGAACCAACCGCGTTGCCGGACTGTTCTTTATCGTGCAAATTGTATTCTTTTCAACGCTAAACGTTTTTTCACAATGGTAGCCGTATTGATTGTCATCGCCACTTTCTTCGTCATGGAATTCATGGCGTGGTTCGCACATAAATACATCATGCACGGCTTCATGTGGTACTTTCATGAAGACCACCACGTACACGAGCCGGGCTTTTTCGAAAAAAACGACGTGTTCTTTCTCATTTTCGCTATTCCGAGTGCGTTGTGCTTCATCACCGGAGCCATGAACGGTGGCGACTTCCGTGTGTGGATTGGAACCGGCATCGCACTCTACGGCCTTGCGTACTTCTTGGTGCACGACGTGTTCATCCATCAACGTTTCAAATGGTTCAAGCGGTCAAATCACCCTTACCTCATGGCCATCCGCAAAGCGCATAAAGTGCACCACAAGCACTTGGGCAAAGAACAAGGAGAGTGTTTTGGCATGCTTTTGGTACCCTTCAAATTTTGGCGTGACGCGGTAAAAGCAAGCCGCCAATTGAAAACGGGTCGTGCATGAACCCGCACTTCTACTATCTGCTCATCAATTTAGGGAGCGTCTCCATCCCTTTCCTTTTGAGCTTTGATAAACGCGTAGCGTTTTATAAGAAATGGAGGGCATTCTGGCCGGCAAACCTTATCACCTTGGCATTCTTTGTTGTATGGGATGTGCTGTTTACCCACAACGGCGTTTGGGGTTTCAATGCAAATTACCTGACAGGCATCAACCTCATCAACCTGCCGATTGAAGAGTGGTTGTTCTTCATTTGTGTGCCGTACGCATCGGTGTTTTTGTACGAAACCTTAAGAACTTACATTAAAGGCAATCCGTTCGATCGCATTGGTGCGCCGGTGATGGCAACCGTGGTGCTCATCTCAGCGGCGCTTTTCGCCTTCTACACCAATCGCTGGTACACCTCATCAACTGCGTTGTTCACCTTAATCGGTGGAAGTTTTGTTCTTCGCAAGCGGATGGCCTGGATGGGATGGTACGCCTTTGCCTACCTTGTGGTGCTCATTCCGTTTATCATCTCCAATGGTCTGCTCACCGGATTGGACTTTACGCAGTACCCATTGATCAATTCGGATGTGGATGCCGTGACCGACCAAATTGTTTGGTACAACAACGACCACAATTTACAGTTGCGCATTTTTAGCGTACCTGTTGACGACTTCCTCTACGCTTTCCTGCTGCTGGGAATGAACATTGCCATTTACGAAGCACTTTTGAAGCGCTACCAACTGAGGTGAAGCTCAAGCGGGTGGTGATCACTCAATTCAACATCTTCATGCAGCTTCAAATAATGCGCGTTGAGCTCTGGTGAGTGCATGGCATAGTCAATCCGCAAGAAGGGAAACAACCCGATGTGGGTACCACCAAATCCGAAATGTCGGCCGCGAAAGCTATCCTTCAAATGAGACTCAAGCTGTGCATGTGCATACGATATGGGAGTATCGTTCAAATCAACGCACAGCACCACCGGATGCGGTGAACCTGCAATGCTTGATACTACTGCTTCGATTTGCGAAGCCCGGCGCTGATAGCCGCCTGAAATTCTGCTGACCAATCGCTTGGTTTCTTTCTGGTCGGGTCCCCGATCGATGGCCCGGTAATCTTCGGTTTTTAATCGAATGCTGGCCAAATGGGCGTTGTAAACCCGTATCGTATCACCATGAACCGCCAAATCAGTGTAAATGCAAAAATTGTTCGGGTCTGATTCAAACGACACCTCGCCCTTGCCTACAATCGGGTAACGTGAAAAGGTGAGCAATCCGAAATACTGCACGTCATGCATTTCGTGGGTGTACTTGTCATGGTAATTAGAATACCCCAAACGTTCCATGAGCTCTTTTCGAGGGTCAGCGGCACCCGGTTTCACCGTGTGAAAAAATTCCTGAAAGCAAATAACGTCAACAGGCGTGGAGTCAAGAAAGGCATAAATCTCTTCACGCGTGTTGTCACCGGTAGTCCAATTGTACAGGTCAAACAAGCGCACATTGTACGATAAGATGCTCACACTTCGCTCCATCTCATGGCAGGTCTCACAACCCTCTGTGCCAAAACCAAGTGTGGCCTGCATCAGCCTCCATGACAATAGAAGACAACAAGCAGTGAGGCCAAACAACTTCCATCGTTTGCGCACCGCAGAATACACCAACCCGAACAGTGCCACCGCCAACCAAAACGGGTACGACAATCCAAAAAAGGCAGGTACTACCGTAATGTCGGGCGACAGGTACATGCTCACCGTGGCCAAACCCATTCCTGTTAGGCCAACAACCGTTGCAAAACGAATCAGAAAACCGGGTATGCGCAAAAGAAAACGCAGCATATTATATGTCTTGTCCGTGCCTGAAAAGGTAATCTTTCTCGTCTTTGGTCAAACTGTCGTACCCGTTGCGCGAGATTTTATCGAGAATGGCATCTATGCGCTCCTGACGTGCCTTCTTCTCTACATTGAATTCTTCGTCAGATTTTCTTCGTTTATCTGCCTCGCGATTGCGGTAAGCCACGCGCATCTTTTCTCCTCGGGTAAATAAACGTGCGAAGAAGTCAATGAGCCTCTCCATCCAACCATTCAAATCAGTGCCTTTGCGAATCAACGACATCGACAAAAATCCATACAACGCTCCTCCCAAGTGACCGGCATGTCCGCCAACATTGCTTACGCCATTCAGCGCAAAGAAGTCGAGCAATACATAAATCAGCGCGAGGTACTTCAGCTTCACATCCCCAAAAAGAAAAAGACGCAAGGTCATGTCGGGAAAATACGTAGCCGTGGCAACAAAAATGGCCATCACCGCCGCTGATGCACCCAGCGCAGTAGTCCCACGCATATCAAGCGCCGGCGAACCATTGTACAGCAAAAAGAACACCAAAAACCCTACCAAACCACCCATCAGGTAGATCGCCAAAAGCTTTCGCTGACCAAAAAATCCTTGAAAAATGTTGCCAATAATCCACAACAACCACATGTTGAAGAAGATGTGGAATAGCCCGGCGTGCGTGAACATGTGCGTGACCACACTCCACGGACGCCACACCAAAACCGCCGGGTCAGCCGTGGTCGCCAGAAAGAATGCGTGAACACTGTAGGGCATGAGCGCCGGTATAAACCACCGGCCCAATACTGAAAGCGCAACTACCGCAATCCAAACCAATACGTTCACCACGATGAGCCGTGAAACCATCGTGCCCAAAACCCAATGACGTTGCCAAAGTGATGCCATAAATCAAAAGAAGATATCGCGATCGCGTTGCCACTTCTTCAACAACACGTATCCAAAAAGCATGCCTCCGAGGTGAGCGAAATGGGCAATGTTCGAACCCGATGAACCAAAAGCTGAAAACAACTCAATGGCCCCGTAAATGAATACGAATACCTTCGCCTTGATCGGAATCGGTGGAAACAACAGAAAAATCTGCGTGTTGGGGAACAACATCCCAAACCCAAGCAGAATGCCGAACACAGCTCCCGATGCACCGACTACAGGAATGTAGTAATACTGCAAAGCCTCTTGCGGACTGTTAAACGCTTCCGTTGCCGGGAAAATCTCGCCCGTGAGCCTGTAAATCTCAATCGCATTGACCAGTTCATGCAAGAAAAAACCGCCCAACCCGCACACGAGGTAGTAAATCAAAAAACGTTTCGACCCCCAAACCCGCTCCAAGCCAACGCCAAACATGTACAAGGCAAACATGTTGAAGAAAATATGTGTGATGCCCGTATGGCTGTGCATGAACATGTGGGTGATGATCTGCCAGGGCCGAAACATCGGAGAACCGGGATAAAACGCACCGAATTGCTCTGTCAAATAAGGCAAGGGCAATACACCACCTGAACCAATCACCATCGTGGCCAAGTAGAAGATCACATTGATGATGATCAGATTCTTAATAACGGGCGTCATTGGCTGCATACTACCTGAATTTAGCGGCGATTTCGTCGGGGGTAAAGGTAACGATTGCGGGTTTGCCCGAAGGTGAGTACGCCGGTACCTCACACGTAAACAAACGGTCAATCAGGTCGCGCATTTCATCTTCACTTAAACTTCGTCCGCGCTTGATGGCCGAGGCCCGTGCCAAACCTTTCGCAATGCGCTGCTGCAAGCTCTCCGTAGCATCGGTCTCATCCATCAGAGATGATAACACCATTTCGACAAGCTCGTTCACATTCACCGCTGCTGAATCTGCAGGCACGGCATGTACCACCACGGTTCGGCCTCCCAAATCTTCAATCTCCAAGCCTAAAGCATGAAAAACTTCACGCGACGACACCATTGAGGCATGTGCCTGTGCTCCCAATTCAATCGTTTCGGGAAACAGCAAACGCTGGCTTGCAGCGCTGTACTGACCCGCTAACAAAAAGTATTCGTAAAGCACCCGTTCATGCGCTCGCTGCTGGTCAATCAGCATCATCCCGCTGCGAATCGAACTCACGATGTACGATTTGCCCATCTGAAAAAGCGTGGGCTTGGTGTGCAAGGCTTCATCGCTCGACGACTCCATGGTTTCAATCACCTGCTGAGCCTTCTGCGAATCGTCTTCAACGATCTTGTAAAACTCCCGCCAACCATCTCCGGGGTTGCGCGGCGCAATGCGGCTAGCCAAATTACCTTGTGGTTTGCGCTCTTCTTCAAACGGATTGTAGTCGGGATTTACCTGTACACCCGGTATAACGACCGGACGATTGTGATCAAATGGCGCAATGTCAAACGAAGATTCACGCTCAAAATCAAGCGTGGGCGCTATCTGAAACTTGCCCAAACCGCGCTTCGCTGCTGACCGCAAAATCGGATAAATCGCCTGCTCTTCCCTAAATTTTACTTCTGTTTTGGTTGGATGGATGTTTACGTCAATACGCGACGGATCAACCTTTAAATTAATGAAGTACGGCGGATGTTTGCCATCTGAAAGCAATCCGTCAAACGCAGCCATCAGTGCATGGTGCAAGTAAGGATGCTTGATGAACCGTCCGTTCACAAAGAAAAACTGCTCTCCGCGGTTCTTGCGTGCAAACTCGGGCTTGCCTACAAAACCACTGATGCCGACGACATCGGTTTCCTCGTCAATCGGAACCAAACGCTCATCGTATTTCGTGCCAAAGAGCTGAACGATGCGCTGCCTGAAATTGCCCTTGAGCAAGTGGTAAACTTCTGTTCCGTTGTGGTGAAAGGTGAACCCAACATCCGGATGCGCCAGTGCGATCCGTTGAAACTCATCAATGATGTGGCGCAATTCGACGTGGTCTGACTTCAAAAACTGCCGACGTGCAGGCACGTTGAAGAACAGGTTCTTCATGGCAAATGAAGTACCTACCGGCGTTTGGCAAGGCTCCGACGATTTCACGTCTGACCCTTCGATGACCACGTGGGTACCCAACTCTTCTCCGGTTAACCGCGTTTTCAGCTCAACCTGTGCCACAGAAGCAATCGACGCCAGCGCCTCACCACGAAAACCCTTCGTCCGGATGCGAAAAATATCATCGGCCGACGAAATTTTCGATGTGGCGTGCCGCTCGAAGCTCATGCGCGCGTCGGCTGCCGACATTCCACAACCATCGTCAATCACCTGAACGAGCGTGCGACCACTGTCTTTGACAATCAATTTTATGTGCTGTGCCCCCGCGTCGATGGCATTCTCTAGCAGTTCTTTGACTGCCGAAGCCGGACGCTGAATCACCTCTCCTGCTGCGATTTGGTTCGCAACAAAATCGGGCAGTAAACGAATAATGTCAGCCATTCTGCAATGTGTTCAATACCTTGGCGAAATCAGTTCCTTCAGCCCACTGAATGCCCTTGTAGAGCAGATATACCAAAACGATTAAGATGACAATCGTGCGCATCATGGCCGCGTACGACTGCTTTCGGGTGGCTTCTGAACGCCGTTTCCCAATTGAAATTTTGCGCGGAGCAGTTTGTATGGCTTCGCCACGTTCGCGTGCGACTTCTTCTTCAATTCGCCGCAACCGCTCGTCCAACTCTCGCTTCCGCGGATCAAAGTACGGCGAACGAAACTCGAACTTGCGATGACTGGTTTTGACGTTCCGAAACGGTGACGGTATGCGCGGCGCTTTCATCTCCTACAAAGGTACTGAGTTCGCCGCGATTCTTTCGCATCGGCTCTTCAGCCGTTCAAACCTTGCAACACGGCCTCGGCACTCACCTCTGACTTGTAATACCCCACCAATTTATGGATGACACGGTCAACAATGCTGTCAGGACATGATGCTCCGCTTGTCACTACAATTCGGGGTTTATTTTTCTGGGGAAGGATGTCAACCAACTCTTCCACAACACCTTTGTGCAGGTTAAACGACCGCAAGGTTTGCGCGTTCAAAAGGTCATCTTCTGATTGAATGAAAACAGTAGGCATGTGAAGCTCGCACAGTTCAACCAAATGACTCGTGTTTGAGCTATTGTAGCCCCCCACCACAACGGCCAAATCAGCCGGTTGGTCAAACAGGGCCATGGTCGCCTGTTGGTTGTCGTTGGTGGCGTAACAAAGGGTATCGCGTGTGTCGGCAAAATGCTCGGCAATGGATGCCACGCCATAGCGAGTTACCATAACCGAGCGCAAATAATCAGCAATGCCTTGGGTGTCGCTGGCCAGCATGGTGGTTTGGTTCACCACGCCGATGCGCTGCAAATCGCGCTCAGGAACGAAACCCGTTGAGTAACGGTTGGCGAAGTAATCGTCGAAACAGTTCCACTCGCGCTCACCTGAAATGAATGACCCAAGCACCTCAGCTTCAGCATGGTCGGCAACGACCAAGGCCGGCCCAGTGCTGCTTGCATGGCTAAACGTGGCCCGCGTTTCTTCGTGCATCGGCTTGCCGTGTATAACCACGGTGTACTGGTCGTCGCCAAGCTTGGCTGACCGGTTCCATACCTTCTCAACGAACGGACACGTAGTATTGTAACGTTGCACTTCCAAGCCCTTTGCCGCCAGTTCTGCTTCAATCTCGAGGGTTGTACCAAAGGCAGGCACAATCACAATGTCGTCTGGTGTAAGTTCAGAAAACGGAATGATGACTTTTCCGTAGGTATCCATCAAAAAACGAACGCCACGATCAACCAAATCGGCATTGACGGCCTGGTTGTGAATCATTTGACTGAGAAGAAAAATGCGTTTCCCTTCGTTCTCATTGAGGGCTCGGTAGGCAATTTCAATCGCGTTCTCCACGCCGTAGCAAAAGCCGAAGTGCCGAGGAAGAACAATGTCTACCGTGCCAAAATCAAGTTGCGTCGGAGAAAAATCTTTCTTTCGGGGGTCGGCAGCCTTCCTCAAGGCCTTTACCTTCCCGATGATGGGCGATCGATAGAACTCAGGTACTTCAAACTGCTTCATGGCTGAAAAACTATGCAAAGGTAACCATTGTTCACCGGCTACGCTGATTCATGGTGTTGCGCATCCTCATCCGCCGGAGGCGAAAAAACGTTACTGAAGATGATTGGTGGTCCATTCTTCGAGCTGGTTTCTTCGCCACGATTTCCTAAACGCTTTGAATGCCGGGTTTTTTCGAAGTGTTTTTTGTGCCTTGACCACATCGCCAATGGCCTCCAAGGCAGCAACGTGTGCTTCAACACGTGATCGCTTGCCGGTTGTGGTGGTCAATTCGTAGCGTGCCATGGCAAACAAGGCCGTGTAGAGCAATTCAGGTTCTTCATTAAAAAAGGGAAAGACCGAAGGTTCGAGCCGAACAATAACATCGGGGTGGCCGCTAAGCCAAACCAGCAAATACGCGTTTACGTGTTCTTTGACCTCGTCACATTCGGGATCGGTGTTTTGCAGCGCCCAATCGATGGCTTTCGCAGCGGCAGCATCGGTTTTTCGGAAATCTTCGGGCGATTGAAGCCTGCGTTCGTAGGGCAACTTTGGCACATCGGAGCACTGAGCAATGGTACAAAACGGCAGCACCGTTAAGCACAGAATAGCACTGAGCCCTGCTGCCTTAGCGAACAGCAGTTTCGGTAAACCGTATGCCCATGTGCTCGAGCTCATTCAAAATCGGTTGGTAAATCGACGGTAAGATAGGCATTTGCACCCCTGCTCCTTTCATCTCTCCATTCAGAATCAAACGGGCGGCAATGGCCACGGGCCAACCTACGGTATCGCTCATAGCCGTGAAATTCTGGTTGCGACCAATGTACACCATTGAGCTGTGCAACTCATGCTCTTCACCGTTCAACTCGTAATCGAAACGGTGCCACATGACAATCATGTCTTTGTCGTGCTCTTCAAGTGCCCATTTCTCTTCAAGGAGTTTTTGTAGGATGAACGCCGGAGTGGCTGAATCCAATCCGATTAACCTCTTTTCAAAAATACCAAGCCATTCGAGCTTACTCATTACTTCGTCAGACAGTTGCAGGTAACCCTGAAGCTTATCCTCAACCGACAGCGTTTCGTCGTACATCAAAAACGCATTGATGAATTCGCGGTAGCTCATGTTGCGGCAATCCACTTCAAAGTCTTCGGTGGTGATGCCCAACTGCACGAAAACATTCCATGCCTCGCAGAAACCTTTGCCGCGAAGCGTGCCTCGGTAAATGGTAGGCACATTTTCGATGCCGTAAACCTTTCGGTACGATAAACTGTCGCGGTTGGCATAGCCATCGAAGCTGCCGTAACCCGCAACTTCAATTTCTTTTACCCGCTTAAAAATTTTGTGAGCGGGGAGGTACTTCAACTTGTGGTTTTGGATGAACTGAGCGGTTCCGCCTTGTCCGGCCATTACCACATTGCGCGGGCTCCAAGTAAATTTATAGTGCCAAGGGTTGTTATCGCTCTCCGGCGCGATTAGTCCGCCGGTAAACGATTCAAACCGTTTGATGTTTGCCCCTTCAGCACGCAAGCGATCGATGATTTCCATCGCGCTCATGTGATCGATTCCAGGGTCAACCCCCATTTCATTGAGCAAAAGCACGCCTTTTTCTTTGGCTGCAGCATCGAGTTTCCGCATTCCGGGCGAAACATAGCTTGGCGTGATCAAATGAATGCCCATGCTTACGCAGGCCTCTGCCACATCAAGGTGCATGTTTGCGGGGAGCATGCTAATGACCAATGAAGCCCCGTCGAGTAGGCCCGGCAGTGCGGCTGCATCACCGGCCTCAAACGCGCTTGACGAACCATTCGGGTGCTGTTGCACCCTTTTGGCAGCCAAAGCAGGATCGCGATCAACCACATGCACCTTCCAGCCGTTCTCTTCAGAATGGTTGAGCAGGTATTCTACCAACGATGAGGCCGAACGCCCCGCACCAATCACTACGATCTTTTTCAACACTCAAAATTTGCCGCCAAAGATAACGGTTCAAAAATGCCCTGTACCCAACGGAATTTTGAGTTTCCAACATACTTACGCTTCAAATTGCTGCACTTAGCTACTTTTGGCACGAAGATTGGAATACCGATAACATGTAACTTTATCAAAAATTTTCAACCATGAAACAACTTATCCTATTCAGTGCTGCCCTTTGTTTAAGCGTTTCTGTCTTCGCCCAAACTCAAGGGGTGTTTTTTTCGGAGTTCGGTGAGAACTTCATTCTTTATGTGAACGGTCAGCAGCAAAATCAAGCTGCCGCATCGAATGTGAAGGTTGAGAACCTCACCCAAGAATTTGTGCAAATACGCGTTGATTTCCCCGAAATGCCCGGACAAGGCTTTGCATCAAACGTAGGTTTTGAGCCGGGTTCAGAGACTACCTACATCATTAAGAAAAACCGCAAAGGCGAGTACGTAGCACGCTTGCACAATATTGCACCACTCGGAGGTGCCACTGCGGCAGCGCCTGCTCCACAAGCCACTCCACAGCCGGCCGTACAAGCAGCCCCTGCACCTGCGCCTGCGTCACAACCTGCAACCATTCAGGTCGATACCCGCATGCCTGCTGAGCAAACCACAACCATCACCACCACCACAACCACCAAGCCTACTTCACGCGACGGCGTTGGCATTAACATGCAAGTACCCGGTGGAGGCATCAACATTCAAGTGGATGGGATGGATATGGACATGACCATCGAAGAAACCACGACCATTAAAACCACCACAACGACGACGACAACGACTGCTCCTGCACCGCAAGCGGCACCGGCACCACAGCCTGAGCCAATTCGCCGTCCGGCCATTCCCGGATACAACGGACGTATCGGTTGCGATTGGCCAATTGATGACTCTGGCATTCGCCAGATGCGCAGCACCATCGAATCAAGCTCGTTCGAAGACTCGAAGATGACCGTGGCAAAACAGGCAACGCGCTCCAAGTGCATGACTGCCGCACAGATCAAGCAGATTATGGGCCTCTTCACCTTCGAAGAATCAAAACTTGACTACGCAAAATTCGCCTACGACTATTGCTACGATGTTGACAACTACTACATCCTGAACGATGCGTTCACCTTTTCATCATCAATTGATGAATTGAATGACTTCATTGAAGGACGATAACACTGTTTAAAACCACATTCATGCGTTTACTTGTTGCCATACTCACTCTTGCGGTCGTGTTTGCCACCGGCTGTGCAACCTCAAAAGGGTTTGCAAAGCGTGGAGCCAAACTTGAGCAAGCCGGTATGTTCGAAGAAGCTGCCGGTATGTACTTTACTGCCTTGCAGAAAAAGCGCAGTAACATCAATGCTCAAATTGGCATGCGCAACACTGGCCAGCTTGTATTGAACAAGCGTTTACAAGAGTTTGTACAGCAAAAAACCATGGACAGAAAACGCGATGCCATTTCTGCATGGCAGGCCGCTGAAAGCTACCAAAAACGTGTACAAAGTTTGGGGGTGGGATTGACCATCCCCGACTTTTACTTCGCCGATTATGAAGCTGTGAAGCGTGAGTACATTGACGACATATACGAGCAAGGTCTTGACTTGATGGACAATGGCGACTACAAGCAAGCCGAACAGCTTTTCAGCGAAATCGCTCGTCTCGACCCCAACCACAACGAAGCCGGTGATTTGGCAGCAGTGGCTTATGCAGAGCCTCTTTACAAGCAAGCGACCACCGCTTTCAATGCAGAGCGTTACCGTGAGGCATACGACAAGTACGCGTTGGTGCACAAGCGGATACCCAATTACAAAGACACCGAAGTACGCATCAATCAATCCTTGGAACGAGGATTGTTCACCATCGCATTGTTGCCTTTTGAAAACGGTTCAGGCGTAACGGGTTTAGACACACGCATGAACGCCTATGCCATGGAGGCCATGACCTCGGTTGACGATCCTTTTCTCCGAGTGGTTGATCGTGGCAACATGGAGCTCATCCTCGAAGAGCAAAAACTCGCACTTTCAGGCATCTTCAACCAAGAAACTGCCGCATCTGTGGGGCAAATGTTGGGCGCGCAAGCACTGCTTACCGGTACCGTGATTAGCTACTCTACTGATCGTGGAAGTCCGCAACGTTTTAGCCGTGACGGTTTCGAACGTTACCAAGTAAAAATGGTGAATGCTGAAGGAAAAGAATACTTCGAAACGCGCTACAACAAAGTGACCTACAACGAATTCGTTCGTCAAAACAGGGCATCGGTCAAGGTCCAATTTCGGGTGATTTCTTTGAGCACGGGCGAGATTCTTCAGTCGAAAACGATTGAGCGCGACATGGTTGATGCGGCCCGCTGGGCAGAGTATGGCGGAGCTACCGACAACTTGTTTCCTGCCAGAGGAAGCAATGTGAGTTTGAACCGAGCCGAGCGCAACAGCATGATGGCATTGTTTAGTGCGAACCGTGAACCGCAAGCTCCAGACAAATTGACCAACGGCGCTTTTCAACAAGTCACCGGTGAGATGAAGAATGAAATTTCTGCATTGGTTAAACAGATTGTTAAATGATAAAGCCGATACATATACTGTTGATCCTTGCCTCTGGCTTACTGGTGGCGTGTGGAGGAGGCAAAGACGTTGCCGCCACCCAACGTCAGGTGCCCGGCTGGGTCAACAGCAGGCCCATCGACCCATCGTACTACATCGGAATTGGCTCAGCCAGCAAACGCCTTGAGCCCTTTAATTTTGCAGAAACCGCGAAGAAAAACGCGATGAATGCAATGGCTTCGGAAATCAAAGTGAACGTGCGCAGCGAATCGTTCTTGAACACCATGCAAGTAAACATGCAAGTTCAGGAGGCCTACAATCAAACCATCGCAACAACGACCAATGCCGACCTCGAAGGTTTTGAGGTAGTCGATATCTATGAAACCCCGCAAGACTATTTCGTTTTTTACAGACTCTCAAAAGCCAAACATGAGTCAATTCGTAGAGCGAAGAAAACGAGTGCAATGCAGTCAGCCTATGACCAATTGCTTCAGGCGCGAACCCAGCGTGAACGAGCAAATGTAGCATTGGCTGCAGACCTCTATCTGCACGGCCTTTTTGCGGTGAAGGAGTACTGGAATGAAGCCAATCCTTGGAACGACGGTGGAACCGAAATCTTCTTAGACAACACGCTGTACGCTGAATTCCGTCAAATGCTGAACGAGGTTGAGCTGTTTTGCTCGGTTCCCCAAATTTTGTTGAACGCCGGCAACGAGTTCACCCAAGAGGTGACCATAAGTGCTGTTTACAATGGAAGGCCAGTCTCGGGCCTCGGATTGAACTACGGATACGACAAAGGTCGGATGAGAAACCAGTTTGGTGGTGAGACCGACATGAACGGACAAATGACGATTCGCATTGACGAAATTAACCTCGCAAACGCCGGCAATCAGCTCAATGTGCGCATCAATCCACTTCAATTTCAGCCCGCCGATTTGGAGAAACGCTTGGTTGAACCGATGCTGGAGGGCATTCGATCAGCGCCACTCATCATTGGCATCACCACTGAATTGCCCATTGTGCAGATGCGGTTGGAAGAGAAGAACTTCGGACAGCTCATCAACAACGAACGTTTGGCAGCTCCTTTGCGTGACAGAATGAATGCTCGCGGATTGAGGTTCGCCACATCCGGGAACACAGCAGACTATGTTCTTGAAGTGAAGGCCGATACACGCCAAGGTGGAACCTCACAAGGTTTTCACGTCGCTTACCTCGACTTTCAAATCGTTTTGAAAGACGTTAGAGGTAAAATTGTTTACCAGCGAAGTGAGAGCAACGTTAAAGGACTCCAGCTCAATTTTGAGGCGGCAGGCCTTGAATCTTATAAGAATGGAACCCGTTTAATTGAACGGGAAATTGCTGACCAATTAATCGATGCCATTTTTTAAGTACTTTGGCACGGTTTTGGATAACAACGAATGAAAGTTTACCCAACCGAACAAAAAACCACGATTATGAAAAAGTTGATTGCACGCCCAGGTCTGTTGCTCACACTTGCACTGACCGCCTTCGTTTTCGCCGGAACCGGCTGTAAAAAGAAGAAAGACACTGTTCAAACACCAACCCCGAAAGGTGAGGTACTGGTAGCGGAATACTGCACCGGAGCTCAGTACAACTCTGACGCAACCGCCTTCCGCAGCAGCGCGACCGGCGAAAGCATGAGCCGCGAAACGGCCAAGAAGATTGCCCGTTCAAATGCTGAAGATCGTTTGGCCCGTTCAATCGAAGCTACCATCAAAGCGGTTACCGACAACTACGTGAACTCTACCAAGTTCAACAACAAAGAAGAGGTAACCGAAACCTTCAACAACTTGGCACGCACCATCGTTGACCAGGAACTACGCGGCGCCGTCATCATCTGCGAGCAGCTTACCCGCAACACCGAAAGCAACAACTACATCAGCTACCTCGCCGTTGAGTTGTCTGCCGAAGGACTGGTAAAAGCCTACAACGAGCGTCTGTCGCAAGACGAGCGCATCAAAGCTGAATACAACTACGAGAAGTTCAAAGAAACTTTCGAAGAAGAAATGCGGAAATTGAGCGAAGGAAACTAATCGTACTTAGCTAATCACATTTCAAGGCCGACTTTCCAAGTCGGCCTTTTTTTTGTTTGCTCCATCTTCATTCGAAACCACGCGTGGCTTGTTATATTTGAGAAATATTACGACCCTATGCCAAAGCAACTTATCGCCCTAATTGTTTTCATTGTCGGGAGCACTTGTGCGCATGCCCAAGTGTATGGCACCACCATTGCTGAATGGGATTTCTCTAATGGAATGCCCATGGATTGGACCATTGAATCGGATGGCGTTGCTCAATGGGAATACCGCGGTCCGGCAACAATTCCAAGTAACCTTCAAGGTTCGCTCGGATCATGCGGGGGTAATTCTGTGCCCCTTAACTCACCGACTGCGGCCAATGGGTTTATGATGTTCGATGCCAATTTTTGGGATGACCCCATCGGGCCGTGCGGAAATTTGGGTTCAGGGCTTGACCCGGCTCCCCATACAGTATCGCTAACCACTTCGTCTGTGAACCTTTCCGGCGAAAACGCCGTCGTACTCACCTTCTACCAGCAATTCAATCATTTTCAAACCACGACACAGGTTTTAGCTTCGTTGGATGGCGGAGAGACATGGACGCCTGTTTTCACCAACCCAACAACCAACTCATCTCAAAACGGTTCAGGAGCTTGGGAATCGGTCAACTTAAGTAGCTTGGTAGCCAACCAACCTGATGTGCGCTTTCAGTTTCGCTTTTCTGGAACCTATTATTGGTGGATGCTCGATGATATCATCTTGTATAGCCCAAATCAATTTGACTCGTTCATTGAAAATCCGAAGTACACCTTGTACAACGGCACATTTTACCCTGACGGGTTGGGGCGGATGGAGTACGCTGCGTATCCACAAGCAATGGTCGCCCCTCTCAACTTTAGCGCCAGAATCAGAAACATTGGCTCCGATTCTCTCTCCAATGTACGGCTTCAATTAACCGTAACTCGGGAACCTTCGACGACGGTGTTCGATGCGCAAACTCTTGAAATCGAAGAACTATCGCCGGGCACACTAGCAACGGCTGTCTTTGAAAACCCTTTTACTCCGCCTGCTGTAGCTGGTAATTATACAATAACTTATACTTCACTTCAAGACGAAAGTGAAGAATCATCCGAAAACAATACTCTGGAAAAAGTGCTTCGTATTACTCCCTATGCGTATGCCTTTGATCGAGGTGATGAAGTTGAAGATGTTCTTGTCCCACCTGTTCAATTCTCCGGCTTACCCTATCAAATAGGCGCTCTTTATGAAGCCCGCGCAACCGGACCAAAGTTGCACGGCATGGGAGTTGCTTTCGGCGAAGGCAGCGCGGTTGGCGCACAAGTGACCGGTATTGTTTACAATCACCGGCGGGATGTGGTGTATACCCAATCAGAGCCCTATACACTCAATGAATGGGACATCAACCAAGTTGGCGATGACAAAGTCGTTCACCTCACCTTTACTGAACCATTGATAACTGTGTTAGACAGCATGTATTCGGTCATGGTACGGATTGACGACCCTAGTAACGGGACATTCTACGTTGGCCGAAATGGGGAGTCATTTGCGACCGGCTCAATCATTAATTTCCCAACGATAAACCAGACCTTTTTCTTGCTGCGCGCGCCAATCGTGCGGGCACACATCTTTCCCGGAAACAGTTCGCCTGGTTGCTTAGACAGCACGGCCATGAACTTCAATCCTGAAGCCGATACCGACGACGGCAGCTGCAGATTTCCGGGATGCATATACCCCGAAGCATCGAATTACGACCCCAATGCGAATTTCTTCGACGGATCGTGCTTGTTTGAAGGCTGCACCGACCCGGAAGCCGAAAATTACGACCCCAACGCTACCGCTGATGACGGATCATGCCTTTACGCCGGATGTACAGATAACGAAGCCTTGAATTTTGACCCGAATGCTGATCTTGACAACGGAAGCTGTGTCTATGGCACAGCTTTTTTAAGTATCTCAGACTCTACCGGCTGCACTCCACATACAGTGGTGTTCAACAACCAAACCTTGATTGATGAGGGCGGAACCTGCACCTTTTTCTTGAATGGCGAGTTGTATTCTCAAGAGTGCTTGGGCTCTTTCGAAATCACCTTTGAAGAACCAGGAGAATACAGCATGGTGTATACCTACATCATCGAAGACATTGCTTCAGAATACACTGCGGGGCCGATAGTTGTGGGCAGCTTCCCGGATACTCCAACACTGGTTTACGAGGAATCGTTGGTTGAATTGCAGTGCACCGGCTGTGAAGGGAACGCGACCACATGGTATTTCAACGGCGAACCCATCGAAGGGGCTACCGAACCCGCTTGGTCTCCAGCGGAAAGCGGTTGGTATTCGGTGGAAGCCACGAATTCATTGGGCTGTGCAAGCATTAGCGACAGTACCTTTGTATTGCTTCCGGGGGCGGCAGCTTCCATTGAGGTGAATGCGGTGGAAGGATGCGAGCCTTTCGCGCTCACCATCACCAACTTGACCGAAACCGAGGCAGGCAGCACCTGTGAGTTGCGCATCAACGGTGAGATTCAGAGTATGGTATGCCAAGAGCTATACGAAATCAGTTTGCTCGCCGGTGAATACAGCATCGAATTCATCCACGCCGTGAGCGACTCGGTCACCACGGCTCAAGCCGATGTATTGGTCAATCCATCGCCACCGGCACCAGAACTGACTGAAGACTTTTTGGATTTTACGACCCTGGTGTGCACGAACTGTAAAGGACTTTCACTTCAATGGTTGCTCGACGGGAATGCGATTCCTGATGCAACTGGCACTGTATTGGCTACTGTTGGCGGTGGCATTTATTCACTGGTGGTTACAAACGATGAAGGGTGTTCAGCCGAGAGTGCTCCGGTTGTGGTTTCGACCGTGTTGGAACGACTCATTGACGACACCATTCTGTATCCTAATCCGGCGAATGAGGCGGTTGTTATTCGAAGTTCTGCGCCTGTAAAGGGATGGTCGTTGTACGGTGCTGAAGGTCGATTGTTGGCAGCGGCAGCTCATCCATCCCCCAAAAATGAAATTCCACTCACCGATTTTGCGCCCGGAAGCTATTTGGTGCACATCCAATTTGATGATTACAGCATTGTAAAACGCTTGGTTATTGGTCATTAAGCTTTGTTGAAATGCAACGAAACGGATGGTTTTTGCGTTACCTTAGTAGAAACCGCAACCGAATCGTGAAATACCTGCTGCTGTTCATCGGAATACCGCTGCTTTTTGTTGGATGCAAGAAGGAAGACGTCGTTTTTGAAGACAACGATGCTCCTCCGTACGCGGGTGTATCAACCATTGTTTTAAGCAATTACGTCAATCGGCTGTTTATCGACCTCATCGGACGTGAGCCGCTTGATTTGGAAATGACGGCTGAGATTGCGGCACTTCGGGCTGATAGTTTGAGCTTAGAGAGCCGTGGTGTTTTGGTTGATAAACTTATGAATGGCGATGCATTCATCGAAGGAGACAGCACCTACCGCCGTGCGTATTCAGTGAAACTTTACGAAAACCTCAAGGCCCGCTTCATCGAAGGTGCTTCAGATGCGCTTTTGCTTGAGGAATACGACCTGTGGCGAGGCAATGCGATTCTCGATTCACTCAATGGCAACATGACCGGTTACGCCCTGAAAATGCAAGAGGCCAATCGACTTCAAGACGTACTCGACAGCCGTGTGGAATGGCAAGGCGATGAAATCGAGATTGATGAAATGGTACGCCGAATGATGTTCAACTCGGTGTACGACAACATCAACATGAACGCTTTCAACTTTGTGAATGCCTCGTTTGACGATTTGTTTTTCAGGTTTCCGACGCAACCTGAATTTGAGAGTGCCTACACCATTATTGAGTTCAACCAGCCGGCCGTGATTTTCAACACGGTGGCGCAGAACAAATTGGAATACCTCAATGCGCTCACTGCCACAGGCGAGTTTCACGAAGGCATGGTTGTTTGGGTTTACCGCTCTTTGTTATCGCGTGAACCCAACACCGTTGAAGTGTACACCAATGCAACCGACTTTTCGACAACCCAAAACATCAGTGCGATTCAACGCGCGGTTTTAATATCCGATGAGTATGCAGGCTTTGAATAAATATACCGTGTTCTTGTTTGTGGTGGTTTTTTTGATGTCCGGATGCCGGAAGGAGCCTGAAACCTCGTTCATTGTGAACCAGGTGGAGCTGTATCCGTCGGGAGCCGGCAAAGAAAAACTGAAAACGAACGAACAGTACGTCGCCATTCTGCACGCCAACTTGTTTCAAACGGCGCTATCGGCGAACGAGATTTTTGAGATCAACTTGTGCATCGAATCGATTGGCGACAAAGAATTGGCTAGGGAAGTCATCATTTCGAATTTCATGAATGAGCCCGGAGTGCTCATTCCGAGTGCCGAGGAGATGAATGCCGACATGGATGCCTTCATCGAAGACACCTACATACGCTTCCTGGTGCGTTACCCCACCGAAGCCGAAAAGCTATGGCTAAAGAATTTCATCACGACCAATCCGTATGTAACGCCTGAGATTGTGTACTTCTCATTTGCCTTGTCGAACGAATACATGTATTACTGAGCCTATGAAACGCAGAGAATTTATTGCAAAAACCGGATTGGCAGCTGCGGCCGGTATTGCGGCTCCGTATATCTTACCAAGCGGGCGGTTGTTCGCCGCCAGCGGGCGGCAAATGGCCGGACATGTAGTATTGGTGATGTTTGCCGGAGGTGTTCGTCAGCAAGAAAGTGTTCTGCAGCGTTACCTTGAAGGCAGCCAGCAGAATGATCCGTATGCCGGCAACATCATGTACAACATGCTCACCGGTAGCGCACCTGTGCAGAAAATCGTGTACGGTACGGGTCCAGGCGGCCTGTCGCCCATCCCGCAGCTATTGAACACCAGCTTGCAGCAGCAAGGCACCTTGTTTCGGGAGGTATCTGCATTGAGCGCAGGGCATTTCGGCGGCTTGAACTCCTTGGTTCAGGGCAGCACAGTTACGACACAAGGCTTGAAACAACGTCCGTTGAATCCTACCATATTTGAGTACCTGCGCAGGCACGGAGGTTACAGCGCCACTGACATGTGGTTCGTAGGGAATGGCATCATGAACTCGGTTCCACTGCTGAATTACAGCGGCCATGCTGATTACGGTGCGTCGTACGGAGCGAACTTCTTTGCCCCCACCATCACCTTCAATGAGAATTGCCAAGCCTACTTGGGAGACGCGAAGGTGTACCACCCTGAGAACGAATTGGCCCCGATGTACCGCATCAAAGAGTTTCTTGACAACAGTTTCGAACAGTATGCCGGCCGCCTTGACAACCTTGGAAATACCGAGGCCGAGAAGCAGCAAATCAAGGCCTTCATGGAGACCATGTACGCGAAAACGAACAATGGAACCGTTGCTATGCCGCCGATCACCGACAACGGTGACGCGGCCACTGTAGGCTACGCCTGCGAAGTGATTCGTGAATTCAAGCCGGCTTTGACTGTGATTAACCTCAACGCGGTAGATACCTGCCACAGCGATTTTACGGGGTACTTGCGCAACCTACACCGGGCTGATCACGCAGTAGGACACTTGTGGAACTTCATTCAATCGGAAGTGCCCGAAATGGCGAACAACACCACCTTAATTTGCACACCTGAATGCGGCCGTAACCTCGAGCCGAACAACATTCTCGACGAAAACGACTGGCGTTCGTATGACCACAGCGATGCCAACTCGCTGCGAGTATTTACCTTGATGGCAGGGCCCAACATTCCGCAAAACCTTGTGGTTGGCAGCGAAAGCAATCCGGTTGGGGGAGTCAGCGACAGCATGATGACCATTGCTGACATTCTCGGCATTCGGTCGGAAGTGCAAAGTGCCGGAATGGTTGCCCCGGGCACCACTTCATTGTTTGATTACCTATGACCCGCTGCATTCAGATAACCTGCGTATTGGCTGCGCTCGGGGTGGGTTTCGGCTTCGCCGGATGCAAATCTGACGAGCCCGAAAACCCGTACGATTTAATTCCGCCGATTGTTGACGACAGCAACATCGCTGCGCAGCTTCCTGTGGGGAATTTTGCTTGGCTGCACGCCAACATTTTCCAACCGACCTGTGCCAACAGCGGTTGCCACGACGGCAGTTTTGAACCGCACTTCAACACCGTGTCATCAGCGTACAACACACTTGTGAATCATCCGGTCATATCAAACAATGCAGCGTTTTCATTTGAACACCGCGTTGTACCCGGAAACGTAACAGCATCGCTTTTGTACGAGCGCATGACCAACGAAATCCCCAACAGCTCGGGAATTATGCCGTTGGTGGTTGATCCGGGGTCAGACTGGAATAGCCGAAAAACAGAATACCTCGCCGCCATTGCAGCTTGGATAAACGCCGGAGCCCCTGATATGTTTGGCAACCTGCCATTGAGTGGGTCGGCTGATTTTCCACCTGTGGTGGAGGGTTTATTGGCCTTCCCGGCCGGAAGCACGGCTTTTGCCTTTGAACGCGACCCGGAGAGCGAGGCCATTACACCAATTCTCGTCACAGCCGCACCGGTTGACCTGTGGTTTGCAGTGGTCGACGATAACACAGCGCCTTCTGCAATGGGCGTCAATGAACTGCGCTGGTCGCAAACCATCGATGGCCTCGAAAACGCGGCTCCGGTGCTGCTTTCAACTGCTCAGAACATCAACGGCCCGGGATTCGCCGGCGGTTCAATTAGCTACCACCACCGAGCAACGATTGATTTGACCGGCATGCAGAGTGGCACGGTGTTGTTTTTACGCACACGCTTCGACGATGGTGTACAGAGCTCACCCACCGACATTCCGAACGAAGGCAGCAATGCCGTGGTTACTTCACTTTTTACCCTTCAAGTGCAATGAACGTGCTGAAGTCTATAGCTATCTTACTTCTTTTGGCAGTTAACCTGACGGGCTGCCGAAAAGAAGAGGAGCCTGATCCGGCGCCGGTGCTTGAGTTCGTGGCTATTTCAGTCACTGAAGTGATTGAATTCAGCAATGCCATCTCGGTAACGGTAAAGTACAGCGATGTAAACGGAGACCTCGGCTCGCCTGACCCCGATGAAAACACCGTGCGCGTGCGCGATGCACGCTTGCCCGATTACGATTGGTACCACCTGCAACCGCTTACGCCCAATCTCGAAGAGTTGAACATCAGCGGAAGTTTTGTACTCGAGTTGAATCCGCTCTTTATTCTCGGAAATGGCGTTGAAGAGGTAACCACCTTCACCATTCAGGTGCGCGACCGAGCAGGCAATTGGAGCAATGAGGTTGTAACGCCGCAAGTGCGGGTTATTGAAGAAGAATGAGGTGCAATCGGCTCGTTTTCTTTTTTCTGTTTTGGGGATGGATGGGGACACTGCTCGGCCAAACCCCCGAATACCTCATGAGCGACACCACGGTGACCGATTGCGATGGTTTTCTTTTCGACTCAGGAGATTCAGACGATATTTATGGGAACAACGAGAACTTCACATTCACTGTAGAAACGGGTGGCGTGGCCATCGAGGTCAGCTTTTTGAGTGAAGTGTGCATTGAGCCGGGCTTTGATTTTTTATATATCTACGACGGAACTTCAGATGCAGCCCCACAACTTGCTGAAATCAGCGGTTTTGGACTCATCCCTCCAAGTGTGACAGCAACGAGCGGTGCGGTGACTTTTGTGTTCACTTCAGATCAAAGTGCCGGGTACTGTGGTTTTGAAATCTTCTGGGATACGATTGTTGGTCCGCCGGAACCGCCTGTACCGACGGCGATTGCACCCAATGTGTGTGGCACATCAAGCTTTGACATCGCGTTTAGCTACCCCATTGGGTGCGATTGGCTATCGGCTGATAGCATCAGCGTTGTTGGCAGCGGGCCCATTGGTGTGAATTCAGCGACGCTGAATTGCAGCAACGGAACGGGCACTTTAGCGACAATCGGACTTGACCAACCCATTGATTACAACTGCGACTTTCAGGTACTCATTCAAATGGGCATACCCGATGTATGTGACAGCATTTGGGTGTACACCTTGGTGACTTCATTCACCGTGGATGTGTGCCCAGTCAACGGCGGAATCATCGCTTCAGAAACCGAGATTTGCGAAGGAAGCTGTGTTCAGTTGGAAGCCTTCGCCTTGGGCTGCAATGCGCACAGTTATTCGTGGAACCAGGCACTGCCGTCAACCGAAGGCCCGCACAGCGTTTGTCCGTCAACCACCACCACCTACCAAGTTACGATTACCGACGACGACACCGGGAACAGCACCGTGGAAACGGTGACCATTTTCGTAACCGAAAGCCAAATTGAGTTTCCTGACACCACCTTATGCCAGAGCGAACCTCCGTTTTTGATACCTTCTCAAGGAACAGCGACCGGATTTTGGGAAGGGCCGGGCATTCAAGACCCTGAGATTGGGTTGTTTGTTCCTGATAGCGCCAATGCAGGCGTGAACGTAGTGTACTTCATCTCAGAAAGTTTGTGCACTGACAGTGTGCTGATCACCATTGAGCCCATTCAATCGGGCAACGTGTTGGCCGCGTGTCCGGGAAGCCCTCCGTTTCTGCTTGAACCGGAGCCTCCGGGTGGCGTCTGGGAAGGCATCGGCGTTACCCCTGAAGGTTTGTTTGACCCCACTACCGAAGGCAGTTTTGACCTGATTTACACCTTGAACGGTTGTCAAGACACCCTTTTGATGAATGTAGCCGACATTGCAGGTCAGTTTGTGCTCGACACGCTTTGCCAGTCAAATTGGGCCGATACCATACCCTTTTCGCCCTTGGGTGGGGTTTGGTCAGGACCGGGCATCATTGACACCCTTTTTGGTGTGTTCGACCCACACGAAGTTGCGCCCGGCTTGCAATTACTGAATTACGCAATTGAAGGGTGCGACCAGCAATTTGAAGTGTTCGTGAAAGAGGTTTTCGTTGGTCAGCGGTTCCGCAGCAGCTGTCCGGAGCAAAATGCATTCATCCCTCAGCCGAATTTCGCACCTCCCGGCGGGTTTTGGGAAGGTGCAGGATTGGTCAACACCTCAACCGGAATGTACGATCCGGGGAGCATCCCCAACGATTTTTGGACAGATCTCATTTACTACGCCCCCAACGGCTGCACAGACACCATCAGTTATTACAACCGGCAAACCGAAATACCCATTGACACGCTCTGGTTCTGTTTGGGCAACGATGCCTTCCTGCTTAACAATGAAACCGTAGGCAGAACGCCGTTTGGCGGGGAATGGCTTGGGGCAGGCATCACTTATTTTGACGACGACTTTTACTTCATCCCTGCGCTAGCAGGAAACCAAAGTCACACCATCACTTACACTGCCAATGGCTGTCTTGATACGCTGGTGATGATGGTGCACCCTGACAGTTTTGAAGTGCCATTGATGACTTTTTGCTCGAACGAAGCGCCTGAGCTTGCCAACCCCGCGCTGAACCCCGGCGGCTCTTGGAGTGGCCAAGGCATTGCTGATGCATCGAGCGGCTTGTTTGATCCTGCCTTGAGCGGAGCAGGCAGCCATACCCTTGTTTGGGCCACCCCTGCGGGCTGCTATGCCGAAGTTTACGCCGAAGTTGAGGTGTTTCAGCAGGCCACATTGAGCGGCTTAACCGAAACTTATTGCTTTGAATCACAAGATTTTCCGCTTACGTTAACTCCAGCAGGAGGTGTACTGACGGGTAACACCGGTGATTTCAGTTTCAATCCGGCGTTGGCTGGCGAAGGCAGCCACTTACTTGGCTACAGTTACACCGGGCAATACTGCACGAGCGACACCGCAATCACCGTGTTTGTGTTCCCTTCGCTCGCGTTGGAGCTTGAAGCCAGTCAAACGGTGGTGTGCATCAACGGCGGCAGCGTTCTAACGGGCACTCCGGGGGGAGGCGGCGACGACACCTTTTATACCTTTAGTTGGAGCGATGGCCTGTTTCCGGTGAGCAGCAACAGTGTGAGTCCGACCGGCTCGCAGTGGTACTACCTCACCTTGGCCGATGGCTGCTCTGATCCGGTTACCGACTCGGTTTTCATCGAGGTTTTGCCACCGATTCAACCTTTGGTAACCTTGAGTGATACCCTATGTTTCGGAGAAACAGGCGGATTTGCCGCTGCTGAAGTCACCAATGCCGGCAGTTTCACGGTAACCTGGGATGGCCCCGGCGAGGCTTCAGGCAACACCATCACGGCCAATGCCGGATCAGTAGTCGCCTTGAATGTGATTGACGACATGTATGGCTGCACCTTTGACAGTTTGGTGCTTGTGCCCAGCTACACACCGGTGAGCGCCCTGTTCAGCACCAACCCCAATGCCGATTGCATACCCTTTGACAGTCAACCTGTTGAGTTCATTGATTTCAGTCAGTTCGGTGTAACCGGGTTGTGGGATCTCGGCAACGGTGAAACCGCTGAATATAGCGCAGGAGAGCGCATTTTTGCCAGCTTCGAGCAAGCCGGCGACTACACCGCAAGCCTGATTTTATTCAACGAGGGCGGCTGCGAAGCCAGTTTCGAACTTGGTGTTTGTATGCTTCCTCCTACGCCCATCTTCATACCTGACATTTTCTCGCCCAATGATGACGGATTAAACGACGTTCTCTTCGTGCGGGGGCTCGGCATTGAGTCGATGCAGTTTGAAGTGTACGACCGCTGGGGCGAACGCGTGTTTGAATCGCAGCATCCTGACAATGGATGGGACGGCCGCTTCCGCGGACGTACCATGCCATCGGGAGCCTATACATGGGTATTGAAAGCCAGGTTGAACAATGGCAAAACCGATTCGCGCAGCGGCACTGTGCGCCTTGTGCGATGAGCGGGCAAAAGTCGATAGCGACCTTTTTGGGTATCTTTCTTCTCGCCTTCGGCGGATGGGGACAAGACGCGTTTCAATCGCAGTATTGGATTCAACCCACGCTTGTCAACCCGGCCCAAACCGGCCTTATTGAATCAGGCTACCGCGCGGCGACTTCGTACCGCAGCCAATGGGCGTCGGTGCATTCACCGTTCAAAACCGCTGTTGCCTCCTTTGATACCCGATTAAAATCAGGTGGGAGTTACCTAGGAGTGGGCGGTTTTGTGCGCGATGACCGCATTGAAACCGCGAACTACAGCATTTTTGAAATTTCGGGGCAATCAGCGTATCACTTGCAGGTGGGGCGCAAGAACTACCTGTCGTTGGGGCTTTCGGTGGGTTACCGAAGGCACAGCATCAGCTTTGACGGATTGGCGTGGGACTCTCAGTACAACGGCGTAGGTTTTGACCCCTCCATTGACAGCGGTGAGCTGTTTGCCGGCGCTGCCAAAGGCACGATTGACGCCGCTTTTGGAATGAACTACCGCCACATTGGCCAAAGCCGCTACGACATCGGGTATGCAGCTTGGCATTACTTCCAAAACCAAGGACTGTTAACCGGAGGCAACGACCGGCTGATTCTACGGCAGCAAGTGGTCTTTGCGTTGTACCAGAATTTAGAAAACATCGAGTTGGTGTACGATTTCTTGGGTGGAGTTCAAGGCGGAGCGCAAATGCTCACTGCCGGCGTACGTGGATACTACAAAATAGGCAGCGACTCGCGGTACACAACGGCTTCAACCAGTAACGGCGTGATGGGCGGCATTCATTACCGCTGGGCCGATGCCATTGTAGTTTCAGCAGGTTTCCGGTACAAAAGGTCGTTGACCTTCTCAGCCGGCTACGACATTACCATGAGCAGCTTGAACAGCACCAACCAAAGCCGCGGGGCGTGGGAACTTGGGTTGATTTGGGAAGGTTGGTATACATCCAACCGTATGAAGTTGCGATAAACCTCGGGTCAACGTAGTGCGAATCGCACAATCATGTACACCAAGCACACGAGGAACATCATGAACGAGATCTTATTGATGCCGTGCATCACGCGCAAGTTTACGTTCTCTTCTTTCTCTTTTCTGAACAGGTTCAGCGGGTTGATGTAGTACGCTAGTTTCTTGAAAAACACGGTCATCTTCTTTGTCTATATAACCAATAATGCGGGGAGATGTTCTAGACTCGGCGTGATGCGATGACCGAAATCTCAACGTTGACCCCCATGGGCAACCCCTTAACTGCAACGGTTTCACGCGCCGGAAAGTCGCCGGTGAAATACGTGCCGTAGACCGCATTCACCTCTTGAAACAGCGACATGTCTGAAAGAAAAATGGTGGTTTTCACCACATCGTTGAACGTGCAGCCCGCAGCATCGAGCACGGCACCCACGTTTTTCATCACTTGGTGCGTTTCTTTAGCAATGTCGGCATTGTTGAGTGTTCCGGTTGATGGGTCGAGGGCAATTTGACCACTTAAAAACACCAATCCGTCGAGGGCAACAGCCTGACTGTAAGGGCCGATGGGCGCAGGTGCTGCTTCACTGCGTAGGGTCTTCTTCATTGACGTACTTTTGCGTAAAGCTACGGATTTGCACCTGCTCATCGTCGACAATTACGATTCGTTCACTTACAACCTCGTCGATTACTTTACTCGGTTGGGGGCGCAAACAACCGTTGTGCGCAACAATGCGCTTGACCTCAATGCACTTGACAACTACTCAGGCATTGTGTTGAGTCCGGGTCCCGGTTTGCCCTCCGAAGCAGGTCGCATGCCTGAACTTATCGCCACCTTTCTTGGCAAGTTGCCCATTCTTGGGGTGTGTCTTGGCCATCAAGCGGTGTGCGAGCACCTGGGAGGCCGGTTGGTTAACTTGCCGAAAGTGCTTCACGGACAATCCACACTGAGCCGTCAGTGCCTTGATGATCCGTTTTGGAATGGAATTCCGGAAGTGTTTGAAACGGGTCACTACCACTCGTGGGCCGTGTCAGCAGATGCCCTTGGAGCAGGCGTCGAGGTGATGGCACTGAACGTTGACGGCTGGGTGATGGCTGTTCGCCAGAGCAGTTTGCGCTTTTATGGGGTTCAATTCCATCCTGAATCGATTTTAACTCCGAATGGTTTGAGCATGCTGAAAAACTGGTTGACGCTGATTCAGTTGTAGCGAATCGGTCGGTCTCCGGTGTGATCGCTCTTCCAATAAAGTGGTTGGGAGGAATTGTTTTCGGATGGATGAGCACCGTTTGCCGCCTCGCCCAATTCAGCCGACAAAGCCTGTTCTTCGTTTTCACGTTGGGCTTCGAGTTCTTCCTCGATTTCCCAGCGGTAGCGCCTGCGTTGAGGTCCTTTCTTTCTAAACACCACTGCCAGAATGGCACCAACCAAAGCGCCCGCGAGGTGTCCTTCCCAAGAAACACCCGGCTCGATGGGTAAAATCCACCAAACTATGCTGCCATAAAGGAAGGCCACGGCGAGGGCCACGCGCAAAAGCACCGGATCTTTTCGAACGATGCCACTGACGAATAGAAACGACGCCAACCCATAAATCACGCCGCTTGCACCAATGTGGTTTCCGCCTTGGGCAATGAACCAAAGAACGATGCCTGATACCAGGTAAAGCCAGCCCACCACGCGAAAGGCAATTTCCCGGTAAAAGAAGATCAAAAACGATGAAAGCGTTAAAAACGAAAGGGAATTGCCTTTGATGTGGTCAAATGAACCGTGTAAAAACGGTGTGGTAAGAATTCCAATTAGGCCTTCGACCGACCTTGGTCGTGTCCCAAACTGCTTGATTTGAATAGCAGGTTCAGCGTACTCAATGAGCCAGAACGTCCATACAATCAACAGAAAAGCCACATTGAACAGCAGGGCATCAAAGATCTTTACTTTGTCAGAGGCAAGCCATCCTGGCTTTTGTCGTGGTGTTGGCATGTCTGGTCAATTTACAAGAATCACGCCATCGCCGTACCTTGCGCACATGAAAGCAACGCGTTTACATACAGCAGCCATTCCTGAATCTCAGCTGATTCTCAACGGTGACGGGTCAGTTTACCATTTGGGCATCACCGGAGAGCACATTGCCGATACCGTTTTGGTGGTCGGTGACCCGGAGCGTGTACCGAACATTACCCGACGTTTTGACAGTGTACACTACCGGCGTGCCGGCCGCGAATTTGTGGTACACACCGGTCGTGTAGGCGAACGTGAAGTAACGGTATTGTCGACGGGCATTGGCGTTGACAACATCGACATCGTTATTAACGAGCTCGATGCCGCGGTGAACATCGATCCGTTGACGCGCACGCCGAAGGCGACCTTGCGCCAACTTGACATCATTCGCTTGGGTACTTGCGGAGCGCTGCGTGAAGAAATCAGCGTAGGCACGGTGGTTGCATCGGCCTATGCCATCGGGTACGATGGAGTGCCATGGCACTACGGTGCACAACCTGAAGCCGATGAAATCGCCATGAGCGATGCCTTTGTGCGGCACACTTCTTGGCCTGATATACTGGCGAAGCCTTACTGCGCGAAGGCGTCTGACGATTTGCTCAAACGCTATGCGGCTGACTTCATAAAGGGCATTACCATCACTGCAAATGGGTTCTACGGTCCGCAAAACCGCAGTTTGCGCTTGCCCTTGGCCGACGATGAGCGCATGGAGCGCATACGTTCGTTTGACTACCCGCCGTACAAAGCAACGAATTTTGAAATGGAGTGCGCGGGGATTTATGCCCTTGCGGGGATGCTCAACCACCGACCACTCACAGCATGTGTGGTATTGGCCAATCGCTACCGTGAAGAATTTTCAGACCATCCGCAAAAAGAAGTAAATGCACTGATTGACAAAGTATTGAGTCATTTGTAACAGGCCTGTATGGAAAAGTAGGGAGGCCTCTCTGACAGTGCGACGGTACTGCGCCTAATTTTGAAGCCGGCATCGAGAACCACGCTTTCGACATGAGTACATCTGAAATAGCGGCTTTAATTTCACTCATCGAGGATCCCGATGAACGCATCTTCCACCAGGTACGTTCTGAGATCGTCGCCCGCGGATCAGAAATCATCCCACAACTTGAAAAATATTGGGAGTATAACCACTACGGGGTGCTGTTTCAAGAGCGCATTGAGGCCCTCATCCAATCCATCCATTTCAATGGCATTGGCGAAAGCCTAAAAAACTGGTCAGATTCTGAAGATTCCGACCTGCTCGAAGGAGCGCTGCTCATCAATCGCTACCAATACCCTTCGTACGACGAAGATGAAATTCGTCGGAACCTTTCACTGCTTCGGCAAGACATTTGGCTTGAACTGAACGACAACCTTACCGCCATTGAACAGGTGAATGTGATCAACCACATCTTGTACAATGTGCATGGGTTTTCGGGCAACAAAGTGAACTACGGAGCACCACAGAACAATTTTCTTTCGGATGTGCTCTCATTGAAAAAAGGCAATCCGATAACGCTTGCAGTTATTTACCAGGTCTTGGCCAACCGGTTGGAGATTCCCATTTACGGCGTGAACCTCCCCAACCATTTCATCTTGGCCTACCTCGATGAGAACCGCATGGGTATGTCGCCCGAGACCTGTCCTGACGACGGTATTCTGTTCTACATCAATCCATTCTCCGGAGGCACCATCATCCACAAAAGTGAAATCGACGCTTTTTTGATGCACTTGGAGCTGCCCCAAGCGGTAAAGTACTACCAGCCGTGCAGTTCATCGACCATTATTCGCCGGATGATCAACAACCTCATCTACGCCTTCGGCCAACAAGGAAAAACAGAAAAGGTAGACGAGCTAAAGCAGCTGCTTGAGCGCATCACCGAATGATGCCCACGACGGTTTTAACGATGATGGAAAGGTCGCCCATGAAACTGCGATGATCAACGTAGTTTAGTTGCAAACCGAGTTTACGCGGTAAAATCACCTCTTTGTAGTACGTCTGAGGGTCGTCGGCATCGGCGAGCAGCTCGTTTTCGTTAATAAACTCCAGCGATGCGGCATCGGTTATGCCGGGTTTCACCGAAAGCACACGTTTTTGGTCGGTGGTGTAGAGCTCGACGTAGGCGGGTACTTCAGGACGCGGCCCCACCAAACTCATATCGCCTTTGATCACATTGAAAAGCTGTGGCAATTCATCGAGTTTGTACTTTCTCAAAAGGTAGCCTGACGGCGTAATGCGCGGGTCGCGTCCGCTGACCGTCAACTGCCCCGCGCGCTCGGAATCCTTGTACATCGTTCGGAACTTAAGCACCTTGAACGGTGCGCCGTTCAATCCAACACGGGTCTGCTTGAACAGCACAGGCCATCCATCCCCCAAAAAAATCAACACCGCAACGACCACGAAAAGTGGAAGCAAAATCGCTACGCCAATCAGCGATGCGGTGAGATCAAAAGCCCGTTTCATGCGTGCTTCACGAACTTTTTGAGGGCCGAAACTATCCGGTCGATTTGGTCATCGCTTAAGCCGTACCATACGGGCAAGGAGATTTCGTTGCAGTAAAAGCCGCAGGCATTGGGGTAATCGGCCATCGAATAGCCGAGGTTTCGGTAAAAACTGAGCAACGGAAGCGGCTGAAAGTGCACGTTGGTGGCAATGCCATCGTTTTTCAATTGATCAATGAGTGCATCGCGATCGGCCTCGCTGTAGTTGGCAATGCGCAAAGCATAGAGGTGAAACGCCGATTTCGCAACTGACGTCTCGAACGTGGGCACGATAAACCGCGCATCATTGGCCAAGCCCTCGGAGTAGCGTGTGCAAATGCGTTCGCGTTCAACGAGGGTATCGGCGTAACGGTCGAGTTCAACGCAACCGATGGCAGCTTGCAAATCGGTCATATTGCACTTGTAGCCGGCTTCGACAATGTCGTAACGCCAGCCACCGGTAACGGTTTTTGAAAGGGCATCTTTGGTTTGGCCGTGAAGCGACGAACGTTTTATTTCACGCTTGATTTCTTCGTTGTCGAAGGGCTCGGGCAAGTTCAATACCACTGCGCCGCCTTCGGCCGTGGTGAGGTTTTTCACGGCATGGAACGAGTAACCGGTGACGTCGGCCTGATCGCCCACGTAACGGCCTTCGTAGGTCGCACCAAAGGAGTGGGCGGCATCGGCGAGGAAGAGGATTCTTCCCAGTTTTTCTTGGTTGGGATGGGATGGATGGAAGCGTGCCGCAGCCTCGGCGATTACCGTTGCGATGCCGTTGTAGTCGACCGGCATTCCGCCTATGTCAACGGGCATGATTACTTTGGTGCGTTCGGTGATGGCCGCAGCAATGGATGCTGCGCTCACCAAGCACGTGTCAGGGTCTGTATCAATCATCACCGGTGTGGCTCCGGTATGCACTACAATATTGGCCGTTGCCGCATAGGTGTAAGCAGGTACAATAACCTCATCGCCCTCTCCCACTCCGAACCACCGAAGAATAAGCTCACAGGCGTTGGTCCATGAATTGAGGCATACCACCGGCTTCCCTCCTGCCCATTGGCTGATGCCGTTTTCGAGCTGTTGGGTTTTCGGACCGGTGGTGATCCATCCGGAACGAAGAACATCGGTCACCGCTTCGATGGTACGCTCATCAATGCGAGGAGGTGAGAAAGGTATGTGCATGCTATGCAGTTGTTGTTTCGGCTTTTGCCGTGGTAAAATTAGCAAAGCGCAAACGAAAAGCGCCTGCACAGTGGCAGGCGCTTTAAGGTGACGTTCGGGTTGCTTACCGCGTCACAACCAAACGGAGGCTTTTCTGTAGATTCGGCGCTAAAAGACGAACGATGTAACTGCCGCCGGCGCAGTGCGACACGTCAATTGTATTCACCTCGGAAGTGACTAAACCATTGCCGATGCGGCGACCTTGCAAGTCAACCAACTCCCACTCGGCTCCGTGCCACTTTTCATCAAGTTCAAGCGTAAAGTATGCGTTCGCAGGGTTGGGATATAGCCTTACGCGGCCACTGTCATCAAGACCTTCAACCCCCACTTCGCAATCAACGGTTACTGAAACGGGAACTCCCTGGCAGCCCGAAGCCGAGGTTTCGATGACCGAAACGGTTCCAAACGTCCCATTGAAATTGACCGTGACTTGGTTGCTGCCTTGGCCCGATGCAATTTGAATCCCGGCCGAAACTGACCACGTGTAGCTTGACCCCGGGGTGAACTCAACCGAGTAGGTTGCTGCGTTAATGTCACACGAAACCAAGGTTGGGCCTGAGATGGGCGAAGTCACCGGACCGTTCGAAACGTTGATGTAATCGGTTTTCACCTCTTGCTCAAAGACCTCTCCGAAGAAATCGACGTACGAAAGGGTCACCGTTTTCACGCCCGGCGTGGTGTAGGTAACTGTAACCGGGCCTTGTGAAGTTGAGCTTGACGGCGAAGCGCCCGCGCCGAAGTTCCATTGTGGGGTCAAGCCAAAAAACACCTGTTGATTGGTGTAGTTTGAGAAGGTGACCTGGTTGCCGGTGCAAATGGCTGTTGCGTTAGCAGCAAACATGACTTGACCAAAGCAAAAGAAGTCATCGGTTACCGTGATGCTTGTGCTTGACGGTGTTCCGGTGCCGCAGCTGTTCTGCGGAGTCACACTCACTGTGAAGTTGCTGTTCATGGGGTTTACCACAACTTGGTTGGTACCTTGTCCTGACCCAATGCTGGCTGCATTGGCGGGTGAAATGGTCCAAGTGTACTGGTTGGCATCGGCTTGGTTGTTCACACTCAGTACAAACGATTCGCCGGCGCACAATTCACCGGGGTTGCCCAAGACCGGACCGGCAGCCGCCGGCAATTGTCCCGATTCAATGGCAATCTGTGCGATTGAGTTGCATCCGTTTACAGTGAAAATGACGCCGTAGGTTCCCGGTTCATCGGCTACCAAATCGGCTGCATTTGCATTCGGAATGGGTGCGCCGTTGAATGTCCAAGCGTAGCTACCACCTTCTTCTACGGTAGTGATCAAAAGTGCCGTTTCGCCGTCGCACAAGGCCGTTTGCGATGCCGACAACTCCAGTGCAGGCGCATCGATGACACCGATGGTGATGGCTTCTGACAGCAGCGAGCAGCCGTCAGGATGGGTGACTTCGACTGTGTAGATTCCGGCCAACGAAGCCTCATAAACCAAGCCATTGCTATTGCCCGGAGCCGGTTGCCCATTGAAAAACCACTGTGCGGCGTTTCCGGTTTCAGTGACCACCGTCAAGAGGGCCGTCTCGCCTTCGCATACGGTGGTTGCATCGGCTGATGCGCTTACGGTCGGCAGCTCACCTTCAATCAAAGTCACACTTGACGATGCCGAACAACCCTCGGCTGAGGTCACAATGAGTGTGAACTCTCCTGCAACAGTCACCGTTATGCTGCTGGCGTTTTGTGCGCCCAAGAGCTCGCCGTTGAAGAGCCAGTCGTAGTTGGCTTGACCGGCCACGGTGGCAGTCAACGTTATGTTGTTGACAGGTCCACAGAGCGCAAGCGAACTGGCAGTGAACGTTGCCACCGGCAATGGGTTCACGGTTACCGTGAGCTGAGCCGATAACGAACAACCGTTGGTTACGACTCCGGTGACCGAATACGTTTGCGTTTGCTGTGGGATGAACGGCACACCGTTTTGTACACCATTGCTCCATGCATAGCTATCGGCACCCGTGGCGGTCAAAGTGACTGCCTCACCTGCACAAACCTGCGTACTGCTCGCCGAAGTTTGAAGGTTGGGCAAGGCTCCTGCCTCAAGCGCAAACGGTGCACTCTCAACCGAACAGGCTCCGTTGAAGGCAGTGACGATGTAGTTCCCTGCTTCGTCGGCACTAATGGATGTTCCGGTGCTACCGGTGCTCCACAGGTAGCTCTCTGCTCCTGTAACTGTAAGTTGCACGGTACTGTTCGGACAGATGAACGGGGCCGCAGCCGTGATGACCGGATTTGGCACTTCATTTGCACTGGTTGTGAAAACCGGTGTGGTCGATACGCAACCGTTTGCGTCGGTCACACTGACTGACCATTGTCCGGAGCTTGTTACTGTGATGGTGTTGGTTGCAGCACCGTTGCTCCAGAGATAGCTGGCCCCTTGGGAGGCCACGAGCTGAACACTTTCCCCTTCGCAAAAACTGGGCTCCGACAAAGCAGTGATCGACGCCGGCTGTGCTGCAATCACTTCGATGTTGGCCACATTGTTTAGCGGTAAAGCACCGCAGCCCGGCTGTGTAGCTTGAATCACAATGGCGTTGTTTCCCAGCTCGAGATTGGCAATTTGAACAGCGATGTTCAGGTTGCCGCCGCCGGTAACCGGTTCACTCACCGGTTGGTTGTTCGAGAAGGCTTGGTATTCAACGAACGGCTCGGCGTTTTGCACCACGAGAGTCGCTTCGTCGTCAGTGGTGCATACAACCGACGATGAAACACCGAGCGCAGTGTTCAAATCGCTGAAGTACACCGCTGTAACCTCAGAGCGTTCGCTTTCACAGCCGTTGGCGATTGTGCTCACCCAGCGCGATGTTGTTTGGGTTACGTTGTTCAAGGTCAGCGTTGGTCCTGTTTGTCCTGAAATGGGGGTTCCCCCGGTTGCGGTGGTGTACCAGCGGTAGCTTCCGCCGGTAGGAGCGCCGGAGGCTGTTAGCACCGCATTTCCGCTGCTGCATACGCTTGCGTTGGTGGTTGCGGGCTGCTCAGGGATTGGATGGATGACCACGTTCGACGACCAAACGTCGCTGCTGCACCCCTCAACGGTGACTTGGAGCGTGTAGGTTCCTGAATTTAGTTCGCTGTCGGCATTGGGAATCGGATCAGGATTTTGTTGGGTGGATGTGAAACCGTTGGGGCCGCTCCACGCGTACTCGGCATTTGGAAAATTGAAGGTGCTAAGCTCGAGGGCCTCTTCTTCATCGCAGAACGGTGCGTTGCTGAAAAGGATGCTCTCGTTGTTGAACAGCACCTGGATCTCTTGCACTGAAAGGGCTCGGTTGTAAATGCGCACTTGGTCCCAATCGCCTCGATAGGTTACCCCTCCCGGTCCGTTGCCATTGGCTTGACGTCCGATTTGGAGCTCGTTACCGGTTGTTGCAATGTTTCCTGAATGGTTCACCGTTCCGGTGAGCACTCCATTTTGGTACACGCGCAGCTGCGCGCCATTGTAGGTGCACACAACATGGTGCCATTGGCCCACCGGCACGTTGGTGTTGCCATCAACGAAGGCTGAGCCGTTTACGCGCCACCGTACCCTGTTTGACATGTTCGACGGATTGATCATCCGCAAGCCGCTGTAGAGTCCGGTGCTACCGCTCCACTTGTTGATCAAGGGCATGAACCCTTCAAAACCATCGCTTCCAAACCAGGTTTGGGTTTGGCGAATCCAGAATGAAAAGGTCACTTGGTTGGTGAGCGCATTGATGGCGGCCGGATTTCCGGCAGTGATGTAATTGCTGCCTCCGCCTCCGGTAGCGGTTGAGTTGATGGCCGCAAGCGGAATGCCATTTCGGTCGTTAACGTAGCTATTGGTGCCGAAGACACTCGCGTTGTAGTTGTTCCCGCTGAAATCTTGAAGGGTTTGGTCGAAGGTGAAGTAGATCAAGAGTCCGGCGTCAAGGTCAATGGGCGCAACAGGGTTAATCACCGTAGCCGTGGCCGGAACGCGCTCGCTCTCGCATCCATCCGAATACAGAATTGAGACAAAGAGCGTCAGCGAAGACTCCAAAATGCCGGTGTCAAAGCTGCCCGTGGCTGACTCAAGCAGCAATTGGCCGCCCACAGCAGCTGAATACCAGCGGTAAACCGCATCGGCAGGTGCGCCGCTAGCCACAAGTTCACCCGATTCTTCTTGGCAGAGCGTTAACGGCTGCACAACCGGCGGCAGCGGCTCATCAAGCACGTTGATGCTCACGCTCCCTGCCACGATAGCGCAGTCGTTGAACGAAGCCGATGCATTGATTTCGTAGACCGAATTGGCAAGCACTTGAGGTACTGTGAACGCCAGGCTGGCACCGTTTCCGCTTTGGGCAGCGGCTACGGTAGTGCCCGAATTGGCGTCAACAATGCTGTAGTTCACCCCAAATTGCGTGTTGTCAAGCGTGATTTGGATGGATGACCCCACGCAAACAAGGTTTGACGATGCTGTAACGGCCAAAGCATTGGGCTGTTCCAATACCAGTTGCTGTATTTCACCAACCGACAAGGCGCGGTTGTAAATGCGGAAATCATCGAAGCGACCGTTCGCGTAGCCATCATTGGGCCAATTGCTACGGCCTATATAACACACATTGCGCACCACGTTCAGCGGTGTATTCTGTGGCCCTGAAACAACCTGCACACCGTTGATATAGACGCGTGCAGTACCGTTCTCGAAGGTCATGGTCATGAGGTGCCATAGGTTCAAAGGCACCGCGGTAGGACTTGTCATTGAGCTTTGCGCAGTGTTGCCTGAGTATATTTGAGCACCGGGCCGGCCGTTGGTACCGTTTGTGATGAAGGCGAGCACGTTATTGTTTTGTTGACCGTTGCCAAAGTCAAAATAACGGCTGAAGCTTGGGTTGCCTTGCTTGTTGAGCCACACTGACACAGTGAACGGTGAACCGTCAAAGTACACCCCATCAGCCAGGTCGATGTAATCGTTAACACCGTCGAGTCGCACTGACCCATTTGCAGCACCAAAGCGGTCAATGTCGCCTGAAGCGCCATTGAGCAGAGTGCCGTTGTTGTTGTTTCCACTCACATCGCTACCGTTGCCGTTCAGCGGCAAATGGGCAATGAGGCCTGAATTCAATGAAGTGCTGAGCAGTGCTGTTTGACCAACAGCACTGGGCGCAGGTAGCACGCTGATTTGCAACGAATCAAGCGCTGTGCACCCATTGAGTGAATACGTTGCGGTGTAAAATCCGGCATCCGTATAGTCGATGTTTGGCAGGGTGGTGTTTGTCCCCCCGGCGTTAAACGTATTGGGACCTGACCACGAGATCGTGGCTCCGGCGAGTGGGTTGGCGTTTAGTGAGACATCCGTCCCAAAACAGGCACTTTGGTCGACACCTGCAGGAGCAGTCGGGTTGGCCATCCCCCCAAAAAGCGAAAACACTGAAAAAACACCGCTTTCATCGGATGTTGCTGCCGGAGATGTTGAGCGAACGCGCACCCGGTAGCCACTGCCCGTGGCCACCGATTGTGGGATGGTCAAATCGATGCTCCCGGTTTGAGCGGCACTCGTAAGACTTGCTGATGTTGTGACCGTTGCGAATGAACCTGCGGCGTCAGAAAGCTCAGCAACGAATTGGTTCGCCGGAGCCGGGAGGAAATCGGCTGAATAATCCAAGGTAATCACCTCCCCCGCGCACAACTCGCCTGTTGGCGCGCCTGAAAAGCTGATGGCCGGCTGCACAGCGTTGGCCAAGGCGGTGATTTCGTCAAGGGTAAGCACACGGTTGTACACCCTAAAATCATCCAAGGCGCCGTTGAGCGGGTACCAGTTTGTTGAAAAGCGCCCGAGGACGAGCGGACGGTTCGCCATTGCGGCAAAGTTGGCCGGCACGGTGTTCTCAGCATTCAACACACCGTTAACGTAAATCTGATGCCCGGAGGCTGACATCACCACGGTGTAGTGTATCCACTGATTGGTCGTGTACGAAGCGTACTCACCCAAGAGCGTGGCCATTGAATTGTTCCCTAAACGCAATGCCATATTGCTGTTGCTCAAGAACACATTGTTCCAAAGACCGCCGCCGGCATCGCCTTCTTTTGCGAAGAAGCATTGCGAACCTCCGCTACCCGTGGTTCCGTTGCCAAAGGTACCTACTGCACTTGCCACGCGCACCCAGAATGAAAAGGTGGCTCCGGTGGTAAATGCCAGGCTTGGGCTGTGCGCAACGGTCATTTTGCCTCCATTGCTCACTCCGCCGAATGACAGCGCGCGCGATGGCACACCGAAACGGTCAGCCACGTAGACCGTACCTCCACTTCGCACACCGTTGTTGCCATTGCCGCTGGCGTCTTGACTGTTGCCGTCGAGCGGGTAAAACGCGACGAGTCCGTCATTCAAATTCACCTGTGAAAAAAGCGGTGCGAGCGACCCCAACACTGTAAAACACGTTAGCAGCGCATAGGCTGCGTTTCTCATGCTTCGTTTCATTCGATTCTGTTTAACCTTAATGGTATGCAAAGGTGCAACCGCACAGTGTTGAACCCATTCACTGACGTTGCAGATGTTTGCACCCATGTTGCATGGGTTGAATTTAGTGGGCTTTTCGCACGTAATCAGTGGGAGACATGCCCTCTGATTCAGAGAAGCTTCGTGTGAAATACGATGGGCTGCCAAAGCCGGTCGCATAGGCGACTTCACTCACCGAAAAGCGTTGTTCGCGTAGCAAGTCTTTGGCTTTTTCGATCCGCACCTTGCGCAAGAAATGCGATGCTGATAGTCCGGTCAGTTGAGTGAGTTTTCGGTGCAATTGGCTTCTGCTGAGGTTCAACAGCTCGGCGAAGCGTTCAATACTGAAATCAGAATCATCGAGGTTGGCGAGCACAATTTGGGTGGCATCGTTCACGAAAGCATGTGCGCTCTTCAGCCGTTCTTCAGCCGTTGGTGCGGGCTGTGACGCGTAGCGGCTCGCCTGCAAGCGCATGCGTTCGATTAAGTTCGACGCCGTGTAGCGCAATTCATCGGGGTCAAAGGGCTTCGGGAGGTAGGCATCGGCGCCATAGCCGAGCGCACTGAGCCGTGCATCAAGGCTGCTGCGCGATGAAAACACAACAACCGGAATTGCATTGGTGAGGGCATCGCTGCGCAGCTTGGCCAGAAGCTCAAAACCATCTGATTCAGGCATCGCCACGTCGGTTATGACCAAATCAGGCAAGTGTTCAACGATGCGCTCGTACGCAATGGCCCCATTCGAAGCCTCAATTACGTTGAAACTTTCGCGCAAAATTGAGGCAGTGTACCGCAGCAAATCGAGGTCATCTTCGGCAAGTACAACGGTGGGTTTGTCATCGTTGGTTTCTATTTTTTCGCTGCGCGGATGGTGGAGTTCAATCGGCAGGGTGACCGAGAAACAGTTGGATCGTTCACCGTTCGAAGTGACCTGTATGTGTCCTCCGGCCAATTCGGTGACCTCTTTGACGGTTGACAAACCGATGCCGCTACCGGCAAGCTCATTGTGTTTGGGCAGCCGACCGAAACGTTCGAAGAGCAGTGTGTGTTGGTGTTCGGGAATCGGCTCGCTTGAGCTGGTGACCGATACCACCAAAGCTTCAGCACTTAGCTCGAGTTTCACCAGTACTGCCGTATTCGGGTCGCCGTATTTGGTTGCGTTGCTGACCAAGTTGTTCACGCTGAGTTCGAAAGCGTTGACCGGGTAGCTCACCCAAAGATCCGATTTCGGCAGCTCGACCTCGAGGCGTTGATGGCGTTCGGCCAGTGCTTCAGCGAAGGCTTCGAGCAAATCGGAAAGCTGCGCAGCAGGATTCCCGAACTCGTGCACCACCGTGTAGGCTGTTCGATCGGTTTTTGACGCATCGAGCAATTCGGTTACCAAGCGCACCAAGCGATCGGTTTGCCGGCGGATTAAGACAATGCGCGAACCGTATTTTTCGGCCACGTCGGCATCGCGCGAAATCTCGGCGATGGGCGCAGCAATCAAGGTAAGGGGCGTGCGGATTTCATGCACGATGTTGGCGAAGATTTTTGCCTTTGCCTGTGCCAGCCGCTGATCGCCTTTTCGGCGCTGCGCAATCAGAAGGGCACCTGCAATGCCCAGCACCACGGCGAGCACAAGTGCAAACAGAATGTAGCTTCGCTTGGTACGTTCGCTGGCCAGTTGCTCTTCGCCGACTCGAAGTTGCTTCTCTTTTTCAAGAGTTTGGTAGCGGATATCGAGTTCTTCAATGGCGCGTTGGCGGTCATTTTCGAAAACCTTGTTGGTGTATTCGAGCTCGCGTTGCTTGTCGTCGAAAGCGGCTTTGTGGTTGCCCATAGCTAAAAGCACACGGCTTCGCGTACCGTACACCGTAATAAGGTAGCGGTCGTTGCCGACCTCCTGTGCGAGAAGTTCGGCCTGATTGAGATCATTCAGCGCGTCGATTGCATTGCCTTGTTCAAAGTGCACTTCGCCGAGGTTGTGCCAGGCTGAAATCAATCCGGCATTCATCTCGAACCGCGTTGCATATTCGATGCTTTTGCTGTAGTAGTACACTGCCGAATCAAGCTGTTGAAATGCCGTATGGTGCAGGCCACCGAGCGAATTGTAGAGGGTGGTCAAGTAGCGGTCTTCACCTTTTGAAAGAAGTTCTTTCTCAGCCGAGCGCAGCAGCACCACTGCTTCGTTGTAGCGCTGTTGGTAGAAGTACAATCCGGCCAGGTTGGTCAAGATGACTGTGTAGAGGGTGTAGTCTCCGGCTGCTTTTTTGACTTCAGCAGCGCGCAAGATGTAGTGTTCAGACTTGGCGTGATCGTTGAGCAGGTAGTAGGTGATGCCGATGCCATTGAGTGCAGACCCGAGCACGTCACTGTACCCTGCAGAGTCAGCCAATGCAATGGCTTTAAGGTAGTTTTCAACTGACGCATCCAATTGTCCTTTGGTTTGATAGGCTTCACCCGCCACGGCGAATGCACGCGCCCTGATTTTACCTGATGCGCCATCCTTGAGGATTTGAATCGCTGCATCGGCTACTGAATCGGCATTGTGTTGCACACGGCTCAGTGCGCAATCGAGGCGGCTTTGAAGAACCGAATCGGCTTGCGCAGAGGCGGGCATCCCCATCCATCCAAAAAACAAAGCAAAGGCGAGGAAAATGCGAACTGCGTGCATGCTCTGAGAACTTCACTTCAAAGGTCGTTGTTTTTCGAACAGCCATCGACGTGGCACCGAATTCGCCGATTGCAAAAAGTCTTCTTAACTTTGAGCAAAACCGTGAACGATGTGGGTTGAACGAAACAATGCACTGGTGAGGGAATTGAAATTCAAAGACTTCAGTGAAGCCTTTGCGTTTTTAACCTGTGTGGCGTTGCTCGCAGAAAAGCAGAACCACCACCCATCGATTTACAACACGTACAATTACGTGCGCCTTGAGCTGACCACGCACGATGCCGGCAACACCATTACCGACAAAGACCGCCGTTTGGCCAAGGCGGTTGACGACATTTTGAACTGATTTGACCTGTTAAACCACCATGGAAATTGCCAATCCTGAACTTGTGAGCCGGCTTGAAGAGAGCTTTCCTCAATTTGATGTGCAGCTGCGCGAGCGCATTGCCAGCATCGGCACACTGATGGAGTTTCGTCCGGAGCAGGAGGTCATGCGCACCGGCCAGTACTTTAAAACCACCATGCTTGTGCTGGAGGGCAAAGTGAAGCTGTACCGCGAAGATGAAGAGGGCAATGAGTTTTTTCTGTACTACCTCGAACCGGGAATGGCGTGTGCACTGTCAATGATTTGTGCGATGCGCAACCAAGTGAGTGAGGTAAAGGCCATTGCCGTTGAAGAAACCTTGGCGATTGGTTTGCCCATTCAGCACATGGATGAGCTGATGACCGAGCACCGCAATTGGTACTACTTCGTGCTCGAGACCTACCGCTCGCGTTTTGAAGAGTTGCTTAGCGTAATTGACCAGGTGACCTTCAGAAGTATGGATGAAAAGTTGATCTTTTACTTGAAGCGCCAATTCGAAGCGTTTGGCACGGATACCCTCCATACTACCCATCAAACCATTGCTTACGACCTCAACTCATCGCGCGAGGTGATTTCGCGTTTGTTGAAGAAGCTCGAGCAGCAGGGGTATGTAATTTTGCACCGAAATTCGATTGAAAAGCGAAAAGTTGACAACAGTCAATTCGCTTGGTGACCTGAGGTACAGTAGGAGCGGTTCTGCGGTTGCACTTTTGCAGTGTACAAAATCGCAAGAACCATGTTTTTCTTCAAATCCAATTCTGCCGAGAAAGCCAACCTCAAAGAAGAGATTGCAGGCAACGAAGGCATCGTAGTTGACGTCCGCACAGCCGGCGAAATCGCCGCAGGCAAAGTGCCCGGATCAATCGGTGCCGACTGGTTCAGTGGTGAGTTCGTAAACAAAGCCGCCACGTGGGACCCCAACAAGCATTACTACCTCTACTGCCGTTCAGGCGGCCGTAGCAGTGCAGCATGCGGCTACCTCCGATCGAAAGGTTTCAGCAATGTAACCGATCTCGGGGCGTACAGCAGCATCGCTCACCTGTTTTGATTTACTCCTATTTTTTGATTCAAACACCTTTTAACACCTACACCCATGGAAGTACAACAGTTGTATACCAAGTGCCTTGCGCACGGCGCCTACTTCATCACATCGAATGGAGAAGCCGCAGTTGTTGACCCTTTGCGCGAAACCGCGCCCTACCTCGAAATGGCCAAGGAAGCCGGTGTGAAGATCAAGTACATCTTCGAAACCCACTTCCACGCTGATTTCGTGAGCGGCCACATTGACCTCGCCAAAGCCACCGGCGCAACCATCGTTTTCGGCCCCACCGCAAAAGCCAACTTCGATGCCTACACTGCCGCTGACGGTGAAACATTCAAGGTGGGCGACCTTAGCATTGTGGTGCTGCACACTCCCGGTCATACCATGGAGTCAAGCACCTTCTTGATGCGCGATGCCGAAGTAAAAGACGTGGCCATCTTCACCGGCGACACCCTCTTCTTGGGCGATGTTGGTCGTCCTGACCTCGCTCAAAAAGCAGCCAACATGACCCGCGAAGAGCTGGCAGGTTTGCTGTTTGATTCACTCCGCAACAAAATCATGCCACTCGCCGATGACATCACCGTGTACCCCGGCCACGGCGAAGGATCGGCCTGCGGCAAGGCCATGTCGTCAGATACCGTTGACACCTTGGGCAACCAGAAGGCGACCAACTACGCTCTGCGTGCCGACATGACCCGCGAAGAGTTCATTCATGAAGTGACTGATGGCCTCCTCCCTCCTCCACAGTACTTCCCATCGAATGCGGTGATGAACAAAATGGGCTATGAAAGCTTCGACGCTGTATTGGAGCGCGGCCTCACCGCCCTTACTCCTGCCGACTTGGCTTCACGCCTTGCTGAACACGAAAGCTTCATTCTCGACACCCGCAAGCCGGAGGTGTTTGTGAAGGGCTTCATTCCCGGATCAATCAACATCGGCATCGATGGCGACTTCGCACCTTGGGTGGGAATTCTGCTCAACGACATCAAGAAGCCCGTGTTCATTGTGGCCGACGAAAACCGCTGCGAAGAAGCCGTAACACGTTTGGCACGTGTAGGCTACGACAACGTACAAGGATGTCTCAAAGGCGGCTTCGACGCCTGGAAAGCAGCAGGGCATGCTGTTGACACCATCGCCACAATCAGTGCCGAAGATTTTGTCAAGCAGCGTGAAAACATCGCCGTAGTCGACGTACGTCGCTTTGGAGAATTCGACAAAGGCCACGTAGAAAACGCGGTGAATGTACCGCTCGACTTCATCTACAGCCAGTTTGACAAACTGCCAAAAACGCCCTTGTACATTCACTGCAAAGGCGGATACCGCTCGGTGGCTGCCGCATCGGTGCTCCGTGCACAGGGTGTTACTGACATCATCAACGTGGAAGGCGGCTTTGACGCAATGGTGAAAGCCGGACTTCCAGTGGCGGTGCCGGAATAAGCCAGGCACGCCACCACACACCGCTTTGGCGTAGAACCACCCCCAGTTGGCCTTCTTTTGAGAGGGTAAGTCAAGTCGTTGGCCAACAGAACGCGGGTGGTTCAAGCGCTAAACCGTTGTTCTTTCGGAGCGCAGTATTGCCCAATTGTTGAATTACCTCACTTCATTGCATAATCATGGCAAAAGAATCATTCCAAGACATCATCGGGTCTGAAACGCCGGTGCTGATTGACTTCTTCGCAGATTGGTGTGGCCCGTGCAGGGCCATGCAGCCCGAGCTTCAAAAGCTCAGCACCGTGCTCGATGAGAAAGCGCGCATTTTGAAAGTGAACGTTGACACCAACCCACAAGCGGCTCAAGCGTTGAAAGTTCGCGGAGTACCCACCCTCATGGTCTACCAAAAAGGAGAATTGAAATGGCGCGCATCAGGCTACCATACCGCCGATCAGTTGCTTTCGGTGTTGCAACCGCTGCTCTAATTCTGTGGCTTTCGGCTTCGAGCCTCGAAGCCCAATGCACCGAACCTGATCGCCCCACCGCTTCGGTCGACAGTACCGGCGTGAAATCACTCGCACAGTGGTTTCGTGAAGGGCATTTCGGCGGTATGTGGCGCACCCAAATCATGGGCACCTTCCATGAAGAAGGCCTGAGCGATCACTGGGCCAGTGGCACAGCCTTTCGCTTGCACTATGTTACATCTTCCCTGCGGGGATGGTCGATTGGTGTGGCGGGCCAGTTTGGCTACGCCCTCGCCATGTCAGACCTTGAGGGTGCCGACCAACTCACCGGCCAACGGGCGCGCTTTGAACTGCACATGTTCGACATTGAAGACCCGACCAACCGAAAAGACTTCGACCGCCTCGAAAACCTCACACTCAACAAAACCTGGAAACGCGGCGCAGCAATGTTCGGTCGCTTCTCGTTCGAATCGCCCTTTGTGAACGGACAAGACAGCCGCTTGAAAGCAAACGCGTTTTCAGGTCTTACCGGGAAAATTTTTCTCGACAAACGGTTTCACCACATGGTCACTGCGGCTGTGATTACGGGCATCTCGCCACGGGGTACGGTGAGGTGGTTTGGAATGGACGAAGGGCTTGGCCTGCTTGACAATGGCCTCCGACCCGATGGTTTGTCGGCCGACTATGAGCACCGCCTGCAAACACGCGGGTTGATTGTTGTTGGCTACCAGCACTTCGGCAAAGAGCTCGATACCGAAATCTGGTACCACCATGCCGACAACCTGTTCGCCATGACCTACGGCAAAACCTCGGTACACTTTGGCAACTCTGATGAATGGAACCTTGGCCTTGAAGGCCTCGTGCAATCAAAGCTTGGAAACGGTGGCAGTGAACACTACGAACATCGGTACTACTACAACGACGATGTTGCCATTCTTGCCGGTGGAAGGCTGCACCGCACTACCGGGAAACTTGGCTACGAACTTGCCGGTTTGTTCTCCGTTGGCAGTGGCACCTACCTGTTCCCGCGAGAGTGGGGCCGTGAACGGTTTTTTACGAGCGTTCCGAGGGCACGGGTTGAAGGCCTGGGGCAGTTTCAAGAAATCGCAGCACAGGTTGATGTTTGTCCGACCAGTCGTGTAAAAACATTGCTCACCCTTGCTTACGTCAATGTCGATGACAAGAGCGATGCCTTGCACAACAAGTACAGCCTTATCGACCATTACCTCATCAACGGAGAAGTGCAAGTGAAAGGCGGAAAAATTCTCGAAAACTGCGATTTTCGATTCATCGCGGCAGCGCATTACCCGGCCGATGGCAACTACACTGCGCAAGACCTCTATTACAAGGCACAGTTTTTGCATTTGAGTGCACAGATGGACATGCACTTCTAGTGGATTGGGATGGATGCAATTCTCTTTGCATATTGCATCCATACTAGACCTCATCCATGACCACACGAAGAAGCTTCTTGAAACGCACCGGAGCCATTGCGGGTGCAGCGGCACTTTCTCCTCTCGCAGCATGTACGGGAGCACAAGGTGAACATCCGGCGGAAGCCGAAAAACCCGCCGTTCCATACACCAAAGGATTGGTCATCAGCACCTGGATTCATGGTATTGAGGCCAATGCGGCAGCTTGGACCGTGCTTCAAAACGGCGGCAAAGCCGTTGATGCGGCTGAAGGCGGCGTGCGCGTCACCGAAGCCGACCCAACGGGCCAAAGCGTGGGCATTGGCGGCCTCCCCGACCGCGACGGCAATGTGACCCTCGATGCCTGCATCATGGACCACAACGGAAACGCCGGGGCCGTGTGCTATCTGAAAGAGATTATGCACCCCATTTCGGTGGCACGAAAGGTGATGGACGATACCCCGCACGTGATGCTCGCAGGAGATGGCGCGCTGCGTTTTGCCCTCGAAAACGGCTTCGAACGCACCAATCTGCTCACTCCCGAATCGGAGGCTGCGTGGCGAAAATGGCTCGAAACGGCAGAGTACAACCCCATCATCAACGTTGAAAACCACGACACCATTGGCCTCATCGCCATGGATTTTGACGGCGACCTATCGGGCGCTTGCACCACGAGCGGATTGGCGTACAAAATGGCCGGACGTGTCGGCGACAGTCCGATCATCGGCGCAGGACTTTTCGTTGACAATGAAGTGGGCGCAGCCACAGCAACAGGTTTGGGCGAATTGGTAATGAAAACATTGGGCTCGTTTTTAATCGTCGAACTGATGCGCCAGGGCGCCACACCGCAAGAAGCCTGCGAAGAAGGCATTCGCCGCATTGCCGCGAAAAACGACGTTTCGAACATGCAGGTGGGCTACCTCGCAGTGAACAAAGCCGGTGAAATTGGCGCATTTGCCATTCATCCTGGCTTCAATTATGCCTTGCAAAAAGACGGCGAAAACCGAATGGCCGATGCCCCATCGCTGCTCGGTTAAGTTTTGTCTTTTTTTTGGATGGATGCGCAATTGCGCCCTCCGATTGCGTAGGTTTGAGCCATGAACACGCTGGTCGCCTTCATCCGGCTTATTCGTCCGCTTAACCTGCTCATCGTCGTCTTCACGATGTACGCCATGCGGTGGGGAGTGTTGCACGCCATGCTTGTGCACGAAGGACAGCGCCTGCCCTTTCATTTCTCGGAATTGCATTTCGCACTCACCGTGCTGGTGGTGGTGCTCGTGGCCGCGGCGGGCAACATGATCAACGATTACTTCGACCTCAAGGTTGACCGTGTCAACAAGCCCGAGCGCGTGATTGTGGGCCGCAGTGTAAAGCGCCGTGTGGTAATGGTTGCCCACCATGGCTTTAACATCGTAGCCACTGCGCTTGCAGCCTACGTTGGGTGGAAGAATGGTTTGCCTGAGGCCGTGTGGCTGCCCGTAATCATGGCCGCATTGCTTTGGTTTTATTCGCTGCTGTTCAAAAAACGCGTTTGGATTGGCAACTTCTTGGTGGCGATTATGGTGGCCATTGTGCCGCTCTGGGCGGGCGTGTTTGAAATCCCCCAGCTCGGGGCTGAAATTACCCGTCTTGGTGGCGATGGCACACGCTTTGCGTTTCACAGTTGGCGGTGGATTTTCGGCTTCGCCGGATTTGCCTTTTGGACGACCCTCATCCGCGAGATTCAGAAAGACATTGAAGACCAAAAGGGCGATGAGCAAGCCGGCTACAAAACCATTCCGATCGTTTGGGGCCGACGTGGAGCGGGCAACTACCTCAATTTGCTCTTTGGAATCTTGTTTGCGGCGCTGCTCATCTCTACCTGGGAGATCAGCCGCCAATTGAGCGATTCTGCCCTTGAAACGGTGTTCTTCGCCATGGTCGGCGCCGGAATAGGCCTCCCCGCCGGCTTATCGTGGTACCTCACCTTAACTGCCACATCGCGCGCCGATTACGGCCGCGCCAGCCGTTGGAGCAAGCTCACCATGGCAGGTGGCATTCTGATTGGCGCTTGCATGCCGTTTTGGTACATTTAACATTACCGTAGGGTAACACCGGGCACCACATCAGGCACTGCATTTAATCCATCCATAAAATAGGCTTAAGGCCTGAAGCACAGTTGCATCGCACCTTTGAAAAAACCATCGGTGATGAAGCGCAACGTGGACATTTTAGTGCTTTCTGACCTCCATTTGGGAACCTTCGGCTGCAAAGCACGCGAGCTCAATCGCTACCTCAGCTCCGTTGAGCCCGGCATGGTCATACTCAACGGCGACATTTTCGACATGTGGAATTTCAAGAAGAAGCACTTTCCTGAAACCCACATGCGCATAGTGAAACAGCTGCTCCGCATGTCAGAGCGTATACCTGTTTACTACATCACCGGCAACCACGACGAGGCCCTTCGCAGGTACACACCGTTCAGCATGGGCAACATGCACGTGGTTGATCAACTTGAGCTCACCATTGATGGCGAGAAGTACTGGTTTTTCCATGGCGACATCTTTGATGCTTCGATGCAATACGCCAAATGGCTCGCCAAATTGGGCGGATGGGGTTACGACCTTTTGATTTTGACCAACCACCACGTTAACCGCGTGTTACGCTTCTTGGGCAAACCGCGCATGTCGTTCTCAAAGCGCATCAAGAACAGCGTCAAGAAAGCCGTCCGCTACGTGTCTGATTTCGAGGTGACTGCTGCTGAAATCGCTATGGAGAAAGGCTTTTCGTATGTTGTGTGTGGCCACATCCACCAGCCGCAGATGCGCATGGTGGGCACCGGCAAACAGAAAGTACGCTACATGAACTCAGGCGACTGGATTGAGAACCTTTCGGCGCTTGAACTCTACGAAGGCAATTGGCACTTGTACAGCTACGACGCCGAAGAATTTGCCGAGCAGGAAATCATCGACCGTTGGTCATCGCTCTTGAAGCGGGTACCCGCGTAAAGACGATCGCAGCGCACATCCATCCCCATATAAAAAAGAAAGAAAGCGACTAACGCATTTCGGCTGCGAGACCCAAGTGCTGCAGCAACTCGTTGTGCACCTTGCCGTTGGTTGCTACCACGAATTCTGACGTTTCGTTGGGCTTTTGGCCATTGAGGTCGGTCACCTTGCCTCCGGCATGGCTCACGAGCATGAGTCCGGGCAAAATGCGAAAGTAATCAGGTTGTCCGATCACCATTGCAGTGAGGTTGCCATTGGCCACCATGCTTAAGCCGTACAAATCACTGCCCGGGATCATGGTGCGTACCGGTGTTGCCATCACACGAAAAAAGGTATTGAGGATGTTGCTTCCACGTTCATCGTAACGGCCGCGATACGCCAAGCCCAAATAGCTTTCGTGAAGTGAGCGAATGGCATTGACCGAAGTCTGTTGGTTATTGCGCTTGAGGGCCTTGCCTTCTTCTGCGAAGAAGAGTTGATTGTAATACGGGTTGTACACCCCGGCAAACACCGGTTCGTTGTTTCGGGTAACAGCGATGCCGAGTGCATAATTCGGCATGCCGTACACATAGCCTTCACCGCCGTCAAGGTGCACCAGTACAATGGCAAACCCATCAATCTCGTAAGTGCTGCAAAACACATCATCATTGACGGCATTTACAGGCAGGATATCACGAATTACACCTGCCATTTGTTGACCGGCGAAGAGCGCCGTCGACTGCACCAAATCAGAAGGTTTCTCATCGGCCGGACGTTCAACTGCGCGGTTGACCAAGCCCTTTCCGGCAGCGATAATCGCCTTGCGGCAAACCTTTTTCAGTAGGGCTGTATTCACAGGGCAAATCACGCAATCGCATGTTCTCAAGAGGTTAGTTTCGCGTTATCTTAGTTTAACCGACGGGTTAATCTTTTCCAAAATCGAGTGCGCTGCATGAGAGCATTGCAACGAGCGGTGTACAATTGCTGCATGATTCTGCTACCTTTGATACAAAGCTTGACCGTGGATAAACTCGTCAGCAAAGAAGAGATTGCGCGGGCTGCCCGACTGAAAGAGGGCAACCCGCTTGCAGGTATTTTGTACCGCCTCAGTGGCATTGATAAGGTCAACCGATTTTACGACCAAATCGATCACTTGGAGGGTGAGGAGTTCATTGAGCGCGTTTTTGAGCTCCTTGAACTGCCGATCGAAGTTGATGCAGAAGACCTCAAGCGCATTCCAGCTGAAGGTCCGTTCATTGTTGTGGCCAACCACCCCTTCGGAGCGCTTGATGGCATGGCGCTCATACATACCATTTGCAAGGTTCGGCCCGATTTCAAAGTTATGGCCAACTTCTTGCTGCAGCGCGTTGACCAAATCGGCGACTACTTTTTCGCTGTCAATCCGTTCGGTGAAGGCGCCGCCACCTCCAGTTTCAAAGGCACAAAAGATGCCTTACTGCATTTGCAGAACGGCCACCCGTTGGGCATTTTCCCGGCAGGTGAGGTAAGCGCCTACCAAAAAGACCTTCACACCATCACTGACGGCCAGTGGTCGTCGCAAAGCATTAAGCTCATCGCCAAAGCAGGTGTGCCGGTGGTGCCGCTGTATTTTGATGGCAAGAACAGCCGGCTTTTTCACCTGCTGGGGGTAATTCATCCCTATTTGCGCACCTTGCGTCTGCCGGCTGAAATGATGAATAAAAAGGGAAAAACCATGCGCATGCGCATCGGCAAGCCCATTCCGGCAAAAGACATTGCTTCGTTTGACGATGTCAATCAGCTCGGTCGCTACCTCCGCGCCAAAACCTATGCCCTCAGCTCAGCATTGGAAGTAAAAAAAGAGTACTTCTCGGGCGTTGGTTTCCTCAACAAACCGAAAGAGGTTGTTGCTGCTCAAGCTACTGACGACTTGCTGGGCGACCTCCAAAGGCTTCCGCAAGAAGCTAAACTCTTTGAGCACCAAAACTTCACGTGTTACCTGGCCACGGCAACGCAGATACCCCATTTGCTTCAAGAGATCGGACGGATGAGGGAGCTCACCTTCCGTGAAGTGGGCGAAGGAACCAACAAGGCCATTGACCTCGACGAATACGACCTCTACTACCACCACTTGATTTTGTGGGATACTGCCGCCAACAAACTCGTAGGCGCTTACCGCATCGGAAAAGGATTCGAAATCATGCGCCGCTACGGCAGCCGAGGCTTCTACACCAACTCCCTCTTCAAGATGGAGGATGGCTTCAACCACTACCTCAACCAAGCCATTGAATTGGGGCGTTCGTTCATCTCTTCTGAGTACCAAAAGCAACGCTTGCCGTTGTTTCTGTTGTGGAAGGGCATTTTGGTGGTGCTTATCACCTCATCCGAATACCGCTACATTTTAGGTCCGGTGACCATTAGCGGCAGCTACCAAGAGATTTCCAAAGGCCTCATCATGGAGTTCGTTAAACGGTACTACTTCGATGAAGAGATGGCTGAGCTCATCCGTCCGCGAAAACCGTATGTGGTCAAAACCGGCCAGGTTGACCATGAAGCACTGTTGAACGCCACCGAGAATGACTTGAAGAAGCTCGATAAAATCATCTCCGAGATTGAGCCGAGTGTGTACACACTGCCGGTGCTGCTCAAAAAATACCTGCACCAGAATGCACGCATTCTTGGTTTCAACTTTGACCCGAAGTTCAACAATGCCCTTGACGGTTTAATGATGCTTGACCTCCACAACCTGCCCGCTGAAACCGTTGAAAACCTGCAGCGCGAATTTGGCAGTCAGCCCTAAGTCAGGGAGTCTGCGTACCTTTACGGCTCTTTGGTGTGCCCTTGTGGTGTTTTTCGGCGATTGCATGCGCCGTTTGTTCTGCTCATCGACGCACTTCGCGCCACGTCAAACACCTGCAACCGTTTTTTATGGAAAATCCACGCATCGAACTGCGCACCCTTCAACTCAGTGATTACAAAGAGCTTCGCCAAAGCATGACGCAAGCATACCCCAACTGGCCCGGCGGGTATTGGCGCGAAGAAACGATTGAGAAACTGCTCAAAACCTTTCCTGAAGGCCAATTTGGCATCCTCGTCGACGGGAAAATTGTGGGCAGCGCATTGAGCATCATCGTGAAGCTCAACAAATTCGGACTTGACCACACCTACGCGCAAATCACCGGAAACTACACCTTTAGCACCCACAACGCCAAAGGTGACGTGCTGTATGGCATCGATGTGTTCATTCACCCCGATTTTCGCGGTTTGCGCCTTGCTCGACGGCTGTACGATGCGCGCAAAGAACTCTGCGAACGCTTGAACCTGCGCGCAATTGTGTTCGGCGGACGAATCCCCAACTACTACAAATACAGCCAAGAACTCAGTCCGCGTGAGTACATCGCTCAGGTGCGTCTGCGCAAAATTTTTGATCCGGTGCTGACCTTTCAGCTCGCCAACGACTTCCACGCCAAACGCGTTTTGAAAGGCTACTTGCCCGACGATCACGAAAGCGGAGAGTACGCTGTGCTGCTTCAGTGGGACAACATCTACTACAGCGAAACCCCCATCGAAGAGGTCAGCGTTGTGCGCCTTGGCTTGGTGCAATGGCAAATGCGCCCTTACAACTCGCCCGAAGAACTCTACGAGCAAATTGAATACTTCGTTGACGCCGTGGCAGGGTACAACTGCGACTTTGTGCTTTTCCCCGAGTTTTTCAATGCGCCACTGATGGCACCCTACAACGACGAAGCGGCCCACGAAGCTGTGCGCAAACTCGCAGGGTACACCGAAGAGATTCAACAAAAGTTCACCGAGTTGGCCATCGCCTACAACATCAACATCATCACCGGCAGCATGCCGCAGATCGAAGGCGAAAAACTGCTCAACGTTGGCTTTTTGTGCCGCCGCGACGGATCAACTGAACGCTATGTAAAAATCCACGTAACGCCTGATGAAGCACGCGTTTGGGGCATGCAAGGCGGCGACATCCTCCGCGCTTTCGACACCGATTGCGGCAAAATTGGCGTGCTCATTTGCTACGACGTTGAGTTTCCCGAGCTGCCCCGTTTGCTTGCCGATGAAGGCGTGAACCTGCTCTTTGTGCCCTTCCTCACCGATACCCAAAACGGTTACATGCGGGTGCGCACAACGGCGGCTGCTCGCGCCATCGAGAACGAATGTTACGTTGCCATTGCCGGGTCTGTCGGCAACTTGCCGAAGGTGCACAACATGGACATTCAGTTCGCCCAATCGGTGGTGTTTACACCGTGCGACTTCGCCTTCCCTACCAACGGCATCAAAGCCGAAGCCACACCAAATACCGAAATGATTCTCATCGCTGACGTTGACCTTATGCTCTTGAAAGAACTTAACCTGCGCGGGGCCGTGCGCAACCTCAACGACCGCCGCCGCAAACTCTTTGATTTGAAATGGACAGGGCCGCTCATGCTGCTCATGGCCTTTCTTTTGAGCGCCTGCGGCGGATCGCCCACCGAGCCTACCCAATCGCGTTTCTCGCCCCAAGTTGAAGTACACGGCCATCGGGGCGCCCGCGGTTACCTGCCCGAAAACAGCATTCCCGGATTCATACTGGCCGTTGAACAAGGAGCCGATGTGGTGGAGATGGACCTCGTCATCACCGCCGACAGCCAAGTCGTCGTAAACCACGAACCGTGGCTGAACCCCGACATCTGCCTCGATCCGTTCGGCGTGCGCGTTGACACAGCCAAACAGTGGAACATTTTCGAGATGAAAATGAGCACGCTCCGCCACTGCGATTGCGGCTCGCTCGGAAACCCGCGATTCCCCGATCAGGTGGCTATGCCGGTGCAGCGCAGCGCCCTGTGGGAAGTGGCACAGGTGATCGAGCACATGTACACCAACGATTCTTTGCCCGTTCGCTACAACCTCGAGCTCAAGTACACTGCTGAGGGCGTGCAGCGCTTTCACCCCGATGCCGATACCTTCGTCAAACTCGTGCTCGATGAGCTCACCACCTTGGGCATAGCAGAACGCACTACTTTACAGTCGTTCGCGCCTGAAGTGCTTGAGGTCATTCATCGCTTGGCTCCCGGTCAACCTGTGGTGTGGCTCGTTGAAGACGATGCGCCGCTCACTGAGCACCTCGGCCGGTTAAGCTTTACACCCGCGGTGTACAGTCCGTACCACATCACCCTCACCCCTGAAGACATCCTGGCGGCTCAGAAACTGGGCATGAAAGTAATACCGTGGACCGTGAATACCGAAGGCCGCATGGACACCCTTCTTCACTGGGGTGTTAACGGCATCATCACCGACTACCCTGATCGCCTTGTCAACCGCATCAACGCCTTGAAGGCACTAAATGCCGTAAAAATAGCGTTTATTTAAGAAGCACAAACCCTTGCATTTTATGCTCGGGTACGAAAACGGAAAGCGCATCCAACACCGTGTGCTGAATGCGCTTTTTGGACTTCCGATTTTGGTTAAGGCAGAAAGTGGCTTTCTGAATTCGTCCCCTAAAATACAGAATTACTCGACCCGAGCATCTTTTTGGACGAAATTTTTCATCGACCCGATGAATTACCAACAGTCGGTCATTGAAAACCCTTGATGCCACCCGATTTCCGTTTGAGAGCCCCCCTTCCTTACCTTTGCACCATGAACTTACGTACAGTCTTTTTTCTATCGTTGATTGCAACCCTTGTTGGCCTCAGCGCATGCTCAACGAGCAACGACGTTATCTCTGAACGGGGCATTCAAAAACGGAAATACCGCAAAGGGTTTTACGTGTCGCACCCTGGCAAGCAAAAGCACGCTGAACCTCTTACTGTGGTAAGCGAAGTTGAAACTCCCCTTCCTTGTGGAGTTGTTGACCGCGACCACGAAGCGCCGGCTCCTGTCGCGCATCCAATCCACCAAGAAGAAAGCTCAGGCACGGCTGCGCTCGCGCATCCATCCATCCCCAAAAAAACAGAAGCGCACAGCGAAGCACCTGCGTTGGAGCTTGCCGAAGCAACCCCACCGCAACGCGATCACCGTGTGAAATTGCAGCGCAGCACCGTGAACACAGCACTCGCCTTGGCTGAACACAGCGAATCGGCTGATGATACCGAGCTCTTGCTGTACATCATCTTGAGCATCCTGTTGCCTCCCTTGGCCGTGTACCTTCTTTACGGCATTAGCACAAACTTCTGGATCAGCGTTATTCTGACCATTCTGTTGTGGATACCGGGTGTAATCTTCGCTTTGATACACGTTTTGAACCGCAAAGGATGACGCGAAAACCGCTAACTTTGCACCATGAAAGTACAAGACAACCACACCATTCGGGTACATTACAAAGGTACCTTGACTGACGGAACACTCTTCGATTCAAGCGAAGGGCGTGACCCCCTCGAATTCACCGTTGGTTCGGGCCAAGTAATTCCGGGCTTTGACAGTGCTGTGCTCGACATGGCCGTTGGCGAAAGCAAAAGCTTCCTCATTCCGTGCGACGATGCTTACGGCCAACGCGACGAACGCCTCATTCAGCAAGTTGAGCGCAGCCTTTTACCGGCAGAACTCAATCCCGAAGTGGGCATGATGCTCGCGTCAACCCTTCCCAACGGTGAGCAAATCCCCGTGAAAGTGAGCGAAGTGAGCGATGCACACATCGTCATCGACGCCAACCACCCGCTGGCCGGCCAAGACCTCAACTTTGAAATCCAACTCGTTGAGATTCTTTGATTCTCAATCGTGAACAACTGAAGGGCGCATGTCGCCCTTTTTTTATGACCTTCGGTGCCGCTTTTCTACCTTTGACCATGCGCCAAACTTGTGTTGCTCTAACTGCTTTTTTTCTTCTCGCCTTCGGCGGATGCTCGCCGTCAGGAAGTGACGCCGATAAAACCCGCTTGGCCATTGCTGACAACGCTGCGTTTTTTTGGAACACCATCGCACTTGACTGCACATCGTGGGATACCGAAGTCAATTCTCCACGTCCTACAATCACCGCCAGGGCATTGGCACTCGTGCACACCGCCATGTACGATGCGTGGACGGTGTACGACTCTACCGCCCGACCGGTGTACCTCGACAACGTTGGACGTCTATACAACATCACAAAAGACCTCGAACGCGACAAAGCCATTGCCATTGGCTATGCGGCAGGACGAGCGCTTGAGACCTACTTTCCTGAATCGCGGCGCTTCATTATCGAAATGATGCGCAGCCAAGGGCTTGACCCGCTCAACTACTCGCTTGATATCAACACGCCCGAAGGCATCGGAAACCAAGCAGCCAAACTTGTGTACGCAAACCGCCTAAACGACCGATCAAACCAATACAACTCGCCCGCCTACGGTGACTTCACCGGATACGTCCCCAAAAACACCCACGACAACATCACTGACTCCAGCAAGTGGTACCCGAAACCGTTCTACAATGACAAGGGCTACCCTTACGTGGTTGGCTGCTTAACGCCGCACTGGGCATGGGTTCAGCCCTTCGCACTTGACAGCGCATGGCAGTTTCGTCCGTCGCCGCCACCTGCGCCGGACTCTAAAGCACTCAAAGAAGAGGTACGTGAGGTCGTTCGTTTGCAGGCCAACCTGACCAACGAAGAGAAAGCGCTCGTCGAGTTCATGCGCGACGGACCACAGTCGGTGCAGCAGGCCGGACACTGGCTGGTGTTTGCACGGCACTTATCGAAACGCTACAATTACAGCGTTGACGACGATATTAAAATGTTCTTCGTGGTGGCCATGACGGCGCACGACGCGTTCATCGCTTGCTGGGATGCCAAAATGCACTACGATTTTGCACGGCCGCAGGCGTTGGTGAATTACTACTTCCCCACCGACACCCTCTACGGTTGGAAGGGCGAGCACAACGGTTGGGGCGAAATCACCGGTGAAGACTGGATTCCCTACTCCCCATCGTCGTTTGTTTGTCCGCCATTCCCCTCCTACCCGAGCGGCCACAGCACAGTTAGCTCGGCCTGTTCGCGGGTGCTGCAGTACTTTACCGACAGCAACGAACTCGACCTCACGATCGAATGGCAAGCCGGTTCATTGACCGAACCTGAGATTACCCCGGTACCGGTCACACTGCATTTCCCCACCCTTGACTCGCTGGCCAAAGCCGCAGGTCATTCGCGGGTTTTCGGCGGATACCACATACCGAGCGACAACCGAGCCGGCTTAACATTGGGCGAGCAGGTGGCCGACCAAGCGTGGAAGCGCTACTGGTACTTGGTCGAACGACGGTAGGCGAACGCGCTTTTTTCGCTATATTCGGGTTGCTTTTTACCAAAGTAACCTGACATGCTTCGATTTTTACTGCCTGCGCTTGCGGTGTTTGCTTCGCTCACGGCCGTTTCACAAACCGAACCCACAATTCTCCCCCGTTGGGCCACGCCTGAGGAAATCGAGCAAGCCGAACGCGACGGCTACACGCCGCCGGTGAATTCGCGTGCGATTACCACGCCGCCTGCCAACAAGCCCAACATCCGCGCAGCGGCCGAATGGGAAGAAGTGCAAGCCCTCACCATCGCTTGGGAAGGCTACACCGGCATTTTGAAGCAAATTGTGCGGGCGGCCGTTGAAGAATGCCAGGTCATTATTTTGACCGAAACCCCTAGCACCACCCAGTCGTTTCTGCTTGGCACCGGCTGGGGCGGCCCCGTTGACCTCACCAATGTGGCCATCATCGAGACCGACATGAACAGCATCTGGATGCGCGACTACGGTGCCAACACCGTGTACGGCAACGAAGTCGACGACCTTTTCCTCGTTGATTGGGTGTACAACCGTCCGCGTCCGCTTGATGATGTAAGTCCGCAAACCATTGCCGACTTCCTCAACCTTGAGCTTTACTCAACTACCACTGCCCCGTGGAACCTTTGGAACACCGGCGGCAACTACATGAGCGACGGGAACGGACAGGCCTTCGCCTCTGAGCTCATCCTCGATGAAAACCAAGGCGGCACAGCGTCGTGGGGCGCCGCCTACCCCAACCACAGCGAAGCGCAGATTGACAACATCATGAACGCCTTCATGGGCACCGATGAGTACATCAAAATGACCGTGCTGCCGTTCGATGGCATCAACCACATCGACATGCACATGAAGATCATCGATGAGGAGACCATCTTGGTGGCCGAGTATCCGCAAGGGGTATCTGACGGACCGCAAATTGAGGCCAACATCCAGTACATCCAAAACAACTTTACTACCCGCTACGGCACCCCGTACCGCATTGTTCGCCTCCCGGCTCCTCCACAGCAAAGCAACGGAAACTACCCGCCGAACGGTTGGTACAATACCTACACCAACGGCGTATTCATCAACAAAACCTACCTCGTCCCCACCTACTACGAACAGTACGATACGACGGCCTTGCGCATCCTAGCAGAGGAATTGCCCGGGTACACGATTGTACCGATTGACGTCGACAACTCCGGCCAAGCCCTCATATCCGCCGGAGGCGCAATCCACTGCATCACCCACACAGTCGGCGTTGCTGATCCGCTGCTCATCACCTACCCACGGCTGCCCGACACGAACGACGACCAGAACGCATACCCGCTTACCGCCTACCTGAACCACGCATCGGGCGTAGCCCAAGCCAACCTGTACTACACCACCGACCTCACTGCCGGCTACCAATCGGTGGCGATGGCAGCCATTGGCGGCAACCAGTGGCAGGGCAGCATACCCGCGCAGCCCTTTGGCAGCCGCGTGTACTACTACGTTGAAGGCGTTGCCAACAGCGGCAAAGTGCAGGTGTACCCCATCACTGCACCGGCGGGTTACCGCAGCTTCCGCGTCATCAACGAAGTATTTGGCTGCACCGATCCGTTGGCGTGCAACTACAACGCCGACGCCACGGTGAATGACGGCTCGTGCATCGCCGGAGGGTGCACCAATCCGGATGCCTGCAACTTCGACCCCACTGCCGAGTGCGACAACGGCACCTGCGCAGCAACGGCCATTGCGCTTACCCTTACGACCGATTGTTGGGGCGATGAAGTGTCGTGGAACATCGCCTCCACCGGCGGAAACGTTGTCGCCAACACCCCGCAAAACACCTATGGCAACCAGCAAACCGCTGTGTGGAACGGGTGCATCCCGGCAGGCTGCTACACCTTCGCCATCCTCGACGGCTACGGTGACGGCATGGCGGGTGGCACGCTCTACACGAGCTGCAGCAGCGATGGCGATTACCAGATGACCGACGGCTCCGGAGCGGTGCTGTTTCAGATGGGCAACGCCAACTACGGCTTCGGCACCACGCACAGCTTCTGCATTGAAGCGCTCGACCCGCCCGTTCAGGAGTGCATGGGCGATTTCGACAACGACGGTTTGGTCGCATCAAGCGACTTGGTCATTTTGTTGGCGAACTTCCAATGCACCGCATCGTGCATCGCCGATTTGAACGGCGACGATACTGTAAACGTATCGGATGTCCTGATTTTCTTAAGCTTGTTCGGCACCAACTGCAACTGAGTTAGCGGGCCGTGATGTGAATGCACTTGCTTTCGGGACACACGTAGAGGTCGCCCGCGCTTTGCAGTTCGTTCAGGGTTGATTCCAGTGCCTTGCGTGCGCGGTAGCAATCGCCTGCGGTTTCAACGAAGAGCAAATCAACCGAGGCCCCGTAGCTGTGGGTGGAGGTTCCTTGCGTAGCGCCGTTGGGGTAACGGGCTTGGATTTCTTTTTGCTGTTTGGCGGTGCGCGTCACCGATGACACCACCACGGCGGCATCGCTTTCGCGGGTACCGTCGAGTTTTTCACGGAAACGGTCGGCCAGTTTGTCAAGGGTTTTGGCCGCTTTTGGATGGAGGAAGGGTTCGCTGTGGGTCAGTTTTTGGATGCGGACACCCTCAGGGGCTTTGAGGGGGACGAGTTTCCCTTTGGCCAGGAGTTCGTTCATGGCCGCTTCATCGCGGATGAAGGCCTCACCGGTGAGGCGTTCAGCGGCGGGCCGGTGTTTGGTTTTGTAGTCGTCGCGTTTGAGCCGCATGGAATCCCACGTACAGGCGCAGCGGTTTGATTTTTCGGGGATGGCCGAGCCCTCATCCATTTGCGATTCGGGGGAGGATGGTCGGGCGAACCACCCCGCCAAACGTTCGCGTTGCCAAACCGCGATGGCCGAGAGGATGACCAGCAGCACGGCGGTAAACACCAATTGGATTTTCAGGAATTGTTTACGCTTGCTCTTTTTGACCTTGGCCAGCAGGCGGTACATGCCGTACACATAGGCAACGGCGAAGGCAAGGAGCACAATGACGAGCAGGAAGCGCATGGTGGTTCAATGAATTCTACAAAAATAGCTTTGGCAGCACGCAGTTTGAAGGCCGTGGTCAACGGTGATTCAACAGCGCGCTGTGGACACGGGTCTGTGGCGGTGCCTCACGCCGCGTGGCATTTGCAGGAATGGAAAAAGTAGCGTATATTTGCAGGCTCCGCCAACGTTTATGGAGGCGGAAACGATCATTGATTTTTGGGGCTGAATTTGGCTTTGACAGCGAGAAGAATCGCTGAGCAAGCATGCCGAGGGTTTCGTGTTTTTCCTCGTTAATCTCAGGGCACGGGTCAGAAATGACAACACTTCTTACGCGCTCGCGGCTTAATCAGGTCTCAGACCGATTGCCTAATTCTGTCACGTAGCGTGGCAGAACGAGCTGTCCGGTTTAAGGGTTCTGTCCTTATCCTTTAAACAATGGGCATCGTACAAAATGGACTAGCGACGGGGGAGTCTGGCCCCTTGAGCGAAGCTTAACAGACTAAGCTTGGGATAGGCCGCCGGCATCCGGCTCCAAGACGAAAATCAACTGTCGGCTAAGCATGTAGAAAACTTAGAAATTCCTTGTTTGGACGCGGGTTCGACCCCCGCCAGCTCCACAAAACAGTTTTGAGCAAGAGTATTGAGCAAGAGCGAAATACTCGGGTCAAAACACCGAATGGTTTTTTGAAACGTCCCAGATGGGACGTTTTTTTTTGTTTTTGTGTGTCTTTGCGCCCCTGCATGGACGGGCCAGAGGCCCATCCCTACCCAACCTACGCCGCTCTGCGGCTGCGCGAGGCCGATGAAAAGCGTTTCGGTTGCAGGGCGACGCCATGCCATGCGTTGTATCCCCTAACCGCCGCGCAGCAACCGGTGGTAAACCTATTCTGTACACCACATAACGTTTACCGCACACCACACAGCGCAACCCAATTGCGCTTTGCAACCGATACATTTTGCGGCGCACACGGCCAGCCACGTAGTGGCGCAGGCTTGGTAGGGATGGGTGGAGTACCGATGAAATCGGGACGGAACCCGTCCACCGTCGGGCGCGCACACCATACACAAGTCCCGTAGGGACGTAGGATGATTAGCGACCGTTTCCTACGCCCTTACGGGGCTTACGGTACGCACACGCGCCGCATTGTGGACGGGTTTCGCCTTCGGCTTCACCCATCCCTACCCAACCTACGCCGCTCTGCGGCTGCGCGAGGCCGATGAAAAGCGTTTCGGTTGCAGGGCGACGCCATGCCATGCGTTGTATCCCCTAACCGCCGCGCAGCAACCGGTGGTAAACCTATTCTGTACACCACATAACGTTTACCGCACACCACACACCGCAACCCAATTGCGCAGTGCAATCGATACATTTTGCGGCGCACACGGCCAGCCACGTAGTGGCGCAGGTTTGGTAGGGATGGGTGGAGTACCGATGAAATCGGGACGGAACCCGTCCACTGTAGGGAGCGCACCACACACAAGTCCCGTAGGGACGTAGGTTGATGCACGACCGTTTCCTACGCCCCTACGGGGCTTACGGGATGTTGTGGGCTCCCCTACATGGACGGGCCAGAGGCCCATCCCTACCCAACCTACGCCGCTCTGCGGCTGCGCGAGGCCGATGAAAAGCG